>NZ_JALDSX010000016.1 GCF_022748595.1 Brevibacterium sp. ZH18 | reverse complement strand
TTCCGATCCCGGTAGCTAAGCCCATTCGCGCTGATGGTACTGCAACTTGGTGGTTGTGGGAGAGTAGGTGACTGCCGCAATATTTTTTGAAGTGGGGACATTCCTTTCGGGGAGTGTCCCCACTTTTTTGTGCCCTTTTCGAGGACCGCCCGGGCTTTATTCGGGTGGGCCCTTTTCGTGTATTCGCGCGTAGGTGGTGTGGGCCTGCCTGCGCCGGCTGTTGAGCGACGTCGAGCCGCTGTAGTCCGTGTTACCTGCCATGCCCCGCTGCGCCGAGATCGGCTTATGAAGGATCGAGGCCGAGGAATTGCCGGAAGGCGTTCACGCCGTCGACGTTGACAGGTGCATCCGGAACTCGGATGTCGTCCGCGCGAAGAATCATACGGTGTTCTGTATGTGCTTCTCCGTCCTGAGTGACGGTGACGCGGCTGCTGTTGGGGGAGTATCCGACCTTCTCTGAGACACGACGGCTGGCATGGTTGTCCTCGACATATGCAGTCTCAAACGTCGTCGTCGAGAAGTGTTCGGCGAAAGCAGTGACGATCATCGATCTCATTCTGGTGCCGTAGCCCTTACCCTGTTCCTCACGAGCCAGCCACGACCCTGTGCTGATTGCCCGTGTCTTGAGGAAGCTCGTACTATTCACACCTTGCACCCCGACGATCCTGCCGGAGACGCGGACAGTGAACTCGATGGTCCACTCATCGGTGCGAAAGTTCGCTCGCGTTCCCCATTGGTACTGTGCGATGGAACGAGCTATCTCCTCAGGACTGCCTGAGTCCCAGTCCACGAGGAATGCCTGGATCCCGTCGTTCCTGACTCCTCCTCGAGCCAGATCGGCCAACTCGCAGTAATCTGACTCTCGGACCGGGGTGAGATCCATGTCCTGCGTGCGTACGGTGAGGGCAAACGGCGGCCAAATCGTCTCGAGATCCATGTCCCGATATTAGTCGCATCGACGCGACAGATTGCGGCGAAGGATCGCCTGAAAGTTCGTTTTGATCCATTAACTCATCGACGGTTTTCGACACTATCGTGTCCATAATCCGGTCCCGATATCTCATGTTATGCGGTCCACGGTATGTTGTTCCCATGAGCCTACATCCATCACTGCAGCCAATCTTCGACACTGTGCTCCATCGCAATCCCGGAGAGTCGGAGTTTCACCAAGCGGTACAGGAAGTTCTCCACTCCTTGGGTCCTGTCGTCGACAAGCACCCTGAATACCTCGAGCTCTCCGCTCTCGAGCGCCTCTGCGAACCCGAACGCCAGATCATTTTCCGCGTTCCGTGGATCGACGACCAGGGTGTCGTCCAGATCAACCGCGCCTTCCGAGTGCAATTCAACTCGGCGCTCGGGCCATACAAGGGCGGACTGCGTTTCCACCCCTCAGTCAACCTGGGTATTGTGAAGTTCCTCGGCTTCGAACAGATCTTCAAGAACGCCATCACCGGTCTGCCCATCGGCGGTGGCAAGGGCGGGTCGGACTTCGATCCCAAGGGTCGCAGCGACCTCGAGGTCATGCGTTTCTGCCAGTCATTCATGACTGAGCTCTACCGCCACATCGGCGAATACCGCGACGTGCCTGCCGGTGACATCGGCGTAGGCGGACGCGAGATCGGTTACCTCTTCGGCCAGTACAAGCGCATCAAGAACTCCTACGAAGCAGGCACCCTGACTGGTAAAGGTCTGTCCTACGGGGGATCCATGGTGCGCACCGAAGCCACAGGCTACGGAGTCGTGTACTTCCTCAAGGACATGCTCGCCGCGGCGAAGAAGAACATCGACGGCCGCACCGTTTCGATCTCGGGATCGGGAAATGTCGCAGTCTTCGCCGCAGAGAAGGTCGATGCCTTCGGGGGCACCGTCATCACGATGTCTGACTCGAGCGGTATAATCCACGACCCAGACGGCATCGACACCGACATCGTCAAGCGGATCAAGTTCGAAGAGCGCGGTCGCATCTCTGAATATGTGAAGGAACGTGGGGGCCGCTCGGCCTACTATGAGGGCGGCAACGTCTGGGACATCGAAACCGATGTTGCACTTCCCTGCGCCACCCAGAACGAACTCGACGTCGACGACGCGAAGACTCTCGTCAAGAACGGTGTCATCGCTCTGGCGGAAGGCGCCAACATGCCCTGCACGCCCGAAGCGGTCCGCACGTTCTCCGAGGCAGGCGTCCTCTTCGCTCCCGGCAAGGCCGCAAACGCCGGCGGTGTTGCCACCAGCGCACTGGAGATGCAGCAGAATGCCAGCCGCGACACATGGGACTTCGACTTCACAGAAGCCCGCCTCGCAGAGATCATGGGAGATGTCCATGACAGCTGCGCAGCGGCCGGCGAAGAGTTCGGCTCACCGGGTGACTATGTGGCCGGTGCGAACATCGCAGGCTTCACGCGTGTCTCGGAAGCAATGCTCGCTCAGGGCGTCGTCTGATCTGATATCCGTCTGCTGAGTCGCCACACGGTGACCGGCGCTCAGCGGCCCTCCGCTCGTCTGCCAGCTTCGAACGAAGCTGACCAGCGATCGGAGGGCCGTTGTCATTCACCGTTGTCATTCACCGTTGTTATTCGCCACAGCCATTCGCTACAGTGTCCGCTTCATCGTCGTCCGATTGTTCCGTACGCCTTGCGCCAGCGCAGCAGCGGCTTGTTCGTGCTGCTGTCGACGCCTGCTCCCTGGGCGACCACTTCACCGACGACGAGGCTGTGCGTGGCCACCTCGAGGATCTCCGTCCTGCGCAGTTCGAACCAGGCGATCGCCTCAGTGAGTACGGGCTGACCAGAATGCGGAGCCGGGAACGTATCGATGCCCTTGAGTGAACCGTAGAGCGGCTGTCCGGATGCCCCGAGCCGTTCGGAGATGTCCCGCTGGGATGAATTGAGCAGGGAGATCGCGAAATGATCGCTCATTTCCAGGGTCTCCATCATCCGCGAACCGCCATAGACGCTGACAGCCATGGTGGGAGGATCGTAGGAGACGTCGAGGAACGAATCGACCGTGATCGCATGCAGCGCGTGTCCTCGCTTCGCCGATACAACAGCCACGGCCGCTGCGATGTCGTCGCTGAGTTCACGATAACGTTCTGTGAGGGAATCCTCGTATGATCGGTCCATGACACTCATTCTAGGGAACTACAATGGAGCCATGACCTCTCCAGCATCAGGTGGTTCAGCAACAATCGAGCGTGAGCAGTCCGAACAACTTGTTGAACCCGGCGACCACGAACGTTTCAGCCACTACGCGCCCAAGGACAAGATCATGGAGTCCATGGTGACGGGCACTCCACTGATCGCTCTGTGCGGCAAGGTGTGGGTTCCCACGCGCGATCCCGAGCGATTCCCCGTCTGCCCCAGGTGCAAAGAGATCTACTCGTCGATGTCTGAAGGACCCAAGGAGTAGATGTCCGCGGAACGTCTCCCCGGGACCTCCGCTGCTGAACAACTCCCACCGGCTTTTCCCGAGCGTGCAGCTTGGGGAACGGCCGGAAAGTTGCGTGCGTGGCAGGCAGAGGCTCTGGAACTCTATTTTCGGGATCAGCCGAAGGACTTCCTCGCTGTCGCGACCCCCGGCGCCGGTAAGACTACCTTCGCCCTGCGCGTGGCCGCCGAGCTTCTGGCTCAGCGCGTCGTCAACCGGGTCACTGTCGTCGCCCCTACAGAACACCTCAAGGTGCAGTGGGCTGATTCTGCAGCCCGCGTTGGCATCAAACTTGATCCTCATTTCAAGAACTCCCAAGGCAAGCACGCGCCCGGATTCCACGGTGTGGCCATCACCTATGCGCAGGTCGCGGCTAAACCGGTGCTCCACCATAACCGTACGGCCGCCGGTCGCACACTCGTCATCCTCGACGAGGTCCACCACGGCGGCGATGCGCTGTCCTGGGGTGACGCCGTGCGTGAAGCCTTCGGCCCTGCAGTGCGCCGACTCTCCCTGACCGGTACTCCCTTCCGCTCGGACACCTCGCCGATTCCCTTCGTCACCTATGCTCCCGACGAAAACGGAATCCGCACCTCGGTGGCGGACTACTCCTACGGGTACGGACGTGCACTCAAGGACTCCGTCGTCCGGCCCGTCCTGTTCCTCACCTACGCGGGCACCATGTCGTGGCGGACCAAAGCCGGCGACGAAATGTCTCACGTCCTCGGTGAGGAGACGACGAAGGACATCAACTCCCAGGCGTGGCGAACGGCGCTCGATCCCTCCGGTGACTGGATCCCGGCCGTCCTCAAGGCGGCAGACATGCGCCTCACCGAGGTTCGTCGGACCGTGCACGACGCCGGTGGCCTCGTCATCGCCACCGATCAGGACAATGCCCGCGCCTACGCCAAAGTGCTGCGCGAACTCACCGGAGAGGCACCCACGGTCGTCCTCTCCGACGAAGCGGGAGCCTCTGCGCGGATCGAGAAGTTCCAGGAGTCCACGGACAGGTGGATGGTCGCCGTCCGCATGGTCTCCGAAGGCGTCGACGTGCCCCGGCTGTGCGTCGGGGTCTATGCGACATCCTCGGCGACGCCGCTGTTCTTCGCGCAGGCGATCGGACGCTTCGTCCGCGCCCGCAAACGTGGTGAGACCGCCTCGGTGTTCCTGCCGTCGGTCCCGGTTCTTCTGGCCCTGGCCAACACGATGGAGGTCGAACGCGACCACGCCCTCGATCGGCCGAAGAACCAGGACGAGAACGATGTCGTCGTCTTCGACGAACAGGCCATGGAGCAGGCGAACCGGAGCGAAGGAGCTTCCTCCGACCAGCTGGGTTCATTCGAAGCTCTGGGCGCTGAAGCACTGTTCGACCGAGTGCTCTTCGACGGCGGCGAATTCGGCACCGGGGGAGCGATCGGCTCCGAAGATGAACTCGACTTCATCGGCATTCCAGGTCTGCTCGAACCTGATCAGGTCCACGAACTCCTGCGCACTCAGCAGGCGCGCCAGGCCAAGCGGAAGACGGACGCCGCGGGCCCTCCGGCGCCGGAGGTCGTGCCGAGCGAACTCGACCACAGGGCGATGAAGGAGGAGCGCAATCAGCTCCAGAGCCTCGTCGGGGCCTGGTCGCGTCGGACGGGAACTCCGCACGCGACAGTCCACGTCGAACTCCGCAAAGCGTGTGGAGGTCCGGCCGTGGCGCAAGCGACTCAGGAGCAGATCCAAGCCCGGATCAAGAAGCTCCAGGGCTGGTTCGTCGGCAAGAAGTGACCGCGGCTCAGTTCGAGTAGAACACCGTCGGGATCGCGGGTTCGCCGTCCTGCATACGCCGTGCTGAGCGCGGCAGCTCGGCCAAGGACTCGTCGTGGCGGGCGCAGGCC
Source organism: Brevibacterium sp. ZH18 (assembly GCF_022748595.1). Lineage (GTDB taxonomy): Bacteria > Actinomycetota > Actinomycetes > Actinomycetales > Brevibacteriaceae > Brevibacterium. The sequence continues at coordinate 63,508 of NZ_JALDSX010000016.1, read as the reverse complement.
TTCTTCACTCCGGTGGCGCCGATGAAGGATTCGTCGATTTCGCCGTTGACCACGAGGTCGACGGTCAGAGAACGACCGTCTCCGAGATCGTCAGGCAGATTCGGGATTCCGACGGCCTCCTCGACAGCGATGGCCCCGTCGATGATACGCAGGGCTTCCTTGTTGCCGCCTCGTGAGGGTTTGCCGGTGGAGTTCTTCGCCACGGCTGACCATGTGCCTGCCTCGTCTGCCCGGGCCACGAGCTTGTACACGAGTCCGGCCGCGGGTGCACCCGATCCGGTGACCACACGGGTGCCGACACCGTATGAGTCGACGGGGGACGCGGCCAGGGCCGCAATCGCGTGTTCGTCGAGGTCGCTGGTGACAGTGATCGTCGTATCCCGCGCGCCGAGGCGGTCGAGTTCGGCCCGTACCTCGCTGGCCTGTTCGATGAGGTCGCCCGAATCGATGCGAACCCCACCGAGGTTGCCTCCGGTGAGTTCGACAGCGGTCTTGAGCGCCTCTTCGACGTCATAGGTGTCGAGCAGGAGCGTGGTGTCCGTGCCCAATGACTTGAGTTGGGCGGCGAAGGCCTCCCGCTCCGAATCGTGGAGGAGCGTGAATGAGTGCGCGGAGGTGCCGATCGTGCGCAGTCCGTAGCGGAGGCCGGCCGCGAGGTTCGACGTCGACGAGAAGCCGCCGATGACCGCAGCCCGCGCCGCGGCGACGGCAGCATGCTCATTGGTGCGTCGGCCGCCCATCTCCGCACAGGGACGATCGCCGGCTGCCTGTGCCATGCGCGACGCCGCCGAGGCGACCGCACAGTCGTAGTTCATGGCCGAGAGGATGAGGGTCTCCAAGATGACGCCCTCGGCAAAGGTCGCTTCGATGGTGAGCAGCGGGGACCCTGGGAAGTAGATCTCGCCCTCGGCATATCCGCGGATGTTCCCTGTGAACGAGTAGTCGGCGAGCCAGTCGATCGTGGTCGAATCGACGATGTTCTCGCGGCTGAGGAACTTCAGTTCCTCGTCGCCGAAGCGGAAGTCTCTGAGCATCTCGAGGACCCGACCGGTTCCGGCGACCACGCCGTAGCGACGGCCTGCGGGAAGGCTGCGTCCGAAGACTTCGAACAGGCTCTGACGGTGTGCGGCGCCCGATTCCAGGGCAGCCTGCACCATCGTCAATTCGTACTGATCGGTGAAGAAAGCAGTCGAGGAAGTCCGTGTGAGATCACTCATAGGCGCGATCTTACGTCACGACAGCGTCAGTGTTCTGCCGTAAGGTGGAAACGTGAGCAATCCAACGACTCCTGTCCTGGAACCAGAGGTCGACGTCCGACCTGCCCAGGACCTGGCGAAGCCCTGGAAGACCGTCGTCTTCAACGACCCGGTCAACCTGATGAGCTACGTCAGCTACGTGTTCCAGAGCTATTTCGGCTATTCGTCCGAGAAAGCTGAGTCGCTGATGCTCGAAGTCCATGAGAAGGGACGGTCCGTCGTGGCCACCGGCGGGCGAGAAGCCATGGAGAGGGACACCCAAGCCATGCACGAATACGGCCTGTGGGCCGCGTGCCAACCCGAATCAGGATCCGTCTGACACATGGCAGCCATTGATGCTCGCGGGGACGATGTCGTCCTCAAGCTCGAGGACAACGAACGAACCCTCATGCTCACTGTCTTCACCGACCTGGCCGCCCTGCTGGCCGAGGACGACGACGGGAGCGATCGCCCCGATTCCGAGAACTGGGAAGCCCGACTCGGCATGGTGGATAGGCCGCGTCCGGACGATCCGGCACTGCTGCGGCTCTTCCCCGACGTCGACCCGGAGGACGAAGAGCGCTCCGAGGAGTTCCGGCGCCTCACCGAGTTCGACCTCCAGCAGGCGAAGGCCCACAATGTGCGCATCGTGCTCAATGGGCTGAGCCGATCGTCTCCGATCACCCTGTCCCGTGACGAGGTGCTGGCCTGGATGAAGGGACTCAATGATCTGCGTCTGGTCCTCGCCGTCCGCCTCGGAATCGACACCGAAGAGGCGCAGGAGGACAAGTACGCCCACCGGTCAGAGCTCGACGAATCCGAAGACCTGACTCTGACTCTGTACGACTTCGTAACCTGGATCCAGGACCGACTCACAACAACACTGCTGGCTGACCTGGAAGGGAATGACGAGGAATGAAACTCACCGCAATCGGCACCGCCGGGTCGTTCCCCGGCCCGTACTCGGCAGCCAGCTGCTACCTCATCGAGACCGATGAGGCGTCGCCGACGCGCATCGTGCTCGATCTCGGTTCGGGTGCGCTGAGTCCACTCCAGCGCGCCGTCGATACGGACTCACTCAGCGCCATCGTGCTCAGCCACCTGCACCCGGACCACTGCATGGACGTGACAGGTCTCTACGTCAAGCACTGCTACGACCCGAAGTTCTTCAACGGCAATGTCTCCGACACCGGAACCATCCGGACCCGGACTTCGATCTATGCTCCTCCGGGTGCCCAGGAACGACTCTCACGCGCTTACTACACCGATCCGGGGAAGTCGCCGATCGCCGACGAAGGCGACCACGCCGATCTCAGCCATGCGTTCGAGTTCTTCGACATCGACCACGGCACGAGCCACCAGATCGGCTCCTTGAAGGTCGAGAGCTTCCTCGTCGACCACCCGGTCGAGGCCTACGCGCTGAGGATCACGGACGCCAACGGCTCCGTCATCACCTACTCAGGCGACAGCGACGAATGCGACAACCTCGTCGAGGCAGCTCGCGGGGCCGACATCTTCCTCTGCGAAGCCGCGTTCCAGGAGGACCGCGACACCGCTCGGGGCATCCACCTCACGGGCAAGCGCGCCGGTCGTGTGGCTCAGGCCGCCGACGTCAAGTCCCTCGTGCTCACCCACATCCCTTCGTGGACGGATTGCTCGATCGTCCGCGGCGAGGCCGCCCGGGAATACCGTGGGCCCATCGAACTGGCCAAACCTGAGACCAGTTGGACAGTGTGAGACCGAACCGATCGAGGCCGGACCGTGTGAGCTCAGAGCATACTGGCTGAGTCGAGACTGGCTGAGCTGAGACCGGCTCAGTCGAGACCGGCTGAGCTTCGCAGCAGAACTTGAAAAACTGGAAACAGAGAACAGAACCGACAACCGAAAGAGGCACACAGTGCGCGCAGACGGACGACTCGCTGATCAACTCCGCGAAGTGACAATCACCCGCAACTGGATCAACACCGCCGAAGGATCGGCGCTGATCGAGTTCGGCAACACCCGCGTACTCTGCGCGGCTTCTCTGACCGCAGGCGTGCCCCGGTGGCTCAAAGGCCAGGGTCGCGGCTGGGTCACCGCCGAATACGCGATGCTCCCGCGTGCCACCGATTCCCGCAACACCCGCGAATCCGTCAAGGGCAAACTGGGCGGTCGCACCCACGAGATCTCCCGCCTCATCGGCCGCAGCCTGCGCGCGGTCATCGACCTCGACAAGCTCGGCGAGAACACGCTCGTCCTTGACTGCGATGTCCTCCAGGCCGATGGCGGCACCCGCACTGCCTCGATCACCGGCGCCTACGTGGCTCTCGTCGACGCGATCGAGAAGGGCCGTTCGACCGGAATCATTCCCGCTGCGAACAACCCGATCAAGGATTCGATCTCCGCGATCAGCGTCGGCATCATCGACGGCGAACCCATGCTCGACCTGCCGTACGTCGAGGACTCGCGCGCAGAGACCGACATGAACGTCGTCATGACCGGCAGCGGCAAGTTCGTCGAGGTCCAGGGCACGGCCGAGGGCGCGCCCTTCGACCGCGAGGAACTGGGCCACCTCCTCGATCTCGCAACGAAGGGCTGCACCGACCTCACCCGCATCCAGACCGAGGTCCTGAGCGCATGACCACCTTCGTGCTGGCCACCCACAACGAAGGGAAGAAGCGCGAACTCCTCGCGATCCTCCTTCCGGTGCTCGGGGAGGACACCGAAGTCAGGACCGCCGCCGAGGCGGGACTCGATGATGTCGCGGAAACCGGAGTCACGTTCGCTGAGAATGCTCTCATCAAGGCCCGTGCTGCCGCTGCCGCCACCGGGCTGACGTCGATCGCCGATGATTCGGGGATCGCCGTCGACGTACTCGGCGGGGCGCCGGGGATCTTCTCTGCCCGGTGGTCGGGCAGCCATGGGGACGACAAAGCCAATCTCGAACTGCTCCTGGCCCAGTTGAGCGACATCTCCGCTGAGCATCGCGGAGCCCAGTTCCGCTGCGCGGCCGCAGCCGTGACCGCCGATGGGCGAGAGTTCTCCGCCGAGGGTGTCATGCCCGGACGGTTGGCCACGGCGCCGGCAGGAGCCAACGGCTTCGGCTACGATCCGATCTTCGTCCCTGAGGGGTCAGACTTCAGTGCCGCACAGATGTCGGCCGAGGAGAAGAACGCTCGCTCGCATCGGAAGATCGCCTTCGACAAACTGGCTGCGATCCTCTCGACCCAAGCAGGGCTCTGACCCCAAATTCTGCAGGGCTCTGAGACCAGACTCTGTGGGTCCTGTGACCGTGATTGATGTCCGGTCCTGACAGCCCGGTTTCGCGCCATTCGGCCCGGATGCACTCGCGTGTGTCCGGGCCGAGTCACTGCCTCGCCACGATATGAGCACTCCCGCCTCACCTGGTGAGAACTTCGGCTAAACTGACGATGCCGGTGAGCGAATGTGGATTCCCCGGTTCTGGTGTGTGAAAACAAGGAGAGCAATGAAGACTCCGCGCTTCAAGATGTGGGTGGCAGCTGCGGCTGCCTCCAGCCTATTCCTGACAGCCTGCTCCGCAGGGGCTTCGGATTCCGGTGAGTCAGCGAAGAAGGACTCGATGACCATCGCGTTCACTGCTGAGCCGGCGAACCTCGACTTCACGTCCACCTCGGGGGTGGCGATTCCCGAGGCGCTGATGGAGAACGTCTACGAATCACTGGTCCGCGTTGACGGCGACGGGGAGATCCAGCCGGCGCTGGCCAAGGACTGGGACATCTCCGATGACCGCAAGACCTATACCTTCCACCTGCAGGACGGCGTGAAGTTCTCCGACGGCTCCGACCTGACCAGCGAGGACGTGAAGTTCTCCTACGAGCGGGTGCAGAAGGACTGGAAGAACGCGCTGAAGTCGAAGATGGACATCGTCGACTCGATCAAGACCCCTGACGATCTCACGGTCGAGATCGCGCTGAAGAAGCCGTCGAACACTTGGCTGTTCAACCTCACCAGCCTCGTCGGAGCGGTCTTCGACACCCAGGGCACCGGCGACCTGTCAAACACTGCCATCGGCACAGGACCCTACGCCATCGAGAAGTTCACCCGCGGGCAGTCGATCGACTTCGCAGCCAGGGACGACTACTGGGGCGAGAAGCCCAAGGTCAAGAACGTAGAGTTCAAATACTTCAAGGACGCGGTCTCCGCTTCGAACGCCCTGAAGTCCGGAGAGATCGACGTCGTCTCGAACCTCCAAGCCCCAGAGCTGGCCGGCGAATTCCAGAGCAAGGACTACCAGATCATCTCCGGCACCACGAACGGCGAAGTCGTGCTGTCGATGAACAACGCGAAGGGCATCTTCAAGGACAAGAAGGCCCGCGAAGCCGTCATGTACGCCGTCGATCGCAAAGCGGTGCTCGACACGGCCTGGGCTGGCTACGGTGAACTCATCGGTTCGATGGTCCCGCCCACCGATCCCTATTACGAAGATCTGACAGGTGTCTGGAAGTACGACCCGCAGAAGGCCAAGGACCTTGTCAGCGAGGCAGGCATCGCGGGGGAGAAGTTCACCTTCACCGTCCCGAACCTGCCGTATGCGAAGGCGATCTCCGAGATCGTGTCCTCCCAGCTTGAAGCCGTCGGTCTCAAGGCCGACATCAAGACGCAGGAGTTCCCCGCAGTGTGGTTGGACAAGACGTTCACGAAGCACGACTTCGACATGTCTGTGATCAACCATGCCGAACCGCGTGACATCCTCACCGTGTTCTCGAAGGACTACTACATCGGCTACGACGATTCGAAGATCAAGAAGATCGCGGAGAAGGCAGACACCGGAACCGAAGAGGAATACATCTCGGGAATGAAGGACATCGCGAAGACCATCACCGATGACGCAGCGTCGGACTTCCTGTTCCTCTTCCCGAACCTCGTCATCGCGAAGTCCGATGTCAGCGGAATCCCCGCCAACAGGGTCTCCGATGCCTTCCGGATCGCGGATCTGAGCTGGAACTGAGCCGTCGTCGTCCATGATCACCTATGTGGCCAATCGCGCACTCCAGTTCGCACTGTCACTGATCGTCGCCTCGGTGGCGGTGTTCGCCCTGATGAGCCTTCTGCCTGGCAATGCCGCGCAGGTCGCCCTGGGAACGAACGCCACACCTGAGGCGGTGGCGGCGCTCGAAGCCCAGTACGGACTCGACCAGCCGCCTGTCCTCCGGTACTTCGACTGGATGGGCGGAATGCTGACAGGCGACTTCGGCACCTCGTACGTCACCGGAGCTGCGATCACTCCTGTCATCGTCGGCAGCGTCCAGGTCACCGGGATCCTCGTCATCGCCTCGATCGTGCTCGCGATCCTCATCGCCGTGCCGCTGGGCACCTTCGCCGCACTCGAGCAGCGCAACTGGATCGGCGTGACGATCTCTGCCCTGAGCCAGATCGGCATCGCCGTGCCGAACTTCCTTGCAGCGATCATCCTCGTCATGGTCTTCTCACTCACCCTCGGCTGGTTCCCGTCCCAGGGATGGATGGCCCCGGTCGAGGGGGTGGGCGGATTCCTCGTCCGACTGGTCCTGCCGGTCGTGTCGCTGGCACTCGTCCAGGCCGCGATCCTCACCCGCTATGTGCGCTCAGCGGTCCTCGACGTCATGCGCGAGGACTATATCCGCACCGCCCGGGCCAAAGGCCTGACACGGACCAAGGCACTGTTCGTCCACGGTCTGCGCAACGCCGCGATTCCCGTCGTCACGGTCGCCGGCGTCCAACTGGCGACTCTGCTCGTCGGGGCCGTGATCATCGAGCAGATCTTCGTCATCCCCGGCATCGGCTCGGAACTCGTCCGCGCTGTGGCCAACCGCGACCTCGTCGCAGTCCAGGGCATCGTCATGGTCCTCGTCCTGCTCGTACTCGTCATCAACCTCATCGTCGATGTCCTCTACCCGATCATCGACCCCCGGATCAGGACCGCCGCATGAGCCAGAACCCGAGCCCCGCCTCGTCGGGGGAGACGAACCCCCGCAACGTCGTCACCGCCGACGGGATCCCCGCGGCAGCCTCGGCGGAGGGAACCACTGCGCCGGGAACCACTGCGCCGGGAACCGCCGCGCCAGAAGCTGCCGTGCGTCCGAGCAGACGAACTGGCGTTGACCAGCGCAAGCGGACGTTGCTGCGCCTCAACGCGTCCATGGTCATCGGCGCCGTCCTTGTCATCCTCATCTTCGCGCTCGCCCTCGTGTCCTTCCTCTGGACACCGTACGACCCGAGCGCCGTCGATCCCGTCGCCCGGCTGCAGTCCTCGAGCCTCGAGCATCCCTTCGGCACCGATATGTTCGGTCGTGACACCTTGACCTGGGTTATGTACGGGGCGCGGATCACGCTCATGGTCGGGATCGTGGCCGTCGGCATCGCCCTGCTCATCGGCACCCCCATCGGGGTCATCGCGGCGCTCTTCGCCCAGTATCCGTGGGGCGCGTGGATCGGGGCCGTGATCATGCGCGCCAACGATATCCTGCTCGCGTTCCCGGCTCTGCTGCTCGCGATCATCTTCGCCGCCGTCTACCAACCCGGGACCGGTCCCGCCATGGTCGCAGTCGGGATCGCCGCGATTCCCGGGTTCGCTCGCGTGGCCCGGTCCGGCACGATGCAGGTCCTCGGCTCCGAATACGTGCGGGCCGCCAGGGCCTCGAACCGTCGCGTGCCCGCGATCGCCCTCTTCCATGTCCTGCCGAACATCGCCGGGATGGTCATCGTGCAGGCCTCCGTGGCGTTCGCGATCTCGATCCTCGCCGAGGCGGGGCTGTCGTTCCTGGGACTCGGCACCCAGGCTCCGGTTCCGTCCTGGGGGCGGATGCTCCAGGAGTCCCAGCAGTTCCTGTCCACCCACCCGGGGCTCGCGCTGTGGCCGGGACTGTTCATCGCCCTGGCCGTGCTGGGGTTCAACCTGCTCGGTGATGGGCTGCGCGACCGATTCGATCCGAAGATGGAGGCCCGCGGCAATGGCTGAGAACCTGCTCGAGGTCCGCGACCTCACGATCACTCCGGCCGGAGCTGATGGGCCAGTGCTCAAGGACGTGTCCCTGAGCTTGGCGCCGGGAGAACGGGTCGGCCTCATCGGCGAATCCGGCTCCGGGAAATCACTGACCGCGCAGTCCGTGATGGGCCTGCTGCCCGAAGAGCTCAGAGCCACGGGGACGGTATCGCTGGCGGGATTTTCCGGAAACGTCCTCGAAGCGAAGGAGCGGACGCTGGCGCGGATGCGCTCCGACATCGTCTCGATGGTCTTCCAAGAGCCCATGAGCGCGCTCAATCCGCTGATGCGCATCGGGGACCAGATCGCCGAGGCGCTGCGCATCCACGGCAGCACTGATCGCCGTGCCGTTCCCGGCCGGGTCCTCGAGCTCCTCACCAGTGTGCACATGCCCGATCCGGAGGGTGCCCGCTATGCCTATCCGCATCAGATGTCGGGTGGACAGCGACAGCGCGTGATGCTCGCGATCGCGCTGGCGAATACGCCGCGGCTGCTCATCTGCGACGAACCGACCACAGCACTCGACGTGACCGTGCAGAAGCACATGCTCGACCTCATCGCCGAGCGTGTGGCCGCCGTCGAGGCGGGACTGCTGTTCATCACCCACGACCTGGCCGTCGTCGCGGGAGTCTGCGACCGGGTCATCGTCATGAACTCCGGTCGCATCGTCGAGACCGGAAGCGTGCACGACATCTTCACGAATCCGCAGCACGAGTACACGCGCGGTCTCCTGGCCTCCTCCGATCTCGAAGCCACCGACGCGAACGGGAAGCTGTTCACGCTCAAGACCGCCCTCGCCTATGCGGGGCCCCTTGGCGAAGCAGGCTCACCCCCTGAGGCAGGGACGAACCCTGACGAAAACGTCGATGCTGATGTGGAGCCGACGACCGCCTCGGCGGGGGAGAGCGGACGTGTACGAACACGTGCGGTGGACAGTCCGCGTGCGCGGGAGCCCGAACTGACAGGGCAGTCTGCTCCGCTCATCGAGGTCACCGGAGTCTCGAAGCTGTACAAGGCCCGGGGGCTCACGCTTCGCCGGCGCTCTGAAGTGCAGGCCCTCGAAGACATCGGCTTCCGAGTCTCGGCCGGTCAGCGCCTCGGCATCGTGGGGGAGTCCGGTTCGGGCAAGTCGACGCTGCTCAACATCCTCTCGGGCCTCGACAGACCGACCACCGGACATGTGCGAGTCGGCGACGTCCGCGTCGAGTCGGCCAGTGCCTCGGCGCTGCGGTCGCTGCGTGAGAACCTGCAGATCGTCTTCCAGGATCCGTTCGCCTCTCTCGACCCTCGCATGCGGGTCGAGGACATTGTCTCCGAACCCCTGATCGCGCGGGGAATGGGCCGAGACGAAAGACTCTCTCGCGTCGAGGAGATGCTGCTCGCCGTCGACCTCGACTCGGCTGCGATGCGACGATATCCGCACCAGTTCTCCGGCGGTCAGCGACAGCGGATCTCCATCGCCCGAGCGCTCGTGACCCGACCACAGATCCTCATCGCCGACGAACCGGTCTCCGCTCTCGACGTCTCGGTGCGCGCTCAGGTGCTCAACCTGCTCACCGACCTCGTCGACGACTACGCACTGACGCTGCTCTTCGTCTCCCACGATCTGGGCGTCGTCCAGCATCTGTGCTCGGACATCATCGTGATGAAGGACGGGCACATTGTCGAATCCGGTACCACCGAGGACATCTACGCGAACCCGCGCGAGGAGTACACGCAACGCCTCATCGCGGCGACCCCCAGCCTGGCAGGAGCGCTCGCCTCAGCCGGTTGATCCGGAGAGCAGGGGAGAGCGAACCTGTCCGCAGAATGCACGAGAAGAAAGGACGGCACTTGAGCCAGAACACGCTTGCCGACCACACCGCTGCCGCGATGACCACGGGATTCGCGGCTGGAGACTTCGATCCGCTCGACGTCCATGCCGCCGTCGTCGACCGCATGGACGACTTCGAACCGATCATCAACGCCCTCCACCACCGTGACGATGAGCGCTCACGTGGCGCAGCCGAGGCCAGCGCAACCCGGTGGCGGGAAGGGAAATCGCTGGGCCCGCTCGATGGGGTGCCGGTGACAATCAAGGAGAACGTCGCCCGCAAGGGTGTGCCGATGCCCAGCGGCCACGCGTGGGTCGAGGTTCCCGTGTCAACTCACGATTCTCCGATCACCGAGCGCCTCGAAGAAGCCGGTGCCATCATTCTCGGATCGACGACGATGCCCGACTGGGGCATGCTCTCCTCCGGCGTCTCCTCGCTACACGGCGTGACTCGTTCCCCTCTTGACCCGAACCTGACCACAGGTGGATCCAGTGCTGGAGCGGGTGCTGCTGCGGCGGCCGGCTACGGACCGATTCACATCGGCTCCGACATCGGCGGGTCGATCCGTCTGCCCTGTACTTGGCTGGGGCTGGCCGGTCTCAAACCCAGCTTCGGCAGGGTGCCGCTCGATGCTCCGTACATGGGCCGCTGCGCAGGACCGCTGGCCCGGCGGATGGCCGACGTGAAGATCGCGATGGACGTCATCTCCGGCACCGACGATCGCGACTACTCGCGTCTGCCCCGGTTCGCCGCCGATGATCGTGCAACGCTATCGGACTCTGCTTCCGACGCCGCGTTCGATCCTCGAGGGCTGAGAATCGGAGTCCAACTCGACGCCGGGTGCGGAGAGCCCGTGGAACCTGAGATCGCGGCCACCATCGCCGAGGCGGCCGAGCGTTTCGCCGCTGCCGGCGCCCAGGTCGAAACAGTCGACCCCTTCATCGACGATGACCTGCTGGCGGACATGGACCTGTTCTGGCGGGTGCGCTCATGGTCCGATCTGCGGGCCCTGCCCGTCGAGGAGCAGGCGCTCATCCTGCCCTATATCCAGCAGTGGGCACAGGGCGGAGCCGACGTGACCGGTGTGAAGCTCATGGACTGCTACCACAGCGTGCAGGAGATCCGCCGACGCAGCGTGGCCGCGACCGGCGGCTTCGACCTGGTCATCTCGCCGGTGTCGCCGAACGCGGCGTTCCCTGCAGACCAACCCATGCCGTACCCGAAGGTCAACGAACCGATGGGCCACATCGGGTTCACGATGCCCTACAACATGTCGGAGCAGCCGGCGGCGACAGTGCTGGCCGGGTACATGAAGGACGGGCGGACGATCGGTGCGCAGATCTCGGGCCGGCGCTTCGCCGATGAACTCGTGATGGCGGCAGGGACCTGGTTCGAACAGGCTGCGGACATTCCACTGCCGGAGCGCACCTCTCCGAACTGAGCAACGCGGACGGGCAGCGCCGGCTGAGCAGCGCGGACGGGCTGGGCACTGCCAGCCGGCCGGGATTTGCTCAGGTGGCGTGCGGCGTTCGACGCGATCACACACAGACGACAGGAGGGCCGAGGTTCGAAAGAACCCCGGCCCTCCTGTCTGCCGACTTACGCTTCGGTGGGCACCGCCTCGGTGAGGCTCGAGCAGAAGTCGACGACCTCGTCAGAAGTCGAAGAACTCGACCTTGAGCTTGTCACCGTCGATCTTCACACTGCCCGAGACCGACAACGTGTTGCCGTTCGAGAAGTACGACGAACCGGACTTCTTGCCCTGCACGGTGAAGTTGAACTTGCCTGGCTTCTCCGTGAAGAACGAACCGGTGCTCGTGTCGCCGGCGCCGAAGTCCGCCTTGACCTTGGGCATGTCCTTCATATCCCATTTGGCGGTGTTCTTCTTGGCCAGATCATCGAGCTTCTTGTCCGTGCCGCCGACCGGGATCTCGGTCGGGTCGAACTTGATGAACTTGCACTTGGGCTTGATGTCCTTATTGTCGAAGCACTTCTTGAGCTCGGCCTCGACCTGCTTCTGGACTTCCTTCTGGAATTCACCTGTCGGCGAGAGATCGAGATTGAGAGTCATCGGCGACACCTGGTCGGTGTTCGGCTTCCCACCCGGTCCGAACGCCTGCGGGAAGTTCACTGCGGCAGTGTCCGAGGCCTTGCTGACCCATTTGCTGGCCGGGATCGAGAAATCATAGTTGCCCGGATACACGGCGAAGGAGGTGGTTCCCGACTGTGCCTTGTAGTCCTGGCCGTTGACGGTCATGCCGTCGGCGGCCGGAACGTCGAGGGAGATGACGTTCAGTGCGGGGCCGGTGAGCTTCCATTTGTCGAAGAACAGATCCTGTTTGCCGTCCTTCTTCGCCGTCAGCTCAACGTTGAAAGCGCTGCCATCGAGCTCATAGGAGACGACGACCTTGCCGTTGTCGCCATCGACGTTCGACGACTCGACCTTCGCGTTCTCGACCTTGGTCGATGAGTTGTCGGTGAAGTTCTTCGACAGCAGATCCAGGTTAGTGCCCTCGGGTCGCGGTGATGGTGCGATCTTCTCCGCGGCGGCGAAGTCGCCCTTGCTCAGCGCCGAGACGTAATCCTCGGCGACTTTGTCAGGTCCGTAATTGTTCTTATTCACCGAGTTGACGACGAGGAATCCGACGAGGACCAGGATGATGACGAGCGCGACGGCACCGAGAGTGATGAAGAGAGGCATCTTGCTCTTCTTCTTCTCGGGACGCGCATCAGCGCGGGTCGCGGCCGCGGTCGAACCGGCGAACCCGGGAGCCGGAGCCGGCTGTGGGATGGCCTGCGACTGGCCTGGGCCCGATCCCGTGCGATGGGCGTCTGGGCCGGAACCGGTCTGGTACTGACCGTACTGGCCGGGACCTGTCTGTGCTGGGCCCGAACCGTACTGGCCCTGGCCGGGCTGGCCCGAACCATACTGGCCCTGGGCAGGAGGATATGCGCCGTTCTGGCCGGGGCCCGACTGGTACGGGGAGCCGCCCTGGTACTGGCCACCCCACTGCTGATTGCCGCTGTGCTGTCCACCGGAGTAATACGGAGCCTCGTTCGACGGCACCGGATTCGGATTCTGCGGTGGCTGATTGGGATTCTGCGGCGGCTGGTTCGGGTTCTGCTGACCCGATCCGCCCTGCTGCGGGAAGTTCCGATGAGAATCGCCCGACTGAACCTCGGGACGAGGCTGCTGGTTCTGGTTCGGATTCTGCTGGCTCGGATTGCCGGCCTGAGAGTTCTGGCCGGATGGATCAGCACGTTTGCCGTCGCGGTTGTCGGCTTGAAGGGGAGGTGCCTGATCCTTCGGGTATGACGGTGCAGACGATGCGCCTGACTCAGCCGACTCCGACGCCGAATCCGGCTCGGTGCGCGATGTGTCGTCTTGAGGAGTGTTCTCGGAACGGTCTGCCCTCGATGGACTATCTGATTGGTCGTCCGCCGACGTCTCCGAACCGGTTCCCGAGTAGTTGTTCTCCGGAGGGGTGTTGGGAGGTGGCGGGAAATTCGGCTGATCGTTCCCGTTGCTCATCGCTGGATGCATCCTTCGTGTCTACAAGCTTGTCCTGGCGCAATTGTACGTCCCACAGCAGGGAATCGCGTGGTCAATACCGCGATGAGAGCGCGACGTCAGCGAAAATGGAAGAGATGCACACTTCTCCTCATCCTCGAACCAACCGCCATCCTGTTCTCCAGGGACTGATGGAGGCCCTCAAAGTCGATCTCATTGTCGTCCCTGCCGCCTTCGTCGTCGCTGCGGTCTGCTGGATCGTCGGCCTCGGATCGCAGCTTGCGTACTCCATCATTCCTGAGTGGGCCTTCGCACTGTGGGCCGTCGTGAACGGACTGACCGTGACGACGATCGGCTTCGACTTCTCACTCGCGCCCAGCTTGGTCACTGTGGGGGTGTGGTTCCTGCTGGCGTTCGGGGCGAAACGTCTGGTGGAGGAGTTCTCAGCCGCCGAGGCCGATGGCACCAACGATGATGACTCGTCGTGGTGGAAGGACATCGCCCTTGCCCTGGCAGCTTTCGTCGTCGCCTATGCCGCGCCTCTGCTCGTGCTCGCCATACTCGTTGGCGAGACGACTGTCACTCCCTTCGGATTCCTCCGACTCTTCCTGCTCTTGATGACCGCCTCGGCGGCCGGTTGGCTCTGGGTCCGCGGTGTCGCCGACATCCCTCGGCTGCAGGATCTCGACCTCGACGTCTGGGATGCGAGTGCGCGACTCGTCAAGAGACTTCTCTGGTCAGCAGCTGTCCTCTCCATCGTCGTCCTTGCCGCAGGCATCGTCCTTCGTTGGAGCGAACTGACTGACTCGCTCCAGGCCTACAGCTCACCGGCGGCAGCGGGATTGGGTCTGCTCGTCGTCCAGATTCTCTTCGCGCCCGGAATCCTCTTCGCAGCCCTGTCTTGGGTTGCGGGGACAGGGGTTGATGTGGGCGCGGGAGGCCCGAGTTCAGTGTTCCACTCGGCCCCAGGGCCGATGCCGAACGTTCCCGTGCTCCAGCTGCTCATCGGCGACTACCCGGGATGGACGTATGCCGCTCCTGTGCTGCTCGTCTTGGTGGGAGTCCTCGCTGTCATCCTCGGGCGGGACCACGCCTGGCAGGTGCTGAACGGCTCCTGGTTGGGCCTCGGAATCGCGGCGATCAAATTCTTCGTCGTTGTCGAGATGCTTGCGCTCTTCGCCAGCGGAGCGATGGGACCACTGGGACTCTCGGACTTCGGCCCCTCACCGCTGACCTCCGGCGTGGTCGTCACCGCGTGGATCGCGCTGGGACTGGGCATCGGCCTCGGGCTGACCAGACTGTCCCACATGCAGAGTGGTCAGGGCTGGGGTGCCTCGAACCTCGACGACCTCGATGCGCATGAACCGTTCGCCCGTGACTCGGACGAGGACTGAGAAGCTGCCGCAGGCGGCAGACTATTATCTCAGGCGGCAGGCTATCGCAGCCGGCAGTGACTGTCCGCGGTCTGCAGCGACTATCCGCAGGCGGCAGACGACGCGGGAGTCGATACGGGACGGGCGCCAACCAGAACTGACCTGATTCCGTCCCAACAGCAGGAACGCCTCCGGCCAGTTGCCGGAGGCGTTCCCCTTTGCACGATCAGATTCGCGCCCTGAGCTCAGCGTCTCACCGATGGCTCATCGTGCGAGCGCGGTGCTCAATTGGCTCCGGGCATCTTGAGGTCCTGTCCGGTGACCTGCTTGAACCAGTCGCCCATACCGTTCTGATAATCGGTCGTGCAGGTCAGCTGCGCCTGCTGCGTGATCGCATCGCGCACGCATTCTTCGTATTTGGACTGGACGGGCCAGAGCACGACCGAGGACAGCGTGGAGAAGATGAGGTAGACGCTGAGCAGACCACCGAGAATGCCCAGGGACATGCTGCGCTTCTGCTTGGCTTTCACGACAGCGACGATATAGCGGACCGCCCACACGATCGCGGCGATGGCGAATCCGATCGCTGCGAGTTTGAAGGGCAGGGGATAGGTGAACGTCAGCACCGAGGCGAGGATCAGCAGTATCAGAACCAGGCCGTGGCGGGAGGGTGCGGCCAGCCTCTCCTCTTCGGGAGTGGGGGCGCTCTTCTCTTCAGTGTTGTTTGGTGACGTCACGTCCCCAGTTTGTCACAGTCCACTGACAAAAGCCTTTGCGGGAGGTGCTGTCCACATTCTCACCAGCTGACAGGCACAGCCAGGAACAGACGGTAGAATGGTCGCGTGCGCATCGTTCTTCTGGCCTCCGGTTCCGGTACCCTCACACAGGCCGTCATCGACGCGTTCGCAGATTCGGACCGCGGCGTCGAGATCGCAGCGATCGGTGCTGATTCGCAGACTGCAGGGGTACTCGACCGCGCGGCAGAGCGCTCCATCCCGACCTTCGTCGTTCGTCCCAAGGACTGCGCCGATCGTGAGGACTGGAACGTCCGCCTCCGCGACACGGTCGCCGAATTCTCGCCCGACTGGGTGATCTCAGCCGGCTTCATGCGGATCCTCGGCCCCACCTTCATCGCCTCGTTCGCCGATCGGATCATCAACACCCATCCTGCTCTGTTGCCGTCGTTTCCCGGCGCTCACGGTGTGCGCGACGCGCTCGCCCACGGAGTGCGCATCACCGGCGGGACGATCCACCTCGTCGATGCCGGAGTCGACACCGGTCCCATCATCACTCAGTTCCCGGTCTCGGTGTCCGACGACGACACCGAGGAGACTGTGCACGAACGCATCAAGACCAGGGAGAGAGAAGAGCTCGTCCGCCTCCTCGCCCACCTCGCCCATCACGACCTCGTCATCGACGGACGGCATGTCAGCGGATATGCCACCTCGGCGGCGGCCACCTGACTGCCAACCCACCAACCGTACGAATCGGCAACCACGCCTTCAAGGAGGACTCTGTGACAGGAACCCGCGCGATCAAGAGAGCGCTCGTCAGCGTCTACGACAAGACCGGATTGGAGGATCTGGCTCGCGGACTCCACGCTGCCGGTGTGCAGATCGTGTCGACCGGTTCGACTGCAGCGAAGATCGCCGAGGCGGGTGCTGAGGTCACGAAGGTCGAAGAGCTGACCGGGTTCCCCGAATGCCTCGAAGGTCGAGTCAAGACCCTGCACCCTCGCGTGCATGCCGGCATCCTCGCCGATTCGCGCAAGCCCGATCACATGAGGCAGCTCGAAGAACTCGAGATCGAACAGTTCGACCTCGTGATCGTCAACCTCTACCCCTTCGCCGAGACCGTGGCCAGCGGCGCCAGCTTCGACGACTGCGTCGAGCAGATCGACATCGGCGGCCCCTCGATGGTGCGTGCCGCTGCGAAGAACCATCCGACAGTCGCGGTCATCACGAATCCTGACGACTACTCAGCAGTCCTCGATGCGGCCCAGGGTGAAGGGTTCGACATCGCCACGCGGCGCGGATTCGCCGCCCGCGCGTTCGCTCACACCGCAGCGTACGACACGGCTGTAGCTTCGTGGTTCGCCGAAGAGCTGACCGCTGCCGGTGACGCAGACGCAGAGGAATCCGCCACCTCTGCACGTCCGGCGTTTGCTGGAGTCACCGGCGAGAAGATCGCTGATCTGCGCTACGGCGAGAACCCGCACCAGAAGGCAGCGGTGTACTCCGACGGCACCCGCGGGATTGCCGGAGCGAAGCTGCTGGGCGGCAAAGCGATGTCGTACAACAACTACACCGACACCGATGCCGCGATCCGTGCGGCCTTCGATTTCGAGCGTCCTGCCGTGGCGATCATCAAGCACGCCAATCCGTGTGGGATCGCCGTCGCCGACACCGTGGCAGAAGCCCATAAGGCAGCCCATGAGTGCGACTCGCTGTCCGCCTACGGTGGGGTCATCGCCACCAACCGTGAGGTTGATGCCGATCTGGCCGCATCGATCAAACCCATCTTCACCGAGTGTCTGGCCGCACCGTCGTTCTCCGCCGAGGCGCTCGAGATCTTGTCGTCGAAGAAGAACCTGCGTCTACTCGAACTCGGCGATGT
Source organism: Brevibacterium sp. ZH18 (assembly GCF_022748595.1). GTDB lineage: Bacteria > Actinomycetota > Actinomycetes > Actinomycetales > Brevibacteriaceae > Brevibacterium. Next base: position 45,977 of record NZ_JALDSX010000016.1, on the reverse strand, counting down.
GGACTTCTCCGCGACTGAGATCAAACCCATCACCGGTGGATTCCTCGTCCAAGATCGTGATGCGTTCCAAGCAGACGGCGATTCGTCCGAGAACTGGACCCTGGCTGCCGGAACCGCTGCTGCACCTGAGGTGCTCGCCGATCTCGAGTTCGCGTGGAAAGCCTGCCGTGCGGTGAAGTCCAACGCGATCCTCGTGGCCCGCGACGGAGCCTCGGTCGGTGTCGGAATGGGACAGGTCAACCGCGTCGACTCTGCAAAACTGGCCGTCGAACGAGCCGGCGCAGAGCGTGCGACCGGTGCGGTGGCTGCCTCTGACGCGTTCTTCCCCTTCGCAGACGGCCTCCAGATCCTCATCGATGCAGGAATCACTGCGGTGGTCCAGCCCGGCGGATCGATCCGTGATGACGAGGTCGTTGCGGCAGCAGAAGAGGCCGGGATCACGATGTACCTGACCGGGAGCCGCCATTTCTTCCACTGAGAGAGCGAAGTCCTACCCACGCCATGCCAGGCGTGGGCGGGGCCCGCTCGCCAAGCGTTGGATCTACTGGAAACGGCGCTACTCGCACCCGGTTCGACGTGATTGGGTTCTGCTGGCGTGCCTGGTGGGGATCATCATCGCCGCAGCCGGTGCGTTCATCGACTTCCGCCTGGGGGCCATCATCCTAGCCATCGTTCCTGCCGGCTTGGCGATGGTGCGCGCAATGCCGTCACCATGGGATGAGGTCTGGACGAACAGGTCGAGAAGCGTCGACATCGCGACAGGGCTGATCTTCGCCATTCTGCTCGTCGCACTGGCCTTCGTCGTTCCGCAGTCGCGCTGACCGGTTCAGACTCATCAATTCCGGACCATGCGCGAAGTTGCTATCTGTGTAACCGTCGTCACTTTGTGCATTCGCTGAGAAACCGCGCTCTCGGCTTTCACCGAGGCGAGATCAGTGGCAGGGTGAAGGGCGTAAGAAGGTTCGTAAGAACCTTTTCCGTTGAAGGGAGACAGTATGGGACTCGACGATCTTACTAACAAAGCCAAGGACGCCATGAGCAGCGACAAGGGTGAAGAGATTTCCGATCAGGGTCTGGATAAGGCTACTGACTTCGCCAACGATAAGACCGGCGGCAAGTTTGAAGACCAGATCAACAAAGGTCGCGACGGCGCCGACGGTAAACTCGGCAACGAATGATTTTTAACCCATAGCCGCGTCCGGCATGGTAGAGCGCCGAGGTGAATGAACTTTCACCTCGGCGCTTTCTTTGTGTTATTTCGGTCTCTGCCACGTGCACCGGATGACAGCTTCGTCTGACGAACACAGTCCGGTCCTGTGGTGTGCAGGTCTGCTCAGTCGAGCTTTTCGATGGGGGCGTAGCGGAGCAGAAGCCGCTTGGCGCCCAGCGAGCCGAAGTCGACGACCGCAACAGTCTTGTCGCCGACGCCGTTGACCTCGGTGACGGTCCCCAGCCCGAAGGACTCATGCGAGACCTTCTCTCCCACAGCGACAGTGATGACTTCACGATTCGGACGGATCCGATTCGGGAATCCCGCCACCGGCGACGAGGAACTGGCTGAACCTGAACGCGACGAGCTGCGCGATCCACGCGACGATTCGTAGCTTCCGGAGCCGCGAGACGCTCCTGAAGAGCCTCCGGACCCGAATCCTGAGCTGTAACCGCCACCGAAGCCGCCCGAGCCATAGCCGCTCGAAGAGAATCCGCCCATCCCGGACGAAAAGCTGCCGGTGTTCTCCCATTCGATGAGGCTCTCCGGAATCTCGGAGAGGAATCTGCTTGGCGGGTTGTACTGGGGCTGCCCCCACATGCTGCGCGTCTCCGCGCGAGAGAGCAGAAGGCGCTGCCGGGCACGAGTGAGGCCGACATAGGCCAGTCGGCGCTCCTCGGAGAGCTCATTGGGGTTCTCGAATGACCGGGCGTGCGGGAAGCCGCCGTCCTCGAGGCCGGTGAGGAACACAACAGGAAATTCCAGACCCTTAGCCGTATGCAGCGTCATCAGTGTGACCTGCCCGAGCTCGGCATCCGGGATCTGATCCGTATCCGATGCCAGGGCCACCTGCTCGAGGAATGCCTCGATGGAGGAACTGGTAGAAGCGGGCGCATCGCCGTCGGCGATGCTGCTGTCGGTGTCGCCTTCGGCATCGTTTGGTGCTACGGCGTCGCCATCTCCGTCGCTGCCGTCGGTCTCCTCGTCGGCAGCAGCCGCCAGGGCCTGAGTGGTGACGAAGTCCTCGGCGACAGCGACGAGTTCGGCAAGGTTGTCGACGCGAGACTCGTCCTGGGGGTCTGTGCTCTTCTGCAACGACTCGAGGTAACCGCTCTGTTCGAGGATCGCCTCGATCACACGGGACAGCGGAGCCGCCTCGGCGGTGGCTGCGAGGTCGCGCATGAGGTCGTAGAACTTCGCTACGGAGGTCTTCGCCCGCGAGGTCAGATGCTCGATCTCGTCGAGGCGGCCGAGCGCCGTGTAGAAGCTGATGCTCTCGCGGTCGGCGAAGTCCGCGATGATGCCCTCGGTGCGATCGCCGATCGACCGTTTGGGGACGTTGAGGATGCGACGCAGATTGACGTCGTCATCGGGGTTGGCCACGACGCGCAGGTAGGCGAGTGCGTCCTTGATCTCCTTGCGCTCGTAGAACCGCGTGCCGCCGACGACCTTGTACGGGATGCCGGATCGCACCAGAGCGTCCTCGATCGCACGCGACTGCGCGTTCGTGCGGTAGAAGACGGCGAAATCGCCGTAGGTGAACTTCTCATCGTCGATGAGGTCGTCGATCCGGTCGACGATGAAGCGCGCCTCGGCCTGCTCGTTCTCCGCCACCCATCCGATGATCGGTTCGCCGGACCCCTCAGAGGTCCACAGCTTCTTGTCCTTACGATCCTGGTTGTTCGAGATCACAGCATTCGCGGCATCGAGGATGTTCTGCGTCGACCGATAGTTCTGCTCCAGCAGGATCGTCTCGGCGTCGGGGAAGTCCTTCTCGAACTCCACGATGTTGCGCACTGTGGCTCCGCGGAAGGCATAGATCGACTGGTCGGCGTCGCCGACGACCGTCAGCTCGGCACCGGTCGCGCCTCCGGCTCCGTCGCCTGCCAGGGACTTGATGAGCGCGTACTGTGCCGGGTTCGTGTCCTGGTACTCGTCGACGAGGATGTGCCGGAACCGGCGGCGATAGAAGTCCGCGACCTCGGGGAATGCGCCGAAGAGGTGGACGGTCTCAGCGATGAGGTCGTCGAAGTCGAAGGCATTGGCCAGGCGCAGGCGGGAAGTGTAGCGCCGGAAGACATCGGCGAGAACCTCGTCGGCAGGGTTGTTGGGTCTGGGCGAGAAGTCGTCGGGGGTCTGCAGATCGTTCTTGAGGTTCGAGATCCTGTGCAGCATCGACCGAGGCGTGTACTTCTTCGTGTCGAGACCGAGCTCCTTGAGGATCTGCGAAACGAGCCGCTGCGCATCCTGCGCGTCATAGATCGTGAAGTTCGACTTCATGCCCAGGACCTTCGCCTCACGGCGGAGGATCCTCACGCACGAGGAGTGGAAGGTCGAAACCCACATCGCACGAGAGGCAGGGCCGACGATGGTGCTGACTCGTTCGGCCATCTCTTTGGCCGCCTTGTTCGTGAACGTGATGGCCAGCACTTCACCGGGATGTGCCCGTCCTGTGGCCAGCGCGTAGGCGATGCGTCTGGTCAGGACCGTCGTCTTGCCGGACCCGGCTCCCGCCACGATGAGCAGGGGAGAGCCCGTGTGGGCAACGGCTTCTCGCTGACGAGGGTTGAGTCCGGTCAGGAGCTCGGCGGCACGCGCATTGGGTGCGGGGGCGGAGTTGTCGATGTTTTCAGCTGCAGCAGTCATGTCCGGATCAACGATACCGTCAGGCGCTGACGCAGAGAAAAAGCTCCGTCCTCACCGCAGAGGCGAGGACGGAGCCGATGATGCGAGGGGTTACAAGATCAGTGGACGAAGACGGCCACCAGCACGTTGATGAGGGCTCCGGCGAAGGCCAGATGCGCCATCGTCGCCGAAGGATTCTTCACAGCTGTGGCCACAGCGCCGGCGGTGCCGTTGGAACTTTCCGCCACCTCGGCGTTGAATGCCTTCTGCTTCTTGTTGCCGATGAACGCGAAGACCGTGACGAGGATCGCAATGACCAGCTTGATCCCGATCTTCATGTGGTTGACGTCGCCGTCGCCCATCTCGGCCAGACCCATGAGCAGCAGTCCGGTGATCAACTGCAGGTAAGCCGCGTGAAGCATTCCCGGGACCACTCGTGGAGAGCGGATGACCGTGAAATACCCGCCGATGATGATCGCCATTCCGATCAGATGAAGGGTCAACAGTATCTCGTGCAGAATTTCCATACCGTTCATCCTAGTGGCATGATGGTGTCTCGTGAGCGCGGGCCCTCTGCTGGCGCACGCTGTTCCGCCCTGGTGTAATGGCAGCACGCCGGCCTTTGGAGCCGTGCAGTATAGGTTCGAATCCTATGGGCGGAGCTGGCCCAATCCGACGCGCGAAGGATTCAACAATGTCGCAGACCCGACCAACCGCCGTCATCGTCCTGGCTGCCGGCCAGGGCACCCGTATGAAGTCGTCGCTGCCGAAGGTCATGCACCCGATCGGCGGACGCTCCCTCCTTCACCATGCGATCTCGGCGGCGGCGGGCACGACGCCCGAACATCTCGTCGTCGTCGTGCGACATGAACGCGACCAGCTCGTCGCTCATCTCGACTCTCTGCCGCTGAACTCGACGCAGACCGTGCTCATCGCCGACCAGGACGAGGTGCCCGGAACCGGCCGCGCCACCGAATGCGCGCTGACCCAGCTGCCCGACGACCTCTCCGGCACCGTTGTTGTGACCTACGGCGATGTGCCACTGCTGACGACCGAGACGATCAACAGCCTCGTCGAGGTCCACGAATCCTCCCACAACGCCGTGACCGTCCTGTCCGCCGAGGTCGACGATCCGACGGGCTACGGCCGCATCGTCCGCGACGCCTCTGGGTCTCTGCTGCGCATCGTCGAGCAGAAGGACGCGAGCGAGGACCAGCGCGCGATCCGCGAGATCAACTCGGGCATCTACGCTTTCGACGCCTCGGCGCTGAAGGCGGGCCTTGACTCCCTGACCACGGACAACGCTCAGGGGGAGAAGTACCTCACCGATGTGATCGGCTTCTCCCGCGAAGGCGGGTTGTCCGTGGCCGCCACCGCCACTCACGACCTGTGGCAGGTCGAGGGCGCCAATGACAGAGTGCAGCTGGCCAATCTCGGCAAGGAGCTCAACCGCCGCGTCTGCGAGAAGTGGATGCGTGCGGGAGTGTCCATCATGGATCCCGACACCACGTGGATCGACGTCGACGTCTCCCTGGGTGAAGACGCCACCATCCTCCCGGGAGTCCAGCTCCTGGGGGCCACCGACATCGGCGCTGGTGCCGTCGTCGGACCCGATTCGACCCTCAAGGACACCGAGGTGGGTGCCGGTGCGCACGTCGTGCGCACCCATGCGGAACTCGCCGTCGTCGGCCCTGCGGCAAACGTCGGACCGTTCGCGTACTTGCGTCCTGGGACCAACCTCGGCGAGGGTGGCAAGATCGGCACCTTCGTGGAGACGAAGAACGCGGACATCGGTCAGGGTGCGAAGATTCCGCACCTGTCCTACGTCGGCGATGCCGAGATCGGTGAGGGCACCAACATCGGTGCTGCTTCGGTCTTCGTCAACTACGACGGCGTGAATAAGCACCGCACCGTCGTCGGCAAGCACGCACGGATGGGCTCGGACAACATGTACGTCGCCCCCGTCACGGTGGGCGACGGGGCCTACTCCGGTGCGAGCACTACGGTGCGCAAAGATGTCCCTGCGGGAGCGCTGGCCATAACCGTGGCCCCACAGCGTAACCTGGAGGGCTGGGTCGTCAGCAACCGCCCCGGAACGCCTGCAGCGCAGGCGGCCGAGGCCGCATCTGAAGGGGAACCGGCAAGTGAATGAAATTACGACGACGGGCGAAAAGAAGCTCGTCCTGGTCAGCGGGCGCGCGAACGCTGAACTCGCTGAGCAAGTCGCTGAGAACCTGGGGACGGAACTCCTCCCCACCGACATTTACAACTTTGCCAATGGAGAGATCTACGTTCGGTTCTCCGAATCGGTCCGCGGCTGTGACGTGTTCGTCCTGCAGTCGCACTGTGCACCCATCAACGAATGGCTGATGGAACAGCTCATCATGGTCGACGCTCTCAAGCGCGCCTCGGCGAAGCGGATCACGGTCATCGCACCGTTCTTCCCCTACGCCCGACAGGACAAGAAGCACCGCGGCCGTGAGCCCATCTCGGCTCGCCTGGTGGCTGACCTGTACAAGACGGCCGGTGCCGACCGCATCATCACCGTCGACCTGCACACCGCGCAGATTCAGGGCTACTTCGACGGCCCGGTCGACCATCTCATCGCGATGCCGATCCTGGCCGGCTACGTCAAGGACAAGTACCCGACGGACTTGGCCGTGGTCTCACCCGACGCCGGCCGCATCAAGGTCGCCGAGAACTGGTCGAACTCTCTAGGTGGAGTGCCTCTGGCCTTCATCCACAAGACGCGTGACATCACGCGCCCGAACGAGACCAAGGCCAACCGTGTCGTCGGTGAGGTCGAGGGGCGCACCTGCGTCCTCGTCGACGACATGATCGACACGGGCGGCACGATCGTCCAGGCAGCCGACGCCTGCATGGCTGCCGGAGCGACCGGCGTCATCGTGGTCTCGACGCACGCTGTCTTCTCCGGCCCGGCCGTCGAACGCCTGTCGAACTCCGTGGCACAGGAGGTCATCGTGACCAACACGCTGCCGCTGACCGAGGACAAGATGTTCGACAAGCTCACCGTGCTCTCGATCGCTCCGCTGATCGCCCGCGCCGTGCACGAAGTCTTCGAAGACGGGTCGGTCACCAGCCTCTTCGAGGTCTGAGACACGAACCGCCGCGAGGTCTGAGCACCTTCCAGTCTCATCCGAATCGAACCCCGAGCCGACCCGTCGGCCCGGGGTTCGTTCTACACTGGAAGCAACCGAGCGAAGGGAGCCGTGACGATGTCGTCCCACGACTACAACCGGTACCGAGTCAGCGTCTCCGGTGGTGAGCTGTCCGTCGGCGTCTGGGAGCCCGTGGCTTCCGGACCCGGACATGTTCCCACCGTGTGCGTCATCCACGGAATCACCTCGAACCATCTGTTCTTCGCCGGACTCGTCTCCGCCCTGCCCGGCGTGCGCGTGATCGGACCGGATCTGCGCGGACGTGCCGACTCCAGAACCCTGGAAGGGCCGTTCGGGATGCGGGCTCACGCTGAGGACGTCCTCGCCGCAATCGACACCTTCGCCCCCGATGGTCCGGTCGTCCTGGTCGGGCATTCCATGGGCGGGTTCGTCGCCATGACCCTGGCCGGCCTGGGTGCCGGTGTGGATCCCGACGCCGAGGTGGCCGATCGTTTCCGCGGACCCGTCCTCATCGACGGGGGACTGCCCCTGCCCGTCGCTCAGCCTGGAGGCGGCCAGACCGCAGGCAGTGCCGACGGCGTTGGCACTGCTGACGGCACCCGGGCGCATCCCGTCGATGATCTCAATGATGCGGGCCTCGACACCGACGACCTCATCGCAGCCGTCCTCGGTCCGGCCGCTGAACGACTGTCGATGACCTTTGCCACCGTCGAAGAGTACCTCGCCTTCTTCGCCGCACATCCGGCGTTCGTCGACGGACTCGACACGGTCGCCACGGAGAGCTTCGTCTACGATCTCGCGGCCAAGGACGACCACACCTTCCAACCTTCGACCTCGGTCGAGGCGATGCAGGCCGATTCCGCCGACATGTACACCGGCGGGGCCTATAAGAACTCTCTGGGGCAGATCATGAGCAGCCGGCGGCGGCAGTCGGAGGTGACGTTCCTCTTCGCCGAGCGTGATCTCGTGGCAGCCGAGCCGGGGCTCTACCCGCCTGAACTCGTCGACACCTACCGGGAGCAGTGGCCGGCGATGACGGTCGTCGATGTGCCTGGCACGAACCACTACGACATCCTGCTCAGCGAAGTGGGCATCGACGCCTGCGCCGAGGCTGTCACGAGCCGACTTGGTGAGGCCGGTGAGAGTGCCTTAGAATGATGAGGTTGCCTCGGCGAGGGAAACGTATGTTTCCGTGATCGACGCGGTCCTGACCCACCACGCTGCCCCACCCGTTCGGGTGCGAAGTTTGCGGCGTAAGTGCGGATTGCGGCTGTTTCGCCGTGGTGCTTGAAAATAAGTACACCACGAAGGAGAGAAAATGGCTGACTTCAAACTCATCGCCGAACCCCGGAACGAATTCGGCAAGGGCGCTGCCCGCCGGACCCGTCGTGCCGGCCGCATCCCGGCTGTCATCTACGGACACGGTGGCGACCCGGTGCACGTCTCGCTGCCGAGCCACGCCACCATGATGGCCCTCAAGCATGCCAACGCGCTGCTCGAGATCGAAAGCACCGACGGTGCCAAGAACATCCTCGCAATCGCTCGCGACGTGCAGACGGACGTCGTCACGCGTGAGATCGAGCACCTTGACCTCATCATCGTCAAGCGCGGTGAGAAGATCGAGGTCGAGGTTCCCGTTCACATCATCGGAGAATCCGCTCCCGGCACCATGGTGCAGCAGGAAGAGTCGACCCTGCTCATCAAGGCCGACGCCACCAAGCTGCCTGAGCTCATCGAGGTCAGCGTTGAGGGTCGTCCTGCAGGCGAGCACGTTCTCGCCGGCCAGGTCGAACTGCCTTCGGGCTCCGAGCTCGCAGCCGACCCCGAACTCCTCGTCGTCAACATCTCGGAAGAAGCCGAGATGGACACCGAGTCTGACGCAGACGAGACCGATGAGGAATCGACTGAGGAAGCGTCGGCTGGGGAAGAGAAGTCCTCTGAGGGCGAGTCCTCGGACGACGAGTGACCTCAACCTCTGCATAGGCACCACACAGTCGCTGAGAGCGGCATGAGGTGACGACATTCGGTGGGCCGTCGCATAGACGGCCCACCGAATGTGCATTGCGGGGCCGTCGTGCTCGGATGACGGCGAGAACCGACAAACGATGATGAGTGAGAGAGAACTATGACGAATGAGCCTTGGCTCGTCTTCGGACTCGGCAACCCCGGACCCAAATACGAGGCGACTCGACACAACATCGGACAGATGGTCGTCGCTGAACTCGCTCAGCGCATGAACCTCAACCTGACCCGCACGAAGCTGCGTTCCAATGTCGGGACCGGTCGACTGCCGGTGGGATCGGTCCCCGGCGTGCCCGGACTTCGGATCGTCCTGGCGACGTCCACCGGGTACATGAACGAATCCGGCGGACCCGTCCGGCAGCTCGCGGACTTCTACTCGATCGATCCCGATCAGATCATCGCCATCCACGACGACGTGGACATCCCCTTCGACACGATCAAGGCGAAGGTCGGCGGGGGAGAGGGCGGACACAACGGCTTGCGATCGATGACCTCGGCGCTGGGCACAAAGAACTACCCGCGGATCAGGGCCGGGGTCGGGCGACCTGTCGGCCGTCAGGACACTGCTGACTTCGTCCTCAAACCGTTCTCGAAGGACGAACGCGCGACACTGCCGATCTTCGTCTCAGACGTTGCCGACGCAGTCGAGATGTACATCGTTGACGGTCTTGAAGCCGTGCAGCAGAAGTATCACTCGAAGTGAGCTGAGCTCACTTCTTCGCGTCGAGAGCTGGGCGCTTGCGGTGGATGAACCAGGCGGCGAAGATGCCGCCGGCGAGACCGAACAGGTGACCCTGCCATGAGATGCCCGCCTGGGGTGCCATTCCGAACACCATCGATGCGCCGTAGGTGACGAGGACGAAGAGCCCGATCGCGAAGTAGACGATCTTGCGGATGATGTCATCGGTGAACCAGGTGCGCACTGCCAGATAGCCGAAGAAGCCGAAGACGATGCCCGAGGCGCCGATGATGTGGGTGCCCGGCATCGTCGTCAGCCACGCACCGAGTCCGGACGCCAGCGCCGTGATGATCGTGACCTCCCAGAACCTGCGGGAGCCTTCGAGGGCGATGAAGAGGCCCAGGATGAGGAACGGGAACGTGTTTGCCGTCAGATGGCCGAATCCCGAGTGCAGGAACGGTGAGGTGACGAGGCCGTAGAGCGAGAGGGGATTCCACGCCTGGAGGCTGAGACTGTCGAGGTCGGCCGGCAGGATCGCATCGACGATCTCGACGATCCACATGATGGCCAACAGGATGCCGACGGGGGCGAAGCGAGACAGGTGATGGTCGCGGTTGACAGTGGTGCGCAAGGTGGCGACCTTCTGTCCTGCGGTCGATGGGCGACCGCCTGACCGGGACGTATTCGGAGTGGACGAATCAGGGCCGAAGAGAAGACGGGATTCTTCGGGGGAGAAGCGAGGGGACTGGTTGGAGCTCATGGTCCAATTGTCGGTCATCAACATTGGAGAACGCCCAAAAACCGCGGCTCGCAGGCAATCGTGACCGATCCGTTAAGCCCGTTACAGCCTTGAGACCTCAACCGCTCGGATCGGGTCCACTCCTCTGCTCCGACCGGGTCCGCCTCCTGCCGATGATCCGTGCGTCTGACCCCCTCCCCAGTGGGATGCCTTCGCTCCCGAATGTCGCGTTCGTCTCCTGTTCTTCAGTCGTGTCGGGCCCGTGCCCTAGAATTGCCTGGTGCTCAACGGACTCGATCTCACACGCCAGAATCCCACTATCACCGAACTCGTCGAAGCCTTCAACGACCCGAGTACGACCGGTGGGACGATCGATGCGATCCGGGGCCTCTGGCCCTCGATCCTGCGGCGCACGGTCGTCGCGGCGGGCCAAGGCTCGTCTGCCGGTGACGGCACGACCACCTCGGCGCCTCAGCTCATCGTCACGGCCACGACCCGTGAGGCCGAGGACCTCGCCCGCTCACTGGCCGACTGGGTGGACGAGGACACGATCGCGGTCTTCCCCAGCTGGGAGACCCTGCCGCACGAAAAGCTCTCACCGCGCTCGGACACGGTCGGACAGCGTCTGGAGATCCTCCGCCGCCTGGCCCATCCGCGTCCGGGCCATGAATTGACCTTCATCATCGCCCCGGTCCGCGCATTCCTGCAGCCGCTGGTCAAGGGCCTCGGCGAGATCGAACCGGTCGAAGTCGCCATTGGCGACGAATGCGAGATCGACGGCCTGGCACAGCGCCTGACCGAACTCGCGTACTCACGGGTCGACATGGTCTCCCGCCGAGGCGAGTTCGCCGTCCGCGGCGGGATCGTCGACATCTTCCCACCGACGTCAGATCATGCTCTGCGCATCGAATTCTTCGGTGACGAGGTCGATGAGATCCGCGAATTCTCCGTCAGCGACCAGAGGTCGATCGCGGCGGAAGAGGGCGCCACGCCGCTATGGCTCTCGGCGCCGCCGTGCCGTGAACTCCTGCTCACCGATTCCATTCGCGAGCGGGCAGCCGCGCTGGCTCCGACCCTGCCTGCCGCAGCCGACATGCTCGACAAGATCGCCGGGGGAGTCGCTGTCGAAGGCATGGAATCGCTCTCGGCTGTGCTTGCCGACGGGATGGAGCCGATCATCGCGCTGCTGCCCGCAGCCACGAAGATCATCATCACCGAACCCGAACGGGTGGCGGCCAGAGCTGCCGACCTCGTCGTGACGACGAACGAATTCCTCGAAGCCGCATGGTCCGGAGCAGCTGCCGGAGGTGACTCTCCGATCGACCTCTCGGCAGCGACGTTCCGCACCCTCGACGAGATGGAGGAGGGCGCTCGCCTCATCGGACTCGCCTGGTGGGAGATCGGCGGATTCGCCACCGATGAGGAACTCGCCGCGCCCACAGACAATCTGTTCTCGATTCCGGCCCGCACGCCTCGCGGCTATGCCGGTGACGTCGAAGCGATCCTCGCCGACGTCAAAGGTCTCATCCACGATGAATGGCGCATCCTCGTCCTGACCGAGGGGCATGGACCAGGCCAGCGCATGGTCGAAGTGTTCTCCGACGCCGGAGTGCCCGCGACCTTCGTCGACGATCCGAGCGACCTCCCCGACGCTCTCGTCACCGTGACCACGGCGGCACCGTTCGGCGGTTTCGTCTTCGACGATCTCAAGCTCGCCGTCCTCACTGAGGCCGATGTGCTCGGTCGCGCTGCGGCAACCTCGACGCGGGACATGCGCCGACTGCCGACCCGCCGCAAGCGCAACCAGGTGGATCCGCTCAACCTCAAACCGGGCGACTTCGTCGTCCACGACCAGCACGGTGTCGGCAAGTTCGTCGAGATGACTCAGCGGACCACGGGCAAGGGTGCGAGCAAGCACACCCGCGAATACCTCATCGTCGAATACGCCCCGGCCAAACGTGGTCAGCCCGGGGACCGTCTCTACGTGCCCAGCGATGCGCTCGACCAGATCACCCGCTACGTCGGCGGTGAGGCTCCGAGCCTCAACAAGATGGGCGGCGCGGATTGGCAGACGACGAAGGCCAAGGCGCGCAAGGCGGTCAAGGAGATCGCAGGCGAACTCGTCCGCCTCTACTCGGCCCGCCAAGCCACCGTCGGCCACACCTTCGGTCCGGACACTCCCTGGCAGCGTGAGCTCGAGGACGCCTTCCACTACGTGGAGACCGCCGATCAGCTCACGACGATCGACGAGGTCAAGTCCGACATGGAGAAGTCGGTGCCGATGGACCGACTGATCTGCGGCGACGTCGGCTACGGCAAGACGGAGATCGCGGTCAGAGCTGCGTTCAAAGCAATCCAGGACGGCAAGCAGGTCGCCGTCCTCGTGCCCACGACCCTGCTCGTCCAGCAGCACTTCGAGACCTTCGCCGAGCGCTATTCGGGATTCCCGGTCACTGTCGGTGCGCTCTCGCGCTTCCAGACGAAGAAGGAGTCGGACAAGGTCGTCGAGGACCTGGCGGCAGGCAAACTCGACCTCGTCATCGGCACGCACCGCCTGCTCAGCGGTGAGGTGCGGTTCAAGAACCTGGGACTCGTCATCATCGATGAGGAGCAGCGCTTCGGCGTCGAGCACAAGGAGACGCTCAAGGCGATGCGCACGAACGTCGACGTGCTCGCGATGTCGGCGACGCCGATCCCGCGCACCCTGGAGATGGCAGTCACCGGCATCCGGGAGATGTCGACCCTGGCGACCCCGCCGGAGGAGCGTCACCCGGTTCTGACCTATGTGGGCAAGCGCGAGGACAAGCAGATCAAGGCTGCGATCCGTCGTGAGCTGATGCGCGAGGGTCAGGTCTTCTACATCCACAACCGAGTCAAGGACATCGAGTCGGTGGCCGCGCACATCGCCGAGCTGGTGCCCGAGGCACGGATCGCGATCGCCCACGGCAAGATGAACGAACACCGCCTCGAGCAGGTCATCGTCGACTTCTGGGAGAAGAAGTTCGACGTGCTGGTCTGTACGACCATCGTCGAGACCGGCATCGACATCGCCAACGCGAACACGCTGATCATCGACAATGCCGATCGCTTCGGACTGTCCCAGCTGCACCAGCTGCGAGGTCGGGTGGGCCGCGGTCGCGAACGTGCTTACGCCTACTTCCTCTACCCACCCGAGACGCAGCTGACGGAGACAGCCCACGACAGGCTTACGACTCTGGCCGCGCATACGGAGCTGGGCGCGGGCATGCAGGTGGCGATGAAGGACCTCGAGATCCGAGGAGCCGGCAACCTCCTCGGCGGGCAGCAGTCCGGCCACATCGAAGGCGTCGGATTCGACCTCTATGTCCGGCTCGTCGGCGAGGCTGTGGCGAACTTCCGCGGCGAGGACACCGAGCCCGAGGCGGATATGCGGATCGAACTGCCTGTCGACGCGCACCTGCCTGCCGAGTACGTCGATCATGAGCGTCTGCGCCTCGAGGCGTACAGGAAGCTTGCGGCAGCGACGAACGAAAAGGAGCTGCAGGAGGTCCTCGACGAACTCGTCGACCGCTACGGTCCGTACCCGGAGGCCGTCGGCGTGCTCGCCGATGTCGCCAGGCTGCGGATCCGTGCGAAGGCCTCGGGCGTCAATGACATCGTCGTGCAGGGCAACTTCGTCCGCTTCGGACCGCTCGAGCTTGCCGACTCCCAGCTCGTACGACTCAAGCGTCTGTACCCGAAGTCGCTGCTCAAGCCCACGATCCGCTCCGTGCTCGTGCCGAAGCCGATGGACGGCAACGGCTTCGGTGCGAAGGAGATGACGGATTCCGACATCCTGCGTTGGGCTCACCAATTCCTCGATGCGATCGTTCCCGTCGTGGTTTCGGAGACCGTCGAAGCCAATGTCTGATTATTCTTCGCATTCCGTGACCGTTCAGCTTTGCGTCGGACAGATGGCGTAGAGTGCGGCGTAAGGGCACTCCAGTGCCCAATATCAAAGGAGGACAACATGGGTTTCGACGATAAGTTCGAGAACAAGTCAGAAGAATTCTCCGGCAAGGCCAAGGAGACCATCGGTGAGGCCACCGGTGACGACGAGCTCAAGAACCAGGGCGCTGCTGACCAGCTCAAGGCCAAGACCAAGCAGGTCGGCGAAAAGGTCAAAGACCTCGGTGACGACATCAAGGACAAGTTCACCAAGTAAGACGGTTCGCCACGTCATGCGGAATTCGGTCCCCATCGCTTCGGCGGTGGGGACCATTCTCGTCGGTGAAGAGCAATCGTTTGGAGATCCAGGGATGTCAGTTGATGTGATGTCGTCGGCTGCCTGCGGCGGCTGAGTGAAGCGCAGAGGGCGCTTTCGGGCGTGGATAGAGTGGAGAGCAGCAGACATGGGTGAAGATGACGGTGTGAGTAAGGCTCGAACTGACGGCGACGCGCGCACTGACGGCGTGGCGACCAGCGAGGCTCGAACTGACGGCGACGCGACCAGCGAGGCTCGCGCCGATGGTGTGATCGACGCGATGGCGACGCTGCGCCGCCGGTGCCCATGGTCGAGCCAGCAGGATCACGGCAGCCTCAAGAAGTTCGCCCGCGAGGAGACCGAGGAGCTCATCGAAGCGCTTGAGGACTATCGCAGCGACGCGAGTCCAGCCCATCGCGCTGCCGTCGTCGAAGAGCTCGGTGACGTCTTCTACCAGGTGCTGTTCCACTCGGCGCTGCTCGATGAGAGCGGCGCGACACCGTACGGTCACACGCTGGGCCTCATCATCGACGGGCTTGAGCAGAAGCTCATTCGCCGTCACCCGTTGGCCTTCGGCGAGGGCAGCCACAGCGATGATGGTGCTATGCCCCCGCTCGAAGATGTCGAACGCGAGTACCGGCGCATCAAAGCAGAAGAGAAGCAGCAGTCTCCATCCTTTCCGACGAAAGACACGAAACAGTGAGCTTGGACCGCATCGACATCGAAGGCACCTTCAACTTCCGCGACCTCGGGGGAGCGACCACCTCGGCGGGGGAGTCTGCAGTCGCCCAGGGCAAGGTATTCCGCTCCGACGGTCTTGCCCAGCTGACCGACAGATCGCGAGCCGACCTGCGCGCCCTCGGCATCTCGACCGTCATCGATCTGCGTGACATCGGTGAACGGTCGAAGCTGCCGGATGCTCTCGACGGACTCGACGTCGAGTACGTCGAACTTCCGATCTTCGACGACCACTTCTTCCCGGCCAAGCGTCTCAGCATCGACGAGATGAAGGAGATGGCAGCAGCGACGGGCCTCGACTTGTCCGACCGGTCACTGAGCAGGATCTACGACCTGATGATCGCCCACTTCGGTCCCCGTCTGGCTAAGGCCGTCGACCTCATCGCCGACACCTGCGACGAGGGAGTGGTCTTCCACTGCTCGGCCGGCAAAGATCGCACCGGGACGGTCTCGGCCTTCCTCCACAGCCTCCTCGGCGTCGAGCGAAGCGACATCCTCGACGAATACTCGGTCACCGCCGAGTATCTCTCTGGTGGCTTCCTTGAGAACATCACCAGGAACTTCGCCGATGCGGGCATCTCCGGGAATCTCGCCGAGACAGCGACCGCTGCGCCGCCCGAGCTGATGGCAGGAGTCCTCGACTCCATCGACGCACAGCACGGCGCGGGCGGCGTCGAGGCGTACCTGCTCGAACACGGCATGGATCCGCAGACTCCCGCCCGTCTCCGTCAGCTGCTGCTGGAGTCGGTCCCGGACGCTTTCTGACTGGGCACAGACCTCCTGCTGTCGGAGAATGAGCGAGGCGTGTCGGTGCACTAAGCTGTCCTGCAGGCACATGTTCCCCATGTGAAACCAATTGCGAAGGAGTAATCAGTGGCTGAGATCGTTGCCGCAAACGCCCGTGAGATCCTGGATTCTCGGGGAAATCCCACCGTAGAGGTGGAAGTGCTGTTGGCCGATGAGTCCGTCGGTCGTGCCGGTGTCCCATCCGGTGCCTCCACAGGTGAGTTCGAAGCAGTGGAACTGCGCGACGGTGACCCGGAGCGCTACCTGGGCAAAGGCGTCACCAATGCCGTTGACGCAGTCGTCGATGAGATCCACGAGGTCATCGTCGGGCTCGAAAGCGATGATCAGCGTCTGGTCGACCAGGCCCTGATCGAACTCGACGGAACCGACAACAAGTCCCGCCTCGGCGCCAACGCCATGCTGGGCACGTCGCTGGCAGTGGCCCGCGCGGCCGCAGTGTCAGCTGACCTGCCTCTCTACCGTTACCTCGGTGGACCGAACGCCCATGTCATGCCCGTGCCGATGATGAACATCCTCAACGGCGGATCGCATGCCGACTCCAATGTCGACATCCAGGAGTTCATGATCGCCCCGATCGGTGCGGCCAGCTTCCACGAGGGACTGCAGTGGAGCGTCGAGGTCTACCATGCGCTCAAGGGCGTGCTCAAGGAACGCGGACTCTCGACCGGTCTCGGCGATGAGGGCGGCTTCGCACCGAACCTCGACTCCAACGCCGCCGCCCTCGACCTCATCTGCGAGGCCATCGAACTCGCCGGACACCGTCCCGGTCGGGACATCGCCCTGGCACTCGACGTCGCCTCCTCGGAGTTCTACTCCGACGGGTCCTACGAGTTCGAAGGCGGGAAGAAGTCGGCCGAGGATATGGCCGCCTACTACGAGGAGCTGCTGGCCAAGTACCCGCTCGTCTCCATCGAGGATCCCCTCGACGAGAACGATTGGGACGGCTGGGCCACCCTGACCGCTTCGATCGGTTCGAAGGTTCAGCTCGTCGGCGATGACCTGTTCGTCACGAACCCCGAGCGGCTCCAGCGCGGCATCGACAACGACACCGCGAACTCGCTGCTCGTGAAGGTCAACCAGATCGGCACCCTGACCGAGACCCTTGACGCGGTGCGCCTGGCACAGTCAAACGGCTACACGACGATGATCTCGCATCGCTCGGGTGAGACCGAGGATACGACGATCGCTGACCTGGCCGTGGCTACCAACGCCGGTCAGATCAAGGCTGGAGCTCCCGCCCGGTCCGAGCGCGTGGCCAAGTACAACCAGCTGCTGCGCATCGAAGAGCAGCTCGGGGATGCCGCTCGCTACGCGGGCAAGTCTGCTTTCCCGCGCTTCGAAGCCTGATCCGCTTCGCAGCCTGAGCAGTCTCAGCAGTCTCAGCAGTTCCAGAGATCGATCGGCCTGATGGTCTGATCGGCTTCGCACCCCGAGCGGCATCGCCGCGCAGGGCGCAGTTCTCCCGCCGAGGCGGGGGTCGAGTGATCGTACGCGGTCACCCGGCCCCCGCCTCGGCGCTTTTGCGGATTCGAACACGCCACGACTGCGAAATCCTCGCGCTCCGGTACCGGACACGGCAGACTTAGACGTGTTGCGACTGCCTTCCCCATCCCCGGTCGCAGAGGAAAGAGTCCATGGTTCCGAGCAAACCGAGAAACAGCGCCCCCAAGTCGGCTCCGGGCAGAGCCGCTTCCCGGCGGCGCCCGAAACCTGTCGCCGAAGCTCCCGCATCCCCTGAAGCACGCAGGCGGAGACTGTCTTGGCAGACCGGCATCTTCCTCGTGACCATCGCGATCGTCCTCTTCGCCTTCCTCCAGCCGATCAACTCCGCCGTCAAGCAGGCTCAGCAGATCGCGGCGCTCAACAGCGAGATCGACTCGACGAAATCCGAAGTCCAGGCGCTGAAGTCGAAAAACGAGAACCTCAGGAACCCCGAGTACATCAAACGCAAGGCTCGCGCCGACCAGTACTACGTGGAGAAGGGGAAGAACGCGGTCATCGTCACCAATCAGGACGCCATCAAAGGTGACGATTCGGATTCGGATCGCCCGCAACGCAAGCAGGCCTGGTACCTTGAGTTGCTGGAGTCGATTCAAGAGGTCGGCAATACCGTGGAGAAGGGCTGATGATCACAGAGTGCACCGAGGCGGACTTTGCAACCTTGAAGGAACAGCTCGGACGCATTCCTCGCGGGGTCGTCGGCATCGCCGCCCGCAGCACTTCGGGTGAGCCCCTGGTCGTGGCCACTGCGCCTCGGCTCGAGGATGGGACGCCGTTCCCCACCACGTACTACCTCACCCATCCCGCCTTCGTCACCGAATGCTCACGCCTCGAGGCCTCGGGAATCATGGCCGAATGGTCGTCCGAAGTGTCTGAGGATGACGAGCTGGCAGCCGCCTATGCGCAGGCGCATGCTGCTTACCTGGCCGCCCGTTCGGAGATCGGTGCCACAGCCGGCATCGCCGAGGTGACCGAGATCAACGACTATTCCGCCGGTGGCATGCCCACCCGGGTGAAGTGCCTCCACGCTCTCGTCGGCCATTCCCTGGCCGCGGGGCCAGGAGTCAACCCGATCGGCGATCGTGCGATCTCCTTCATGACCGATGTGCCGACGCCGGCGGGCTCAGTCTTCGCCGATGCCTCTGCCGCCGGCGCTCCCGTAGCGGATGCCTCAGAAACGGATGCCCCCACGGCCGCCACGGAACCGACCGCCACGGAACCGACCGACATGGAACCGACCGACACGGCGCCCGAGCCGACGGAGTAGGAGAGACTCATGCGCGTTGCCGCCTTCGACTGCGGGACTAATTCCCTCCGCTTGCTCATCGCCGATGTCGATGAGCACGGTGCCATGACCGATCTGCGCCGCGAGACCCGCATCGTTCGTCTCGGCCAAGGGGTCGACGCGACAGGTGAGTTCGCCCCGGAGGCACTCGAGCGCACGTTCGCCGTAGCCCGGGAATTCGCCGAGGTGGCCGCTGAGTACTCCCCGGAGAAGCTGAGATTCGTTGCGACCTCCGCTAGCCGCGACGTTAAGAACCGCGACGAATTCTTCGCCGGCATCTTCAGCATCCTCGGTATCGTCCCCGATGTCATCACCGGTGACGAAGAGGCACACCTGTCCTTCCTCGGAGCCACCGCAGGCCGCAGCGCTGCGGCCGGTCCGTTCATGGTCATGGATCTGGGCGGCGGTTCGACCGAGCTCGTCTTAGGCACCGGAGACGTCGACTCGGCCGTGAGCATGGACATCGGATCCGTGCGCCTGACCGAACGCCACATGTCCGTCGAGCTGCCCGATCAGACTCAGATCACCGCCGCGATTGACGACATCGACGCCCAACTCGACCAAGCGGCCGACATCGTCGACTTCTCCGCTCCACGCACGTTCATCGGCGTCGCCGGCACCGTCACCACGCTGACGGCCGGGATCCTTGGCCTCGAGAGCTACCAGCGGGAGAAGATCCACGGCGCCCGTTTCAGTGTGCAGGACGTCGAGCGGCAGGCGGAGCAGCTGCTGAGCATGGATCGCGAAGCCCGCGCCGCTCTGCCCTACATGCATCCGGGGCGCGTCGACGTGATCGCGGCTGGAGGACTGCTCTTCTCCCGTGTCGTCGCCCGCATCGATTCTGCCGTCCGGGCTGCCGGCGCCGAACTCGACATACTCGTGTCCGAGACGGACATCCTCGACGGCATCGCGCTCGACCTGGCGCGCCCACAGTCGTGAACCCGGCCGAACAGCTCGGTCGGCCACGCAGGTTGGCGGGACGCACCACGACTCGCGCACGCGCGCACACCTCGGCGCGTTCCGGCACAGCCGCAGGCCGGTCGATCAAGCATGCGGCGAAGCTCGCACTCGTCGGCTCGCTCGCACTGAGTCTGGTCGTGGGAACCACCCAACCTGCCATGGCTGCGCCCGAGCCCGGACCCGGACAGTGGTTCATCAAGGACTACGGCATCGACGACCTGTGGAAGAAGTCGACGGGCAAAGGCGTGAAGGTCGCTGTCATCGACTCCGGCGTCAATGCCGATCACGACGACCTCAAGGGCGTCGTCACCAAAGCCAAGGACTTCAGCGGTCTCGACAAGGACGGCAAGACTCCGATCGGCGGTGAGACGACGATCCACCACGGAACCGCAGTCGCCGGTGTCATCGCCGGGCAGGGTGACGGTGCAGGGCCCACAGGGGTCGCCCCTGATGCGAAGATCCTCTCGGCCTCGATGTGGCTGGGCCCCGACCGTCCGAAGGAATCCGGGTCGACGCGGGAGCAGGCCAACAAAGCGATCCGCTGGGCCGTCGACTCCGGCGCCAAGGTGATCAATATGTCCTTGGGTTGGGACGATCCCGCCTGGCCCGAGAGCTGGGATGACTCTTTCGCCTATGCCTACAAGAAGGACGTCGTCATCGTCGCCTGCGTCGGCAACGCCTCTCAGGGCGCGACCCAGGCGTGGTCCCCGTCGACCGTTCCCGGCGTCATCGGCGTCGGTGGACTCAACAAGAAGGGGCGCGTGCTGAAGAACTCCACGGCCCCTGGCACTGCCGTCGACCTCATGGGCCCGGCAACGGACATTCCGATCCCGTACTACTCGGGCGGATACGCCGAAGGGCAGGGCTGCTCGTTCGCCTCACCCGTCGTCTCCGGTGTCGCAGCGCTCATCCGGTCGGAGAACCCCGACCTCAGCGCCGACGAGGTCAGCGCCAAGCTGCTCTCGTCCGCAGCGGAGGTGGACGGGCACAAAGGCCGGAGCAAGAAGGGCAAACCCGATCCGATCGTCGGCTGGGGTCGACTCGACCCGAAGGCCGCGATGAAGGCCGATGTCCCGAAGTCGGTGCCCAGCGCCAGCGATGACCTTGAGAACTGGGTGAAGATGCACCGGCGCGCGGCAGCCGACCCGGCCGAGACCGAAACTGCGGCCCCCGCCGAGGATGGCCGCCCGAAGGCCGTTGCACCGAAAGATGTCGTTGCGTCGCAGTCGACACCGACCTTCGGCTTCGCGGTGCTCGGCATCGGGGGACTGGTCGCTGTGATCCTGTTGGTGGCATCGGCAGTGGCCTTCATCCGTCGCCGACGGTGACCGACTTGAGCACGACAGGTGGGATGCCGGGTCGGATACGTCTGAAATGCAGGGCGCAATACCTCTGAGCTGGAGCGTCGAAAAACAGCCTGCAGACAATTAGTGAAAGTTTTCACAAAGGCCTAAGATGAGAATATGGCACTCATCAGAAACTCAAAATTGCGTCCTCGAATCCTCGTCGTTGGTGGCGGCTACCTTGGTCTCGTTACCGCACAGAATCTGCTGAAGAACCTCGGCCGTGGCGAAGCCACCGTGACCGTGGTCGACCCCAACCCCTACATGACCTACCTGCCCTTCCTCCCCGAGGTGGCAGCCGGGTCGATCGAACCGCGTCACGCTGTCGTGCCGCTGCGTCGCAACCTCTCCGGTGCAGAGGTCATCACCGCGAAGGTGACGTCGATCAACCACGCCGACAAGTTCGTCACCGTCGAGCCTGAGAACGACGAAGCATTCGAGCTCGACTACGACCACATCATCATGGCCTCCGGCTCGGTCGCCCGTGCGCTGCCGATCCCCGGTCTCAAGGAGAACGCGATCGCGCTCAAGCGCATCGAGGAAGCCGTCGCCCTGCGCGACCACCTCCTCTCGCGCCTGGCCGATGCCTCGCTGATGGAAGACGACGAAGAACGCCGCAAGGCTCTCACCTTCGTCTTCGTCGGCGGCGGGTTCGCCGGCATCGAACTCCTCACGGAACTCGAAGACGTCGTCCGCTCCGCAGTGGCTCAGTACGAGACGCTGACCGAAGCCGATGTCCGCTTCGTCCTCGTCGAGGCACTGGGTCGCGTCATGCCCGAGGTCGGCGAAGCCCAGGCTCGCTGGGTCGTCGAGCACATGCGTGAGCGTGGCATCGACGTCTACCTCGAGACGTTCCTCCAGGACTGCACCGACAAGCACGTCAAGCTCTCCAGCGGCGAAGAATTCGACGCTGACACCATCGTGTGGTCGGCAGGCGTCAAGGCCAACCCGCTCCTCGTCGACTCGGATCTGCCTCTCGATGAGCGCGGTCGCGTGACTGTTCGCGCTGACCTGCGCGTCGAAGGTGACGACGGTGTCGTCGAAGGCGCATGGGCCGCCGGCGACAATGCTGCGGTTCCCGACCTCTCCGGTGGCGGAGTCGGCGGCTACTGCGTGCCTAACGCACAGCACGCCGTTCGTCAGGCCCCGGTGCTGGCTGCCAACGTTCTCGCCGCGCTGCGCGGAGAGACCGAGTTCAAGCAGTACTTCCACAAGACCATCGGCTCGGTCGCTGGTCTCGGACTGTACAAGGGCGTCTCGCAGATGGGCGACTTCGAAGCCCGCGGACTCCTCGCCTGGCTCATGCACCGCGCCTACCACGGCTACGCGATCCCGACCCTTGACCGCAAGGTGAAGGTCTTCGGCAACTGGATCATCAACGCCGTTGTCGGTCGCGACGCCATGCCGCTGGCCGACCTCGATGTTCCCCGCAAGAACTTCGTCGAGGCCGCCAACTCGAAGCCGGCTCCGAAGAAGGAAGCCGCTAAGGCCTGATGCCTGAGTGAGGCTGGGCGCACCGATTGTCTCGGTGCAGACAGCCTGATGAGTTCGCAAGGAACGCCGGGAGTGCACTGCACTCCCGGCGTTCTCTCGTTTGCGGCCCCACTTGCCGCCCGCCGAGGTGGGGTGACCGTTGTCGTCGCGGGCGCCGTTGACGTGGGCTCCGCCTCGGCGAGGTTGTCAGTTCGCGACGGTGAACCGGGCGTCGATGTGCTGGGGATCGACGATCTCGTCGACCATGGCCACGACGAAGTCCTCCGCTGAGACCGAATCCCCGGCAGGGACGTCGCGCTCGGTCGAGTACTTTCCGGTCCGCTCACCCGGGGCGATCTCCGGTGCGGGGGAGATGAGCGTCCACGGGGACCAGTTGCCTGCACGCAGATTGTCGAGTGCGATCGAGGCGGTGTCCGATTCGGCCTTGTAGGCGGCCGGGAATCCTTCGGTGTCCTTGAGCTGGGTATCGCCGACGAGCAGCGATCCGGCACCGCCGACGAAGAAGACCCGCTTGTCGCCGCTGGCCTTCGCGAGCGTTTCGACGGCCTTGAGCCATTCGTCATGGGATCCGCCGGTGCGGCTGGGGCCTGTGGTCGAGACGATGACGTCGTGGTCGGCGACGATCTGGCGGTCGAAGTCCGCGTCTCCCATATCGCCCTTCAGGGACTGTGCTGCTCCGGGGACCTTGTCGCCGGAGCGGGTGATGGCGGTGACTTCGAGTCCGCGCTCAGCTGCTTCCTTGGTCAGGCGTGATCCGACCATGCCGGATGCTCCGAACAGTGCGATCTTCATAGTGGTTCCTCTCGTTGAATCGGATGTTGATTCAACAGTATCGTTTGGATACCGAGTACCTCAAGGATACTATTGGGGGATGAGTGTGAAAGTTTCCTGGGAAGGCGATGCCTTCGACCCCGAGTGCCCCACGCGAGTCGTCCTCGACCGTGTCGGGGATAAGTGGACGGTCCTCATTATCGAGATCCTCGATGGGGGACCGAAGCGATTCAGTGAAATCCGGACGGCCATCGGTGGGATCACTCCGAAGGTCCTCACCTCGACGCTGCGATCGTTGGTCGCTGACGGACTTGTCACCAGAGAGGTGTTCGCGGAAGTGCCTCCGCGGGTTGAGTATGCCCTGACTGACCTCGGCCGGTCGCTGCAGGGGCCCGTTGCGGCGCTGCGTCGATGGGCGGAGCTCAATGTTGCGGCCATTGAGGACAGTCGTGATCGTCAGCTGCTCAGCTCGTAATCGTGAGTCTTCTCGCCGATGACCTTGAGCGTGCCCGCGGCCAGGCTGTAGACGCTCTGCCATTGGGTCTGCGGCTGACGCACGTCGTCGAGGAGGCTGAAGGCGTCGTCGACGGAGATCTTGCCGCGCGAGGAATCGAGAGACTTGGCGCAGGTGGTGTAGCGGGAATGGACGCTGCGGGCGTCTTCGGCAGTCGAGGACATATGGAAGTTCTCGAGGCACATCCACGGCTGCCCTGAGGGTGGGCGAATGACGGCAAGCTTCCCGGCATCGAATTCGACGACTGCCTTGCCGCCCTTGCTGTCGGCGAGAAGGTAATGCAGTCCGGGGCCGCCGGAGAAGTCGATGTTGTAGCTGTCGAAGAGTTCGATCGCGTCGTCAACCGTGTCGGCGTGGTCGAGCACCATGCGCTGAATGCCGAGTCCGCCGATGTAGCTGCGACCGTCGACGACTTCCGCCCGGGCCGAGGCATCGGCGGCCAGCCCGATGAACACTCCGGCGTCGTTGATGCCGTCGAAGGAGTACGCCTGAGCTCGAGTCAGGCCACCTGCCTTCTTCTTGTCGTCGAGATCCGACTCCGATTCGACGCCCACATAGCGAAGATCCGTGACCGACACAGTCCTGCGCCCGTTGTCCAAAGTCGATTCCACCACCGAGGCGGGGCCCGGTTCCCAGTCGAAATTCCGGGCAACGAGCGGTGCCCCGTCAGCATCGGCTGCTGCGAAGAGAGTGCAGGCGAAGCCAGTGGGCTGAGCCGCCGCGTTCGTGTCGTTAGGCGAGCCCAGTTCAGCGGGCGCACCCTCCCATGTCAGGTGGTACATCGGGTGTCCGTCGAGGCGAGTGCAGGAGGCCAGGGTCGCTGCCGCCTGAGCGTCGGTCTGGGTGATCGACAGCGGCTGTGCGTGCTGAGCGGAGTCGGCACCGCCGGTGGTGGGAGAGGCATCGGAGGTTTCGGCTCCTCCGTCTCCTGACGCGCAACCGGCCAGCCCAAGGGCGGCTGAAGTGGTTCCTGCAACCAGCAGGCATCGTCGTGTGATGTCTGCGGTGGGCGTCGATTTGTCTGCCATGGTCCTTACCTGTCCGTGGACTGTTTGAGTCGCATGGCGGCGGTTCAGCACCGCCACGTTGCGGTTGGTGTGAATCCTACTCCTGCGGACTGTCGGCGACTCAGTTTTTCGGCGCGACTCCTTGGATCGGTTCGTCACCACGGCAATGGACAGATCAGCTGTTCAGCTCAGCTCCGCAACCACCTCGGCGAGTTCACGCAGTTCGCCGGCGATGCGGTACATCCGGGGTGAACCAGAGTGGACCCAGTTGTTCGTGATCATCGAAGCACTGGCGCCGTCGGTGGTCGCCGAGTACTCCGCGACGCTGACCTGCGCCGTCCTATCTGCGATGAGTCGCTCGCGCAGCTCGGAGGAGAGGTTCTCCCAATGATCGGCGGCTTCATAGCCGAGTTCATGCCAATCGGCTCCGGCTTCACGGTAGGCGACCGGGCGGTTGGCCAGCGCGGGCTTCGCGTCATGAGGGCGCGGATACTCGGTGGATGCGACGCGATTGTCTCCTGAGGCAGTGGCGCACGCGAAGAGCACAGCGGGTCCAACTGTGGCGCCGACGCGAGGATCGGTCTCGTCGTCGACGGGCAGGGGTGGTTCCTGCGCAGTGAGCAGCAGTGTGGTCATGTCACCATCTTGCCTGGGCCGTCGTCGGGATGCGAACCACACCGGCTTGCGGTCGCTGAGCTCTTGGCGACAGAAGAAGTCCCCCCACTGGGACTCGAACCCAGACTGAATCGATTTTAAGTCGACTGCCTCTGCCGATTGGGCTATGGGGGGATGACTGACGCTGACCGCGTGACATCGGCTCGCATGAGCGACGTGAGCGAAGAGCCGGGACTCCGCAGCGCCAGGAATCACTGTATAGCGTAATCCCTCCTGCCGCGATCTGAGACAGAACAGCGCCCTATTGGTGAGACGACTAGTCTCAAACTTATGTTCGAGCCCCCACCCAGCAGACAAGCCTGGGTGATCCTCGTCGTCGGTGTGCTGTCCCAGATGGCGGCTACGGTCGCGATCACCGGCCCCGCCTTCCTCATCCCGTATATGCATACGGACCTCGGATACTCCCTGACTCAAGCCGGCACTGTGGCAGCGGCTCCGAGCTTCGGCCTCATCGTCACCCTCATCGCCTGGGGCGCGTTCGCCGACCGCTTCGGCGAACGCCTCGCCATGACCCTGGGCATCGGGCTCACCGCGC
Source organism: Brevibacterium sp. ZH18 (assembly GCF_022748595.1). Classification (GTDB taxonomy): domain Bacteria; phylum Actinomycetota; class Actinomycetes; order Actinomycetales; family Brevibacteriaceae; genus Brevibacterium. The sequence continues at coordinate 19,711 of NZ_JALDSX010000016.1, read as the reverse complement.
TGATCTCTGCACTCGCGGTGCTCGTCGTCGGATCACCGATCTGGACCGTCATCGCCATCGCCGCCTCCGGTGCGGCTGCCGCCTCGGTGAACTCGGCCAGCGGGCGCGTGGTCATGGGATGGTTCCCTCGCTACAGGCGCGGCCTGGCAATGGGCATCCGTCAGATGTCACCGCCCTTGGGTACGAGCGTGGCCGCCCTGGCGATCCCGCCGATCGCCGCCGCGAACGGCCTCGTCGGCTACCTCTGGTTCGCAGCCATCGTCACCGGTGCGATGACGATCGTGTGCTTTGCCCTCGTCCGCAATCCTCCCGCCGCCGAGGTGGGGCCAGCCTCAGCCTCGGATGCTCAGCCGATCTCGGCTTCGGATCCCGACCCCGCGAGCTCGGCGGGGGAGGGGGAGCCTGCAACCACCTCGGCGGGGGGATCCCCTCTGCAGACCGCGCACGTGACGAACCCGTACCGTGCGGATTCGTTCCTGTGGCGTATCCACGCAGTTTCTGCACTGCTCGTCATCCCACAGTTCGCGTTCTCCACCTACGGTCTGATCTGGCTCATCGCCAACCAGCACATCAGCGCGGGCATCGCCGGCGGAATCGTCGCGGCTTCACAGATCGTGGGAGCGCTGGGACGGATGGTCGTCGGCGGGCTCTCGGACAGGTTAGGGTCCCGCGTCGGTCTGATGCGGATCGTGGCCATCGCCGCTGTCGTCCTCGTGGCCGCGATCGCGCTGATCTCGCTGACTCCGATGCCGGTCGTCGCCGCGGTCGTCTTCATCCTCGCCTCCACCGTGTCGGTGGCCGACAACGGTCTCGCCTTCGCCTCGGTGGCCGAGGCAGCGGGCCCGAAGTGGTCGGGCAAGGCTTTGGGCACACAGAACACGGGACAGTTCGTGATGTCGGCGATTCTGGGCCCAGGATTCGGCGCACTCATCACGGTCTTCGGATACCCGCTGTCGTTCGGCATCGTTGCCGTGGCACCGCTGCTCAGTCTCGGAATGCTTCCGAAGCGGGACATTGATCGCATAACCTGATGTTCACCTGGGCGCACTAGCCTGCATGTGAAACTGCAGACCTGCGCGCGAGTCGCCGTCTCTGCGCGAGTTGCGGCAGCCCCGAATGTCCGGGGTTCTGTTTCCTGTCCAGTCGGAAGTCGATGTGAAGGAGAGTTCGTGAACCACCTGCTCAAGGAGAACCTGCGCGAGTACATCGACAAGCTCCGGCTGGAGGGCTACACGGTCGAAGACAGCCACACCACGGATCCGCACCTCATCGATCCGATGGGCCGCGCCGTCGAAACGTGGCGCGAAGGCTATCCGTACCCCGAGCTCATGGACCGCGAGGAATACGAACTCGAGAAGTACCAGCTGCAGGTGGAGCTCCTGAAATTCCAGTACTGGGGACAGGACACGGACAGCAAACACGTGATCCTCTTCGAAGGACGTGACGCAGCCGGCAAGGGTGGCACGATCAAACGCTTCACCGAACATCTCAACCCCCGCGCGGCCCGCGTTGTGGCGCTGAACAAACCCTCGGACAAAGAAGCCGGTCAGTGGTATTTCCAGCGCTATATCGCGCACCTGCCCACGGACGGTGAGTTCGTCATGTTCGACCGCTCCTGGTACAACCGAGCCAACGTCGAACGCGTGATGGGCTTCTGCAGCGACGAGGAATACGAGATCTTCATGGAGCAGGCTCCGCTGTTCGAGAAGATGCTCATCGACTCGGGCATCCATGTCACGAAGTTCTGGTTCTCCGTCACCCAGCACGAACAGCGGACGCGGTTCGCGATCCGCCAGATCGACCCCGTGCGGCAGTGGAAGCTTTCGCCGATGGACCTCGAATCCTTGGGCCGGTGGGAGGATTACACCGCGGCGAAGGAAGAGATGTTCCGCCGCACGGACACCGACCACGCCCCGTGGATCACGATCAAGAGCAACGACAAGAAGCGCGCTCGGCTCAATGCCATCCGTTACTTCCTCAACCAGTTCGACTACGAGGGCAAGGACACAGAGGTCGTCTACGACCCCGATCCGCTCATCATCCGCCGCGGACGCGACGCCGTCGACGATTGAGGCTTCAGGTCGAGTCAGGCTCAGGTCGGCTGAGGCTCAGACCGACTGAGGCTCAGGCCCACTGACCGCGGACATAAGTGCGGCCGGGTGGAAGGGGAAAGACCACCCGGCCGAAACCGTGGAGCGAGGCGCGACCTCGCAGCTGTGTGCCCGGGCTCTGTTGTGCCCGGACCCTGTGTGTCCGAGCTCTGTGTGCCCGGACTCTGTGATGCCTGAGCTCAGGCCTCGCGCAGCGCCTTCCGGCGGGCGCGGCGCTTCTTGTGTCCGGCGAAGCTGAGGCAGAAGAGGACGATGGCGATGAGTAGGAAGAGCCCGCCGCCCGCGATGCCCGAGTCGACCCAGAACTGGGGTGGGAACAGTCGGATGAGCGAATCATCCGTGTAGAACTCCCACGTCCCGTTGGAGAAGAAGATCTTGTGGAAGCCGCGGAAGAAGCTGTCCCAGCCGAGGAACGCCAGCACCGCCGCAATGGCGATGACGATGACGCTGAGGATCGACCCGAGGCGCACACCCAGATTCATGCCGGGTCCGTGCCGGCGCGAGAGGTAGAGCGCGAAGAGGACGGCGCCGATGATGCCGATGATCGCGACCAGGTACAGCAGCGAGATGAGACTCTTGACGTCGGCCATGTGGTTGAGCTCTTCGGAGATGAAGACGGGCTCACCGTTGGGCATGACGACATCAGCGAGGTAGCGGCGCGAATCGAGGTTCGACAGGTAGTCGATGACGTAGGTGCCGTAATGCTCGCGCTCGGCACTGCCGAATCCGAACTGGTCGGCAGGGAATCCGGGGCGGAAGTACTCGAACTTGAGGAACAGCCCCGATGCGACGAAGCGCACGGCCAGAGCCAGCAGGATGAAAGGGGTGGCGAGTGTGATCCAGATGGTGCCGATGACGTCGAGGACGTTGCCTCGGTGCTCGGGGACCTCCGGCTCGTGAACGTCGGACGCGGTCGCAGCCTGCGTCACCGCGGCCCAGTCCGCTTCGCTCATCACCGAGGTGTGGGCGTTGGCTGGGACCTCACGGGTCCGGGACGTCGCGTGGGCGTTCGACCTGGTGGCCTCCGTCGGATTCGACGAATGCGCAGGTGCGACTCGCACCGGTCCGGTTGAGGGCCTCGGCTCGTCCTTGGCGATGGGATCCTTGATCGGATCGAACGCCTCGGTGTCGGTCGATGGGTCGTTTGCCGCCTCCAGCGGTGGATCCGTCTGCTTTTCGGCAGCACTACTGGATCCTGAACTCATCCGCCTGCTCAGGAGGTCTTCGGTCTCGTTCTTCTCGTCTCCAGCCACGTTTCCATTGTCAGTGACCCGGCCGAACAACCGGTGTAGGACACGCCACAGGCGCCCAGATCACCGAGGCGGCCCCGCAGTCACCGAGACGCCCAGATCACCGAGGCGGCCCCGCAGTCACCGACGTGCGTGGTCCCCGTCGGTCCGGTTCCTCTCACCCCAGCAGGGCGGCGACGATGACGAGGGCAGGTACGGCCAGGACTGTCGTGATGAATACGGCATCGCGCATCAGCGCTTCGGACTGTTTGTACTGCATCGAGTAGATGTAGACATTCTGTGCAGTCGGCAGGGTCGAGGTGACGACGATGGCGAACAGGGCGATGCCCTCATAGCCCAGCAGAGGTCCGCCGATGACCCAGGCGAGGACGGGCTGGACGATGAGTTTGGCGACGGTGATGAAGGTGAGCTGCTTGCGGGTCCCGCGTGCAGGAAGAGCCCATCCGTCCTTGAGCGAGATTCCGAAGGCCAGCAGCGCACCGGGAACCGCGATGGCACCGATCATGTCGATGGGTTCGAAGATGAAGCGGGGGAGTTCGAAACTCGTCGCGGAAGCGGCCACTCCGGCAGCAGCACCGAGGACGATGGGGTTCTTCAGGATCTGCAGAGGAGCCGAATACCAGTGCTGGTCGACCTTCTTCTTGCCGGCCGAGTCGAGGACGGCCATGCCGATCGGCGCGAGGATGAGCAGCTGGAAGAGCAGGACAGGTGCAACGTATCCGATGTCGTGGAGGACATAGGCGGCGATCGGGATGCCGAGGTTGCCGATGTTGACGTAGCTTGCGGACCAGGCGGAGAACAGTGCTTCACCTGTGCTGCGTCTTCGGACCCAACGGGTGAGGACGAACAGGATGATCGCGACGAGCAGAGCTGACCCGCCCGTTGCCAGCAGTGCCGTGTTGAAGATCAGCCCCAGATCGGTGTCCGCGACGGTGACATAGAGCAGCGCCGGGGTGCCGGCGTAGAAGACGAGCTTCGCGATGACCTGCTGGCCATGGGGCCCGAGGACATCGGAGCGTCCCAGGACGAACCCGACGAGAATGACTGCCGCAATGACGGCGAAACCTTCGAAAACGGCCAGCATGGGCTACCGGTGATCCTCGCTTCCTGGGCCAAGTGATGGTGGGGCGCTGAAATGAGCCGCCGAGGTGGGCCGCCGCAGGTGCTGAGCGGAGGTGCTCAGAGGACGGCGTTGAGCCGAGAGGCGATCAGGTTCAGTCGCTGCTGTCGGCCGAGTCGACGGCGAAGTGGGCCGCCAGGGCACTGGCACCGGCGACGGTGAAGACAGCGGGCCACGCGCCGATCTTCTTCGCCAGCGGGTGAGAGGCGCCGAATCCGCCGAGGTAGCCCAGTGTCAGAGCTGTCGCTGTCGGCCAGCCCTGCTTCTGAAACCACGTGCGCGCAGCATAGGCACCCGCCGCTGCGAGAACGACTCCGCCGAGGGGACGGATCCCGGTCTCCCGGGCGGTGAGGAATCCGCCGATGAGTCCGACGGCGACGATGGGGGCTGTGGAAACGTCCTGTGCATCCTTCATGGGGACCAGTTTAGAGAACGGGTGCCGTCGACGAGCAGGCGGTCTCACAACGAGGAACGCTGATTCGCGAAGCCCAAGGGTCCACAGCCCTCATCGTCATCGCAGGTGGAGTTCCGCGAGCAGAGGTGGGTCGGGTCAGCCGAGTGCGATCTTGAGGACCGAGGCGATCCCGAGGAGGGCGATGAGACACACCGAGCTGGTGAGGAACAGGACGGCCCACGGTGTGGGGCGGCCCCGTTCGGCACGGATGGACACCGCGCCGAGGCGGTACCGGCGCACCTGCAGAGCGATGGCCGAAATCGCCAGGCCCAGGCAGATGACGAAGATGACGACGGAGAGGAAACCGAACACGTTGACCCAGCGGATGAAGAGCAGACTCACGACCGTCATCGTCAGGCTCGTGCGCAGCCACGACTGAGTGGTGCGCTCTGGCTGCAGGCCCGGATCTTGGTGCGGTTGGGGCCGCGGGGGACGAGGGGGTCGCCGGGGATTCTGAGGGCGAGGAGTGCTCACAGCACTCCGGCGAAGACCAGAACGAGAAGCCCGGCACCCAGTGCCGAGGCGAGACTGACGATGGGAATGATGAGAGGCAGCGGCAGGGAGGTCTTGCGCCTCATCGCCGATTCGATCCGATGCCACCGGAACGCGGCGCCGGCGGCGAGGATGAAGCCGATGACCATGAGCACGATCGACAGGGTGGCACGCAGGCCGGGGGTGAAGATCGCCGAGGTGAAAGCCTCGACCGCGATTCCACCGCCGATGAACGCAAGAGACGTCCGAATCCACGACAGGAACGTGCGCTCGTTGGCAAGTGTGAAGCGGGGGTCGGGATCCTCGCCGTCGGGGAACATCCGCCGGGCGATCCTGCTGCGTGAGTCATCGGGGTCCACACTTCGAGGATAACGGTATTCGCCGCCGGGCGTGTGAGGCAGACTGGGACCATGATCGACGAAGCCGCGATGAAGGCCATCCTGGGCAACAACCTGCGAGCCTCGCGCAGGGATCTGCTGTGGAAACTCGACGGGCTGAGCGAAAAGCAGCTGCGCTCGCCGCAGACACCCACAGGCCTCAACCTGCTGGGAATCGTCAAGCACATGGCCGGCGTAGAGATCGGATACTTCGGAGATACCTTCGGCCGCCCGTGGCCGAACCACGACGAAGTCATCACCCTCGAGGAATTCGACAACGACCCGCAGGCCGACTGGTTTGCCACCGAGACCCAAACGTCGACGTCCATCGTCGACCTCTACCACCGGGTCTGGGACTTCGCGGACGAGACCTTCGCCTCCCTGCCTCTTGACGCCATCGGAGCCGTTCCGCATTGGCCCGCCGACAGGAACACGGTGACCCTGGCCCAGATGATGACCCACGTGCTCGTCGACCTCACCCGCCACCTCGGGCAGGCTGATGTCATCCGGGAGGCCATCGACGGTCAGGTCGGACTCAATGCGACCAACCCGAACATGCCCGAGGACCAGAACTGGGACGCCTACCTCGCCAAGCTGCGGCGACTGGCGGACAACGCCTGAGCCCACCAACGCCTGAGCCCACCACCGCCTCGGCGGGGGCAGACGCTAAGCTGGGACATGAAATGGCACATGAGAACCCAGCACATCCGACGCAGCATGCGCCCGAGCCGTCGACGGCGCGCTCGCAGCCCTCGAAGCGGCGGCACAAGAATCCGCGCGGCAAGACTTCAGGCGCCCACCACCGCGAGCGTCGGGCCCGTCTGAAAACCGCGCGCGAGGCACAGGACGTTCAGGTCACCTATCCGCCTGACCTGCCCGTCAGCGCGGCGAAGGACGAGATCGCCGCGGCGGTCCGCGACAACCAGGTCGTCATCATCGCTGGCGAGACCGGGTCGGGAAAGACCACCCAGCTGCCGAAGATCTGCCTTGAGCTGGGGCTCGGCGTCAACGGACTCATCGGCCACACTCAGCCGCGGCGCATCGCTGCCAGGACTGTGGCTGAGCGCATCGCTGACGAACTCGGCGAAGACCTCGGCGGGACCATCGGCTACCAGGTGCGCTTCACCGCGCAGGTCGCCGACTCGACCCGCGTGAAGGTCATGACCGACGGCATTCTGCTCTCCGAACTCTCCCGCGACAAGCTGCTGCGCGACTACGAAGTCATCATCATCGACGAGGCCCACGAACGCAGCCTCAACATCGACTTCCTCCTCGGCTATCTCAAAGAGGTCCTCGGCAAACGGCCGGACCTCAAGGTCATCATCACCTCGGCGACGATCGACCCGCAGTCCTTCTCAGCTCACTTCGACGATGCGCCGATCATCGAGGTCGAAGGCCGGACCTATCCCGTCGAGGTCCGCTACCGCCCGCTCGTCGACGACGAAGAGGACGACGACGTCGACGGTCCGGGGGAGTCCGGCAGCTTCGAGACCGGAGTCGAGGAGCAGACCGACGGCATCATCGCCGCCGTCGACGAACTCAGCAAGGAGGAGCCGGGTGACATCCTCGTCTTTCTCTCCGGCGAGCGCGAGATCCGCGACACCGCCGATGCCCTCGAAGATCATCTGCGCAGGCGCACCCGACTGAGCAGCTGGGAGGTCGTTCCGCTCTTCGCCCGCCTGTCCGCAGGGGAGCAGCAGAAGGTCTTCAAACCCCACTCGCGTCCGCGCATCGTCCTGGCCACGAACGTCGCCGAAACCTCACTGACGGTCCCCGGCATCAAATACGTCATCGACGTCGGCACGGCCCGCATCTCCCGGTATTCGAACCGCACCCGCGTCCAGCGCTTGCCCATCGAACGCATCTCCCAGGCGAGCGCCAACCAGCGCAAGGGCCGGTCGGGGCGCACCAGCGACGGCATCTGCATCCGTCTGTACTCGGAAGCCGACTTCGACTCCCGACCCGAATTCACCGATCCTGAGATCCTGCGGACGAACCTGGCCAGCGTCATCCTCCAGATGACCGACCTCGGGTTCGCCTCGAGTGACAAAGAGATCCTCGAGTTCCCGTTCCTCACTCCGCCCGAGGCCAAAGCTGTCCGCGACGGCCGCACACTCCTGGCCGAGCTCGGAGCTCTGACCAGTGACGCAGCCGGCACCACGACGATCACGCCGACCGGCCGACAGCTGTCCCTGCTCCCGGTCGATCCGCGTCTGGCGCGGATGATCATCGCCGGCGCCGAGGCGGGATGCGGGGGAGAGATCACCGTGATCGTCGCTGCTCTGTCCATTCAGGACCCGCGCGAACGTCCGACCGAGGTCAGGGCCGCAGCTGACGAGAAGCATGCCCGGTTCACCCATTCGGGAAGCGACTTCCTGTCCTACCTCAACCTGTGGAACTACCTTGATGATCAGCAGGCAGCGCTGACGAGTTCGAAGTTCCGCCGCCAGTGCAAGGCCGAGTTCCTCAACTTCGTGCGCATCCGCGAATGGCAGGACCTCGTCGGCCAGCTGCGCTCCCTGCTCGGGTCCGCCGGAATCCGCATCAACAAGTCCGTCTGGCGTCCCGCCGACGCTGAGACTGGTGCTGACGCGGCCCTCACCGAGGCGGGAAGAGGTGCCGGTAGGCGAGGCACAGGCTCATCGTCCGGAGGCCGGGGGTCGTCGCGTGGTGGTGAAGGTGCGAAGGCGAAGGGCTCGGGTGCCGCCGCGGCGCTGCCGACGTCGAACGGCAAGATCGGATTCGCTGAACTCAGCGCAGCCAAACGCAGCGCGAAGAAGAACGGCGTGGCCAACGATGAAGCCGCCTCGGGTCAGAGCGCTGCCAGCGCTCGACTCGATCCGCATGCAGCGGCCATCCACCGCGCACTGCTGGCCGGACTGCTGTCGATGATCGGCTCCCGGTCCGAGCGGAACAAGGATTACCAAGGTGCCCGCGGGACCCGCTTCGCGATCTTCCCCGGCTCCGGGCTGTTCAAGAAGAAGCCCGACTTCGTCATGGCCGCCGAACTCGTCGAAACCTCCAGGCTGTGGGCGCGCACAGTGGCCGCGATCGAACCCGACTGGGTTGTCGAAGCTGCCGGTGACCTCGTGAACAGGCAGTATTCGGACCCGCACTGGTCGACGAAGGCCGGCGGATCGATGGTCTACGAGAAGATCTCACTCTACGGCGTCACCCTCGTCAGCGACCGCCGTGTCGGCTATGGCACCTTCGACCAAGAAGCCGCCCGTGACATGTTCATCCGCAAAGGTCTCATCGAAGGTGACTGGCATGAGCGATTCGCCTTCCTCGAACACAATCAGGCGGTCATCGAAGAGGCCGAGGACCTTGCCTCCCGCACACGCAACAGACGTGTTCTCGATCAGGACGATGCGCTCTTCGAGTTCTTCGATGAGCGGGTGCCGTCCACCGTCACCTCGGCGGCGGACTTCCGCTCCTGGTGGAAGAAGCAGAAACGGCGCGACCCGCACATCCTCGACCTCACAACCTCGGTGCTGCTCAGCGATGACAGCGAGGAGCTGACCGCCTCGGTGGCCGACGATTTCCCGATGGAATGGGAACTGGGCGACGGAACGATGGCGAAGCTGCGGTACTCCTTCGACCCGGGCAGCACGGAGGACGGGGTGACCGTGGAACTGCCTGCAGCCTCGGTGCCGGTGGTCGATGCGGATGAGTTCTCCTGGCAGGTCCCCGGCCTGCGTGAAGAACTCGTCGCCGCCTATATCCGGTCGCTGCCGAAGAGCAAACGCCGTTACTTCGTGCCAGCCCCCGACGTCGCCCGCGACATCTTGCCCAACCTCACGCCGTACCGGGGCAGCCTGCCGGAGGTGCTCGCCGCCCATCTGAGCGAACGTGCCGGTGGGGGAGGCCTGCAGGATCTGGTGCCCATCACCGTGTCCGCCGCAGACTTCGACCGCGACCGGATCCCCGACCACCTGCGGATCCGCTTCCGCGTCATCGACGGGACCACGACCGTGGGCCTCGGCGAGGACCTGGCGAAGCTGACGACGAAGGCCAAGCCGCAGGTGCGCAAGGCCCGGCAGAAGCAGGTCGCATTCAGCACGAAGACCGGTCTGACCTCGTGGTCCTTCGGATCTCTTGCCGACCCGGACGAGGCAGACGCCGGTGCGATCCCCGGTCTTGCCGATCGGGGCACGAGCGTCGATTTCGTCGCCTTCGACACTGCGCTCCAAGCTCGACTGGCCACCCGCGAGGGGCTCATCACACTGCTGAGCCTGCGGGCGAACGAGGCGCTGAAGTACCTGCGCGACGGACTGACGACCGATGAGAAGCTCGTCCTTGCCGGACACCAGAAGACGTCGGAAGAGCTGCTCACCGCCCTGCTCAGAGTCGGTGTCCGCGGTGAGGTCGAATCCGCACTGGGACCGGCCGAAACGGCATGGGTGGCGGACACGCAGCAATTCGACCGCCTCGACAAGACCGTCCAGGCGGCACTGCCGGTCGCGTGTTCTGCTCTGCTGCAGTACCTGATGAAGGCTCTGCGCTCGACGACAGAGCTGGATCGGCTTGTGTCGAAGGCGTCGTCGCTGACGATCCTGTCCAACTTGGCCGATGTGCAGGCCTGGCGCGGCTCCCGGGTCTCCGGGCACGCGGTGGCGGCGATGACTCCGCAGATGCTTCGCGACCTGCCGCGCTGGGTCCGTGCTCACGTCCAGCGCGTCGATGGGATGCAGAATTCGCCGAGTCGGGACAAACAGCTCATGGACCGCGTCTCCGGCAGTGAGGATGAGGTGGCGAAGAAGGTCGCCAAGCGGTTCCCGGACCTGGCAAAGGCCGACTGGGCGACTCGGATCGCAGCGGTGCCCAGCATTTGGCGCGAGGTGATCGTCATGCTCGAGGAGCTGCGCGTCAGTCTCTATGCGAACTCATTGGGAACCGCCCACCCGGTGTCGGAGAAGCGGATCGCGAAGGCTCTCGCGCAGCTGTAGACCTCGATCTACAGGAAGTCGGCGAACAGCCACCAGATCGGCAGAGCTGCTGCGGCGAGGAAGGCGGCCACGGCCCACCAGATGCGCCATTTCCATGTCCGCCTGCGGGTGCCGATGAAGAGGAACGCGAGATAGAAGATGATGCTGAATGCGCCGGAGAGGCTGAGCAGCACCAGGCCGATGGCCTCCCACCCGGAGGTTCCGATGTCGAAGATGTACTTCGTCACCTGCGCAATCGAGATTGAGAACAAGATCGCATACACCAGGCAGGGGATTCCGAGCACCGCTGCGAGAATGAGCGGCAGGGCCTTGAGCCAACGTTCCCTGGGCTCCGAGCGGCCGGCATATTCAACAAATTCCTCAGTCATCGCCCACCAGCATAGAGGCAGAATCCGACAGGACGCTGGATGCGAAACACGATCTCAGACGACTGTGACTGACCGGACACGCGGCAGAGGGCAGAAGCGGGATAGGATATTTTGGTGACTTCTGGCCATTATTCTGACAAGGACATTCGAACCCAGGCGGCTCGCCGCCGCACGTTCGCTGTCATTTCGCACCCCGACGCGGGTAAATCAACGACCACCGAGGCGCTCGCCCTGCATGCGCGAGCAATCGGTCAGGCCGGAGCCACCCATGGAAAGGCCGGCCGCCGCGCGACCGTCTCTGACTGGATGAAGATGGAGCAAGACCGCGGGATCTCGATCTCTTCGGCGGCTCTGCAGTTCGAGTACCGGGATGCGGTGTTCAACCTCGTCGATACCCCCGGCCACGCCGACTTCTCCGAGGACACCTACCGCGTTCTCTCCGCAGTCGACTGCGCGGTCATGCTCATCGACGCGGCGAAGGGCCTTGAGGCTCAGACGATGAAGCTCTTCGAAGTCTGTGCCCACCGCAACATCCCCATCATCACCGTGGTCAACAAGTGGGACCGCCCCGGCCTCGACGCGCTTGAGCTCATGGACGAAGTTCAGGAGCGCACAGGACTCCTGCCCACCCCTCTGACGTGGCCCGTTGGACAGTCCGGAGACTTCCGCGGTGTGCTCGACCGTGTCACCGGCGACTACACGAAGTACGCGCGCACCGACGGCGGAGCGACCATCGCCGGTGAGGAGACCTTCAGTCCGGAGAAGGCTGCCGATCTCGAAGGCGATGCGTGGCAGACTGCTGTCGACGAGTCCGAGCTGCTCGAGATGGAGGACCAGAACCACGATCAGGAGACCTTCCTGGCAGGTAAGTCCACCCCGGTGATGTTCGCCTCCGCGGTACTCAACTTCGGCATCCACAAACTCCTCGACATGCTCGTCGATCTGGCTCCCGCCGCCGAAGCGCGCGAGGACAAGACCGGCGAGCCCCGTGACGTGGCCGACCCGTTCTCCGGCTTCGTCTTCAAGGTTCAGGCCGGCATGGATTCGAACCACCGTGACCGACTCGCCTACATCCGCGTCTGCTCCGGCGTCTTCGAACGTGGCTCCGTGCTCACCCATGCCGCAACCGGAAAACCCTTCGCCACGAAGTACGCGCAGCAGGTCTTCGGCCGCGACCGCGATGTCGTCGACGAGGCGTTCCCCGGAGACGTCGTCGGACTCGTCAACGCCAGTGCGCTGCGTGTGGGCGACTCGCTCTACCTCGACAAGAAGGTCGAGTTCCCGGGTATCCCGACGTTCTCGCCCGAGCACTTCATGGTCATCCGCGCCAAGGACTCCTCGAAGTACAAGCAGTTTCGCCGCGGCATCGAACAGCTCGACCACGAGGGCGTCATCCAGGTGCTTCGCTCGGACCTGCGCGGCGATCAGGCGCCGGTTCTCGGCGCGGTCGGACCGATGCAGTTCGAGGTCGCCGAGGATCGGATGATCAACGAATTCCATGCGCCGTGCGCGCTCGAGCGGCTCAACTTCTCACTGGCCCGACGGACCACGCCGGAATGCGTTCCGACTCTGGCCCGGGAACGTTCGGTTGAAGTCCTCAGCCGCTCCGATGGGGAACTGCTAGCGCTGTTCTCCGACAGGTGGCGTCTGCAGGGCGTGCAGAAGAACCACCCGGACTTGGTTCTGGAGCCGCTCGTCGTCAGCTGATGACGACACCGGGGCTCCCGGGCGACCGGGTCAGGCTCCCGGACGAGCGGGTCAGGCACCCGGACGGCCGGGCAGCAGTGCCATCGTTCACATGCCTCGCCGTTTTGACGAGGATATTAAGATGAATAGTTGGGTCTGATCGAAATGCAGACCCCGTCAGGAATATCTGAGGTTCGAAACCCCTTGAATCCTCAGGAGACCTGACACTCAGGGAAACCTGAAACGACAAAGGAGAAATCACAGACGTGGGAACGAAAACGATTCGAGTCGCGATTGCCGGATTGGGCAACTGCGCCTCTTCCCTGATCCAAGGTGTTGAGTATTACCGGGATGCGGCCCCAGGAACAAAGGTTCCGGGACTCATGCACGTTGAGTTCGGGGAGTATCACGTCGGTGATATCGAATTCGTCACTGCCTTCGATGTCGACGGCAAGAAGGTCGGAACCGACATCGCCGAGGCGATCACGGCCAGTGAGAACAACACGATCAAACTCGCCGATGTGCCGCCGACAGGCGTCGAGGTCAAGCGCGGCCCGACCCTGGATGGGCTGGGGGAGTACTACCGCGAGACGATCGTCGAATCCGACGTCGAACCCGTTGATGTGGCTCAGGCACTGCGCGACGCGAAGGCCGATGTGCTCGTCTGCTACCTGCCCGTCGGTTCACAGCAGGCCGTCGAATACTACGCCCAGGCCGCAATCGACGCGAAGGTCGCCTTCGTCAATGCCCTGCCGGTCTTCATCGCAGGCACGAAGGAATGGGACGACAAGTTCCGGGCGGCCGGCGTGCCGATCGTCGGCGACGACATAAAGAGCCAGCTCGGTGCGACCATCACCCACCGTGTGATGGCCAAGCTCTTCGAAGACCGCGGTGTCGTCCTCGACCGGACCTACCAGCTCAACGTCGGCGGCAACATGGACTTCAAGAACATGCTCGAGCGCAAGCGTCTCGAGTCGAAGAAGATCTCGAAGACGCAGGCCGTGACGTCGAATACGACTGCCGATCTGCCCGCGCGCAACGTCCACATCGGACCCAGCGACTACGTCGAGTGGCTCGACGATCGCAAGTGGGCATTCGTCCGTCTCGAAGGTCGCAACTTCGGCGATGCACCCGTATCCCTTGAGTACAAGCTCGAAGTCTGGGACTCCCCGAACTCGGCCGGAGTCATCATCGACGCTGTGCGCGCCGCGAAGATCGGTCTCGACCGTGGAATCGGCGGCGCCTTGATCTCGGCGTCCTCCTACTTCATGAAGTCGCCCCCTGAGCAGCAGGACGACGACGCCGGTCACGAGGCCGTCGAGGCCTTCATCCGCGGAGACGTCGAGCGCTGACTCAGGAGTCAGACAATCGCTGACGATGCCGGTCGCACATCATGTGCGGCCGGCATCGTGCATTCCGGAGCGGGTCGTATGCTCACGCGGTCATTCCCACTCGGCGGGCCTGATCGCCTCGACTGATGCCGGTGCCGATCCAGAATATGAGATCCTCTCGCCGCAACACCTGTTGTCGATAAAACTAGAACCTTGCTGACGTGAGCTGTGCCATATTTCGTGGACGCCACCAACGTGCCGGTCCGATCGATCGGCGTGCTGAATGACCGAGGAGCATCGATGTCGCGCAATGCCGCTGCCACCGACAACACGACCACCCAAACGAATGAACTCAGCGGGCTCATGCGCCTGCTGGTCATCATCGAGAAGGCGGGCAACAGACTTCCGCATCCGTTCTGGCTGTTCCTCTCGCTGGCTGTTGTGGTCATGGTGCTCTCAGCCATCTTCTCTGCGACCGGACTGAGCGCAGTCAATCCGGCCACCGATAAGACGGTGACGGTGACCAATCTCTTCAGCACGGAATCACTGCGTGCGATCGTCGCCGGAGCCACGGACAACTTCGTCACGTTCCCCGCGCTCGGCCTGGTGCTCATCGTCCTCCTCGGCGTTGCCGTGGCTGAGCAGTCCGGGCTCATCCCGGCGATGCTGCGCGGCACCATCGCCGGGGCCTCTCCGAAGTGGATCACGTTCATCGTCGCCCTGGCCGGCACCGCCTCGTCGATCGCCTCGGATGCCTCCTACATGATCATGATTCCGCTGGGCGGACTCGCGTTCAAAGCGGTGGGACGCAATCCGCTGCTCGGCTGCCTCGTCGCCTACGCCGCCACCTCCGGCGGCTACTCTGCCGCGCCCATGGTCAACTCGCTCGACACCATCCTCGGCGGACTCTCCACCACGGCCGCTCAGATCATCGACCCGGACTACGTGGTCAGCCCCGTTGCGAATTTCTACTTCAACTTCGTGTCGATGTTCGTCGTCGCTGCTGCCGTGACCATCATGACCGAGTTGGTGCTGTCGAAGCGCGCAGACATGATCGAACTCGACGAACCGGATGAGAACGACCCGGACAACTTCGACGTGAAGATGGCGCTGGACTCCAACGAGAAGCGCGGCATGGTCATCGCCGTGGCCTCCATCATCGCGTGTGCTGCCCTCCTGTTCCTCCTCGCCTGGCCGAAGGATTCCTTCCTGCGTGACGAGGCCGGCAGCTTCGGTCCTGAATCGGGACTGATGGGCGGCATTGCGGCCATCATCGGGTTCGGCTTCTTCATCGTCGGCATCGTCTACGGATACGCCACCGGATCGATCAAGAAGACCTCGGATATTCCGGACATGATGGGCAAGGGACTCCTTCCCTTCGTCCCGGTCATCGTGCTCTTCTTCGCTGCCAGCCAGTTCCTTGCACTGTTCAAGATGTCGAGCCTCGGTGAGATCCTTGCGATCCGCGGTGCCGAGTTCTTCGGCTCGCTCAACACCGGGACCCTCGTCATCCTCCTCGGCGGGTGGGTGCTCGTGGCGCTCGGTGCGCTGTTCCTCACCTCGGGATCGGGATTGTGGACCCTCATGGCACCGGTCCTCGTGCCGATGTTCATGCTCCTGTCGATCTCACCCGAGACCACTCAGGCCCTCTACCGCATCGGCGATTCGACGACGAACATCATCTCCCCGATGAGCCCGTATTTCGTCGTCGTGCTCGGCTTCATCCAGCGGTATAAGCGCGACGCGGGCATCGGCACAGTGCTGTCGTTCACCATCCCTCTCTCGTTCGCGATGTTCATCTTGTGGGGACTGCTGTTCTTCGTCTGGTGGGCTACAGGAATCCCGTGGGGTCCAGGTGCTGCTACGAGCTACCACATGGGCTGAGGCTGACGGGGAATAGTGCGGCGCTGCTCAGGCGTTACGATCACGTAACGCTCGTTCTCAGCAGGCCTCGCCCTCAGTCAGTATCCAGGGCAGACCACTACACTGGAACCGTGAATAGACCCCCGCGCGACGTTTTGCCGTGGCGGGCAACCTACTCAGATCGAAAGGATCTCGACCGTGAGTAACCCTATGATGAAGCGGACTCTCAATGAGGGAGTCCAGGCCGGCCGTAACAAGGGCCCGGTCATGTCCGACCAGGAACTGAACAACCTGTTCAACCAGCCTGCCGCGCAGAACCGCAACACAGGTCGCCCGGTCGCTGACCGCGCCATGACCTATGACGATGTGATGATGAAGACCGGTGTGCTCTTCGCCATTCTTCTCGCCGCTGCCGTCGTCGGCTGGTTCGTTCCGCCCTTGGCTTTCCCCGCAATGCTCATCGCGTTGGTCCTCGGCTTGGTCAACGCCTTCAAGAAGGAACCGAGCAAGGCCCTGATCATCGGGTATGCCGCTTTCGAAGGTGTGTTCCTCGGCGGTATCTCCGCGCTGTTCGAATCGCAGTTCTCGGGCATCGTCGTCCAGGCTGTGCTCGCCACGCTCTGCGTCTTCGGCGTGATGCTCGCCCTCTTCAAGTTCAAGGGCGTGCGCTACGGCTCGAAGATGAAGAAGTTCATGTTCATCGCCGTCGGCGGCTACGCGATCTTCTCGCTCATCAACTTCGGCATCGCCATGTTCACCGGCACCGGTGGGGCGCGAGCTGTCGAGATCAACATCATGGGCATCTCGATGCCCTTGGGCGTCATCATCGGCATCGTCGCCACAGTGCTTGCTGCCATGACCTTGATTATGGACTTCCAGATGATCGAGCAGGGCGTGAAGCAGCAGATCCCGGAGAAGTACTCCTGGATGTGCGCATTCTCCCTCATGGTCACTCTCGTGTGGCTCTACATCGAAATTCTGCGCCTCCTCTCCTACTTCAGGAACTAGTCCCAGTCCGGGACACAGACGCAGCAGTTCATACGCATCTGAAGGGGCGGATCTCGATCACGGGATCCGCCCCTTCTGCATGTCGCGGGCGAGATCGTCCCACCTGCTGCAAGTGGATCCGTTCTCAGCTGCACGGATCTGCCATCTCACCTGCAGGTCGGTCATTGCTCCTGGTCGCGCTCTTCTCTATTGTCAAAGGTGTCGGCGCGAAGCGACCGACGCAGATGCGAATGAGGGAGATTCAATGTCGAATCAGCACCGGATGCACGGAGTCTTCGCCGTGCCCACAACGCCGTACAACGCGGACGGAACACAGAACCTTGAGCAGTTGGCTGCCGGGGTTGAGCACGCCCTCGACACCGGCATCGGCGGAATCCTCTGTCTGGGAGCGACAGGTGAGGCGCTGGCTCTGAGCCGAGACGAACGCGAGTCGCAGGTCCGCGCAGTGGTCGAGGCGGCCGCCGGCCGAGCCCCCGTCGTCGTCGGCTGCATGGCCTACGCGCCCGCAGAGATGTCCGAACTCATCGCCGAAGCCGCAGCATTGGGTGCCGACGCCGCGATGATCACCCCTCCCTTCTACGGTGGTCTGCCGCCGGAGGCAGCAATTGCCGCGCTGCGGATCGTGATGGCCGCGTCGGAACTGCCGGTGATGGTCTACAACAATCCGCATTCGACAGGGACCGACCTGCAGCCGTCCCACCTCGTCGAGCTGCTCGACACGGGAAGCTTCTGGAGCGTCAAGGAGACGTCGGGAGCAGCCACCCGGGTTCGGGAGCTGCGGGCGGCACTCGGTGACGAGGTCGAAGTGTTCATCGGCGCCGATGGCATCGCCTTGGAAGGATTCTCCCAAGGCGCCAGCGGGTGGGTGGCGGCCTCGGCCTGGCTGCTGCCTGAGCAGTGCCAGCGTCTGTGGGATCTGTCCCGCGACGGCCGGTGGGGTGAGGCAATCGAACTGTGGAAGGGCCTCGGTGCGGCTTTGGGTCAGATCGAGGACAACCCGGCCTTCATCTCTCTCATCAAAGCCGCACTCAGTCGTCGAGGTGCCGAACAGGGGCCGGTGCGCCCGCCGCTGCCGAGCGTCGACACCGAATCAGTCGACGCGCTGCTGAGCACGATCGACGGGATCGAAGGAAGGGCCCTCCATGTCTGAGTCGGGAAACACGGCACTCCAGCAGCTGCTCGAGGGCGATCGAGGACTCCACATCGGCGGACGGCGGACCACCGGAGCAGGTCCCGGAGTGCAGCTGCGATCACCGGCAAGCGGTGAGGTGCTCGGCACGCTTTCGGAGGCGACAGCCGACCAAGTGGACCAGGCTGTGCACGCAGCGCGCCAGGCCTTCACCTCAGGGCCATGGGCGCAAGACGCCGACCACCGGGCTGCGGTCCTGCGCCGTCTCGCGGAGTTGGTCGCGGAGAACACCGAAGAGATCGCTTATCTCGACGCGGTCGAGGCGGGCAAAGTCTTCGCCGGAAGCCGCGACGAAGACGTACCGGACTTCGTCGACAACCTGCGCTTCTTCGCTGATCTCATCTCCAGAGATGAAGGACGCTTCCTCCAGAACGGGAACGGCTGGGGATGGGTGAAGAAGATCCCCATCGGTGTCGTCGGTGCGGTCCTCCCGTGGAACTACCCGATCGCCATGCTCGGTTGGAAGGTCGCTCCTGCGCTGGCCGCAGGCAATTCGATGGTGATCAAGCCATCCGAGGAATCCACACTCAGCGCACTCTGGTTCGCTGAACTGGCCGCGGCCGCAGGAGTCCCCTCCGGCGTCGTCAACGTGCTCACCGGCACAGGTAGGACCGTCGGGCGAGCACTGGGCCTGCACCCGGACGTCGACGCCCTGACCTTCACAGGCTCAGGACCGGTCGGCCGGTCGTTCCTCGAATCCTCCGCGAAGTCGAACCTCAAGAAGGTGTCGCTCGAACTCGGCGGTCGCGCCGGATACATCGTCGACGTCGACTACGCCAGCGACTTCGCAGCGATTGCCGCAGACGTGGTGGGAGCGGCCTTCGGCACCAGCGGACAGAACTGCACAGCCTCGTCGCGGGTGATCGTCGTCGGCGACGATGAGGAGCGCTTCCAGCAGTTCCGGGATGCCCTTGTGGCAGCGACCGCGAAGCTCGCACTCGGCGACCCGCTGAGCGAAGGCACAGATGTGGGGCCGGTCATCACTGCGGCGTCCCGCGACCGCATCACCACATGGGTTGACGAAGCTGTGGGCAAGGGAGCCACCGTCATCAATGATCCCGCTCAGGTGCCTGAAGCGGGCAATTGGTACCCGCCGACCATCGTGGAGGGCGTTCCGACCGACAGCGAACTGGGCCGCGGCGAGATCTTCGGGCCCGTCACGTCCCTGCTGAGAGTTTCTTCCCGGGACGAGGCCGTGCGTGCCATCAACGACGACCAGTACGGTCTTGCGTCGACGGTGTGGTGTGAGGACCTGGCGATGGCCAAGTGGTGGTCGGATCGCATCCGGGTCGGGACTCTGGCCATCAACGGCTACAGCGAGGGGACCGTGGCCACTCCGTTCGGCGGTCTGCGCCAGTCCGGGTTCTGGGGCCGCGACAATGGTCCGGAAGCACTGGAGTCCTACCAGGAATCGATGACCGTCTGGGTATCCGGCAGCTGAATCGGTGCCGCGGCAGCTGCGCCCGCGCGGCGACTATGATTGAGCCATGACCAACACAGCGGCGGACCTCGA
>NZ_JALDSX010000015.1 GCF_022748595.1 Brevibacterium sp. ZH18 | reverse complement strand
CAGGCCGAGTCGGGTGGGGTGAGAGTTGTTCCCGGGGATAATTTGTGTGAGGCACGACCCTCATTAGCCGGGGGTATTGACATGAGGCACTCCGTAGTCATCGAAGGAGAATTGTGGTCACCAGCGAATCTGCCGCACCTGATGCGAAGCGCTCGGCGTCGGGCAGCCACGGATCGGGCAGTCACGCGTTGACCCCTGTCCGGCCCGAGTCGACTCCGACACTGAGGGAGCACGCGCTCGTCATCATCCGCCATGCGATCACGACCGGGGATCTCGCCGACGACACCATCTATTCGGCCGCGGGGCTGGCCAAGCAGTTGGGCATCTCCCTGAGCCCTGTCCGAGAAGCCATGATGTCTCTCGTCGCTGAAGGCACGGTCGAGGCGGTCCCGAATCGCGGTTTCCGTCTGGTGCCGGTGACGCGAGAGGACCTCGAGGAGATCATCCGCATCAGAGCCCTGCTCGCTGGGCCCGCGGTCGAAGCCCTGTGTGCTCGGGCCACCGAGGATCCGGCAGCGAGTGAGTCTGCGCTCGGCGATCTGCGCAGGCATGCCGAGGATGCTCTGGCCGCGGCACTCGAGGATGACACGATCGGCTTCATGACCGCCGATCGTCTCTTCCACGAACATCTGCTGGAGCACGGTCTGGGCCGGCGGGCGGCCGATATCAGTCTGCGGCTGCGAGACCAGTCGCGAGTCTTCGCAGCCCATTCGATCGCCGCCATCGTCGATGCCGAATCGGCGCAGCAGATCGTCGATCTCGTTGGGCTCATCGAGGCGGGCCGGTCTGCCGAAGCTCAGGCTCTTGTCATCGACAATCTCTTCTATTTCAGGCGGGCCGAGGACCTCTAGCCCGACGGAAAACCCCGGGGCGATTCGACTGGAGTTGGACAACGGCCAAGCGAAGCAGACGACAAAGCGGCCGCCCCAGGACAGGGGGCGACCGCCTCGGCGATGGTCAGGGACTGCTGGTCAGGGCTGTTGGTCAGTCCTGCTGCCGCCCAGGATCACACCTGCACCACCGGAATCGGCATGGTGTCCGTATCGAGGTCAGGATTGTCATCCTGTGTGCGAGCCAGCTCGACCGCCTCTTCGTGCGACCCCACGGTCGGGAACGACCCGAGCAGAGGCCTGTGGGCGGACTCCTTCATCAAGAGCACCGCGACGAAGGCGATGATCGAGAAGAACATGATGTAGAACGCCGGCATGTACGAGTTTCCGGTGAGGTCGATGAGCGCCTGACTGAACAGCGGGGTGGTACCGCCGAACAGTGAGACTCCGATGTTGAAGGTCAGGCCCATGGCGCCGTAGCGCGACGCCGTCGGGAACAGCGCCGGCAGCGTCGATGCCAGGCAGGCGATGTAGAAACCAGCCGGCACGGCAACCATGAACAGTGCGATGACGACGGCCCACATCTCGCCGATCTGCATGATGGCGAAGGCGGGGACCATGAGGACGATCGTCGCTCCCGCGGCCACGAGGAAGACGAACTTGCGGCCCATCTTGTCGGAGAGCTTGCCGATGAGCGGCAGGCAGGCGGACATGATGACGAGCACCGGAATGGTGGCCACCGCAGCCTGGACGTTCGAGACCTTGACCGTCTCCTCGAGATAGGTCGGCATGAAGCTCGTGAGAGCGTAGCCCACTGTCTGGGACCCGGCAACGATGGCGATGCCGATGAGGATCTCTTTCCAGAAGTGACGAATGACCCCAAGGAGGCCATGGCGGGCATACTTGTCGTCCTTGACTTTGACGTCAAGCCCCTCGGCTACGGAAGCTTCGAAGCTGGGAGTCTCGGGGATCTTCAAACGGAACCAGATGGCGACTGCGCCGAGAGGGATCGCGATGAGGAATGGGATCCTCCACGCACCGTCGACCATGGCGGTGTCTCCCGCGACGCTCGTCGAGATGATGGTGGTGATGGCGACGGTGCCCGCGCCCGCTGCGAAGCCGAGGTACGAGCCGACATCGAGCCAGGAAGCCCAGAATCCACGCGACTTGTCGGGAGCGAATTCAGACACGTACGTAGTCGCACCGGCGTATTCGCCGCCGGTGGAGAAGCCCCGGATCATCTTGAGCAGGTAGAGCGGAATGATCACCCACAGGCCGATCTGAGCTGCGGTGGGCAGCACGCCGATCAACGCGGTGGCGGTGGCCATCGTGGCCATGGTGAAGAAGAGGACCTTCTGGCGTCCGTTCTTGTCACCCAGCGGTCCCAGGACCATGCCGCCGAGTGGGCGGACGAGGAAGGAGACCGCGAAGCCGAACAGGGTGACGAGGAGTCCCATCTGCCTGTCCATGCCTTCGGTGAAGACGGTCGTCATGGTGACCGCGAGGTAACCGTAGACGCCGAAATCAAACCATTCCATGAAGTTGCCGACTGTGGTTCCGCCGATTGCGGTGCGAATGGATTTCGGCTCGATGACGATGCAGTGGTCGGCCTCCAAGCGCTTCTTCTTCAGCGCTTTGCGCTCTCTGCGGGGCAGCTACCCATTGTTCGGAGCGGGTCTGTCGTGGCCTTCTGACATCAGTGGTTCCTCGTTTCAGATGCAATTCGGTTATCTGCCGCCCCAGCGGTTCGCAATGCCGATCTCGGCGCTACACGCCACCCGAGGTGGGCGCGATGTTGAGGCGGCCGGTTTTTGGCAACGCAGAACATCTTGATGTGACTTTACCGCTATGTCAACAAATTTAGTGATCCAACTCACAGCAAGCTGCCGATTCGGCAGAGGTTCTATGGCCGGTGTCGGCGGGGCGAATGTCTTTACATCAGAAAAGCCTTGGGTTATTCGCAACGAGGGCCGAGCGGTGTGCTGACGCTCGAACGCGCCCGCTGGCGCTCGAAGGCGCACGGTGACGAGGGTGATCAGGCGGCTGGCCGGACTGCGGCTATTCCTTGGCCACGCGGAAAATCGCAAGCTGTGCGTCGACGGCACCACGGACGTGGCCCGACGGGAGCGCGGCTACGGCCTGGAGGAAATCGATCGTCTCGGTGGTGATCTCCTCGCCGGGGAGGACGTTCGGGATGCCGGGAGGGTACGCGGCCAGCGAGCTTACGCTGATCCGGCCGACAGCCTCGGCGGCGGTGACGAGTTCGGACTCCGCGAAGAAAGCATCGCGGGGAAGCTGCACGAGCTTCCCAGCCGCTGGCAGGGGAGGGATCCCCGCCGAGGCGGTTGTGCCCTTGGCAGGTCCCGCCGGGGGTTGTGCTGAGTCGTCAGCTTCCGCGACGCGGGAATCGGCGGTGTCCCGACGCATCTCATCCAGTGCGTCGAAGAGCCGGGTGAGGTCGAGCGACTTCCCGATGCCGATGAGGGCGACGAGCGTGGTCGCGGTGGCCATCTCGGCGAAGATGTCGAATTCCTCGGTCAGGCGTTTGCGCACCGTGTGCCCGTCGAGTCCCGTCGAGGTGATGTCGATGGGCAGGCGGAAGGGGTCGATGTCGACGACGTCGGGGTGATTCATGAAGTCCCCGGACAGCAGATGGTAGTGCTCGGAGCCTTCGATCTGCGCGCGGATCTGCCGGACGTTCTCGATCGAGTCCGAGATCGTCTCGTGGGAGTTCATGAGATCCCGGCGGGCGATGTCGATCGACGCCATGAGGTGAGCGTTCTCGCTCGTCGACGCGGTCATCATGAAGGCGCGGGCCAATGCAGGCTCGAGCCGGTCGGCGAACTCGGTGTCACCGAGGTGGAGCAGTGCGGACTGCGTGAACGAGCCGGCGAGCTTGTGGGTGCTCATGATGACGATGTCGGCACCCTGGGTAACCGGTGAGGTGGGCAGGTCCGGATGGAAGCCGAAATGTGCACCCCACGCGGCATCGACGATGAGGCACGCGCCCGCGTCATGGGCCACTTCGGCGAGGGCCTCGACATCGGCGACGGCACCGAAATAGCTCGGGGTCACGAGGTAGACGGCGGTGACCTTCTCAGGGTGGGACCGGATGGCTCGACGCAGCGAGTCAGGGGTGACGCCGTGGGCGATGCCGTTGACCTCGTCGACATTCGGGTAGACGAAGCCGGGGTTGAGTCCGGCCAGCACGATGCCGTCGATGAAGCTCGAATGGGCGCTGCGCTGAGTGACCACGCCCGTGCCCAGGGTGCCGATGGCCAGCGCCGTCATGCGATTGCCCTGTGACGAGCCGTTCGTGAGGAACCAGGTGCGCCGTGCGCCCCAGGCCTCGGCGGCCAGTTGCAGGGCTTCGTCCTTCGGGGTGTCGACACCGAGGTCGATGCCGTCGAAGAGCGGGGGGATGTCCAGGGAGAGGGTGTGCTCGCCGAAGTATTCGGCCTGACCGGCCGAGATTCCCGAGCCGATTCCGCCGTGCCCAGGGGTGGACAGGAACAGGGAGTCCTTCGCGGCTGCTGCTGCCAGCGCATCGGCGTAGGGGGCACGCGTCTGCGGGTCGGCGTCAAAGGCACGCGTCTGCGGGTCACGCGCGGTCCGTGATTCCACTGCCGAATCCGCGTCCGAGGGTCGACCTTCGGGCAGTCGAGCGGAGGTCGCGGAGTGCGGAGCTGAGGGCATCGGGGAATCCTGGTGGACGGTCATGATCCCAGATTAGGCAATGCCGCCTTGCCGCAGAATAGCAAGTTTCCTCACCTGATCTATACTCACTATTGAACTGAGGGGTGGAGAATGATGGAAGCTCTGGATACTCGTGGTCTGATGGCTCTGCGCGCGATCGCCGAGTCCGGGTCCGTTGCGGCCGCAGCGGCGTCACTGTCCTGGAGTCAGCCGACGGTCAATCATCATCTGCGCAATCTCGAACGCAGTCTGGGGTCGACGCTCATCGCGAAGAGCCCCCGCGGTTCGCAGCCCACGGTGGTGGGCAACCTCGTGGTCTCACGGGCGAACGAAATCCTGGGACTGTGCGACCGCCTCGGCGACGAGGTGGCTCTGTGGCGGGAATCGCAGGCGGTCCCCGTCAAGATCGGGGCGGTGCCGACCGTGGGCGGGCGGGTCATTCCGAAGCTGCATTATCAGCTGCAGAAGCGCCCTCGGTGGCAGACGGCTGACGACAGCGCGACCAAGGTCAACGCGACCAACGACGGCAGCGCGACCAAGGTCAGCGCGACCAACGACGGCAACGCCGCTCTCGACGTCACGATGGACGAACATGCCAAGCTCGTCGCCGGGCTCGAATCCGGCGACCTCGACCTCGCGCTGCTCGTTTCGACGGACATCGACAAGACATGGATCCCCGCGGCGCTGACTGCTCGGCAGCTGTATTCGGAACAGCTCTACCTCTGCGTGCCGAAGTCAGTGGGCGCGGTCAGCGTCGATGCCCAAGGCATGCCGGACCTCACCGCGGTCGTCTCGCAGACCTGGGCATTCAGTATCGACCCGGGCGATGCCATCGACGAGGTGGTCCGATCGTTCTGCGTCGCCGCCGGCTTCGAACCCCGGGTCGGGATGCGGATGGACGACTACGCGGCGATCATCCGCATGATCGCGGCCGGTCTGGCCGTAGCGATGATCCCCGAATCCTCACTGCCCCAGGATCAGAGCATCGAGGTCATCCCCATGCCGTTGAGCGCCTGCCGCCGCGACGTCCTCCTCGTTTCGCGCTCGCGGACGCAGGAGTCGAAAGCGAAGGTCGGCCGACACGACCCGATCGTCGCGGCGCACAATGCCGCCATCGCCGAGGTGGTCGCCGACGTCCGCACGGTCACCGCGCAATGGCGGTGAGCTGAGTTCTACAGCTTCGGCTCAGCAGACTCAGTAGATTCGGCAGGTTCAGCAGGTTCAGCAGGCTCAGTCGGGTCAGCAGACTCAGCAGACTCGGCAGTCTCTGACTTCGTGGAACGACGCCTGCGGGCCAATGCGGTGACGATGATGGGTGCGACCGTCACGACGACGATGCCCAGCGCGATCCACTCGACGTTGTGGGCGACCCAGGGGATCGAACCGAAGAGTCGTCCGGCGATTCCGAAGAGGCCCGCCCAGGCGACTGCGCTGATCGCGTTCCACAGGGAGAACGAGGAGTGGCGCATCTTCGCCACGGCCGCCGCCGGAGCGAGATAGGTGCGGATGATCGGGACGAACCGTCCCAGGATGATGGACATCGCGCCCCAGCGGTCGAAGAAGCGCTCCGCATCCTTCAGGCGCTGCGTGTTGAGGATGCGGGCATCGGGGCGGAACATCCGCGGACCGAAGCGTTTGCCCAGGTAGTAGCCCATTTCTCCGCCGAGAAGTGCTGCGAGTGCGGCGATGAGGGTGATGAGCGCCCAATGGACATGGAGCTGGGCGGCGAGGAGAGCTGCAGCGAAGACCAGGCTGTCTCCCGGGAGGAACGGGAAGAGCAGGCCGTTCTCCACGAAGACGATGAGGGCGATCGCGCAGAGTGCGAAGGGCCCGAACGAGACGAGCAGCGATGAGATGTCCATGACTCAATCATTGCGGAAGTCAGCTGGCAGCCCTCTGAGAAACTGTCCGGATCGTCCCGAGGCGGGCGCTCCGCTTCCGGTGAACTGCGGCAGCGGGATTGGGCGTCGCGGCTCAAAGCAATTGTTGATTAGGATAGGCTATCCAATATGACAGATCATGCGAACGGGCCGACAGCTCATTGCCTTCAGCGCGGCATTTCCTCGTGGGAGGGGGCGCGGCCGGTGCTCGGACGGAGGGCATTCTTCGGCAGCGCGATGGGGGTCGGCGCAATGGTGCTCTCCGCCTGCAGCAGCCAGTCCGGCGAGGTTTCCGTTGCCGAGGCGTCCGTGCAACCGAAACGCGTGGTCGCGTTGTCGACGGGGCACCTCGACAATTGCCTGGCACTCGGAAGCGTTCCGGTCGGACTTGCCGTTGCCCGTTCGGAGGCAACTGGCGGCACGGGGATTCCCAACTTCCTCAGTGAGGAGTTCGGTGATCGATTTGATCTCGATGGTATTGAGATCGTCGGTGAACGGGGGAGTCCGGACATGGAGAAGGTTGCGGCCCTCGAACCCGACCTCATCCTTTCGAACGATCGCAGTCCGAAGAAGCTCAATGACGAATTCGCGCAGATCGCGACCACAGTGAACACGCACGGCGGAAGCGAGAACTTCAAGGATGACCTCTCGATCGTCGGCAAGGCCCTGAAGAAGCAGGATGAAGCCGACAGGCTTCTGGCCGACTATCAGAAGCGAGCCGAGGACTGGGGTGCTTCGCGAAGCGGTGCAGCAGGAAGCGCATCAGGAGGTGGACGAGAGAGCGTCTCCCTGGCCCGTGCTCGAGGCGATGAGTACCTGTACTTCGGAAGTCGAGCCCTCGCCGGCATCGTTGCCGAGGATGCCGGTCTCACTCGGCCGAA
The DNA here is from genome assembly GCF_022748595.1 of Brevibacterium sp. ZH18. Classification (GTDB taxonomy): domain Bacteria; phylum Actinomycetota; class Actinomycetes; order Actinomycetales; family Brevibacteriaceae; genus Brevibacterium. The sequence goes on along the minus strand of NZ_JALDSX010000015.1, from coordinate 65,662 downwards.
GCTACAGCAATTCGACGATAAGCCCAGTCGCGGTCTCTCCTTGGAAAGGATTAATGCGCTCGACGCGGATTGGCTCTTCTACGCCTTCCCCGACGGCGGCGGACAACTCACCGATGCTCAACTGTGGAAGAAGCTGCCCGTCGTGGCCAAAGGGCATGCGTTCGAGGTCGATGTCGACCCGTGGTTCCTCAATGCGTCGGTCGTTGCCGCAAACAGAGTGCTCACTGATATGAAGAAGTTCCTTGCGTGAGTGATAGAACCATGCGGTGAGGACCTCAGTGCGGGTTCCAGGCATCCTCGACGGCGACCTTTTCGGAGACCTCCGGTGGCAGGGACTTCGACGCCAGGTCAGCGATGGAGACCCGCTCGAGAACATCCCGCAGAGCGAAGCGGGCAGCGATCCACACCTGCTGGAGTGACTCGGCAGCCTCGTCGTATTCGACGGATTCGGGTCGTTGGCCGTAGATGGAGACTAAGGGGCCGTCGACGGCGCGGATGACATCGGCCACGGTGACGTATTGCGGAGGTCGGACGAACTTCCACCCTCCGGACTTGCCGCGGACGGATGCGAGGATCTCGCCTCGGCGCAGGTCGGCGAGGATCGACTGCAGGAATCCTTTGGGGATGTCCTGCCGTTTTCCGATCTCGTCGGCGCTCAAGGGCTCTTCGTCGACGGCGTTGGCGATTTCGATGAGTGCGCGCAGGGCGTAGTCAGATTTCGTGGTCACCCGCATTTCGCCATCGTAACAGCGAGACCGTCTGATCTGACGCGCATCGGAGCTGTCTGGGTCCGGGCCAGCCCGGCTCGATCCAGCCGAGCCCAACCTCGGCCCTACCCGACCCAGCTCGACTCAGGAACGGGCGACAGCCTCGGCGGGTGCGGTTGTTTCGGCACCTTCCTCCTTGCGCACCCTGCGCTCGAGCCGAACGGTGTGGGTGAGCAGGCCGATCCAGGCCAGTGCGAGCGCAGCGAGGACGGTGGAGAGCACAGCAGGGGAGGCATCGAGGGCCATCAGGATCGTGCGCGCATTGGTGAGGATAATGATCCCTCCGGCCGCGATGGCGAGGACCCGGGCGGGCAGAATGCGGACCAGCCAGGCGGCAACCGGTGCTGCGATGACGCCGCCGACGAGCAGTGCCGCGGCGATTTTCCAGTCGATCTCTGATGCTCCGAGCGCGAAGAGGAACCCGAGCGATCCGCCGACGGCCACGACGAACTCGCTGGTGTCGATGGATCCGACGACCTTGCGCGGTTCCAGCCGTCCGGTCGACAGGAGAGTCGTCGTCCCGACCGGCCCCCATCCGCCTCCGCCGATGGAGTCCAGGGCGCCGCCGACCAGGCCGACGGGGATGAGGAGTTTGACGCCCGGGCGGCCTTTGAAGACGGGGCGACGACCTCCGAGGGCGAGGAATCTCCAGATCACGTAGATGCCGAGGGCGAGCAGAATCCCCGAGATCCACGGGGTGGCCGCGTCGCCATTGAGGCCGGCAAGGAATGTGGCTCCGACGAAGGCGCCGATGAAGCCCGGGACGGCGAGGATCGAGACGGTCTTCCAATCGACGTTGCCGAACTTGTGGTGGGAGATTCCCGAGACGAGTGACGTCCCGATCTCAGAGAAGTGAACAGCCGCCGAGGCGGTGGCGGGGGCGATTCCGGCTGCGAGCAGCAGGGTCGTCGATGTCACCCCGTAGGCCATCCCGAGGGAGCCGTCGATGAGTTGGGCGAGGAGTCCGACGATACCGAGGACGATGAGCTGGCGCATGGTGTGCCTTTCACATGAGGACGATTGAGGACACCATATCTACTAAGTCGACTGAATTACTAGACTATGAATTTCTGTGACGTTCGGGGACTGTCTGTGTCGAGAAAAGACCCTGTCGAACAATGTCGAACAATGCCGAAGCACCGAGGCTGTTGTGCCTCGGTGCTTCGAAAATCACCCTGTCGCGCGGTGAACCATCATCCACGGGTGGGTCGTCAATGTATCTGCGAGGGAGTCCTCAGGGCGCTTCGGCCGGTGCATCCAGCGGGATCGTGACCCGTGCAAGCGTGCCATGGTCTCCGTCCGGCCGGGGGAGGAGGTGCAGCTCACCGCCCAGACGCGCGAGTGTGCGCACTGCAATCGCAAGGCCGAGTCCAGTTCCAGGGGTGTCCTGACCCGCCTCTCGATGGAACGCGTTCAATGCCCTCTCCGGCTCGCGAATACCTGGACCATGGTCGAGGACCTCGAGGCGGAGCACGTCGTGTTCCCTGTGAGCACTCACGTCGATCGAGCCTCCAGCTCCTGCATATCGGATGGCATTGCCGACCAGATTCTGCAGAACGCTGCGCGTGCCTGCTTCCGGCACAGAACACCGTCCCGCATCACTGAGGTCCCAGAGCACGTCCGTCTGCATATCATCGGCCAAGCTGAGGAAGTCGCCGGCAACTGAACGGATGATGTCATCGAGCGGAACCCGTCGGTCTTGCTGGGGAGTCTGGTCGCCGAGTACCAGCAGCTGCTCGCACAGTGCTCGCAGTCGAGCCAGCCCTTCGCTCAATTCTCCCTGTCGCTGCGCTCGGTCGACGTCAGAATCGGCAGCCAACAGGTGTTCTGCCTGAAGTGACACGGCCGCAACGGGCGTGCGGAGCTCATGGGCAGCCTCGGCGGCGAAACGTCGCTGTCCTTCGAGGACCTCTGAGGCACGGAGATGATGGGTCTCGAGTGCGTCGAGGAAATGCGCGAGTTCCGAGGGGACCTTCGTGCGCGGCAACGGGTCAAGCGCCCCGTCGTCTCGGCGTTCGAGCTCGCGACGCAGCGCATCGACCGGCTTCAGAGCCCACGTGACGACGAGCCACGCCACGAAGATCAGGATCGGGGCGCCGAGCACGATGGGCAGCATGGTGGAGAGCAGTGTCTCGTGCACCGCATCGTCGCGAACTGCGATGGGCTGGGCAACGGCAATTCTGCGGCCATCGGACAGAGTCTGCACCATGACCCTCTGCCGTCCGTCCTGTGTCGCAACAGTGGTGAGACCGTCTTTGCTGATCGCTGGCAGACCCGTGGATTTCGCTGAGTGGTCAAGCTCTTCGACGACGAGACCGGACTGGCTGGGTGTCTGCTCGAGACTGCTCTGGACGAACTGGGTCCCCGGAGCGCTGACGATCTCCGCCACTCGCGACAGCAGCCCGTCCTGTGACTCCTTCGCTTCCACGAACGCCCGATGATACGTCCACGCGGCCGTGCCGATGACGACCACCAGGACGAGGAACGTCAGTGCTGTAATCAGTCGGGATCGCAGCGACAGTGTCCGGCGGTGTGGACTCATCGGCTTTTCGGAATCGTCCATCCCAACCCCCTCACGTTCCGAATGCACTGCGCCCCGAGCTTTCCGCGCAGCCGTCGAATGATGAAGTCGATTGCATTGGACTCGATCTCGACTTCGCTTTCGTAGACATGCGACTCGAGTTGAGCCCGTGATAGGACCACACCAGGTTGCCTGATCAGGGCACGGAGCAGGGCCAGCTCACGACGGGTCAGCGTGACGCCGACGCCGTCGTCGACGGTGGCCATCGCCTTGGACTCATCGAGTGCGATGGATCCTGCGCGCAGGACGGCCGTGGAATGAGGCGAGCTGCGCCGGCTCACTGCCCGAAGTCGTGCTCGAAGCTCCTCATAGGCGAAGGGCTTCACCAGGTAGTCGTCGGCCCCAGCGTCCAAACCGGTGACCTTGTCGGACAGAGAACCTCGTGCCGTCATCACGATGACTGCGGGCTCTTGGCCCTCGCCGCTGCTCGCGCGAAGCGCCGCCAGCACGTCGATGCCGTCCAACCCCGGAAGACCCAGGTCGAGGAGGACGACGTCGAAGTCGCCGATTCGAGCGTATTCCAACGCTGTCCTTCCATCGGCGACGACTTCGACGACATAGGCATCCTCGACCAACCGTCGCTCAAGGACGGACGTGATCATCTGATCGTCCTCGGCCATGAGTATCCTCATCCTGTTCCTCTCAACTCCATGGGCGCCGGCAGGGGCGTTGGCAGCCGGCTCAGGCGCCGGCACAGGCAGCCGGCATGGGCGTTGGCAGCCGGAATAAGCGCCGGCACCGGCACAGGCGCCTGCGGGGACGCCTGCACAAGTGCCGGCACGTGCGCCGACGGGTGACGATGCTGGCTGCCGACCCCGGTCTGCCGACCCCGGTCTGCCGACCCCGGTCTGCCGACCCCGGTCTGCCGACCCCTGTCTGCCGGTTGCGTACCATCATGACCCAATCGCCTTCCCGGTTACTGTGAGGACAGTACCGACTGCAGATGGTGCGATGCCTTCACGCTGGTCTTCTGATCCGGATGGCTCGCACGCAGTGCAGTGAGCTCGCCGTCAACGGCTTTGTCGATCGTTCCCACGTGGAGGGTGACTTCGGCTTGAGGCCGGCCTCGGCGCTGTCCCACGCCGTCTCAAGGTCTTTGACACGGGTGCGTGCCGCCGGAAGGTCACCGGCTTCGATCTTCTTATTCACATCATCGGCGATCGTTGAGAACTGTGACAGATCGCCGAGGGGCCCTGTGTGCTGAGAGCTTGAGGCGCTGTCAGCCGTGGACGTCGACTGTGTTTGTGTCGAGCGAACGACCATCACCGTCGAAGCCGACGCGATGATCACGGCGACCGCGGCCCCGGCGAAGGCAATGTCGCGAACGCGACCGCCCGGAACGGACTGTCCCTTGACCAGCACGCCGTGACGGTGGACGAGGATCTGTTCGCGAACTACGAGGACCACGATGACTGCGAGGAAGATGATGCTGGTTGCCGCTGCCCCGAGCCCCATTCCGCCGTAGGTGCGGTCCTGAGTCAGGAGGTCTCCGATCGATGCTCCCAACGGACGGGTCAGAACGTAGGCCACCCAGAAGGCGGCGACGGCTGGGGCTCCGAACCGAATCGCAGCCCAGCACGCGAGAATCAGCGCACCGAAAATGATCGAGCCGAGGAGGAATCCGAGTCCGAGTGCCTCGGTGGCGAGATCGCCGGCGGCGGTGCCGAGGGCGAATGCGGTGAGGATCGCGGCCCAGTAGAAGGACTCACGTCGGACAGTGTCGATCGAGTCGATCGCGAGCGTGCGCTCCTGCCGATACCAGACGCTGAAGACTGCGATCAGCAGGACGGTGAAGACTGCGGTCGAGACATAGAGACTGACGCCCAACGTGTCGGTGAAGAAATCGGTGATCTGCGTGCCGACGATGCTCACCAGAACGACGCAGAGCCAGTAGATCCACGGCGTGTACTTCCGCGTGCGGAACTGGATCACGAGCGCCACCGCAAGGAGGAGCACCATCATGCCTGTCGTGATGAGGGGCCCAAGCCCGACGTCCACTGCCAGGTAGTCGGCAAAGGTCTCACCGACCGTGGTGGACAGTATCTTGATAGTCCAGAAAGTCGCGGTGATGGTCGGGACCTTCATCCAGCGAGACGTGTCTGCTGCGGATATCTCAGTCGGTGACCGGTACGAGGTCTGGGTGAGCGGAGAGGACGAGTTCAAGACGAGCTCCTTCTGTGGTCAGCGGGTGGATTGTGCCCGCTGTCCATGATGGGAGTCCAGAATGAGCTGAGAATGAGCAGTCGCGCAGCCCGTCAATCTTCGGTTCGCAGGACATCGAGGTCGACATCGCCGTCGATGCCCTCGACTTTCGCGAAGTAGTGGACCTGCCACATCGTCCACCCGTCATCGAGAGGCCGGACGAAGAAGTTCGTCACCCACTGAGGGTTGTCGTCCAGAGCTCCGATCGAGTACTCGGAGGTGAATGACCCGCGAGCATAGACAAGCAGCGGACGCTGCCACGCCTCCTCGACGATGCGTCGGAAATCCTCGAGATCACCATCGACGCTGGACTGCGAAGGCCGTTTCTCACAAGAGCCGATGAGTTCGAGGTCGACGGCGGGAGCCAGAGCCTGCGGATCTGGAGGGGCGGTCCTGAGGAAGTTCTCGGCCTGCTCCGCTCCTGGTGAGCAGAGGGTGAAGAAATGGTAGGCACCTCGGCGGATGTCGGCGCCTCCCGACTGCTCCCAGTTCTCTGCGAAGCGAGGGTCCGCATAGTCATTGCCTTCGGTCGCTTTGATCATCGCCGCGCCGATCCCATCGTCGGCGACGGCACCCCAGTCGATGGTGCCCTGATGGTTCGAGACGTCGATCGCATGGACCTCGCCGGTGGCCCGATCGAGCGGTGGTCGATGCTCAGGCACCCAGCGAAACCACCATGCTCCCGCGCCGAGGACGATGACGAGGACCAGGACCACGGCGATGGCCGTGATGCGCAATCCACGAGAGCGCAGACGCTTCACCCCGCCGCGGCAGACAGCTCACAGGAGCTCGTCGCCTGCTGCTGATACCCGGAGAGGAACTCGCCGAGGCGGTTGATCGACTCGTCCAGAACCTCGACAGAGGGCAGGGTGACGAGCCGGAAGTGGTCGGGGCGCGACCAGTTGAAGGCCGTTCCGTGGGAGACGAGGATCTTCTGCTCACGCAGCAGATCGAGCGCGAACTGTTCGTCGTCGGTGATCCCGAACTTCTCGACGTCGAGTTTCGCGAACATGTAGAGCGCGCCGTCGGCCTTGTGTGCCGAGACGCCATCGATGGAGTTCAGTCCCTTGTGGGCGAGGTTCATCTGAGCTCCGAGGCGTCCCTGCGGCAGCACGAGGCTCTCGATCGACTGCTTTCCGCCCAGTGCCGCCTGGATCGCGTGCTGGGCGGGAACGTTTGCGCACATGCGCATGTTCGCCAGGAGTTTGATCCCCTCGAGGTAGCTCTTCGCTTCCTTCAGGGGGCCGGTGATGGCCAGCCAGCCGGCGCGGTAGCCGGCGATCCGATAGGCCTTGGACAGGCCCGAGTACGTCAGGCACAAGACATCGTCGCCGGCCAGAGTGGCCATATTGACCATTTCGACGCCGTCATAGGTGATCTTCTCGTAGATCTCGTCGGCGAAGATGATGAGGTCGTGGCGACGGGCGATGTCGACGATCTTCTTCAGGGTCTCCTTCGAATAGACCGCGCCGGTGGGGTTGTTCGGGTTGATGACGACGATGCCGCGGGTGTTGTCGGTGATCTTCGACTCGAGGTCCTCGAGATCGGGCTGCCAGGCGGTGGACTCGTCGCAGACGTAGTGCTTCGGGGTGCCGCCGGACAGTGCGACCGAGGCAGTCCACAGCGGGTAATCCGGGCTGGGCACGAGGATCTCGTCGCCGGGGTTGCACAGTGCTTGCAGGGACAGGGTGATGAGTTCGCTGACTCCGTTGCCCAGGAAGACCTCGGGGGTGTCCAGATTGTGGATGCCTCTGGTCTCGTAGTACTGGACGACGGCGCGGCGACCGGACAGGATTCCACGCGAGTCCGAGTACCCCTGAGCCACGGGCAGCTGTTTGACCATGTCCTGGACGATCGCCTCGGGGGCTTCGAATCCGAAGGGAGCAGGGTTGCCGATATTGAGCTTGAGGATGGTGTGGCCCGCGGCCTCCATCGCCTCGGCCTCCTCGAGGACGGGTCCTCGGATGTCATAGAGGACGTTGGCCAATTTCGACGACTGCCTGTACATGGGAACCTTGAGAACCTTTCGATGCGACGTTTGCTATTCCCACGCTATGACCCCCGCCGAGGTGGTTCTGACCAAACAGAGGCCCGTTTCGTGAACCTTTGGCGGGGTTTTCGGATTGTTTCCCAGACCTTTCGTATCATGGGGCACTTGACGTGCACCACTATCGGGAGTCTTATTCTTCTTATGATGGGCAACGCGATCGAGGCTCAGGGACTGACGATCCGACGCGGGCGCAACACCGTGATCGACGGCCTCGACCTGACGCTGCCGCGTGGTGCGATCATCGGGCTGCTCGGGCCCAGCGGCAGCGGGAAGACGACGCTCATGCGCGCGATCGTCGGGGTCCAGATCGTCAGCGGCGGAACGATCAGTGTGCTCGGCGAGCCGGCAGGGTCGGCTCTTCTGCGCCACCGGGTCGGCTATATGACGCAGCTGCCAAGCATCTACGACGATCTTTCGGTGCGCGCGAATCTGCGTTACTTCGCACGGGTGCAGGGTGTGCCGAAGTCGGATGTCGACCGAGTCATCGAGCGCACCGGCCTGACGGGACAAGCCGATCAGCTCGCCCGCACACTCTCCGGCGGGCAGGCCAATCGTGTTTCGCTGGCGGCTGCGATGCTCGGTTCGCCGGAGCTGCTGGTCCTCGACGAGCCCACGGTTGGTCTCGACCCGGTTCTGCGCTCCGACCTGTGGGGCATCTTCCGTCGCATCGCGGATGAAGGGGCGACACTGCTCGTCTCGAGTCACGTCATGGACGAGGCGACGCGGTGTGATCGGCTGCTTCTCATGCGTGAGGGAGCGGTGATCGCCGATACCACTCCGCGCGAGCTGCTCGAGAGCACACGGGCCGCCTCGGCGGAGGAGGCGTTCCTGCGGATCATCGAAGCCGAGACGGACACGAGGGACTCGACGACGAGAGCCGCGAAGTCGACGAACTCTGCATCGACGAACTCGGCATCGACGAGGCTCTTGGCGACGAGGCCTTTGGCGACGAGCCCGCCATTGCGGAGCCCGCCGTTGCGGAGTCCGCGCCGTTCGAAAAGGGCGAAGAGATGACTCCATCACGGACCCTGGCGACCGCAGGGCGAGTGCTGCTCCAGATCCGCAACGATCCGCGCACCATCGGCCTGCTGCTCGTCGTGCCCAGTCTGCTGATCGGCCTTGTTGCCTGGATCTTCGACGAGACGACCGTCTTCGACACTATCGGCCCGGCGATGCTCGCGCTGTTTCCGTTCATCGTGATGTTCCTCGTCACGAGCATCAGCACACTGCGAGAACGGCGCAGCGGCACCCTCGAACGTCTGCTGTCGATGCCGTTGGGTCGAGGCGACTTCATCCTCGGGTACACGTTGGCCTTCGGCCTGCTTGCGGTGCTGCAGACGGCGATCGCGGTGGGTTTCGCCACGGTGGTGTGTGGACTGGAGATTGAAGAGTCGATCGTGCTGCTCTTCGTCGTCGCCATTGCGGATGCGCTTCTCGGTACGGCGCTCGGTCTTCTCGCCAGCGCATTCGCCCGCACCGAGTTCCAGGTCGTGCAGTTCATGCCGGTGCTCGTGTTCCCGCAGATCCTGCTGGGCGGCATCTTCCTTCCCCGCGATCAGCTGCCAAACGTGCTTGAGGTGATCGGTGACTGGCTGCCCCTGTCGCACGCGATCGACGCTCTGACTGCGGTGTCGACGGGCGGCGAGGACGCGGCGTACATCTGGTTGCGGATCCTCTTCATCGGCTGCTGGATCGTCTGCGCCATCATCGTCGGTTCCCTGACTCTGCGACGCCGGACGCCTTGACTCTCAGGGGGTGATGGATGACCGGGCACTCAGAAACAACCGGAGGCCGAGTGCTCTTGGAAAGGTGCAGTCCGTTTCACGCCACGTGTCGGTCGGTGCTCAGCATCCCGAAGACGAGGGTGTCCGTCCATTCGCCCTTCGACCACCAGTCCTGGCGCAGGTGGGCCTCGCATGTCATGCCGAGCCTCTCGGCCATTTTCGCCGAGGCGGTGTTCCGGGCATCCATCTGAGCGATGACTCGGTGGAGTCCGTAATGGTCGAAGGCGACATTGAGCAACGCAGTGGCCGCTTCGGACGCGAAGCCGTGGCCGCCAGCTGCAGGATTGAGCACCCAGCCCATCTCTGCCTTCTCCGCTGAATCGCCGGTGAGCCAGATGCTGACGTCGCCGATGACGACAGAGCCTTCGAGGCCGTCGAGGCCGTCCTTGGTTTCGACGATCAGCGAGAGTGCACGCGATTCGGTGTCCAAGCCGGTCTTCGGAGTGCGCTGGGCGATCTCGGTCCGTGCCTCCTCGGCACTCCAGGGCTCGCAGAGGAGGAACTGCGCAACATCCTCGCGGGAGTAGATGGGCAGAAGTGCCTCGGCGTCGGTCTCGCGATACGCACGCACACTCAGCCGGTCTGTGGTCAACGGCAGCGACAGTGGTTCCATAGTCTCCAGCCAATCACGACCAAGGTTGAGGCGAAAGGGAGGAGCAGTTGGAATCTCCTGAAACGCTGCTCAGAGCAGAGTCCGGATGGCAAACGACAGCCGGACGGCAAACGACAGCCGGACGGCAAACGACAGCCGGACGGCTAACGACAATAGGCGCCGCAGGTAGTGACAAATGGCATCAGCAGGGTCGCCTGCATCTTCCTAATCTGAAGTCATGACCACACAGATGACAGCAGCACACAGCACAACCGATCAGGGCACGATCCCGTCCGCCGTCGTCCTCGACCACCTGACCAAGCGCTTCGGTAGCCTCACCGCAGTCGACGACATCGACCTGAGTATCCGACCGGGCGAAGTCGTCGCCTTCCTCGGGCCCAACGGTGCAGGCAAGACGACAACGGTCGACATGCTCCTGGGACTCAGCCTTCCGGATGAGGGGTCGGTCGAGGTCTTCGGCATGTCACCTCGGCGGGCGGTCAGTCGCGGGCTCGTCAGCTCGGTGATGCAGACCGGGGGACTCCTCGATGACCTGACGGTGCGCGAAACCGTTGAGTACACCTCGGCGATCTTCGCCTCCTCCCTCGATGTCGACGTCGTTCTCGAACGTGCCGGCATCGCCGAAATCGCGAAGTCGACCGTCAAGAAGTGCTCGGGCGGACAGAAGCAGCGACTCCGCTTCGCCATGGCTCTCCTGCCGGACCCGGCCCTCATCGTCCTCGACGAGCCCACTACTGGCATGGACGTCACGGGCCGCCGGGACTTCTGGCACGAGATGCGTGCCGACGCTCTGCAAGGCAAGACGATCCTCTTCGCCACGCACTACCTCGAAGAAGCCGACGAATTCGCCGACCGAGTGATCCTTGTGGCGAACGGTCGAATCGTCGCCGACGGGCCGGCACACGAAATCCGATCGATGGCCGCGGCGAAGACCGTGAGCGCGACCTTGCCTCTCCGCGACAGCGAGGACGACGGAATCGTCGGTGCGGTCGAGGCGTCCGCACTTCCCGCCGGGTCGAAGTCGTTCGAAGACACCGGTGACACGGCACTTCTCGACATCCTGGGTGGCTTGGCTGGTGTCGAATCCGTCGAGATCCAGGGCCGGCGGCTGAAGATGCGCACGACAGACTCTGACGCAGCTGCCCGAACACTCTTCGACAACGCCTGCACTGATCTGGAAATCACCTCCCACTCACTCGAAGACGCCTTCATCAGCCTGACCTCGAAAGGGGCATGACATGACCACCAACCCGACCACCAACCCGACCACCAACCCGACCGCAGACCAGACCGCGACTCTTCGCACAGACGAGGGCACGACCTCGGCGAGTCCGAACCGATTCCTCGAGTCCCTGAGCGACCGCCGTGCTCCGCGCTTCGGAGGATTCTCCTGGACCCTTCTGCGACTCGAGCTGATCCGCAAAATGCGCAATCGACGCACTGTCATCTTCACCATGGTCATGCCCGCGGTCTTCTACCTCATCTTCGGACTGACCAATCGGGGTGAGATGCTCGGCAGTACCGATGCGGCCCTTTACATCTCAGTGTCCCTGGCCACCTACGGGGCCATGGTGGCCACGACCACCGGCGGAGCGCAGGTCGCGGTCGAACGTGCACTGGGGTGGAGCCGCCAGCTGGCGCTGACACCGCTGCATCCGGCCGCTTACATCCTCACCAAAGTCATCGTCTCGATGGCGCTCGGGGCGTTCTCCGTCATCGCCGTCTTCGTCCTCACCGCACTGACCGGAGTCCATGCGCCACTGGGGACGATGATCGTCTGCGGACTCCTCGTCATCCTCACCTCCTCGGTGTTCGCAGCCTTCGGCGTCATGCTCGGATATCTGCTGCCTGCCGAAAACGCCATCCAGCTCTCGAGCATGGCCCTGGCCGTCCTCTCACTCATCGGTGGGCTCTTCGTTCCTCTGGCGGTCTGGCCGGATGCGCTGCAGACGATCGCACGCTTCACGCCCGCTTACGGTGCGGGCGAGATCGCCCGTGCACCGCTGGGCGGGGGTTACGATCGATGGGCAGTGATCAACGTCGTGGTTTGGCTGGCGATCTTCGTGACAGGTTCCGCCTGGGCACTGCGCCGAGACACTGCCAGGGTGTGAGGCGGCCGCACGAAAGCGCTGCCGTCCGGGGCCTGACTGTGCGAGACGAGGAGACGGGAATGAGCTCAGAGACCGAATCGCGGTCGCTCCCAGTCATCCGCTGGTTCTTCCCCCTCTTCTGGCTCGTCTTCCTCAGCTATCCACTGTCCGGCGCCTGGAGCCAAGAACCCACAGCTCGGTTCTGGGGGCTGGGCCTGACCGTTGTCTTCGCCATCGTCTTCTACCTGGCGTTAGCGATCTCAGGTGCCGGCGTGGGCGGCCTGTCCCGTCAGACCAGCAATCCCGACTCGGGTCTGTCCCGAACGTCGAAATGGGTCGTCTTCACCGCGCTGATCGTCATGATCGTCCTGGCCGGCGTCGCGGTCCCGCTCATCGGGGAGACCTCGCTGTCGTTCCTCGCCTACATCTCCGTGATCGTCGTCGCCGCCGTCCTCCATGCGCAGCATCCGCAGGTCAAGGTCATCATCGTCACGACCTATGGGCGTCCGGGGTGGGTCAAGCGGGCCATCGACGCCGAAGTCAGCGGGTTCATGGTCAAGGATGCTCCGGTCGAACACCTCGCCGAAGGAATCCGCAGGGTGATGGCGGGACTGAGCGTCATCGATCCCGAACTCGTCGTCGAATCCTCGATGCACGGCATCAACCCGCTCACCGAGCGGGAGACCGACGTTCTCCGTGCCACAGCCGGCGGGGGCAGCATCGAGGAGGTCGCCTCGGCGCCCTTCCTCTCGACGGGCACCGTGCGCAACCGCCTGTCAGCAGCGATCGGCAAGACCGACGCCCGCAACCGCGCCGATGCCGCCCGCATTGCCCGCGACAACGGCTGGCTGTGAGCCTTCGTCGGTAGGCCGTTTAGCCCCTCGGTCGGCTCAGCGCCTGCTTCCACGTCACCTTCGGCCCCGACTGGAGGATCGAGCGTTCGAAGATCCGCGTCGCGATCAGCAGCGCCAGCACCGTTGTGACCGCGAGGATGAGCAGTGAGACCAGCGGTTCCCACCATTCGATCGTGCCGAGGAAGACACGCATCGGGACGGCGACTGCCGCGGAGAACGGGATGTAGCTGAGCACGGCCATGACCGATTCGTTGCTTGAGAAGATGATTACGGCCATGTACGGCAGGAAGATGAGCATCATGATCGGCGAGCTCGTCGAGCCGAGGTCCTCGGTGCGCGACACCATCGAGGCCGCCGCCGCGTAGAGGGCCGCGATCATGACGAAACCGACGAGGAAGAGCGGGACGAACCACGCGATCGGGCCCATCACCTTGCCGAGCACCACATCGTTTCCGCTGATAGCGGCCCCAACGAGGACCGATACTGCGGTCAGAGCGATCTGTGCGAAGGCTAGGATCGAACACGCGAGGACCTTGCCGAACATGAGTGCCCTCGCCGAGGTGGACGCGAGCAGAATCTCGACGATCCGCGACTGCTTCTCCTCCACGACCGACGCGGCGATCGTCGATCCGAACGTTACGGCCGACATGAAGAACACGATGCCCAGGCCCAGGCCGAGGAAGTTCGTGAGCACCGGGTCAGGGGCGTCGGGGTCGAGGAGTTCGACGGTGGGCACTTGGCTGAGTGCCCCGGTCAGCGAATCCGGGGCTGAGCGCTCGGCGATGACCGTGAGACCGACGGGGGACTGGTCGTCCTCGACGACGGCTGCGGCGACGTCTCCGCTCTTCACGAGCTTCTTCGCCTCGTCGACGGTGTCGACTGGGATGGCATCGATTCCGTCGATTCCGTCCACGGCCTTCGCCCCTGCCGAGGTGACCGCCACCTGGTCCGTCGATGACAGCAGTGAGGGAAGCGCCCCCGACACGGCCACGAGTGCCCCGAAAAGGACGATGCTGAAGATCGTCGAGATCATGAATGCCTTGGATTTGAGGCGGACCGCGATCTCGCGTTCGATGATCAATCCGATGGCCGTGGCGAAGTTCGCCCGGGTCGCGGTCATGGGTGCGGGCTGATTGCCGTTACGGGCTGTCGTTGATGTCGATGCGTAATTTGGTGCGGAGGCTGGGTTCGTCTGGGCGCTCATGCCTGTGTGACCTCCTGGAAGAGTCGGTTGAGGGGCACGGTGTGGGGTGCGAAGGCCGTCACAGAGGACTCGGCCAGGGCTCGGCGGAGGAGCGCCTCGGCGGTATCGGAGTCCGGCGCGGCGAAACGCACCCAGCTTCCGTCCAGTTCGACGACCGTGATGTCGGGGATTTCGCGGACCCAGCCCATGTCCGCATCGGTCTGCAAGGTCCATTCGGGGCTGCTGCGCTGTCTGCGCAGCTCGGCAGCCGTGCCGTTGGCGACGAGACGTCCCTGGTTGATGATGACGATGTCGTCGACGAGGCGTTCGACGAGCTCGAGCTGGTGGCTGGAGAAGAGCACCGGTGCGCCGGTGCGGGCGAAGTCCTGGAGCACGTCGAGGGTGCGTTCGACCGCGGCGGGGTCGAGGCCGGAGAAGGGCTCGTCGAGGACGAGGGCCTGCGGGCTGTGGATGAGAGCGGCGGCGATCTGAACCTTCTGCTGGTTGCCGAGGCTGACCGATTCGAGGGTGTCGCTCGGCTTGCCATTCAAATCGAGCTGCTCGAGGAGCTCAAGCCCGCGCTGTCGGGCCGTGCTGCGGCTGAGTCCGTGGAAACGGGCCAGATAGACGAGCTGATCGATGATGGGCATCTTCGGATAGAGCCCGCGCTCTTCGGGCATGTAGCCGATGGCACTGCGGTGAGCAGGGGAGATGATCTGGCCGTCGACGGTGATGCGGCCAGAGTCTGAGGCCAGGACGCCGAGGAGGATGCGCATGGTCGTCGTCTTGCCCGAGCCGTTGGAGCCGACGAATCCGGTCATCCGGCCGTCGCCGATGCTGAAGGACAGGTCATGGAGAACTTGTTTGTCGCCGAAGCTGCGCGAGATGCGCTCCAAAGTGATCATGCCTCAAACCTATTCGGGTCCGTGGTGATCCGCCTCAGCCGAGCGGACTATTTCCTGCTCACCGATGTGGGGGAGGACTCGGCTCGTCCAGGACGGGCTGGTCTGGCCCAGGGCTTTCTCCTCGAGTAGGTAGTCACGGGTGCAACTACTCAGTAGTTGAATATGAAAGCACCTGACTTTCGAGCGACTACGTGGCTATTGCTGAAGTGGGTGCTCTCAGCAACGTGTTTGTTCTTTCAGGTTCCTAGTCTGAAGAAGTTCGTCAAGCTCTGCCCCTCAAATCCCCTGCCTGTCTGCAGCCTGCACGCTGCCGTGCGCGCGGACAGGAACGTGAGGCCACACGAGCGAGATCGTTTGGAACCGGAATGAGGAATCTATGGCGCTGGCACGATTGCACATGCGTTCAACCTGGGCTGCATTGACTGCATTGGTCATTGTCCTGACGGGCACTGGTGTCGTGCTCATGCCGGCTGCGCCTGCGCACGCCGCCACGTCAGCGCCGGCAACTTCGGCACCGGCAACGAAGGCTCCCGCAGCTGCGCGTGCAGCGGCGAGTCCTGTCTCGATGACCTGCGAACCGGGGAATGTGTACTCGGTGTCGAGTTCCGGGCAGATGCGCAGAATCAGCACCGCGGGCTCGTCGAATGCCGGGAGTTCTGCGACAAAGAAGGACAACCGAGGTCGGGATGTTTCCGTTGAGAATTTCAACGGGCTCGGCATTGGTGCAAACGGTACCTCGACCTATGCCTATGAACGTACAAGCGGGAGCGGCTACAACATCGGAGCGACCGTCTACACATTTGATCGCAGCAGCGGCGAATGGTCTTCCACAGGCAAGTCGACAGGAGACACCCAGACCAACCTCGTTGCTGGCGCGGTCGATCTCAAGAGTGGGAACTACTATTTTGGTGGTTTCACCAGCGGCGGCACCAGTTTCAAAATTTATCAGTACAACTCGTCATCGGCATCGATTTCTTTGCAGGGCTGGATCGATACAAGTGCAAATTCCGGAGGCTCCGCCAACGGTGACATGGCTTTCGACTCGAGTGGCAACCTCTTCATCGTTCGCGGTTCCAGCAACACTACGACGGTATTTTCAGTGACAGCCGCCAGTCTCGCAAGTGCCACGGGAGGCAAGATCACCTCGGCTAAGTCGGCCGGCTTCACAACCAACGCCGACGTCAACGGAGTGGCGTTTGATGCCAGCGGAAAAGCCTATTTGGGCACCGGTACGACGATCACCAGCTACGACATGCCCGACTGGTCGAACAAGCTCGATTTCGCTTCAGGCAGCTGGTCGAGCAGCGACCTTGCTTCATGTTCCTCGCCAGCCACCATCACACTTCAAAAGGAAGTGATCGGAGGACGGGCAGAGGCCTCCGACCAGTTCGCACTGTCGCTCAAGCAGGGAAGCACCGACCTGGGAACAGCGACGACGACCGGCACTTCGACAGGTATCCAGAAGGAAATCGTCGGGCCTCAGCCTGCCAAGCGCGGAGCAATCGTCACGTTCTCCGAAGCGGGAGCAAATGGGGCCGACCTCGGCGACTACGCCAGCGCCTACTCGTGCACGGTCGATGACAAGCCGATGAGCGGAACGTCAGGATCGGGCACCTCCGGCACCTCGGGCACCGTGACCATTCCGAACACCGGCGACGCCATTGTCTGCACGATCTCGAACTCGCCTCTGACTGCCAACGTCTCGATCCACAAGGACGTCGCCGACGAAGACGGCAAGAACGTCAAGCCGGGCAAGGACTGGACGGTCGGTGCGAAGGCCACTGCCACGACCGATGGCATCACTCAAGCACCTACCGCAGCCACGCAGAAGACCAACGCCAGCGGCGATGCCAAGTGGGCACTGAAGTTCACTAAGACCACAGGCCGCGCCACCATCGCAGTCTCCGAGACCCAACAGGACGGCTTCGAGTTCAAGGAAGCCTCCTGCGACATCACCCACCTCGACGGGACCAAGGACACGAAGAAGCTGACGAACGAGTCGGCGACGAACCTCACCGGCGTCAAACCCGGCGACGACGTCTCGTGCTCTTACCTCAACAAGGTCAAGGGCACATCGCTCACCCTCGTGAAGAAGGTCGACAACAAGGCCGCTGCCGGTACCGCGAAGGAAACAGACTGGACTCTCAAGGCCGCGGGCGACAAGGACACAGGCACCACGACCATCTCGGGTAAGACCGGGTCGAAGGACATCACCGCAGCCAAGGTCAAGGCCGGCAAGTACTCACTCTCCGAGTCGACCGGGCCCGCAGGCTACGAGGCTTCGGACTGGGTCTGCAAGCCGACTGCAGGTTCCGGACTCGTGACCGCGTCGAAGGACTCAGTCACTCTCAAAGCCGGCGACGATGTGACCTGCACGATCACGAACACCGCAAAGACAGGAACCGCCACGTGGAAGAAGACCGACGAGGGCGGAAACGCGCTCAAAGGCTCCGTGTGGACGATGACCGGTCCCGACGGAACCGCGGTCGAGATCGAAGACTGCACAGCCGCCTCGGCGGACAAATGCACCGGTCCTGACAAGGACCCTGCCGAAGGCAAGTTCGCCGTCAGCAGCCTCAAATGGGGCGACTACTCACTCGTTGAGAAGTCCGCCCCGGCGGGATACGTCCTCGACGACACACCACACACATTCACCGTCTCCGGGTCCGATGCCGAACTCACGCAGTCGGTCGGATCGTTCACCAATGAGCAGAAGCCGCCTGTCGCGTTGCCGCTCACGGGTGGAACCGGAAGCCAGATTTTCATCATCGGCGGTGCCGCACTGTGCGCAGCCGGTGCTGTAGGAGCACTTCTCAAGGGCCTGCGCCGCAGGAACCGGAAGCACTGAAAGGGAAACAATGAAAAACAGGAAACTGGGTCTTCTGCGGCGCTTGACCGCTGTGGCCGCGATCGCCTCGCTGAGTGTGCTCGGCATGGCCGGCACAGCACAGGCCGATAGCAACGTGGGCAACATCGATTCGAGCAAGTCCGGATCGATCGTTCTCCACAAGTTCGATGGCAGCGAAGGCACCGATGGCGGAAACGGCTCTGTCATCAGCGACACCTCCGGAATGGGCAAGCCGCTGGCCGACGTCGGCTTCACAGTCAAGCAGGTCACTGCAAAGGGCGGCCAGGCGATCGATCTGACCAAGCCTGAGGGTTGGGATGCAATCTCCGGACTGCAGGCCTCCGAGGTCACCGCTGGCGGCTTCACCACAGTCGACAAGGGTGAGAAGAAGACCGACAGCAACGGAGTTGCGACCTTCGGTGGACTGCCGTTGGGCCTCTACCTCGTCACCGAGACGACACCTCCGGCGAACGCCACCGCGACGACCGCACCGTTCCTCGTCACCCTGCCGCTGTCGCAGGACAACGGCACCTGGATCTACGACGTCAACGTCTACCCGAAGAACTCGGTCAACGACACGACGCCCACGAAGACCGTGGCCAACCCCTCGGCGCCCGTCCTCGGCTCGACCGTCGACTGGACGATCACCGCTCCGGTTCCCCGCGCAAACCACGGTTACACGTCCTTCGTCATCACCGACAAGCTGGACGCGCGACTGGAATTCCAGTCGGCTTCACTGGCTGGTTTCACGGCGAACACCGACTACACGGTCTCCAACTCCAACGGCACCGTGACGATCACCTTCACCGCCGCCGGGCTGAAGAAGCTCAAGGCCGGCAACGACGTCGTCGCCACGGTCACCACGAAGGTGACCAGCCAGGGTGACGGCACCATCGAGAACACAGCTCTCGTCAATGTCAATGACTCCAATGCCAAGACCCCTGAGGTCAGCACCAACTGGGGCTCGCTGACAATCCACAAGTTCGCCGAGGGCGACAAAGCAAACAACCTCGCTGGTGCGGAATTCGCAATCTACTCGGACGCCGCTGCCACCAAGGTCGTCGGGAATCTGATCACCAAAGCCGATGGCACCGCCTCGATCACCCTGTGGGTCGGCAACAACGACGATACCACCCAGGATTACTGGGTCAAGGAGACCAAGGCGCCTGCCGGCTACGTCCTCGACGGTTCGGTCAACAAGGTCACTGTGAAGGCCGGTACGACCGCTGCAGCTGTCGGATTCGACTTCGCGAACACCCAGCAGGGTCACCCGAACCTGCCGCTGACCGGTGCTGACGGAAAGATGCTCGCGATGATCGCAGGCATCGGACTGATGCTCATCGCCGCTGGTGCAGCCATCGTTGTGGCCAACCGCCGCAAGAACCAGGTGTGACACCCTCGCCTGAACGCACGCGGCGCCCGTCGACTGACGGGCGCCGCTGGCGTGTCCCCGTATTCGCTCTGGTCATCGCACTCATCGCTCTGAGCGGGCTCGGCATCTGGACTTATCCCAGCGCCGCAGCGTGGTTCTCGCAGCTCGACCAGTCGAAGATCATCGGCGATTCAGCGAGCGTCACCGAGACCGATCGAGCCGAGGATGCCAAGCAGCTCGAACTTGCACACGAATACAACGACGCCCTGCAGTCCGGTGCGCAGCTCGAATCGAACCATCGTCTGCCATCAGGCAGCGGCACCTCGGCGAACGGTGCCCCAGCCTACGAAGATGTGCTCGACGACGGCAGCACTGGAGTCATGACCCGGCTGCGGATCCCATCGATCAAGCTCGATCTGCCCGTCTACCACGGCACCAGCGACGAGACTCTGCTCAAAGGCCTCGGGCATCTGGAGGGCACGAGCCTCCCTGTCGGAGGGCAGGACACGCACTCCGTCATCACCGGCCACCGCGGTCTGGCCGAGGCCACGATGTTCACGAATCTGGACAAGGTGAGCGAGGGCGACAGGTTCACCCTGACCACATTCGGGCAGGTGCTCGCCTACCAGGTGGTGCGCACCCAGGTCGTCGAGCCCGATGAGACCGAATCGCTGCAGCCGGTCATCGGGAAGGACCTCGTCACTCTTGTCACCTGCACGCCCCTAGGCATCAACTCACAGCGCATCCTCATCACGGCAGAACGCGTGTTCCCGACTCCGGCCGCCGATCTTGAAGCGGGCACCGCCGAGCCCGATCTGCCCGGCTTCCCCTGGTGGATCCTCATCATGGGAGCAGGCTTGGTCGTCGCAGGGGTCTATGTGTGGTGGTCTGGACGACCGGTGAGAGTCACCGCATCGGACGGCGCGCGGCATTGATCCGGCCGGAATCACGCAGCTTGAGCATCTTCATGGGGATGTCGCGGCGGCGTTCTGCCCCGAGCTTCGCCCGTGCTTGGAGGACGTGGGATTCGACTGTGCGGACCGAGAGCACGAGCCTCTGGCTGATCTGCACGTTCGTCAGCCCCTCGGCCACCAGGCGGCAGACCTCGAGCTCGCGTTCCGTCAGCGTCACAGCGGGTGAGGTCTCGGCCGATGTCGCCGAGGTGTCGGTCGCGGGCCGGGGGTCCTCGGGAGCCGTTGAGGCCCTGATCTGCAGTGCGTCCAGGGCTTCCCCGGCGACTCTGGCGCGGGCACTCATCCGCTGACCGAGGAACAGAGCGCGCGCCTGCGCGAAGGCGTGACGAGCCGCTCCCCGGTATCCAACCTGCTGCAGTTCACGGCCGGTGGCAAGGAGGGTCTCGGGGTCCTCGCTGGCCGCCGCGTCAACATGCCTGCGGGCGGCTCGCGGACCCGGAAGATCGATATCGGGGTCACTGCGCAGGGATCCACTCGCCTCGGCTGCGGTGATAGTGCCGTCGAGGAATCGAGCATGGGTGATGATGGTGCGCAGCCATATCGGTGCATCTCCGGTGTTCGTCGATCCCGGGCCGAAGAGGAACGCTGCCAGGCCATCGTGAAGTCGGTATCCCTGTGCCATCGGTTCTTCATCGGTAGCTGACAAGTTGCCGGACAGATGGAAGTACGGGGCATGACTACGCTGCCATCGACCGAAAGTGTCGCGCAGGCCCCAGCCGACGGCGAGCAGCGCCGGAGTGACCGATGCGGCAAAAGCCTCGTAATCGCGTGCAGCGCGGTCGACCTCGCCTTCGAGCAAGCGCAGAATTCCAGTGCACCAGGCGGCCGTGGCCGTCAGCTGCCATCCGCTGTGCGCCGAGGCTCCGCACGCCGTTTCCAGCAGCTGACGAGCGGTGAGCTCAGATCGCTCGTGTTCGACACCGGCGAGGAGGCAATTGACGGTGACTCCGATGGAGAAGTACCAGGCCATGGTGAAGGTGAAATCGTCCATGGTCCGTGGTCGGACTGTGACGAGCTCGTTGATGTAGTCGAATCCCGACGCAGCGGCGGAGATCAGGCTTTCGGCATCGTTGTTCTTGAGGTGGTGTTGGCACATGGCCGCCATGGCCGCCAACCGGAGTGCTGGTGATGCCTGCCGAGAGTCGAGGACCGATCGAACGTCTTCGGCTCGAGTCATCACGCTGCCAGTGAAGGATGACACGAGGTTGGCGATTCCGGGCACCAGTGGGTCGATCACGTCCCGGAGGAAATCCGTCCACCACTGCGGAAGCTCGGCATCCGAAGCGAGAGCCGCACTCGCGACGAAGAGCAGCTCAACGCAGACCGGATCGCGTTCACATCCCATGGCGCCGTGGTCGATTCCGGCCCGGACCAGCTCCACTGCGCCTTCGCGGTCTCCGTTGACCAGTCGGGCCGTGATCGACTGCAGCTCCCACTCGAGGAGCAGGGGAGGAGCATCCCGGACCGCGTCTTCGACTGTCAGGAGCATCACCGTGGCCTCCATCGGATCACCGAGGCGGTTGAGAGATCTGGCGGCTGCGAGCAGCAGCTGAACTCGGGACGGATTGAGCTCACGACCATCGTTGATGACGTCGCGGGCAAGGCTGATGGCGGCGACCTCACCGACGGGATATCCGGCCTGCCACATCCTCTCCAGCCTGCGGCGGAACTTCGTATCCTCTTCTTCGCTCGTCGCGCTGACGCGTGCGCTGTCCATCGCCGCGACATGAAGCGGCGAGACTGCGACCGAGGCCTGGCCGGTGACCTCGAGCTCGCGTGCGAGTCTCAGGTCGATGAGGCGAGCGATGACTGTGTTGCCGAAGAGCTGCTTGGCGGTGCTCAGCGGCAGGGGGCTGATGTCACCGAGCAGGCGAGCGGCGACAAGAGTGTCCCTGTGCAGGTGGGGATACTGGGCAGCCAGTCGCGACAGCGTGCGGTGGCCGAAGGGCAGGGTGTCGACGCTGGCATGGGGATAACGCTGTGGAACTCTATGCGGAGAGTCCTCTGCCCACGCGACGAGATCGGCGGCAATCAGCGGGCGTCCACCGGAGAGTGCCGCCAGGGTCCGCAGCTGCAAGTCATCCAGAGGCACGGCTCCCGACAGCCCGGACACCAACGCCAGCGATTCGCTGCCGGTCAATCGCGCCAGGTCGATCCGCTCGAGTTCACCGTTGCTCCAACCGGCCGCGATCCGACTGAGCGGTCCGTTGTCGTCTGGGCTGATGGTGCGCAATCGGTCACCGTCGATGAGGTAGACGATGGGCACTCGGGAGACGCGAAGGGCGTGGTCGATGATCGGTCGGGCCTCGGGAGAGAGCAGATGGGCGCCGCAGATGATGCGGGGGCCGCCGTCCAGCCGAGCGAGGTCCGTGAATTCTTCGACCTCTGCCGCGGTCGTGTGGGTGGTCACGCGCAGCAGGGAGAGCTGTGGCTGCCGGAGTGCGATCGCCAGTGACCTGGCGAAGTCCAGGGCGCCGTCGCCGGTCAGACAGACGACGAGAACGGACCTGTCGGTGTGCAGGAAATCCATGATCTGCTGGGATTCGCGACGCCGGGTGGCCGCAGTGAGGACGAGATCGTTGTACTCACGGTGGGTGGGTGAGGGGCCTTCTGTGCAGTGCATTCAGATGCAACCTTTTCAATCAGCAGAGACCGCGCTCGCGAGAGCTGAATCTCAGTGCTGGGGGATCGAACGTGCAATGGGACGGGGGGAGTGGGCAGTGAGACACGGGGCTGTCTCGTAACCTGCGAATAGGCTACACCCGTGATCGTCGAATATTGCTCAGGGTTGATCTTCTGTTCGATCGATCAACCAGCGGTCCGAGATGTCGGACGACTCAATTCCCCACTCACGTCCCCACGAGTCCGTTCTCGTAGGCGAAGATGACGGCGTGGATTCGGTCGCGGATGCCCAGCTTGGTCAGCAGGTTCGACACGTGGGTCTTCACGGTGGCCTCACCGACGAAGAGCCGTGCTGCGATCTCCGCATTGCTCAGCCCACCGGCGACGAGGTGGAGGACCTCGAGTTCGCGGTCGGTCAGCGTTGCGAGTTCGGGGGCCACGGCAGCGGTCGTTTCGGGACTGCGCACCGACCGCTCGATGACACGACGGGTCACCTCGGGGGAGAGGAGCCCGTCCCCGTTCGCCAGGGCGGTCACAGCATCGATGAGCTGCTCCGCCTCGGCGGTTTTGAGGAGGAACCCACTGGCACCTGCGGCCAGCGCTTGGAAGAGGAAGTCGTCGCGGTCGAAGGTCGTGAGCATGAGGACAGCTCCAGCAGCGCCTCGGCGAACGATCTCCGCAGTGGATTCGAGGCCGTCCATGACGGGCATCTGCACGTCCATGCAGATGACGTCCGGGGAGAGCTCGAGGGCACGGTCGATGGCGATCTGACCGTTCTCCGCCTCCCCGACGACGGTGATGCCGTCCTCGCTCTCGAGGATCGTGCGGAAGCCGGTGCGGACCATCGACTGGTCGTCGACGAGGAGGACTCGGATCACGGTTCAAGCCTTTGCTGTGGATTCGGATGTGGTGGTCGGCGCGGAAGCGGTGCCTGATACAGAACCGACGTCAGCGCCAGACGCAGGATCGTCGTCATCCGCCGCTGCAGCGGTGCTGCGGGGATAGGGGATCCGAGCGCGGACGAGCCAACCGCCGCGCGACTTGGGTCCGGCTTCGAGACTGCCGCCCAGTGCGGTCATACGCTCGCGCATTCCGACGATGCCGAGCCCGAGCCCTGCGGATGTCTCACTCTGGACCGGTGCTGCGCCGGCGCCTCCGGAGTCGCTGATCTCAACCTCCAGATCGGCCGAGCCGTAGCGCAGACGCACAGCAACCTCGGCGTGGGTGCCCGCGTATCTGCGGCAGTTGGTCAGAGATTCCTGGATCACGCGGTAGATCGACATCTCCGTGATCGGGGTCAGCGGCCGCGACTGTCCGATCGTCGCGACCTCGATGGTCTGCCCGAAACCGCGGGCGGATTCGATGAGCTTAGGAAGGTCGCCGAGGCTGGGGTTGCCCTTCGCGCCCCCGCCCGCGGTGCCCTCATCGTTCGTGTCCCGCAGGGTGTAGACGAGTGCCCGAAGTTCGTCGACGGTCTCTCGAGTCGACGATTCGATGGTCTTCAGTGACTCGCGAGCTCTGTCCGGGTTCTTCTCGAGGCTGCGACGGGCTGCCGCAGCATGGATGCCGACCCCGGTGATGTGGTGAGCGATGCCGTCGTGGAGCTCACGGGCAATGCGCACTCGTTCGAGGTCGATTGCCTGCTTAGTCAGCTGCTGTTCCTGTGAACGAACCTCCTCCGTGGCAGAGCGCAGCTCTGTGAGCAGCACACGCTGCTTCCACGCTCGGCTGCCGAAGAGCCAGCCGCCCCCGAAGTAGACGACGTTGGTGAGCAGATTGACTCCGAAGCTCGACGCGATCTGCAGAGCGCTCATGTCTCCGCCGACCGCTGCGAACTGGATGATCATCGACGTGACGATGTAGGCGAAGATCGCCAGGCACAGCAGGAGCCGGGAGATGAAGGCCGTCCGACGACTGCGCTGCCACGCGCCGATCGAGTAGATGCCCATGAAGAGAATGATCTGCGTGACGCCGGGTTCGATGGCTGCGGCGATCTGTGCGACGACGTAGACGGCCGCTTGGATCCACGCGACCAGGCTGGGATGGCGCCTCCGCCAGATGAGTGGTGCTGCGACGGCAGCGGACGTGAGGCAGAGGACCCACAGCGGAGCCTTGATCGGCCAGACGCCTGTGGACACGTAGAGCACAGCGAAGACCATCGAGGCCACGGCCAGGCCGATGGCCAGATACACGTCGCCCTTGGTGGGCCTCAGTGATTCCGCGTTCTCGGGCATTTCTTCAGAATAGACAGTCGACCTTGGGTTCCACATCCGTCTGAGTGGGGAACGAGGTGATGGCAACTCCGGCTGAAGGCGGAGGCTTCAGTCAAGGAATTTGGCAGTTTTCGCCGTATCCGGGTCAAGTGCTGCTGGGTATGTTCGGTTCCAGGCGGTGCAGTGCCGCCTGATCCGCCAAGCATCGACGAGGAAGCAGTGGACGCATGACAGAGGAGACGAGAATGCTGATCAACCCGATCGAAAGAAGCCCGGTCGCCGTTGTAGGGGCTCGAGGCAAAACAGGTCGCGCAATCGTCTCGTCGCTGCAGAGCAGAGGGATCCCCGTGGTTGAGATCGGTCGAGCAGAGTTGCAGAACTCTGCTGAGGTGCTGCGGGGTTGCCGTGCAGCCTATCTCATGGCGCCGAATCTCCATCCCAACGAACTCGATTTCATCTCCACGCTGCTCGATGACTGTCGCCAGGCAGGAGTGGACCGGGTCGCTTACCATTCCGTGGTGGCCCCCTATGTGCCCGGAATGCCACACCACGTGGCCAAGGCCGCCGCCGAGGATGTGGTGCGAAGAAGCGGACTTCAATGGTCGATTCTCCAGCCGTGCGCGTATATCGAAAACCTGATGCCGGGTCTGCGCGATCCCGAACCGCACATCGATGTGGCTTACAGCCTCGATACTCGATTCGGACTGATCAGCCTCGCAGACGTCGGGGAGGTCGCTGCGGAGGTTGTGCTCAATGATGCCCATATCGGAGCCACCTACGAGCTTGGAGGCCCCGAACAGCTGACGGTTCGCGAATACGCGGCCGTGGCTGAGCGGGTGCTGAATCGAGCGGTCGAACTGAACTCTTCGACGCCGAGCCAATGGTCTACGTCCCATCGGAGCGTCGCGCAAGCGCAAGCGCAAGCACAAGCACAGGCGCCGGAGGCGGGCGGATCGCGATCGAGACTCGATATGCGTGAGATCGAATGGCTGGAAGCGATGTTCTCCTACTACGACGCACACGGGCTGCCATGCGGAAACCTTCCCGCACAGAGCATTCTGGGGCGAGCGTCACGCTCGGTCGAGGAGATCCTGCGATCGGCTCTGTCGTCATCATCGGACCAGGCATGAATCTTGAATTGGTGACTTCTACCAACGGCTCGTGAGTTGTTTGGCATCTTTTGCCGGTGGAGTGATGTGAGTCACGGGGAAAAATGGGTTCAAACGCTCAGCAGACCTGGGGTCAGCAGACCTGGGAAGGACATTGATGTCAACTCAAAGCCCGCGAATCCGTATCGGCATCGACACCGGCGGTACGTTCACCGACGTGGTGGCATTCAACGAATCCACCGGGGAACTCACCACAACAAAGACCCCTTCGACTCCGTCGAATCCCGCCGATGGCTTCATCAACGGAATCGACAAGGTACTCGAGATGTTGGGCGCGGATCAGGAATCCGCTGCCATCACAGCAGCCGACATCAGCTCCGTCAGCCACGGAACCACCGTGGCCACCAACCAGCTGCTCGAAGGCAAACTTGATCGGCTTGGGTTCATCACCACCGAGGGCTACGAATTCGTCCTCGAAATCGCCCGCCAGGCAGTACCCGATGGCTACGGGAACTCCTATTTCTGGGTCAAACCCGATCGCATCGTTCCGGCCGATCTGGTGAAGACAGTGACCGGCCGTATGGATTTCGAAGGGAACGAAGTCCGACCCTTCGACGAGGATGAAGCGCGCAGAGTCGCTCGCTGGTTCCGTGACCAGGGAGTCAACACTCTGGGTATCAACTTCCTTCATGCCTACGCCAATGCCACCCATGAGCAGCGGATGCGCGAAATTCTTCTCGAAGAGCACCCTGACGTCATTGTGTCGCTGAGCTCCGAGGTGCTGCGCGAATACCGCGAATACGAACGTTCGATGACGACCTTGGTCGACGCCGCGGTCAAACCCAAGGTCTCCGCCTACGTGAAGAACATCCACGACCGCCTCGACACATACACAGGTACCGACAAGAATTCCAAGTTGCCGTTCTACATCATGAAATCCAACGGGGGCGTGCTCTCCGCCGATGAGGTCGTCAATCAGCCCATCACCACGGTCCTTTCGGGGCCAGCCGCCGGTGCACTCGGTGCCGGCCTGATCGCCAGAGAAGCAGGCTTCGACAAGGTTCTGACCTGCGATGGCGGAGGTACCTCGACAGACGTCACCGTCGTCATCGGAGGAGAGCCCGCGCTGACGACGGAAGGCTCTGTCGGCGTCTATCCGTCCAAGATCCCCATGATCGATGTCGTCACGGTCGGTGCCGGTGGTGGCTCAATCGCCTGGACCACCCCTGAAGGACAGCTGAAGGTCGGACCTCAGTCCGCCGGAGCCGATCCTGGCCCCATCTGCTACGGAAACGGCGGGGTGGAACCGACAATCACGGATGCCCATGTTTTCCTCGGGCGGATCCCGCCGCACCTCCTCGGCGGGGAGATTCCCCTCGATGCGGACGCAGCAGGCCGTGGAATCAGCGAAATCGCTGCAAAGCTCGACCTCAGCACGGAGAAAGCAGCGACAGGGATCCTTGAGATCTCGGCGTGGAACCAGGCCAACGCGCTGCGTCAGATCTCAGTCCAGCGAGGACTGGACGTTCGTGACTTCATGCTCACGACCTTCGGTGGTTCGGGGTCGCTGCTGGCGTGCACCCTCGTCGACATTCTCGACCTGGCAGGCGTTGTCGTGCCGCCCAACCCTGGCAACGTCTCCGCCTTCGGCCTTCTCACCGTCGACGTCAAGAACGACTACGTCCAGACGAACGTCGCTCGAGACGACGGTCTCAATATTGACGAAGTCGCCGGACTCTTCGCGGGTCTCCAGGATCGGGCCACCGAAGCGCTGACCAGCGAAGGGTTCACATCGGAACAGCATCAATTCGACCGTTCCGTCGACCTCCGGTACTTCGGTCAGGCCTTCGAAGTCCGGGTCCCCGCTCCTTCGGGAACGATCACTCGAGAGTGGGCGGACGAGGTGACACGTGCCTTCCACGCCGAGCACAGACAGCTCTACGGATACGACTTCGCCGACGCGAAGGACCAGCACGTCGAATGGGTCAACGTTCGCGTCTCCGGAATTGGCCCGATCACCCGCCCGGAGATCCGTCACATCGCATCGGCCCAGGGCGCACCGGATAAGTCCGAGCGCGCACAGACTGCGGTACGACCCGTGTGCTTCGATGCCGAGGACGGCTTCGTCGACACCGCCGTGTACTGGCGTGAGAGCCTCCTCGCAGGGGACACGCTGGAAGGCCCCGCCATCATCGAAGAGTTCGGTTCCACTTTCCCGCTGCACCCGGGATTCACCGCTCGGATCGATGCCGGCGGAAACATCATCACCACTCGCAGCAACCGCCAGGAGGCAGGCAAATGACGATCACCGACCAGTCCGTCGCACCCGACTCCGGGTCGATGCTCGGACTCACACCCTTGACCGGCCAGGCGCTGACGGATTACATCAACGCCGAACCCATCAACCCGGCAGGCCTGCCCACGGCGTACGAGCATGGCAATCGCCTGACTCCGAAGCAGAGCGCTTCGACGGTTGATCCGATCATCGTCGAAATTGTCGAAGGCACCCTGGCGAGCGTCGAGATGGAAGTCGAGACCGCGATTGCTCGGACCTCGCGTTCACCGATGATCCGCGACGCCCACGACTTCCGCGCCGGAATCCATGATCGGCAGCTGCGTAAACTCACGGGGCGCTCATACTCCGCGCTCGTGCACCCCATCGTCCGTGACTTCCCCATCGAAGAGATGCAGGAAGGTGACGTCTTCTTCCACAACGACGTCTACGCCTCCGAAGGCGGAATCGGCCACCTCCCCGACATGTGCGTGACCGTGCCGGTCTTCGCCGACGGCCAGGTTGTCTGCTTCGTCCAGGCGTTCGGGCACCATGACGACATCGGCGGAGCCTGCCCCGGGTCGATGCCATCGGGCGCGACCAGCGTCTTCGAAGAGGGACTGATGATCCCTCCGATCAAACTCTGGGACGCAGGGAAGCCGAACAAGTCGGCGCTGGCCATTATGACGCGCAACTCGCGCATGCCGGAATCGCTCTCGGCTGACCTCGACGCGGAGTGTTCCGCGTGTCTCATGGGTGCCAGGCGCCTGACCGAGCTGTTCACCCGATACGGAGTCGACACCGTCGAAGCCGCATTCGACACGATCCTCGACAATTCCACCGAAATCTACCGACGTGAGATCCTGTCGAAGATCCCCGACGGTCAGTACGTGTGGGAGGACTATGCCGAACATGATGGCGTCTCGGATCCGATGCTGCACACGCAGCGGATCACTCTGACTAAGACCTCGACCGGCGGTCCCGATGATGGTCCACGACTCATCATCGACTTCACCGGCACAGCAGCTCAGGCCGCAGGTCCGATCAACCACTGCGGTGACTATGTGGGCGGGAACTTCCTCAAGAAGTGGTTGGCGCCGATTCTGCGCAACCTCGCCGATAGTCCGGAACGAATGGCTGAACTCGACGTCAATGAGGGGATCGTCCCCCTCATCGAAATGCGGTTCCCGGAGAAGGGAACCCTGCTCACCCCAGAGTTCCCTGGCCCCACCAATGCTCGAACATTCGTCATCCTCCGTCTCCTCGGTGTGCTGGCGGGAGTGGTGGCGAAGGCTGTCGACGGGCAGATGCCTGCCGACCAGGAGACCATCCGCTACACCGGTGTCTACGGCAAGGACCGCGCCGGCAACGACTACCTCATGCGTGAGGTCCTCGGTGGCGGCTCCGGCGGACGTTACTACTCCGACGGTGAGGACACGATCCACGTCGTCCCCGACTCCCGGAATCTGCCGACCGAGTTTACGGAATCCCGATTCCCGTTCCGTGTCGAACGGCTCGGCCTCTCCGTCGATTCCGGCGGTGCCGGACGCTACCGTGGTGGGCTCGGTTACGAGAAGCACATCAGGATGCTGCGCGACGGCCATTTCATGTCGATCGCCGACCGTTCGATCCTCGCCTGCTGGGGAGTCAAGGGCGGCAAAGCCGGCAAACCCTTCCAGGTGACCATCGATCCCGGTGGCCCGAACGAACGCGAAATCGATGCTCTGGCCGATGACGAACCGATCAGCGCAGGAGAGGTCGTGAGAATCCGCACGACAGGTGGCGGCGGATGGGGAGACCCACTCCAACGCCCATTCGCCGAGGTGGTCCGTGACGTCCAGTGGGGCAAGGTGAGCATCGTAGGAGCCGAAGAATCCTACGGAGTCATCGTCGCAGAAGGCCCGAACGGAATCGAGAACGCAACCGTCGACGAAGCGGCCTCAGAGTCACTGCGTGCGCGTCTGCTCGCCGAGCGGGGAGAAAACGAACCGTTCTTCGACCGTGGACCCGGATACGCAGAGTTGGCCGGTGACGGAGCTAGAGCTCCCGAGGTGGATTGGCTGTGAGAGTTCTCGTCGCCCTCGGTGGCAACGCGATGACCTCTGCGGACGGAGATGCGTCCCCGGAGAGCCAGCGTCGCGCCATCGGGCGGGCGGCCGTTCACCTTGCCGACCTCATCGAAGCCGGACATGAGCTTGTCGTCGCCCATGGCAATGGGCCGCAGGTCGGCAACATCATGCGCAAGAACGAGCTCGCCAGCGCGGAGCTGCCCCCGGTCAGCCTCGACTGGTGCGGGGCCCAGACTCAGGGCACCATCGGTTTCACGATCGTGAGCAGAATCGAGAAGGAGCTGAATTCCCGGGGGATCGCCAAGAGCGTAGTCGCGCTGGTCACTCGCACCGTCGTCGACCCGGATGACCCTGCGTTCGAGGACCCGGTCAAGCCGATCGGCTCCTACCAGCCCAGGGGCTATGCGGCAGCGATGGAAGATCTCGGGCAGACATGGAAAGACTTCGGCAGCCGAGGCTGGCGTCGGGTCGTGGCGTCGCCGAAGCCGGTGCAAATCCTGGAGACCCCGACGATCGAGTTCCTGGCGAACTCCGGGGCGGTCGTCGTGGCGGCAGGAGGTGGGGGAATCCCCGTCATTGCCGATGACAAGGGATTTAACGGAGTCTCCGCGGTCATCGACAAGGATCTCAGCGCGGCACAGTTGGCGCTGTCGGTGAAGGCTGACCGTCTCATCATCGCCACCGACGTTCCCTGCGCAGTCGCAGGATTCGGCACCAGCGAGGCTCACGACATCACGACTGTCACGAGCGCAGAGCTGCGCAGGCTCAAAGACACGGGCACCTTTGCGTCTGGGTCGATGGGTCCCAAGGTCGATGCTGTTCTCAACTATGTCGACAGCGGTGGACCGATGGGCGTCATCGCTGCTCTCGACAATCTTCCCGAGGCAGTGGCAGGCAAGTCGGGTACCGTGGTCACACCGTCAGGCAGGGGCTTGACCCCGGACGGCGGCAGCACGACCGGGGCAGACAGGGTTCGGGCAGCAGCCGATCGAAACTCAGCTCGGCCTGATCGCGCCTAGAATCTATATCCATGGTGAGAGCGATGAAGCGCAAGGTCAGCATGATCGTGTTGGCGGCAGGAAGTGGCAGTCGGATGGGCTTGCCCAAGGCATTGCTGCGTCTTCGTGCGGGAACACCTCTGCTCGAACATCATGTGCTGACGATGGTGCAAGCACAGGGCCCCGAAGACCCGTTTGAGATCATCGTGGTCCTCGGAGCATCTGCCAGCCTCGCCCGGCCACTGGTCCCCTCGATTGCACGAGTGGTCGAAAATTCTGAATTTTCGACGGGAATGGGCTCATCACTGCAGACGGGCCTGCGGGCTGTCTCCGACGATGCCGAAGCAGCGATCGTCACCCTGGTCGACCTGCCCGACACTCCGGTTGACGCTTACCGCCGTCTGCGCGAGCGGGCCAGTCCTGAGGTCTTGGCCCGCTGCACCTGGAACAGGGTGCACGGACACCCAGTCATGTTCGGTCGCGATCTGTTCCAGCGGGCGATCACCGCCTGTCACGGCGATATAGGGGCGAAGGACCTGTTCAGAGAGCTATCGGCTCAGATCCTCGACATCGAGTGTGGAGATCTGCTGGCCTCAGGGATCACGGGAAACAATGATGTCGATACCCCGCCTCAGGCCGAAGCCCACGGACTGGTTCTACCTCCGGTTGCCCCTGGTGGGGTTCTGCCCACGACTGGAATGAGTGATCATGCCTGATTTCACCGGCCCCCTCGATCTGGCGAAGGCCTTGGGAGACGTCGGATATATGGCCGACGACTCCCTTGCCACAGCAGGTTTCTTAGCGGGTGCACTTGATAAGCCACTTCTGTGCGAGGGCGCGCCCGGGGTGGGTAAGACCAGTTTGGCGAAGGCCCTGGCAGAAGTCCACGGCACCGAACTCATTCGTTTGCAATGCCATGAGGGCCTCGATTCGACCCATGCGCTCTACGATTGGGATTTTGCCAGGCAGATTCTCCACGTGCGCACCATCGAAGCTGCAGCGAAGACCTCAGCTCAACGTCTCGATGCGACTCGACTCGACGATGAACTTCACAGTCTGCCCTTCCTGCTTCGGCGACCGATTCTCCAAGCGATCGACCGCTCGCGGATCGAGGGAGCAGACGCACAACCTCGGCGCCCCGTGCTGCTCATCGATGAGATCGACCGGGCCGGCGACGAATTCGACGCGCTCCTGCTCGAGGTCCTCTCCGATTGGTCGGTGACGGTTCCCGAGCTCGGCACCATTCACACGTCGACCCCTCCCTTGGTGATCCTCACCTCCAATCGCACACGTGAACTCCATGACGCACTCAAACGCAGGTGCGTCTACCACTGGTTCTCACAACCCGATGCAGAAACTGAGGAACGAATACTTGCCCATCATGTCCCTGACTCGCCACGAGAACTGCGGGCCGCCGTGGTGCGCGCAGCCAACCGACTGCGAGCACAGTCCCTGATCAAACCTCCGGGCACCTCGGAGACCATCGACTGGATCCGCGCACTGAGAGTCTTAGGGGTGAGCGAACTCGACGAGGCAGCCGTGAGATCGACGATTTCTGCTGTTCTCAAAGATGCTGATGATCTCAGTGACTTGAACCCGAGCACCCTGGTTGATCGAATATGAGCGATCTGCCCAGCGAGCTGATGCATTTCGGCTCACGCCTGCGCCGGCACGGTCTGCCTGCCGGTGCTGACAAGATTCGTACTCTGACCAGCGCGTTGGCTCTCATTGACCCTCTGGATCCAACCCAGGTTCGCGCCGCCTCGCGGTCGCTGATCTGCACGGAGAAGAAGCACATTCCGATCCATGACGTCGTCTTCGACCAGTACTTCGGACTCACCGCGATGCACCAGCTTGCCCCGAGTGCACACGAGGTCACGGTCCCGACGCCTGAGCCCAGCGATGAGTCGAACGAATCTGCGGAATGGGACCAAGTTGAGGACCAGGCGATGGCGCTCCAAGCCGCAGCCAGCCGTCTCGAGATTCTGCGCACCACTGACCTGGGAACTGGAGAGCTCGCGGCCCAAGCGGTGCGTCTGATTGACGGACTGACGTTCCGGGCCCCTCGTCGGAGCGCACACGCAACACGACGCAGCAGCATCGGACGCATCGATGCAAACCAAATCCTGAAGACCCTGATCCGGCAGGAAGAACTTTCTCGTCTCCCGCGAGCTGCCCGCGTGGAACAAGATCGAGACGTCACGATCATCGTCGATGTCTCCGCCTCGATGAAACAATGGCTGCCCGCCTTAGTCCGCTTCCTGGCTCGCGCCACGCTTTGTCTGAAGTCGCGCAGCTTCACAGTGGGGACGCGTCTGACGCGAATCGACCAGCACTTCGCAGCACCGCTAAATGAACGTGAACTGCGTCAAGCTCAGGAGTCAATTCCGGATCTCGCGGGCGGAACCCGCCTGGGCGAAGGGCTGCTTACTCTGCTCAACGGGGGACATCGAGAAGCGATTCGCGGGTCGGTGCTCGTGCTCATCAGCGACGGTTGGGAACAGGGAGACTGTTCCGAATTGCGAACCGCATGCGCGCGGTTGGGGAGACTGAGTCACCGATTCATCTGGGTGAATCCGCGTGCAGGCCGGGTCGGCTTCGCCCCGGAGGTGAGAGGAATGCGGATCGCTGAGGAATATGCGCAGGTGATGCTGCCCGCCACCACTGTCGACGGGTGGCAGGCGGTGGCCGAGAACATTGCGTCCAGTCGGGGACGAGACGTGACGAGACAAGACCAGGACATGACAAGAACCTACCCGCATGTGGTGGGAGAGCACCCGGA
The DNA here is from genome assembly GCF_022748595.1 of Brevibacterium sp. ZH18. Taxonomy (GTDB): domain Bacteria; phylum Actinomycetota; class Actinomycetes; order Actinomycetales; family Brevibacteriaceae; genus Brevibacterium. Next base: position 31,374 of record NZ_JALDSX010000015.1, on the reverse strand, counting down.
TGTGGCGAGAGGGAAGATGACGAATGGCTGAGCTGGAACAGACATTGCTGAGGTGGATTCACGCCGGTCGTCGGTTCTCAGTGGCTATCGTCGTCGAAACATGGTCCTCGGCGCCGCGCCCTGCCGGGGCGATGATGGCAGTGGCCGCCGATGGCCAAGCTGTGGGCAGTTTGTCAGGCGGATGCGTCGAATCGGCGGTCCATGAACTCGCTCTTGAGGTATTGGAGACGGGGCAAGCGAAACTGGCGCATTACGGCACCAGTGACGACGAAGCATACGCCGTTGGATTAGCCTGCGGAGGGCAGATTGAAACCCTGGTGATCCCGGTCGTCGATGAAGAGACCAGCGTTCCGCTCGAGGGATATCTGCGTGCGCTCGGAGAGTCGCGCCCGGCGGCGCTCGCTGTGGAGCTGCCTGTCATTCACGAGGCCGCTGTCGATGACGATGACGATGACGGTGACGATTCCGGCGAGGCCGCCGCCACAGGGCGCTTGCTTCTCATCGAGCCTTCGGGAACCGGCGACTCAGACGACGACCTCACCGGCAAGCTCAAGCCCCTATGGCGCGGGAGCGGTTCGTTCGGGCACCCCCGGCTCGATGAGCACGTCATCACTGATGCCGGTGCCATGATCGCCCAAGGCCGATCTGGAGTTCGTGAATATGACTCGAGTGGAAGACGGCTCGGTGCCGGTACACGGGTCTTCGTCACAACCTCGGTGCCGCCGTCACGACTGCTCATCTTCGGTGCGATCGACTACGCGGCTGCACTGTCCCGTCTGGGCAGGTTCCTCGGGTACAAGGTGACCGTGTGTGACGCGCGCCCGATCTTTGCGACAGCGGAGAGGTTTCCTGATGCGGACGAGGTCATCGTCTCGTGGCCGCATAGATATCTGGCTGAGGAGGTTCAGGCCGGGCGCATAGACGGGTCAACGGTCATCGCAGTGCTCACTCACGACTTGAAATTCGATGTCCCGGTGCTGCTCGAGGCAGTGAGGTCCGATGCCGGATACATCGGTGCTCTCGGCAGTCGCCGTACACACAGCCTTCGGGTGGAAGCGATGACACAGGCAGGCGCGAGCAGCGCTGAGATCGAGCAGATCCATGGGCCGATCGGCCTCGACCTCGGGGCGCGCTCGCCCGAGGCGACCGCCATTTCGATCTTCGCTGAGGTGCTGTTGGAGTTCGCAAAGGGCAGTGGTCGCTCGCTGCGGCGTACGACTGGGCCCATTCACGCCTAGCGGCAATCGTTGCTGGTGTCCATGCAGCTGAACACGGCTTCTAGGGTCAGCCGTCGGGGAGAGGCCCGGCGCTCGCGCCCATCCCCGCACGACCAAACTGTCGGATTTATCGACCCAGTGATTCGAGTCCGCTGGTGAAGCAGTCCATCGGCGGATTGACGAGTCCGGCACCCACCTGACCCACCCCAGCGACACGACCAGCCATGCCGGTGTTGATCTGCGGAAGAACGTGCGTCCGCAGAACTTTGACCAGGTCGATGCCGGTGGGTACGCCGCGGAACTCCAGGATCGGGATCTGATGAGTCGAATGCTCACCGGCTGTGATCTCGTACATTCTCCGAGTCGTCTCGACGGCGAAGGCCACGTCACCACCGACGAGGCGCACCACCGCTGGAGCTGCAGCCATGGCCAGTCCGCCAATGCCTGCGGTCTCGGTGATCGCCGAGTCGCCGATGTCCGGGTTGGCGTCGTCAGGCCCGTAAGAGCCCAAATACAGCCCATCAGCTATCTGAGCCGGACCAGTGAACCATTCGTCACCGGTACCGGAGAGCTGGATGCCGAAATCAGTGCCATTGCGTGCCATTGTCACGATCAAAGAAGACCCAGGAATATTCTTCGCGGCTGCCATTGCCAGTTTGCATGTCGGCATCACGAGGTTGAGGGCGAAGTAGTCGTTCGCGCCGAGGAAACGGCACACCTCGGCAAGGTCATCGGCTGCGAAGTCCAGTGCCAGCAGATCCGGCATGAGGTCACGGAGGAACAGCAGGGTCGCCGTGCGGTTGCGATTGTGGCCCTCGTCGCCGGATGCCAACATCTGTGAAACGTAGTACTTCGTGTCGATGGGCCCATGTGCGGCAACAGCCTGAGCGAGCACGGGGCCGAGTATGTCGCGCATCCAGCGGAGGCGATCAAGCACTTCGTCGTTGTTGGCCCCGTAGCGAAGCACTTTGCCCAGGCCTTCGTTGAGGGAGCAGTACGCGTGATTGCCGTACACCGGATCGACCAGCTCGAACATCCACATCGATGGACTGATCACTCCGGCCATGGGTCCCACGGCATCCTTTGAATGACAGGGAGCCATGCTGAAGCGTCCATCTGCGAGACCGGCTTCCGCCTCGTCAAGGCTGTCGGCGAGGCCTTCGAAGACCACCGCACCGGCCAGAGCCCCTCTCATCGGACCCGAGGCGCGATCGAAATCCAGCGGAGGACCGGAGTGCAGGAACTCATTATCGCGAAGGCCCAGGCATTCACGTGCCGGTCGCAGGCCGACGAGCTGGGCGCCGGCAGAGATCATTGCTTCCAGAGCTTGAGCATTGGCGGCGCATCGCCGGGGGTCGCTCATCACGGACATCAGTCGATCTGCGTCTCCCCTAGGCGGTTGCCATGGTACTTCGACGACAGACACGGCCTGTGCGCGCAAGGCCTCAGCGAAGAGGGACAGTCCCACATTGATGATCTTGGGGTCGGCGGGGAGCGCGGTGCTGATGCTCGACCCTGTACCAGGTTTCGGTATGTCTGCGATACGTGCCGCGACCGCTGCCGATGAGCCTGGTCGAGGTGGAGTGCTGTCTTGAGCTGGAGCCGGAGCTGGAGCCGAAAGCAATCCTTCGGTCGGTTCGCTGCCACGGTCGGGGGCGTACCGCGGGTCTACGAAAGAGACTGCGCGCCGTGTCGCCTGAGCATTGGAGACATAGACTTCTGCCCCGGCCTCAACGAGCACGGAAACCGTGGCGGAGAAGTCCTGCGGATCGGATTTCGTTCCGATGAGGCTGACGATGACTGGCAGCGTGTGTCCTGCAAGCTCGGCGTTCGACCGGGCAGCTGCGATCGCCTCGGCGAGATCTCCGGCGGGATCCGCGTGTGCTCCGTGCCCGAGGACAAGATCAAGGAGGAGCACGCCGGCCCGGTGTCCCGCCTGCGTGATCCGTTCGAGGCGGAGGCTGGGATCGATCATCGGGTGAGCGCGGCCCTGAGTCATCCCGTCGTCGCCGAAATCGATGACGGTATGTGTCGAGGTCGCCGACTCGTATCCGTCGATCTTCTCCGCTCCGGCGAGTGGGATGTTCGAGGAGATCGGACCCAAAGTCTGCGACGCGATCAGCATGGCTTCATCCGCCATGGTTCCTCCGCAGAAGAGGCCGAGAAGGGGGCCACTTGCCGGGGCGGCGGGAGCTTCCTCGGCTCGATTGTCGGGATTTATTCCGCTTCCCCACGACGGCCACCGGGGAACATCGATGCCACAGGTGGCCAAGGTGGTTTCGACGCTTGCAGTCAGGTCAGGGCTGTCGGAGCCCAATACAGCCCAGCTGACCTCGATGCCCAGGTGAGCTGCCAACGACTCGATCTCCGCGACCACCCCGGTGTCGGCGGGTTTGGACACCACGATGACGTGATCGGTGTCCGGGTCGTCCGCGAGGATTCTGAGTGCCTGTATGGCGCTGAGTCCGCCGACCTCACGTGAGAGATCCCGTCCACCGGTTCCGATCAGTTGGGAGATTCCGACACCGGCAGCATCGAGCAGGCTCGAGACCTGCTGCGCACCGGTGCCGGATGCGGCAACGATTCCGATCCGGCCAGGCCGCACATTGTTGGCAAAACCGAGCCCTGCGTTCGAGACGATCGCCGTTCCGCAGTCCGGACCCATGACGATGAGGCCGAGATCGACGGCTCTGTGTTTGAGAGCGACTTCGGTGGCGACGTCGACGTTGTCACTGAACAGCAGAACGGAGCACCCGGAGTTCAGTGCAGCCATCGTTTCGATACCCGCGTATTCGCCGGGAACGGAGACCATGACCAGGTTGGAATCAGTTCGTTCGACGGCTGACTCGACAGTCAGCGGCGGCTGCTCCGATCCCGTCGGGCCCTGTGAATGAGCAGCTTTATCCGAGATGTGAGCGAAGGCCTCGTCGACTGCGTTGAGACCGGAGGAGAGCGCCGATTCGGTTTCCGCGCTGACAGCGATGATCAGATCATTCGGCGCCGCCGAATCCGGAATGGTGAAACCGGTTTCGCGCATGAGGCCGATATTGAGCTCGGTGCCCATTCCGATGAGCGCTTTGTCGACGCCATGTGTGCCTTTGACTCGTGCAGAGACCTGCATGAGCGCAACGGAGTCGTAGTAGAGGCCAGATCTGATATCAACAGTCGTCGGCATAGGGGCTTCCTTCCAATGGTGAAACTTGAGCAGATTCGGCGGCAGGTGCGAGGACCGCGAGGGCTCCGGTCAGTAGATCATGACCGGAATGATGTCCGATCCGGTCCGCTTCGGACAACAACACGTTGAGGTTCCTGAGGGACGGTTCGGGTTCGTGGATGAGGCGGGCGGCTTCGGCGATCGCCCGCTCAGCCTCGGGGATGCAGTATCCCTCCAGTGAAGCTCGCAGGAGTGAGGCGGAGAGCGCCGTCGTTCGCTGTTCGAGAGCGATGGCGGACAGTCTTTGTGCCAGTAGGACTCGCTGATCTGAGTGGGCATCCGATGATCCTGCGAACCGCAGAGCCAGACTGATTCCGCACAGCGCGTCATCGCCGGACGGAGTGCTCCCCGGGCCGTAGCCGAGAAGCTCGTGGAGACAACGGTCCACTTCCTGCTGGCGCCGGGACTCCAGGGCGTGGACGAGGCTCAGAGATCGGGAATGCAGGTCGAGGCGTCCGGGTCTCAGCTGGCCGCGGACGCAGTTGATCGTGCGGGCCGAGGCAGCGGTGCTCGCCGAGAGCTGCAGATGGCTCTGCCGAGTAGTCGGGTCAATTCGACGAGGTCTCCACATTCTGACTGCTCTGCATTTCAAGTCGCCAGTTTCGACGTGCCGAACTGTGGGCCTGCCGGCGTGAATCGAGAGAATGATGGTGGCGGGCATCCCTGTCCGAAGCTCGCCGAGGTGGTGCTGCGTCAGCTCAGGGACCTGAAGTCCCGTCGGCAGCTGCAAGGCGCCGGCGCCCATCACCGGCAGGATTCGCTCACCCCACGGATTCGCAGCGACCCCGATGTAGAAACCAGTTGGAAATGTTCGGAGTATCGCCCCGGCCACGTGTGGTGCGGCCGTCGTCGACAGAGCTGCAATCAGTTCGGGCGATCTCTCGGAGTCCAAGAAGGGCAGCGGAGAAGCAGCTGCCGGGAGAGTGCGTGACTTGGACCTCATTTCGACAGATTATCGTGACCTGCTATCGTCAACGCATGTCAAATGGTGCCAAGAATAGCTTGGATATGCATCAAAACTTGCTAGCCGATGGCGGCGACTTCGTTTCCGCGTGTCTTTCGGTGCGCGACGTCATAGGTCTGCCGAGCCTGCGCAACAGTCGGGTTGTCGCGGGGGCTGACGGTCTCGATCGCCCCGTTGAAATGACCAATGTGATGGAGGTTCCGGACATCCTTCCCTGGGTCAAGCCACGGGAGCTCCTTCTCACCAGGGCCTACCCCCTGCGGGATCGGCCCGAAGAGATCGCCGATCTGCTGACCACTCTCGAGAATCGCGGCGTGTCCGCGGTCTGCTTCAAGCCCGGAAGATATCTCGAGGAAATTCCTGCTTCCGCGATTGATGAGGCCAACCGAATCTCTCTACCCATCATCCATCTCGGAGATGGAGTCGGCTTCGATGAGATCATGCACGAAGTGCTGTCGCACAATCTTGACCGGCGCGCCGAACTCATTCGGAAGACGGAACAGACCATGAGAGAGCTCGTCGATGTCGTCATCAACGACGGCAATCTCGACGACGTGTGTCAGATGTTGGCCGAACGGATCGGCGTGGCCGCCGCAGTCACCACCCTGGATGGAAGAGTGCGGTGTATGCGAACTCATTCGTCTGTCTCAATTGCAGACGTTGGACGAGGAGACGGCGCTGAGGACGGAGATCACACTGCTTCTGACAACTCGGAACGGTCTCGCAATGCAGTGGCTGACGAGCTTGAAGTCCTCGAATGCTTTGACAGATCCGGTCGGTTTCGCGTCGAGGACGAGCCATCCGGGTTGGAACGTCTGGGGCAGGGCGGCAGTGGCCGCCGGTACTCGTGGGGCAATTGCCGTATCGAAGGCGGAGACAAGACGCTGGGCCGCATCGTCGCATTCGGAGAAGGGGCGCTCGGCGCCACGGACTTCCGTCTCATAGAACAGGCCGCCGCCGCCGCGGCTCTTGTCCTCACCCGGGAGCAGGCGATCACGGCCGTTGAGAGCAAATACCGAACGGACTTCGTGCTCGAAGTGCTTCGAGGGCACATCGCCTCGACGGACAGGGTGCTCTCCCACGCGGAGTCGCTTGGCTGGGACCTTTCACGTCCGATCAATGTCGCCGTGGCCGAAGTGGACTCGGAATCGGACCAGACCGATCCCGAGAATAAGAGAGCTATGCAGTCCCTCTTCGCCGACGCTTGGACGAAGGTCGTGTCACAGGACGACCCTGCTGCTGCTGTCGTCGGCTCGGGTGACCAGGTCATCCTGCTGCTCGGAGCGGCGGACACGGAGGAGATTACTGCCAGGCTGAGGTCCTTCATCGCGGATGTTCGCGGGTACGGTGGCGGCGGCAGAAGGCAGTTCTCGGTCGGCATCTCCAAGCCTGCCCCTGATGTATCCGGCTTGGCGGCGGCCTATCAGGAAGCGATGCGCGCGCTCGAAGTCGGTCGGCAGCTGGAGCGTGGTCAAGGACTCAGCCATTACGATTCGCTGGGCGTCTACCGCTTGCTTCTTCAAGTCACGAAGAAGGAGGAGCTGCGAAGTTTCGCGCGAGAGGTGCTCGGCCCGTTGGCCGGAGACGACAAAGAAGAATACGAAGGTCTGCGGATCACGCTGCAAGCTCTCCTCGATCACAATCTCAATGTGGCTGAAACGGCGCGCTCGCTTTTCTTCCACTACAACACGCTGAGGTATCGGATCACGAAGCTCGAGCACATGGTCGGATCCTTCACGGAAGATCCGAACCTACGCCTGTCGTTGGCGCTGGCTTTGCAGATTGTCAGACTTCCTTAGCAAAGGGTGCCGACTGGTTGGCCATTTCTTTGGCATCATCTGACGTGATGGATACCTCTTTCGGCCAATAGAGTCGCACTATCAGGTCGAGAGGTTTCGTGCCCGGAGGTAGCGATGGCCCATCCGTCGAAACGTCTGAACAGGGCCTTTCTCAACGACGAGGAGAACCAGATGTCGATGTTTTCATGGAAGTTACACGGGGACGGTAAGACCGTCGCTCCTGGTGAGTTCGTCAAACCCGGTGAACGTCTGACCTGGGGACGAACGATCGGGCTCGGTGCCCAGCACGTGGTGGCCATGTTCGGTGCCACTTTTGTGTTCCCCGTCATCATGGGACTCAACCCGCAATTGGCCGTCATGATGTCCGGTGTCGGAACTATCATCTTCCTCCTCATCGTCAAAGGAAAAGTTCCCAGCTATGTCGGGACCTCTGCTGCATTCGTCGGCGGAGTCACTGCCGTCACCGCACAAGGTGGAACTCCAGCCGAAGTGACCGGTGCGATCATGGTGTCGGGCGTCATCCTGGCGCTGGTGGGTGTTTTCATCCACTACATCGGTGCGTCAGCACTGACGAAGGTCTTGCCGCCTGTTGTGACAGGCGGTGTGGTCATGCTCATCGGATTCAACCTTGCGCCAGTCGTAGCCAACACCTACTGGCCGCAGGACCAGTGGACGGCAGTCATCGTCATGGTCTTCATCGTCTTCCTCTCGGTCTGTGCGAGAGGATTTCTCGGACGCATCGCTATTTTCCTCGGACTGGTCCTTGGCTACGCACTGTCGTGGATCTTCGACAAAGTCTTCGGTGAAATCACATCTTTCAGCGCGGCAGCAGGCGAAATCACCACACACTTCCGAGTGGACTTCTCCGCGATCGAGTCGGCTGCTTGGATCGGATTTCCGCCCATGACTGACACCGCGGCAGGAGTCGTCGGTGTCCACCTCCCGGTCTTCAACGCCGCGGCGATCGTCATCATGCTTCCGGGCATCATCGCGCTGGTCGCTGAGAACGCCGGCCACGTCAAAGCAGTTGAGGAGATGACCGGAGAACCGCTCGACAAGTATATGGGTCGAGCGATCATCGGTGATGGAGTCGCGACTGTTGTCGCGACCTCGGTCGGCGGCTCACCTACGACGACCTACGCCGAGAACATCGGTGTCATGGCGGCTACGCGTGTCTACTCCACTGCGGCCTATTGGGTAGCTGCTCTTGTGGCGATCTGCTTCGGACTTTCACCGAAGTTCGGAGCGTTGATCTCATCGGTCCCAGGAGGAGTTCTCGGCGGCATCACTGTCGTCCTCTACGGCATGATCGGGATGCTCGGAGCTAAGATCTGGATCGAGAATAGAGTGAACTTCGCCAACCCGCTCAACATCGTTCCGGTTGCGGCAGGATTGATCATTGCGATCGGAGACGTCAGTTTGAAATTCAGCGATGGGTTCATCCTCTCCGGAATTGCTCTAGGAACAATATCTATGCTGGTCTTGTACCATGTTGCGCGTTGGCTGGCACCAAAGGAGCTGCTTGATGAGCCTGCTGGCGGTACTGGGCTCAATGTCGGTGGCGAAGGGCAGAGAGCGCGGGTCACAGCTGACCTCGAGCAGGACCGCAAGTTCCGCAGAACGAAAGATGAGTGACATAGACAATGAAGCCTTCTCCCCTGAGGATTCACCGTCCGAAGACCATTGAAGAGATCTTGGAGCTGCTCTCTGTCCACGGCACAAGTGGAAAGATCATCGCAGGGGGACAGAGTCTGGTGCCTGTTCTCAACATGCGCTTGGCTGCTCCAAGGAACCTCATCGACATCACCTCAGCGGCAGGATTGGACGAGCTCGAAGTCGTGGGGGACGAGATCAGGGTCGGCGCACTCGTGAGCCACCGCAGACTCGAACGCGACCCAGCAACAACCTCGGCGAATCCGATCCTTGCCGATGCACTTCGGCACGTCGCACACCCTGCGATCAGGAATCGCGGCACCACGGTGGGGTCGATTGCCCACGCTGATCCCAATGGCGAGATGCCGATGATCCTGGCACTGACCGGTGGCTGGGTCGAGGTCAGGAGTGTTCGAGGGGCTCGGTCGCTGACGACGGAATCACTCAACGTCGGCCCGCTGGAGACCTGCCTCGAACCCGACGAACTCATCACCAGCGCCGTCTTCCCGGCCCTTCGACCCGGGCAGAGGGCCGGCTTCGATGAATTGGCGCGCCGAAGCGGAGACTATGGACTGGCCGGGGTTGGGATGATCCTGTCCACTGACGACAATGGTGTGGATCGTGCTGGCGCCGAGGCAACGATTACGGGGCTGAAGGCGGGATTCGTTTCGGTCACTGACATCCCTGACATCATCGAGTTGGACGAATTCGTGGCGGGTACCCCACTGAGCCAGGTCTCCACGATTCTCGACGACGTCATCTCGGCGATCAAGGGCTTCATCGACCCCGGCGGGGACATCCACGCCAGCGCCGACTACCGCAGGCACCTCACCGGCGTCATCGCCGGACGCCTGCTCAAGAGGCTGAGCCGACAGAGGGATGGCGGAGGTTCGCCCGCCGGTGGCAGCGAGATGAGACAAGAGGGAGCGCGATGAACCAGATGACATCGAACGAGACCATGGCCGAACCGACATCGACGATCCGATTGAGCGTCAATGGCAGAGACCACGTCCTCGAAGTGCCGGATCGCAAACTGCTCTCTGACGTCCTGCGTCAGGATCTGAGTCTGACAGGCACGCACGTCGGGTGTGAGCACGGAGTGTGCGGAGCGTGCACCGTGCAGCTCGACGGCGATCCGATCCGGTCGTGTCTGATCTTCGCTGCCAGCGCACAGGACCATGAGGTGACTACGGTCGAAGGGATCGGAGACGACCCGGAGAACCCTTCCGACGTTCAGCAGGCTTTCATCGACAGCCACGGGCTGCAGTGCGGATTCTGCACCCCGGGATTCATCACTACTATCGATGCCTTCGTCGATGAGAATCCCGATCCCACGGAAGAAGAGGCTCGAGAGGCGATCTCCGGCAACCTCTGTCGGTGCACCGGATATCAGAACATCGTCAAAGCGGTCCACCGGACTGCTGAGCTGCGGGCCGCCTGCGGCAAGCAGCATTCCGAAACGGACGAAGAGGCGTCGGAGGCCAACCGATGACCACTCGCATGTTCGGACAGAAGATCAAGCGTCGGGAAGATCCACGTCTGGTCACTGGAAACGGTCGATATCTCGATGACCTTGCCAATGGCAGTGTGGCTGCTGCCTTCGTTCGAAGCCCGCACGCTCATGCTGACATCATCGACATCGATGTCACAGGCGCCATCGATGTCGAGGGCGTCATCGCGGTCTGGACCCACGAAGATCTCCCAGGTCAGGCAGCAGACCGACTGCCCATGCTGATCCCACATCCTTCGATCGTGGCTCCCCACACCGGGTTCGCACTTGCGCCCGATCACGTGAACTTCGTCGGTGAGCCGATTGTCATGGTCGTTGCGCGCGACCGCTACATCGCTGAGGATGCAGCCGGTCGGATCGAGATCGAATTCGATCTCCTCGAACCGATCGTCGGGGTCGAACAGTCACGTGCGGGCGAACGGATTGTGCACCAGGGGATGAGCGACAACGTGTCGGCTCATTATGTGCAGGAGGTTGGAGACGTCGACAGCGGACTGGAGAATGCTCCGCATGTTCTCGATGTTGAGCTGGAATTCGAGCGCAGCGCCTGTATGCCGATGGAGGGCAAAGGCGTCATTGCGGCATGGAACCGGGAGGACGAAAGTCTGCAGGTGCATTCTTCGACCCAGACAAGCACTGGGCTGAGAGCGGCTCTGGCAGCAAGGCTCGAGATCCCGCTGACGCGGGTCGAAGTCATCACGCCCGATGTTGGAGGAGCTTTCGGAGTCAAGATCAACCACCCATGGCCGGAGGAGCTGGCTGTGGCCTGCGCTGCCAGAGCGCTCGAGACGACCGTGAAATGGACCGAAGACAGACGTGAGCACTTCATCTCTTCGGCTCATGAGCGAGCGCAGACGCAGACAGTGAGAGTCGGCTTCGACGATGATGGTCGCATCTGCAGCCTCGATGTGAAGTTCTGGCATGACAATGGGGCTTATATTCCCTATGGGGTCATCGTTCCTCTGAATACGTCGACGCATGTCATGGGCCCCTACAACATCGCCAACTATCGGGTTGAATATTGGTCGCTGTACACCAACACCGTCATGGTCACCCCGTACCGCGGTGCTGGCCGCGCTCATGCTGTGTTCATGATGGAGCGCACAGTCGATGCGATTGCCGATGAACTCGGCATGGATCGTACACAGGTGCGCCTGAACAACTTCGTGCGGGAATTCCCTCATCCTATGGGAGTGACCATGCAAGATGGCGCGGAAGGTTGTCTGGACTCGGGCGATTTCGTGACCTCCCTGGACAAGCTCAAAGAACTCGTCGGCTGGGACGATTTCGAGGCGTATCGAGACCAGGCCAGGGCTGAAGGCCGCCGAGTCGGCCTGGGAATCGGATGCTATGTGGAGAGCACAGGCGCGGGTCCTTACGAAGGAGGCCACATAGAGGTCGAAACTTCCGGGCGGGTGAACGTGTGGACGGGGCTGACAACCCATGGTCAGGCACACGCAACTGTCTTCGCCCAGATCGTTGCCGACGCGCTCGGTGTCCCTATGGACTCGGTCCATGTGGCAACGGGTGACACTCGCAAGCTCTCGTACTCGGTGGGAACGTGGGGATCGCGAGGAGCTGTCATGGCAGGCAATGCACTGCATCTGACGGCTCAGAAGGTCAAAGCCAAGGCCTTGAAGATTGCGGGTGAATCGTTGGAGGCCGATCCCGAAGACCTAGAGATCGTCGACGGAATCATCTCCGTCAAGGGCGATCCCAGTTCGTCTATGCCGTTGGCAGCGGTTTCAGTTCTGTCGAATCCACTGCGTTATGCGTTCGACGAGAGCGCCAGAGCGGCGACCCAATTCGCGAAGGAGACCGCGGCCGAAGAGCCATCGGTCAAAGCTGGAGAGCAACCGGGGCTTGAAGAACAGGAGTTCTTCTCACCGCTGCGATCTACCGTTGCCAACGGAATGCACGCCGCGATCGTTGAAACCGACCCGGAGACCGCTGACATCACAGTCCTTCGGTACTGCGTCGTCCATGACTGCGGGCCGATGATCAATCCCATGGTGGTTGAGGGGCAGGTCCATGGTGGGGTTGCTCAAGGTGTGGGAGGAGCACTGTACGAAAGAATGGCCTACGACGAAGATGGGCAGCTGCTCAACGCGTCCTTCATGGACTTCCTCATGCCGTTTGCCTCAGAGATTCCGCATATCGAGACTGATCATTTGGAAACTCCCAGCCCGCTCAATCCTTTGGGCATCAAAGGAGCGGGGGAAGCCGGCACAATTCCTACGGCCACGACTATCGCGTCGGCGATCGAGGATGCAGAGGGTTTCCCGATTCGCGCCATGCCGCTCGATCCCTCTTCATTGTGGGAGTTGCGGAACCAGCACGCGGCGGGTGCAGTCCCCAGTCTGAAATCCCGTCGCGGCGATTCCGCGGCTTCCTCACCAGCACCATCCAACAGCGGACTCCAGTAAGGACAGCAACTCATGCGTATCTCTTCCGTAGCCCAGATGACAGCCGATCCCGACACCGCCTATGCGGCGTTCCACGATGCTCGGATTCTGGCCGCCACCATTCCAGGAGTGGAGAGCTTCTCCCCGGTCGGTGACGGGATCTACAGCGTGGTTCTGACCATGGGGGTGGCCGCTATCAAGGGCACCTACAAGGGGTCAGTGGAGTTCTCTCAGGAGCAGCCGCCGACCTCGTTTGTGCTCACGGCCAAAGGCTCAGGCGGGCCAGGCACCATCGGCGCCGATATCGCGGTGTCGCTGGCACCAGGTGATGCAGGGGGAACAGAAGTCACGTGGGAAGCTGATGCCGTGCTGGGCGGGGCGATCGGCGGAGTGGGTCAGCGGATGCTCGGCGGAGTGGCCAAACGCATCGCGACGAAATTCTTCAAAGATATTGACCATGCGATCCACAACGGAGTTGAAGAACCTGCTGGTGCAGGAACAGGCGCGGTTTCTGAATCGCGGAGCGCGGTCTCGGCCGCTGCCCCCGAACTGCTCGGACTTCCTGCACCATCGGTCGTTGCCTCAGGTGGAATGGCGCAGGGCGCCGCGATTCGAGGCAATGAGTTCTTCGCCGGGGCAGCTGTGGGGGCCGGCGCGGCTCTGCTCGGCGTCTGCGTGGGTCTTCTGGCCGGCCGCAGATAGTGCAGAGATGGACAGAGACAGACATCCGGTGGATGTCTGTTGGGGAGTTGAAGGGCGCACTCGGGGCACGAGAGCTGAGTTCTCGAGATCTCGTCGAGGCGCACCTGCAGAGAATTGAGGAGATCAATCCTCTGGTCAACGCTGTAGTCACCGTCGATGCTCAAAGAGCACTCGACTCGGCGAAAGCCGTCGATGACCTCAGATCCCGCGGGCGGGACCTGCCTCCGCTGTCAGGGATCCCCATGACGCACAAGGACATCCACGAGACCGCAGGAATGCGGACCACCTTCGGATCTCCGATCTTTGCCGACAATGTGCCGAGCCGTGATGCACTGATCATTGCCAGATTGAAAACGGCAGGCGTGATCAGCACGGGTAAGACGAACGTGCCGGAATTCGCCGCTGGGGCCCACACCGTAAATCCTCTTTTCGGGACAACTCGCAACCCTTACGACCTCAATCGGTCGGCATCAGGCTCGTCAGGGGGTGTCGCCGCCGCGATCGCAAGCGGAATTCAGGCAGCAGGCGACGGCTCAGACACGGGAGGATCATTGCGCCTGCCCGCGTCCTTCAACAACATCGTCGGGTTGCGCCCGTCCAACGGGTGGATTCCACACGTTCCGCCGGGCAACCCCTGGGAATGGCTGAGCCAACCTGGGTTCATGGCTCGAAACGTCGCTGACGTTGCTCTGCTCATGGACCTCTGCAGCGGACCTGACCGTCGTGGGCCGATGTCTCGTCACGTGACCAGCAGGTTTTCGACTCCCGACGCGGATCCGGACTTGTCCGGGCAGGTGATCGGATTCGTTCCGGACCTTGGTGGGCGGATCGAAATCGAAGACGAGGTTGCCGCGGTTGTGAGTGCGACCGGTCCGATTCTGTTGGGGATGGGTGCTCGTCTGAGCGACGAAGAACCGGATCTGGGCGATGCGGCCGAGGTGTTTCGCATCGCTCGAGCTTATGAATTTGCCGCGAACTACGGCAGGCTCGTCGAAAATCATTATGAGCAGATGAAGAGTTCTCTGCGGAACAACATCAGAGCGGGTCTGAACCTGGAGGTGGAAGATCTCTTCGCACTCGACGCAGCGCGCGCCCGATTGTGGACAGCAATGCAGGACTATTTCTCGCGTCACGACGTCCTTGTGACGACGACGAGCCAAGTGGAGCCCTTTCGGGCAGAGGTCGAGTATCCGGAGATGCTCAACGGCAAACCGGTCACTGACTACGTGGGGTGGATTCATGCCACGAGTTTGATCTCAGCAACCGGATGTCCTGCGATCAGCGTACCGGCGGGGTTCTCCGCAACCGGATTGCCGGTGGGGATTCAGATTATCGGTCCGGTCGGTGGCGATGCGTTGGTACTGCAGGTGGCCGGGGCATTCGAAGCGGCAACCGGGCACGCTCTGTCCCACCCACCGCTGTGATGTGCCGTCGGGAAGTGTTCGAAGCAGAGGGACCACCGCCGCTCGTGAGACGTACCGTACCTACAGGTTGATCGCCACGATCGGATCGGTGGTCGGTTGGGCAGATCCGCCCGCGGGTTCCACAGTGATGCCGAACAGGCTCCCCTTCGCGAAGGGCTCATCGGCGATGGTCACCGGTTCGCCTGTCATTAGACCGACGCTCTCAGGACCGTCGTCGCCGATGACCCACATCTGCAGAGACTTCCCGTTCGGAGCCGCGCTGACATCCTGAGGGCTGAAGCGGATGAGCTGTTCGCTTTCGGACCAGGCCACAGTGACCGAGCCGCCGTCGGGAAGATCGGCAGTGTCCGTCTGCAGATCGCCAGCTCCCATGAGTCGCGTGGAGTCGCCGAGCTGCTGTTGGGTCGAGGCGAGTTCTTCCTCAAGATGGTTCTGTTTCTGCTGCAGCTGCCAGGTATTCGCGCCGATTCCAGCCAGGATCACTATCGCCGCAGCCGCGGCTGCCCAGGTCACCCACGGGCGGCGCTTCCGGCGGTGCTCAGCCAAGTCAGCAGGAGGGGGCGGCGCGTCTGAGGACGACTGATTGCCTGCTGCCGGTGCAAGCTGAGACGGTGGCTTGAGGCGAGTAGTTTCCTCTGCTCGAGCCTGCTGCTGTGCGGTACGAGCCTGATCCAAGCTCTGTGGCTGCGCGGGCGCATCCTCTTGCACATGTGTGTTCGGGATCGAGAGGATTGCGTTCCGGGTGGCCGCGCTGATGGGTTCAGGGGCATCCATGGCTGACGATTCGGCCTCCGCGTCGGATTCAGCCATGAGCGCCATGGTGTCGGAGTACGCCGCGACCTCGGAGCGGAAGTCCGCATCGGTGTCCGCAAGGTTCTGTGCCTCGGTGAGCTCGGCGTCGCTGAGTCCGCCCAGGGCGAGACCGGCAGCCAGATAGTCACGATCGGTGCTCATCGGCTTGCCTCCAACTCTTCTCGAAGCTTCTTCATTCCGTCTCTGATCCGTGACTTGATGGTACCGAGGGGCACCTTGAGATTCTCGGATATCTCACTGTGGGTCAGCCCCTGGTAGAAGGCCATGACGATCGGTCGTGCCTGGTCCTCGGGAAGCATCCTCAACGCTGTCAGAGTCTGGTCGGACTCGGACCTGTCGATCACGGTCTGTTCGACCTGCTCGGGTTCCTCGGCCGAGGACCGCAGACCGTCAGCGAAGTCTCGATCCTGCTGAGCCTGAACACTGCGCACACAGTCGATGGCTCTCCTGCGACATAAGGTGATCATCCACGCTCTGCCGGTCCCGCGCTCGGGATCGAATCCCGAACACCGCGTCCACACCTCGGTGAAGCATTCCTGCAGCACCTCCTCGGCGAGAGATCGGCTCCTCACGATCCGCAGGATCACAGCCATGAGGATCCGAGACTGGAGTTCGAAAAGCTCCTCAAACGCGGCCCTGTCGCCGACAGCGATCCGGAGCAGAAGGTCACCGCTCGGATCTGCGGCGGTGGCCGTCGCGCCTGCTGGCAACCGGGAATCGTATCCCGGCGGGCCGTGGCCTGGAGCCGAAGGATCATCTGAACTCATTGACCAATCATGTCATTCGATTGGCTTCTGTTTCTCAGCTGTCCAGACATCGTGTGAAAAAGGTGGTGGCCAGGGGCCGATCCGGGGTGTCGAATTCGGTCCTTGGCCACCGCACTGTGGAGCTCAGATGTCACTTCTTCGGCATCATCACACTGTCGACCATGTACACGGTGGCGTTGGCGGTCTTGACTCCGCCGCAGACGATGCCGGCATCGTCGAACTTCATGTCGTCGCCCTCGCCGGAGATTGTGACCTTCGAGCCTTCGACGGTTTCGTGCTCACCGACGATCTCGTCAGGGGACAGCTGTCCCGGGATGACGTGGTAGGTGAGAACCTTCGTCAGCATGTCCGAATCCTTGGCCAGCGCATTCAGGTCGTCCTTGGGGATCTTCGCGAAGGCGTCGTCTGTCGGGGCGATGACGGTGAACTCGTCGCCATTGAGAGTGTCGACGAGGTCGACGTCGGGGTTGAGCTGTCCCGAAACGGCTTTGACCAGGGTCTTGAGCATCGGATTGTTCGATGCTGCTGTGGCGACTGGATCCTGTGCCATTCCCTCGACGGATCCGCCGCCGTCAGGATTTGCCTCGGCGTAGGCAGCGCAACCCGGTCCGAACAGATCTCCGCCGGCCATGGCGTCATCGGACTTTGCAGGTGCGGCAGGGCTTTCGGCGGTATCGCTGGACTTGGTGTCCTCGCCGCCGGACTTGGAGTCGGACCCCATATCCGAGCAGCCGCTCAGGGCCATGAGTCCGATTGCGCCAGCGGCAAGGATGGAAGCGGTGCGTGAGCGAAGCATTGTTTTCATGGTTCTTCTCCTGATTGAAGTGGTGCGTCGGTTGTGTGGCTTACCAGCTGCAAATGATGAAGTTCTCTTCATTTCTCGCTGTGTACCTGGTATTCGCAGCCCCTGCGGTTCTGGATGGGTGAATCGTGAAATTTCTTCAGAAACATTCGACCGGACCTGAAATCATTCGACCGGACCTGAATTCATTCGACCCGGAACTGGATGTGGTGGTGGCCGGTGGCCGTGTTGGGGATGGACTTCCTGCGTTTGGGCGTCTGGACGTTTCCGTCCTTGTCGATCGCGCGGACGGTGACGGTGTGTGATCCCGCTTCGACGTCCGCGAATTCGGTCGTCCACTGGCGCCACGTGTCGATATTGACCTCGTCGCCCAAATCGGCCGACGTCCACTCACCGTCGTCGAGCTTCACATCGACTCTCCTGATGCCGCTGCGCTGCGCCCAGGCTGTGCCCGCAACCGCCAAGTCACCAGCAGCGACGTTCCCCAGAGGTTTGGGCACTTCGACTCTGGAGGCGACGAGAATGGGGCCCTCGGCATCCCAGCCGCGATCGGTCCAATAGCTCGTCTTCTCGTCGAAACGCGTGACCTCGAGTTCGGTGACCCATTTGGTGGCGGAGACGAATCCGTACAGACCGGGAACGACGAGTCGGGCCGGAAAACCGTGCTCGGGCGGAAGTGGGCTGCCATTCATGCCCACGGCCAGCAGGGAATCGCGGTCATCGGTCAGGGCTTCGATCGGAGTCGAGGCCGAGAACCCGTCGAAGGAATGAGAGAGCACCATGTCCGCATCTTTGAGGGGCTTCGCGCGACGCAGAAGGTCCCGAACGGGGTAGCCCAACCAGGTGGCATTGCCGACAAGGTCACCGCCGACGGGATTGGAGACGCAGGTGAGCGTGATGTGGTGCTCGTCCAGGGGCAGGTTGAGAAGATCGTCCATGGTCAGGGTCACTTCCTCCTCGACCATCCCGTGGATTCGCAATGACCATTCCTGCGGATCGATGACAGGAGGCGCAAGTGCTGTGTCGATGCGGTAGAAGTCCTTCGGATCCGTGATGAACGGAGTCAGACCTTTGACATCCGGATGCGCCGAGGTGGGGATCGGGGGTGCTGTCATCGCCGGTTTCGGCAGCACCAGTTTGGCCACCGCCGCACCGGCGTCCAGAGTCAATGCGGCCACGGTCTGTCCGACCGCCACCGCTGCAGCTCCTGCAGCGCCGATGACGCCGGTGATGACGAAGAATCGGCGACGAGATGGCTCTGCGTCCGGTTTCGAGGCCGAGCCGGATGGGGAGGGTCCGGGTGTGGGTGCGCCGGCCGGCCGGGCCGCTGCAGGGAACTTCCGGGGAGCTGCGGGTGCCGTTCGGGTGTCTGTCCGGCTCGTTCCGGAGCTGATCAGGACACGGAAGACAGCCATGCCCAGGGCGAGCCCGATGAGCGTCGGGATGATGTCGACGACACTGGTCTCGGGGCGGATGAGAATGACGATGATGGGAACCAGCCCGGCCGTGGACATGAGCACGGTCGCCAAGTGGAGCCGGTGAGAAGCCAGCCAGCCGATGAGCCCTCCGAGCCCCAACGCTGCGACGCCGGTGCTGAGGATCAGGAACAGCTTGTCGTTCGTCCCGAAGAGGTCGATGACAGGTTTGACGAGACCCGTCGGTGCCAGTGGGATGATTGCCTGCCCCAGTGCCAGCAGGGGCGCGGATTGCGGCCCGAACGCGCGGGCGACGAGATCGGCAAAGCCGAATAGAACGAGGGTGGCGACGATGCCGGCAAGGGCGGTGCGGAATGGACTTCTCATGCCGAATATTCGGAGCAGACGGCATTTCAGATGGGTATTGCGATGGTGAAAGTTCGCATCTGCACTGCGTCTCATTCACAGAATTGTCAGCGAACTTGTCGGCACGCTGACGTAGCATGGTGCAATGACTGAGAACCCAGGATACGCCGAACCGCAGGCGCCAAGCGGAGACTCGGACGAGCCGAAGAGCGCTGGCGCCCCCATCTACACCGCGAAGGTCGAGAACCTCGGCGGGACCTCGGGCGAAGTGCGCGTCGAAGGCGGAAAGACGCTGGCAACGGCACCGACATCGCACACCGATCAGGGCAGCAACCCGGAACAATTCCTCGCCATGGCCTGGAGCACATGCCTCGGTGAGACTCTCAAAGTCGTCCTTGCAGCCAACGGTGTCGAAGCACTCTCGCGAGTAAGGGTCGAGGTCGATCTGCATGGTGAGCGCAGCAGCGGATTCTATTTCGTTCCTCGCGCCTATCTCTCCATCGACGGAGTTTCCTCGGAGGATGCGGAGAAGTTCGCAGCTCGGGCACATGCTCGCTGCCCGATCTCAAAGCTGCTCAAAGGACAGGGCACTCCGAGCATCGAGATCGAAGAGTACAAGAATCCTGACAATTTCCAGCTGAGCTGAGCTGAACGCCCCAACCGTGGACATTCAAGAAGCAGTGTTTCTCGCGCTCGACCTCGCCGGAACCTTCGTCTTCGCGGTCTCGGGAGTCCTCCTGGCTGCCAGACGCGGCTTCGACATCACTGGTGGTCTGGTTCTGGGGCTGATGACGGGCATCGGTGGAGGAATGATCCGGGATGTCCTCCTCGACCGAGTCCCGAACGCGCTCGGCCAGCCGATCTATCTGGCTCCACCGCTCATCGCCACGCTGCTCATCTACCTCATCGGCAAGCACGTGTCGCGTGCCCGCATCCTGATCGTGACCTTCGACGCGATCGGTCTTGCGATCTTCAGCGTCACCGGCACGACGATCGCTCTCAGCGCGGGTGCGAACTACCCGGCGGCTCTGCTCATGGGCGCGCTCACGGCGTGCGGCGGCGGGCTCATGCGCGACGCAGTGGCCAGTGAGAACCCGGCGATCTTCACCGGCACCGACCTCTATCTCATTCCGGCACTCTTCGGAGCTGGAGGTGCGCTCGTCGCCGACTCGTTGGGCATCCTCAACAATGGGGTCTCACTGATCATCGCGACCCTGGCCTTCGCGTTCCGAATGGTTGCCTGGAAGCTGCAGTGGCGGGTGCCGCAGCCGATGCGGCAGTGGTCATACCGGGAGACGCCGAAGAAGATGAAGAAATTGCCCTCGGTGTTCCGGAAGCCCGACTGAGCGCGACTTCAGCCGCTGTGGCACGATGAAAACATGAGTTCTCAGTACCCCGCACAGACACGGGAACACGAGTCAGTGCCCAGCTGGCGACGCGACTTCGGCCGAATCATCGGCGTAACGGTGATCGCGGTCGTCATCATGACGATCCTCGTCGGACTGTCGTCCGCGGGACTTCTGTACGGCAAGCGGTGGGAAAAGGTCGAAGCCGACGGTGTCTGGGCAGGGATCGCGGCAACACTGCCGACCCTCATCTTTCCCTTCATGTTCATGGAGCTCTCGCGTCCGGACCATGGATTCCGTCGGAAGGGACTCATTCCCCTGCTGCTCCTCGGGATCCCCGCTGCCAGTGTCCTTGAGACGCTCACCGTGATGACCTGGCCGTTCATACTCGGCGACGGACCCTATCCAGGCTCCGTTGCCGCTGAAATGACAACCGACCCGATGAGCATCGTTCTCGTCTTCGTCTTCCTCATCGCCGCTACCGCGTGGTTCACCACTGTCGTGATGCCGATGGCGATCTGTGGGTACAAGGTGGCACTGATGCTGTTGCTGCCTTTCCTCGGCGCAATCTTCTTGTTCATGATTGCGGGAGTGCGGATCTTCGACGGCTCGCCGAGCGTGGCGAGCATCATCATCTGGTCCGCCGTGGCGCTCGGAGGGCTTGCCGTGCTCTCGCTTGTCGCGGCGCTGCGCAGAGTCTTCGACCGGTCCGGTCAGGTGATGACCGAGGCGGAACGGGTGGAATACGCCCGACAGTACAGGCAAGAGCGCGATCGGTACGGCCGCGGTGAGGTCCCACGTGACCGCAGGTGAGACAGCCACCCCCACATGGGGCCATGACTTCAAACGGCTGATCTTCGGCACCTGCATCTACGTCGTACTCTGCACCATTGTGCTGGCGCTCGCGCGCACGGGCCTGATGGACACAAGCGAAACCTCGGACATTCCACTCGTCGCCGATGCGACTTTCGCCGGCTTCCTGATGGGCCTGCCCGCGCTCCTGTTCCTGTTCTCCCTCGTCGACGTCAAACGCGATGACCACGGACTGCGGCGTGAGGGCCTGGTGTCCTTGGTGCTTCTTGCGATCCCGACCTCAGCGCTCATCGAACTTCTCGTGGCCTTCACCTGGACCTTCATCATGGGAGACCAGGCGGCGGAGGGAACGGTGGCGGCTGAACTCCCGACTGATGCTCAGGCCATGACGCTCGTATTCTGTTTCCTCGTCGCGGGTATGGCGTGGATATCGAGTCTGGCCCTGGCTCTGGTCACGTGGATCGGGTGGGTCTCGATCGTCACAGTAGTGGCTTTCCTTGGTGGCATAGGCGGACTGATGTTCGGCGGCGCGGTGATCTTCGACAGCCCACCCAGCCTGATCGGACTGCTGATCTGTCTCGTGCTTGCGCTCACCGGCCTCGCAGTTCTTGCCGCTCTGGCCGCGTTCCGCCCTGTCGACGTCCGGATGACTCTGAACCGATCGCAGATATAGACGCTGGCTCTCCTGCCTGCAAAGATGAGTCCATGAGTGCAACGAAGACCCAGACGTGGACAGACGACCCGGCACCACTCCTGCGAGCAGGCAAGGGATTTCGACTCGACAAGGTCGATCCGGAATCGACTCCCGGATACGACGGAGGGAAGAAGGCCGGGAAGAAGTTCCTGAAAGAGTGCTTCAGTGAGCTCGACGATCTGCAGGAACGTCTTTTCGCCGCCCACCACGAGGACGAAGCGGGCCCGGCAGTCCTCCTCGTCCTCCAAGCCATGGACACGGCGGGCAAGGGCGGTATCGTGCGCCACGTCGTCGGGGCGGTCGACCCGCAGGGCGTCGAGCTTGCCGCGTTCAAGAAGCCGACGAAGGAAGAGCTGTCCCATGACTTCCTCTGGCGAATCCGGCCGAAGGTGCCCGGCCCAGGGATGATCGGTGTCTTCGACCGTTCGCATTACGAGGATGTGCTCATCGGCAAAGTCCGTGAACTGGCCGATGAGAAGGAGATCGAACGCCGTTACGAGGCCATCAACGACTTCGAAGCAGAACTCGCCGAGGCAGGGGTGCGAATCGTCAAAGTCATGCTCCACATCTCCCCGGATGAGCAGAAGGACCGGCTCATGGAGCGCTTGGACCGCCCCGACAAGTACTGGAAGTACAACCCGGGTGACGTCGACGAACGACTCCTGTGGCCCGACTACATGAAGGCCTACCAGACGGTGTTCGAACGCACCTCGACCAAAGCCGCTCCCTGGCACATCGTGCCCGGAAACAGGAAATGGTACGCGCGCTTGGCCGTGCAGCGGCTGCTGCTGAACGCCCTCGAGGACATCGATCCGCAGTGGCCCGCTGCGGACTTCGACATCGACGTCGAGAGAGAACGTCTGGCCGAGAGCTGAGGCACCGCCTCGGCGACGGTGGGTTCAGCTGCGACGACGAGTGGCAGCGCGAGTCCGCACGGCTCTGCTGGTCATGAACTCAGGCGCGACGGATGGTGAAGTCGACCTTCGTCTCCTGCTCGACGGTGCGCGAGACCGTGCAGTACTTGTCGTGGGAAAGACCGACGAGCTTCTCGATACGGGCATCGGCCTTACGGCCTTCTTCGTCATCAGGGAATGCGAGGTCGAAGTCGAGGTGGACGTTGTCCACTCGGGAAGCACCGTCCTCGTCGATCTTGTCGGCCGTGGCTGAGACGTCGAAGCGCGTCGGCTCGGTGTGCCTGCTGGTGACGGTGTCGACATCGATGGAGGAACACCCGGCGACCGCCGCGAGCAGCAGCTCCACAGGTGTCATCAGACCCTCGCCGCGGCCGAATTCGATGCTCGCCCCGCTCGGCGCGGTGGCCCGGTAGTGGTTCTCGGCAAGCCTGGTCAGTTCGATGCTTCGCGTGTTCTCACTCGGTGTGTTCTCACTCATGGACTCATCATGTCAGGATTCCATGGAAGTCGCCTGGTCTCTGCGCTGGTGCCCGCGTCCGTGTCGGGTTGGTGGACCTCCACAGCGGGGCGGACCAGGTGCGACTCACGGTGCCGTGAAGTCGACCTGTGCTGATTCCTGCACTCGGGCGCTTCGTCCGGGCCCGGATTCGAACCCCCAGTAGAGATTCGTGTGAGAGACCACCTTGTCCGGTGGCGGGGCTCCCCAGTCACTGAGATCTTCGGTCGTGTGAGCATCTGAGACCAGGGTGACGTCATAGCCGCGGGCGAATCCGCCGTGGATCGTCGAACGGATGCACGAGTCGGACTGCGCACCGGTGACGACGAGGTGCCCGATGCCCTTGGCCGCGAGGACCTCCTCGAAGTTCGTGTCCTCGAAGGTGTTTCCATGGGTCTTCTCGACAACCGCCTCACCGTTCTGCGGCGTGAGCGCGTCGACGATCTGCCATTGCGGCGAACCCGGTGGCAGTTCCCCTGAAGAGTGTCTGACCCAGATGACTTCGGTCTCTGTGTCGCGGGCGCGCTGAACGAGATCGGAGATCGTTGCAATCACCTCGCCGGCGTGCCAGGACTCGGCGAAGACGCCGTTCTGGACGTCGATGACGATGAGCGCGGTCCTCGGGCGAGTGGATGCGAGCGTTGTGTCTCCGGCAGCGGCAGCTGTGGACATGTGATCCTCCTTGATCGCCTCAATTCTCCGCCAAGGGGACATGCTCGATCAAGGGCAGAACCGCCTCGGCGGGTGAGGTTCGGGTTCCGCGGTGCGGAAACGGACCGGGCAGATGTGCACGTGATGCCAGAATAGGTCGGGTGAGTGAGCGTCGAGACGAAGCTGCGGAGAGTTCCCCGAATCCACGCCGATTCGGGGTGCTGCGGAGTTGGAAGACCGCACCATATCTGATCGGTTCGGGCACGGCGATGATGGGCGACAACATCGAGCACGTCATCACCTACTGGGTGCTGTGGCAGAAGTTCGAGTCCCCGGCACTCGTGGGCTTCCAGCTCATCAGCCACTGGCTGCCGTTCCTCCTGCTCTCGGTCTACGCGGGATCCCTGGCCGAGCGATTCGACTGCCGGCGCCTGATCCAAATCGGCCAGGTCATGTTCATGGTCGTGTCCCTGTGCTGGGGAATCCTGTTCCTCACCGACTCCCTGCAGCTGTGGCAGGCATGCGTGCTGCTCGTCATCCACGGCCTGGCCGGCTGTCTGTGGGGACCGGCCGAGCAGATGATGCTGCATGACTTCGTTGATCGTGAAGAACTGCCGAGCGCGGTGCGGATGAATGCGACCTTCCGCAGCCTCGGCATCCTGTTCGGGCCCGTCGTCGGTTCGGCACTTCTGCTCGCCTTCGGCCCGACCTGGGGCATCTTCATCAACATCGTCTTCTACCTGCCGCTGACCATCTTCCTCATTCGCACACCATTCACCGGCCACACGCGCAGCGGCGGCGTCCGCACGGCCAGGACCACACTGGTGCAGTCGCTTAAGGTCCTCGCCGAGGTTCGCCACAACAAGTCGATCATCGGCATGTTGCTCCTGGCGGCGCTCGCCTCGATCACGATCGGTGCAGTCCTGCAGACCGCGATGCCGGTCTTCGGCGACATCCTCTCCGGCCCAGGCGGCGACAGCGACTTCACGTACGGGCTGCTGCTCTTCGCACTGGGTGCCGGCGGAGTGCTCGGCGGGTTCTTCCTCGAGGCCACCGGGTGGGTGCGGCCGACACCTGCTGCGGCTGCGGTCGCTGCGGCCGGTTTGGGGGCGAGCTCGGTCGTCTTCGCCTTCACCTCGCATCTGTGGCTGGCGCTGAGCGTCCTCGTCCTCGCCGGGGTCTGCAAGATCACCGCCGAGGCGACGGAGATGGCGATCATTCAGCTTGAAGCGCCCTCCGAGATCCGCGGACGGGTCATCGGCTCCTATGCAACGTTTGGCCCCGGTATGCAGACCTTCTCCGGTGTCACCGTCGGCGTGCTCGGCACGATCGCCACGATCCCGCAGGCCGTGACAATCGGCGGCACGGTCCTGGCGATCGGTGCTGTGGGAATCGGAGCATACGCGGTAGCCGGACGCGGGCGACGCCTCGGCTGAGGGGTCTCGGCGGACTTGGGCAACCTCTCCGGCGCTGGGCAACCCGTAGAGGGGTTGCCCGCCGCCCGGAAGGTTGCCGACGCGATTTTTGGGTCGCCCAGCTCAGGTGACCGCGCCGCGGACCTTGTGCGCAGGGGCGTCCCAGATCCGGTTGTCGAGGATGTCGCGCAGAGCCTCGACGGTGTCCCAGACATCGGTGAAGCCGATGTAGAGCGGGGTCAGGCCGAAGCGCAGCACTTCAGGCTCGCGGTAGTCGCCGATGATTCCACGCTCGATGAGCGCGCTCATGATCGCGAAGCCCTCCGGATGGGTGATCGAGACCTGGGAGCCGCGATGCTCGTGCTCTTTCGGGGTGACGATCTCGACGGGATGATCGCCCAGGCGAGATTCGACGAGGTCGATGAAGAGGTCCGAGAGTGCAAGCGACTTCGCCCGCACCGCGGCCATGTCGACTCGGTTGAAGACATCGAGGCCCAGCTCGGCCACCGACATGGAGATGACGCCCTGCGTACCCGTCAGGTAGCGGCGAATGCCGTCGGCCGGAGCATAGTCCGGTGACATCTCGAAGGGCTTTGCATGCCCCCACCAGCCTGAGAGCGGCTGGGTGAAACGGTTCTGCAGCGCCTCGGAGACCCAGATGAAGGCGGGCGAGCCCGGCCCGCCGTTGAGGAACTTGTACGTGCACCCGATGGCCATGTCCGCACCCGACCCGGCCAGGTCGATCTCCAGGGCGCCTGCCGAATGGCACAGGTCCCAGATCACCAGTCCGCCACCGGCATGGATCGCCGAGGTGGTCGATTCCATGTCGAAAAGCCGGCCCGTGCGGTAGTTCACGTGGGTGAGCACGACCAGGGCCACCTCGTCGGTCATCGAGTTCGGGAACCCAGCGGTCACCTCGGCGTCATCGACGAGACGCACCTCGTAATCGTCGCCCAGCTGCTCGGCCAAGCCCTGGAGCATGTAGATGTCGGAAGGGAAATTCTCCCGCTGAGTGAGGATGACGCGACGCTCCGGTGCATCCGCGGCCTGCATCTTCAGCGCAGCCGACGCGGCTTTGAACAGGTTGATCGAGGTGGTGTCTGTGACGACGGTGCTACCGGTCCCGCCGCCGACGATGCTCGCAACCTTCTCGCCCAGCGTCGCCGGCAGATCGAACCACCCGGCAGTGTTCCACGAGCGGATGAGGCCGGTGCCCCATTCGTCCTCGATGACCTCTTGAGCACGCTCGGTCGCACCCTTCGTCCGGGCACCGAGTGAGTTCCCGTCGAGGTAGATCGTGTTCGGCGGGAGGATGAACTCGTCCTTGAAGCTGCGCAGCGGATCCTCGGCATCGAGGCGCTCGCAGGCTTTGCGGTCACGTGGGGTGCTGTGCGCGGGAATCGTCATGGGTCACCTTCATCGGGTAGGGCAGGGGCCGGTGGTGCTGGTGGCGGCGGATCTCCTCACAGACTACCCAGATCACGGATATCATCGTAGGAATCCGAACAGACGACGGAAACTGGGAGTGGTTCTTGTGGTGAATTCGGAATTGATCGTCGATCATCGTTCTGAAACGAACGATTCCCACCTCGCCGAGGTGGACCTGGCGATCCTGCGCGAGCTCAGTTCCGATGCCCGGATCTCCAACAAGGACCTCGCCGGCCGAGTGGGGCTGGCCCCATCCACGTGCTCGGGGCGAGTCAGTGCCCTGAGGACACGGGGGATCATCAGAGGATTCCATGCCCAGATCGACTTCGAAGCGCTCGGTCTGCACGTGTTCGGAATGATCTCGGTGCGGATGTCTCCGGTCGGACGGTCGAAGATGAGTGACGTCATCGCTGCACTGCTCCGGGCTCCAGAGACCCTCGACGTCTTCCAGGTCTCGGGGGAGCGCGACCTGCTTGTCCACGTCGCCACCGCCCATCCGACGGGGTTGAATGCCTTCATCGATGAACATCTCTCGGATCCAACGATCGCACATACCCACACCAGCCTCGTGTTCGGCCATCACCGGCCGTGAGATGCGGCGTCCCACGGGAAACTCTTCACCCGAAGACGACCTGCAGGAGGAAGAATGACGCGGTCGAATTGATCGCTATGTGCAGTCCAAGCGGCCCCCATAGATTCCCGTGGAATGCCCGCAGCAGTGCGAGGCAGAGGCCGAGCGCAAGCATATAGGGAAGAAGAATCGGCACCCCGTGGCACAGTGCGAAGACGATCGCACTGATCGTGATCGCACCCGTTGCTCCGAGACGGTCACGAACATAGCCATAGATCACGCCGCGGAAGAACAGTTCCTCCCAGAACGGGGTGATGATTGCGACTGCTGCGAACATCAGGACCGCGCCGACAGCGCCGGCGCTCCTCGCGATCGAGTCGGTCGACGAGTCACTGACGGGTTCCGAGCCTGTGACCGCGAAAACGAGGAGCTGCGCACTGAGCACCACAATCACTGCAGTGGGAATCTGCCACAGCAGATGGAGGAGACGCCAAGAGGGGCGGGAGAAGCCGATGGCCGATATTCGGTGTCCGCGGCGGCGTAGGACGAACGTCAGTGCAATCAGAGTCCCCACGCTCTGCACGAGTAACGCAGCGATGATGAGGACGTCGAGATGGGTCCGGGCTCCGGGAACATTGAGACCGATGATGACGGCAGCCCCGAACACGAGAGCACCGATGCCAAGGACCGTACCTGCCGAGATGAGCAGGGTCGTGGTCGCGAGTCGTCTGTGCAGCGGGGATTCCTTCATATTTCGACCCTACAAGTCGCTGATCAGCGCCGTTGTCCACCAGAAGTATGAGATTCTTGTCCCCCGATGGGGGACAGATCTGTCTGTCGACGAGGGGTCACCTTGCTGAGGCGGATCGGGTTGTGTCGATATGCGTCGCTGTATTTCGTATGTGTGACGGACTGCGACGGTATCTGACGAGCGGCCCTCTTGGGGCAGACCGGTGTTCTTAGTCTGGGGTCACGTCAACGAATTTCACCCATACCGAGGAGACGCCCCATGACTGCCGCAACCGAGATCAGTGCAGAACCCACCACCAACACGGGCTCGACCGTAGCCATCAGCGCCGAGGATCGCGCCGCACGCCTCGCCTCGGCAGGCCAGGCATGGAACGAGCGGATCGCAGCCTCACCGAAGAACGCGCAGCTGGTCTTCTCTGCCAAGGGCAGCGCCCAAGGCTCGGTCTCTTCAGTCATCAAGGCCGGAAAGCACACCTTCACCGTCGACGAGCCGAGCCCTTTGGCCGGTGACGATGCGGCACCGAACCCGGTGGAATACGCACTCGGTGCCCTCATCTCCTGCCAGATCGTCGTCTACCGGCTCTACGCGCACAACCTGGGACTGACGATCGAGAACCTCGAAGTCAGTGCAGAGGGTGACATTGACGTCCAGGGACTCTTTGGCGCCGACGACACGGTGCGCCCCGGACTCTCCGCAGTCCGCGTCAACGTGGACATCACGGGACCCGACAGTGATGAGGCCTACCAGGAGCTGCAGAAGACCGTCGACGCCCACTGCCCTGTCTTCGACATTTTCACGAACCCGACACCCATCGACGTCACCGTGACAAAGACGAACTGAGCCTCCGACGAACTGAGTCTCTAACGTTCGCGGCTGGCTCGAAGCGCCTCAGGCGGCGCTGGACTCGAGTACCTCGAGGACGCCGGGGCCATAGCGGTCAAGCTTCTTCAGGCCCACGCCGCTGACTTGGCCGAGCTCGCCGATGGTGCTTGGCTTGGCCTCGACGATCCCATACAAGGTGGCATCGGGGAAGACGACGTAGGCGGGGACGCCCTGCTCTTTCGCCTGATCGGCACGCCAGGAACGCAGGGCTTCGAACAGGGCTGTGTCCGCGGTCCCGAGTTCGATCTCGGGGCCGCCTCGGCGTTTGGTCCCTGCCTTTTTGGATCCCGACTTCTTCACGGGGTCCACACGCAGCGAAATCTCGACCTCGCTGCGCAGGACGGGGCCAGCGGCCTCTCCGACGACGAGGACGCCGTAGTCGCCATGGGATTCGAGCAGACCGCGCGTAAGCACCTGACGGACCACGGTCTTCCACTGGGTTTCACTGAGATCGCTGCCGATGCCCCAGACGCTCAAACTCTCGTGATCGGCCGCGCGGGAGCGCTCGTTGTCATTGCCGCGCAGGACATCGATGACCTGTCCCGAGCCGAACCTCTGGCCCCGTTCACGGTCGAGTCGGATGACTGCCGAGAGCAGTTTCTGCACGGCCACAGTTGCGTCCCAGGTCACCGGGGGAGTGATGCAGGTGTCGCAGTTTCCGCAGGGTCCCGATTCCTCGTCGAAGTAGCGCAGCAGCTGCACGCGACGGCAGTCGACGGTCTCGCACAGGGCCAGCATTGAGTCGAGGTGCGACATCGCGCGGCGTTGATAGGTGCGATCGCCATCGCCTGACTCGATGAGGCGACGCTGGGACACGACATCACCGAGGCCGTAGACCATCCACGCATCGGCAGGCAGCCCGTCACGTCCGGCGCGACCGGTCTCCTGGTAGTAGCCTTCGACGCTGCGTGGAAGGTCGAGGTGGGCAACGAAGCGGACATCGGGTTTGTCGATGCCCATGCCGAAGGCGATCGTCGCGACCATGACCAAGCCGTCCTCGCGGAGGAAACGAGCTTGGTGGTCGGCGCGCACCTCGGAGGGCAGTCCTGCGTGATAGGGCAGAGCGTTGATGCCCCTGGCCACGAGCGCCTCGGCGAGCTGTTCGACACCGCGACGGGACAGGCAATAGACGATGCCCGAGTCACCAGCGTGCTCTGTGGTGATGAAGTTGATGAGCTGCGAGCGGCCAGACTGTTTCGGTTCAATGCGATAAGTGATGTTCGGGCGGTCGAAGCTGGCGACGAAATGCTGGGCATCGCCCAGGTGGAGACGCTCGGTGAGTTCCGCGTGAGTGGCGGGTGTGGCCGTGGCGGTCAGTGCGATGCGTGGAACATCGGGGAATCGTTCGGCCAGCACTCCCAGGCCCAGGTAGTCACTGCGGAAATCGTGGCCCCACTGTGAAACACAGTGGGCTTCGTCGATTGCAAACAAAGCAACCTGTGCACGCTCGAGCAGCGCCATTGTGCGCGGCAGGACGAGACGTTCAGGTGCCAGGTAGAGCAGATCGAGCTCACCAGCGAGGAGTGCGCGTTCGACGTTCTGCGCTTCCTCGAAGTCGAGAGTTGAGTTGAGGTAGGCCGCTCGCACACCGAGGTTGTCCAGAGCCGCGACCTGATCGGCCATGAGTGCGATCAGCGGGGAGATCACGATGCCGGTGCCGGGCCTGACGAGGCTCGGAATCTGATAGCAGAGGGACTTTCCACCGCCGGTGGGCATGAGGACAACGGCGTCACCACCGCCCACAATCTGATCTACGACCGCTTGTTGTTGACCCCGAAATTCGTCATAGCCGAAGACATCATGGAGGACGTCGAGCGGGGAGGTTGTGGGTGCCGAGGTCATGCGCTCCACCCTAGTGGACGGTGCTGACGCGGCCGAACTTCGTACACAGGCCCCGCTCTCGGTGTCTGTGCTTCCTATTAATGCTTCTTATTAGTGACAGCGAAGACGTCGGTGTGCGTGGGGTGCGTGGGGTGCATGTCGGTCGTGGGTGCATGGGTGCATGTGGGGCGTGTGGGCTCGCCACGAGCTGGACCGCCATCAGGATGGGGCCACTGCTTTGCGGCATCTGCTCCTCATGCCCGGATACCGCTATGCCCGGATACCGCTATGCCCGGATACCGCGGAGCCTGATCATGTCTGCACCGGTTGGCGGGGCCAGCGCAGCCTGTGAGCCCCGCCATTCCGGGGGAGTAAGCCCCCACGTAGGTCGTGGTGACGGGCGTCACGCCAGGATTTCCGGTTTCGAGTTGCACGGGAGTCCAGGCCTGGTCTAGAGTTATATCTCGTTGCCCCACAGAAAACGAACTCTTCGAGAACAGTTTTCACCGGGACTGACCAGCACAAATACAGTTTGTGATCG
>NZ_JALDSX010000014.1 GCF_022748595.1 Brevibacterium sp. ZH18 | reverse complement strand
CCCACTGCTCTATTCATTCACCGTGCTGCGCGGGTGCTACCTGCCCGCTGACCCGTCTGCTTCAGGATCGTTCTCAGACCGTTCGACCGCAGACTCATGGATCGCTTTGTCGAGTTTGTCCTCAGCGTCGTCGAGGATCGTTGAAGCCTCATCACCGTCTCGGGACTCACCGCTTCCCGGCGAATCGCCGGGATCAGCGTGGCCTTTATCGCGGGCGATGTAGGTGACGACGGTATTGACGACCGCGACCGTCGGAACGGCGAACAGCGCACCGACGATGCCGAACAGGAAGCCGCCGCCGGTGACTGAGAGGATCACGGCCAGCGGGTGGACGGAGACGGCCTTGCCCATGAGGAACGGCTGCAGCACCTGACTCTCGATCTGCTGGACGGCGATGACGACGGCGAGCATGATGACGGCACTGACCAACCCATTCGAGACGAGTGCCACGATGACCGCTAGAACGCCCGAGGCGATCGCACCGACGACCGGGACGAACGAGGCCAGGAACACCAGGACCGTCATGGGGATGACCAGAGGAACGCCGAGGACGGCCGCGCCGATGCCGATGCCGATGGCGTCGACGGCTGCCACAAGAATCTGCACGCGCACGTACTGGACGAGTGTGGTCCAGCCGCGGAGGGCGGCACCGGTGGTGACGGGGCGAGCGGGAATCGGCAACAGCCCGACGAACCAGCGGAAGATCTTCTCACCGTCATAGAGGAAGAAGAACGTGGTGAACAGGCAGACTGCTGCACCGGTGAGGAACGTGCCGACCGAGGACGTCGCCTGCACCGCGCCGCCCAGCAGTTGGGAGCTGTTCTTCTGGAAGAAGCTCGTGGCCGCATCAAGCGAATCGTCGATGTAGCCGGAGATCGTCGAGCCATCCAGCCCGAACGGCTTGGTCCCCAGCCAGTCGCTGATGCCCGCGACGCCCACCATCACCTGTTTGACGAGGTCGGGCATGCCCGAGTAGATCTGCTGACCCACAAGAGTGAAGAGCCCGACGACGACGACGATGAAGCCGACGAAGGCGATCGCCGCTGCAAGTGCTCGCGGCAGTCCCTTACGTGCCAGCCACCCCGTCAGAGGCGCCAGCAGGGCTGCCAGCAGCAGAGCGATGAGCACGGGCAGCACGACGCTCGAGATCGTCGACAGCAACCAGAAGAAGACGCCGATGCCCAGGAGCACGACGAGCGAACGCCAGGACCACGCCGCTGCGAGTTTGAGTCCGGGCGAAACATAGGGGACGGCTTCGGCCTGGATGCGACTGTGCGCGATCTCCTCGGCGCTGACGATCCGACCACTCTCGTCGGTGCGTTCGGGGGTCGATGATGCGTCGTTCCGGCCGCGGCGGAAGGCGTTCCAGGCCCCGCGGATCCGATTCGAGGATTGCTTCTTCTCATTGTCAGACATGCCTCAACAATAGTTGTTGCCAGCCTCGCGAAAGTGCAATGATGACCGATAAGGAGGGAAATTCTTGGGAAAGCGCATGTTGTACACCCTGGCCACCATGACCGGCACCGCCGTGGGGCTGGGCGCATCGGCTGCCGGCCTCCTCCGTCACCAGGCAGGTGCGCTGCGTCGGGCGTTCGACGATGATGCCGATCGCACCTACCCCACCGTCGCCGAGGCGGTCGCTCCCCCACGCAACCACGACGACGAGGACTCCGCGACCTTGGCGATCATCGGCGACTCGTGGCTGTGCGGCATCGATGTCGACGACCCGAGCCTGACCCCGCCCAATCTCATCGCCCGCGGCCTGGCCCGCATCCTCGGCACCACGGTCCGCGTCCAGTCCACCGCTCGACCTTCGGCACTCTCGGAGGACCTGCCGGCGCAGGTCGATGAGATTCTCCGCTCTGCATGGCTCTCGCGTCAGCTCTCCGAGCATTGGACAGACGAACGGCGCTTCGCGATCATCTCGATCGGCACCGGAGACGTCATCCACCCGATCCACGGCACGATCGGCATCCCTGTCCTCAACCAGGCCATCAACCGTCTCCAACGTGAGGGACGGTACACGGTGTTCGTCCTCGTCTGCCCCAACCTCGGCGGACTTCCCGGTCTGCGAGATCCTCTTAAAACCTCCCTGCGGCGCACGTCCCGCGTGCTTGCCGGTTCCCAGTGGCTGGCGGCACTGGCCGCCCGCGCCACGCCGCTGCAGGCGACCGGGTCGCTGACCGGCACGACTCGCAAGTCCCTGCTCAACGATTCCGGTCGCTTCCCCAGCCCCCTCGGCTATGCGCAGCTGTCCTCGACTGTGCTTGCCGCGATCGCCGATCGGCTCGAATCTCCGGTCGAGGTCGACCGCAGCCTCGACATCCCCGAAAACGGCGAGTCCGCACGTCGACCGGCCCCCGACGCCGAGGTTGCCTCGTGATTCCGGTCGTCCTGGCCTCCCAGTCACCGGCACGCCGCCAGATTCTCGAATCCTCGGGCATCGATCCCCTCGTCCTCGTCTCCGAAGTCGACGAACACGCGATCGAAGAGTCGTTCACAGGATCGGTCGGCGATCTCACAACGGCCCTGTCAGAAGCCAAGGCGCGCGCGGTCATCGACCGGGTGCGCACTGCCCCGCCATCTGAGCTGGACTCCGCAGAGACCGTCGTCATCATCGCTGGTGACTCGCTGCTCGAACACAACGGTCACGCGATCGGCAAACCCGGAACCGCGCAGCGCACCCGCGAGATCTGGGCCGACATGGCCGGCGAATGGACGACGCTCAACTCCGGACACACCGTCGCCGTTCTCGAGCGCGGGGGCGAGACGCCCACTGACTCCGGATTCGAGCTCGTCGACATCCGTTCGAAACGATCGGCCACCTCGGTGCTCATCGGTCGACCTACGCCCGAGGAACTCGACGCCTACATCGCAACCGAGGAACCGTTCCACGTCGCCGGCGCACTGACCATCGACGGATACGGCGGGGCATTCGTCGAACGACTCGACGGCGATCACCTCACAGTGCTCGGCCTCAGCCTCCCCGTGGTGCGTGAACTGGTCCGCGACATGGGCCTGTTCTGGCCTGATCTGTGGTCTCCGCGGCGTTAGACTCGCCATGCACGAACCGACACGCCCGAGCTGTTTGAAGTTTTCGGTTCCTGTTTTTATCGCTCATCTACAAACGCTTGGTGCCGATCCCTAAATTGATCTGTGATCATACAAAAGGAGCGCCATGACCACAGTTCTCCCCGAACCGTCGACTGCACCGCTGCACACCACCGTACCCACGGCGGCCGTGCACAGAGTCCTCATCGCCAATCGCGGTGAGATCGCTCTGCGCATCATCCGTGCAGCACACGACTTGGACATGAAGGCAGTCGCCGTCTACACCCGCGCAGATTCGGACGCCGAGTTCGTCACACTGGCCGACGACGCTTGGCTGCTCGACGGCACGGGCCCGGGAGAGACCTACCTGGACATCGAGAAGATCCTGGCCCTGGCCAAGCGCTCCGGTGCCGACGCGATCCATCCCGGCTACGGCTACCTGGCGGAGAACGCACTGTTCGCGCAGTCCGTCATCGATGCCGGACTGACATGGATCGGCCCTCCCCCATCGGCGATCGAGCTCCTGGGCGACAAATCCGGTGCTCGCGAAGTCGCCGAGGCGGTCTCCGCCCCGGTGGCGCCCGGGTCCGACGGCGCCGTGGCAGATCTTTCCGAAGCCGCCGAAGTGGCGAAGCGAATCGGCTATCCCGTCGTCATCAAAGCTGTACACGGCGGCGGCGGCCGGGGCTTCCGCGCCTGCCCACAGGAGTCCGACCTCGAGGCCGCATTCACCGCAGCCACCCGTGAGGCGCAGAGCGCCTTCGGTCGGGGCGAGTGCCTGGTTGAGAAGCAGATCGTACGTCCGCGCCATATCGAAACTCAGTGCCTGGCCGACGCTCACGGCTCCGTCCGCGTGCTATCGACCCGCGACTGCACCCTCCAGCGCCGCAACCAGAAGATCGTCGAGGAGGCTCCGGCCCCGTTCCTCTCCCCCGAGCAGGAAGCCGTCGTCACAGAGGCATCCGTCCGCATCCTCGCCCATGTCGGATATGTCGGGGCCGCCACGTGCGAATTCCTCCTCGGCGCCGACGGCACGATCATCTTCATGGAGGCCAACGCTCGGATCCAGGTCGAGCACACAGTGACCGAAGAGGTCACCGGAGTCGACCTCGTCGGCTGGCAACTGCGCATCGCTTCGGGCGAGCACCTGCCGGAGGCGTTTCCCGCCGTGCGTGGGCACTCGATTCAGTACCGGATCAATGCTGAAGATCCCACGACGTATTTCCCCGCCACCGGCACTGTGAAGAACTACCGCGCTCCCGCGGGACCCGGTGTGCGTCTGGATTCCGGGATCACCTCGGGCAGCGTCGTCGGCACGGATTTCGATCCGATGCTGGCCAAACTCATCATCACCGGAGCCGACAGGAACCAGGCGCTGGCCCGCGCCCGTCGAGCACTGGCCGAATACCGCATCGAGGGCGTTTCGACCCTCCTTCCACTGCACCGTGTCCTCGTCTCCGAACCGGCCTTCGCCCAGGACTTCGGTGTCTGGACCAACTGGCTCGAAACCGCCTTCGCCAACCCACTCGCCAACCCGAACACAGGAGATCAGATGAGCACGACTGCCGACAGTTTCAGTGTTGTCGTCGAGGTCGACGGCCGGCGGATGACCGTCTCCGTTCCCAAGGACGTCATCTCCGATCTCGGACATGTTCCCAGCCCCACCGTGCCGCGTCGCAAACGCGGCCTCAGCCGCAAGGGCGCGCAGCTCGCCGACGACTCGAACGCGCTCAACGCTCCGATGCAGGGCACCATCGTGTCGGTGGCCGTCAACGCCGGCGACACCGTCGAGGCCGGTGACACCCTGGCCGTGATCGAGGCGATGAAGATGGAGCAGCCGCTCAAGGCCGGCCACTCGGGCACCGTCTCCGAAGTGCTCGTCGACACCGGGGCATCCGTGAAGTCGGGTGAGCCCATCATCCGGTTCGCCGCCTGACGCACTTCAGCGGGGCCTGAAACCCACCAGCACCGCAGACAGACTCGAGCCCCCGCCGTTGCTACGGCGGGGGCTCGAACTGCTCTGCAGGCCCTGCGCATGAGCCTGCTGCGTGCAATCAGCCGATTGTCACAGGTGTCGGTGCAGCTGTCGTGAAGCCTCGGTCAGCGATCCGCTGACAGACGGGTAAACGACGAACGAGGCGGAGAGCTGATCGACGGTCAGTCTGTTCTCCACGGCGATCGTGACCGGGAGGATGAGCTCACTGGCCCGAGGACCGACGACGACACCGCCGAGAATCGAACCCGAACCTCGGCGAGCGAAGATCTTGACGAACCCGTCC
The DNA here is from genome assembly GCF_022748595.1 of Brevibacterium sp. ZH18. Lineage (GTDB taxonomy): Bacteria > Actinomycetota > Actinomycetes > Actinomycetales > Brevibacteriaceae > Brevibacterium. Next base: position 70,338 of record NZ_JALDSX010000014.1, on the reverse strand, counting down.
TTGATGCCAAGCATCTTGGCGCGAGGGTTCGTGTCCAAGGGGAGCATCACCGTGTCGATGTCCGTCGAATTCTCCCGGTAGTTCTGCTGGGTGAAGCCGACAGTCGCGATCTCAGGAGCTGTGAACACGTTCGACGCCACGTGACGCAGCTTCAGCGGCTGCACAGCGTCTCCGAGTGCGTGGAACATCGCGATCCGACCCTGCATCGCGGCGACGGACGCCAGGGGAAGCACACCGGTGCAGTCTCCGGCCGCATAGATTCCCGAACGGGAGGTCCGTGAGACCCCGTCGACGACGATGTGCCCGGATTCCTTGACCTTGACTCCGGCGGCTTTGAGCCCCAGGCCCTCGGTGTTCGGAATCGACCCGACGGCCATCAGGCAGTGCGAACCTTCGACCCGGCGTCCGTCGGAGAGCGTGACCACGACTCCGTCCTCGGTGCGGGTGACCGATTCGGCACGGGAGCGGGACAAGACGTTCATGCCCTTGTTGCGGAAGACGAACTCCAGCACGTCGGCGGCATCTTCGTCCTGCCCGGGCAGAACCTTCTCGCGGGAGGACACCAGGGTGACGTTCGTGCCCAGAGCACGATAGGCCGATGCGAACTCGGCACCGGTCACGCCGGAGCCGACGACGATGAGGTGCTCGGGAAGCGAATCGAGGTCGTAGAGCTGGGTCCACGACAGGATCCGCTCACCGTCGGGCTTCGCCGAATCCAGCTCACGTGGATGCGAACCCACGGCGAGCAGGATGGTCGACGCTTCGAGCGTGTACGCGGTGCCGCTGGTCTCGACGACACTGACATGATCACGGTCGACGAGTTCCGCGGTTCCCTGGATGACCTTGACGCCCGAGCGGTTGAGAGCTTCGTAGATGTCGTTGGCCTGGGCATCCGCCAAGGCGAGGATGCGCTTGTTGACGGCCTTGAGGTCGGCGGTGACCTCCCCGTCGTCATCGCCCTCGTCGGCGTTCTTCGAGATGCGGATGCCAAGGCTGTTGGACCGGGCGATCTCGTCCATCATCTCAGCCGTGGCGATGAGCGACTTCGAGGGCACGACGTCGGTGAGGACGGCCGCCCCACCGCAGCGATTGCGCTCGATGAGCATGACGTCGGCACCCAGCTGCGCAGCAACCAGAGCGGCTTCGTAGCCACCGGGTCCACCGCCGATGATGACGACGCGGTCAGGAGTGGAATCAAATTCAGTGTTCACAGTTCAATTCTCTCAAATACTGGACAGCAGAGCCAATGAGCCCCACGCACTCGAGGGGCCGTCACCTGCGATTTCAGTCACCTTCGACGATTTCCGCGGTATCGCGGTGAAGTGCAGACAGACGCAGGTACGACTGTGCGTTGGCCCGGACCTTCTCAACACCGTCTGCGGTCATCTCCCGGCGCACCTTCGCAGGGACCCCCGCGACCAGCGAACGGGCCGGGATCTCGGTGCCCTCGAGCACGATGGCACCGGCGGCGACGAGCGACTCGGTGCCGACGTGTGCGCCGTTGAGGACGGTGGCGTGCATACCGATGAGAACGTCGTCGTCGACGATCGCACCGTGAACGAGCGCCTGGTGCCCGATCGAAACGCGGGCACCGATGACCACGGGCATGCCTTCGTCCGTGTGCATGACCGTGTTGTCCTGCACATTCGAGTCCTCGCCGATGGTGATCGGGGCGGCCTCGGCACGCAGTACGCAGCCGTAGAACACGCTGGCACCCTTCTTCACGTGGACATCGCCGACGAGTGTGGCGCCAACGGCGATGAAGGCTCCGGGATCGACCTGCGGAGTCTTTCCTCCGACCGAGATGATGCGTGCGTGCGACAGGCTGTCCATTGTCATGAGTCCTCCATTGGTTCACGAGTTGCGTCGGTGACGAATCGATTCGTCCGAACCGGATCAGTGATGCCCGGATCGGTTCCCTGCCAGTCTAGTCATGATGGTCCGCGACTTGGATTCGGGAGGCGTCAACAGTGCCCGCGAACGGCGCTCGAAGACGCATAGTGGACGAATTTGCGTCGAGGGCCCCATATCAGGACAATGGGAGAAATATTTGTCAGAAATTTCACACTGCAAGGCCCTTGTGTGCCCAAATCGGTTATGTGAACCTTGACTGAGAGAGTTGCACGTCCGGAATTCGGACAGTGCACACCGCGTTCACCTAAATCGTCGAAAGGTCACCATGGATTGGCGACACCGTGCAGCATGCCTCAATGAGGATCCGGAACTGTTCTTCCCGATCGGCAATACCGGTCCGGCCCTCCTGCAGATTGAGGAAGCCAAAACGGTCTGCCGCCGCTGCGAAGTGGCTGAGACATGCCTCCAGTGGGCGCTCGAATCCGGCCAGGACGCCGGAGTCTGGGGCGGCCTGAGCGAAGACGAGCGTCGTGCGCTCAAGCGTCGTGCCGCTCGCGCCCGCCGTGCCGGCTGAGCCGCTGCCGCGTCGGATCGTTCCGCCGTCGAGCGGGAACTGAATCTCCGCACCAACGTTTGAGTCCCTTGCCTGGGATGCGATGATCTCGCATTCTGGACAAGGGACTCAATCTTTTCCCGCCGTCAGCTGCAGCGAGCCAGCCTCGGGCGACGCCTCAGCTAAATGAGGCTGGGCCGTCGGATTCTTTCAGCGTCGGATTCCTTCAGCGACGGCTTCTCAGTCGTAGGAGTCGGGACGCAGCGGAACGTCGAGGATGGCGATCGTTCCGCCGCCTTCGCGCTCCTGCCATTGGATCGATCCGGCCAGATCCGCGGAGACCAGAGTTTTGACGATCTGTGTGCCCAGCCCATTGCCCGGACTGTGGTCCTCGCCCATTCCGATCCCGTCATCGGCGATCGTGACGTGCAGATGGTCACCGTCGCGTTCGGGTGTCACCCAGACATGACCGTTGAGCGTCTCCCCCGGGGCCAGCCCCTCAGCCTCTGAGAGAGGGAACCCGTGCTCGATCGCGTTGGTGATGAGTTCGGTGATGGCCAGTGCCAGCGACGTCGCATCGGCGGACGAAATCGCACCGAAGCTTCCACAGCGTTTGAGGCTCACCTGCACCAGCGGGCTCGTCAGCTCCGGGGTCAGACGCAGGCCCTTGTCGACGACTTCGTCGAAGTCGACTTCCGATTCGACGCCCTGACTGAGAACGTCGTGGACGACTGCGATGATCGAGACCCGGCGCATCGCCTCGGACAGTGCGCTTTTGGCCTCTTCGCTGTCGATGCGCCGCGTCTGCAGCCGCAGCAGTGCGGAAACGGTCTGCAGATTATTCTTCACACGGTGGTGCATCTCTTTGATCATCGCATCGCGCGAGAGCAGCTCTCGTTTGCGGCGCCTGATCTCCGAGACGTCTCTGGCGAGGACGATTGCCCCGGTCCGGGTGCCATCGTCGGTGAGCGGGATCGCCCTGAGAGACACACTCGTGCGGCCGACTTCGAGTTCGGTGCGCCAGGGCGCACGACCGGTGAGCACGAGCGGAAGGGTCTCGTCGACCTGCCGCAGATCCGCACTCAGACTGGAGACCACCTCGGCGAGGTAAGCACCTTCGATCTCTCCGCTGTGACCGAGCCGGTGCATGAGCGAAACCGCATTCGGCGACGCGTACTGGACGTGAGAGTCACGGTCGAGGATGAAGATGCCATCGCCCACCCGCGGCTCACCGTGCCGGACCCCGCTGGGAGCGTCACGATCAGGGAAGGCACCCTGGGCGATCATGTGCAGCAGCGACATCGCTGATTCTCGGTAGTGCTTCTCCAAACGTGAGGATCCGCGCCGGCGCACCTCTTCGGAGTACCTCACCATGATGGCGATGGTCTGCCCATGACGGACAAGGGGCACCGCCTCGGCGGAGACCTCCACGTCATCGGTGCCCGCGTTCACGCCCAAGGACCGCGCCGGGGCGACTCTGGTCACGAGGTCGCGCGAGTCCGAGGCTGCGTCGAGGATCTCGCGTTCGAGGCCCGTCGCCCTGGCACCGAGGAGATCGCGATTGAACAGCGTCGCCCCCGTCGTCGGCCGGGAATGGGCCACGACCGTGTAGGCACCGCTGGCAGAGGGCACCCACAGGACCAGATCAGCGAAGGACAGATCAGCGATGAGCTGCCAGTCCCCCACCAGCAGGTGGATGTATTCGGCGTCAGTCTCATCGGTGATGCCTTCGGCGGCCAGGAGTTCATTGAGCACTGTGTTCTTCTTCCGGATGGGCAGCGGCAGGCGCCGAGGACGGCGGCCCAGACATCGACAGACTCGAGGGCGCGAGGCCCGCCGAGTCTGTCGATGGTGTCATTGATCAGACGCTATCACTGATCGAGTGAGGTCAGTCTCAGGCCCCGTGCTCCGTTTCCCAGGCCGAGGACCGGACGACTCCGCGCATCATCCGCAGGAGCACGGACAGCGGCGCCTGAGTCACGGTGTCGAGGTCGAGGATCGTCTCCGTCGTGTCGAGCACGCGTCCCACTGCTGTCTCGTTGCGGTCGAGCCAATCGCGCAGACGCTGACCTGCCCGCTCATCCGGTGTCCCGGAGATCGGTGAGTCAGTCGCCATGATGACCGTTCCGGCCACCGACAGGATGGACGAGTAGAAGTCGTCACGCAGTGAGCCTCTGGCCAGGGCCGACCACCGATCACTGCGATCGAGGCCCCCGATGAGCTGGAGCACCTGCGAACCGGAGAAGTGCTCATTGACGGCGTAGTAGACCTCCGCGACGTCCTCGGCAGATTCGCCGGCACGCGCAGCCAGCTGGGCGATGTCGAGGAGCACGAATTCATCGAGCATGGCTGCCGCCCGCCAGGCGAGGTCGCTCGGTACGCCGGAATCGATGTAGCCCTGCGCCTTCACTCTCATGCTCTCGGCGTCGAAGCCGTCGACGAGATCGGGGACCTTGGTCCGCAGCGCGGCGACGACCGATCCGTACATTTCGATGCCGGAGTCGACGTCGAGGGTGTCCGGGGCCTGTTGGACGAGCCAGCGCGAGGACCGATCGAGCAGTCGCACGTAGTCGTGCTGAAGCTTGACCTGCACCTCCGTTGGCACTTTGTTGTCGAGCGCGCAGACCGCGTCGAAGTAGTCGTCGAGATGGAAGATCTCAGAGACGACGACGAAGACGCGCGCGATCTGCGGCACCGAGGCGGGTGTCTCCTCGAGCATCCGGTAGACGTAGGTGAGACCACCGCGGTCGATCATCCGGTTGACGAGCTTGGCCGTTGCGATCTCCCGGTGCAGCGGATGCTCGGGAATGAGCTCGCCGTACTTCTCGTTGAGTGAGTCGGGGAAGTAGGAGACGAGCTCCCGCTTCATCCAGTCCTCGTCGGGAACCGCGCTGTCGAGGATCTCGTCGGCAGCGTGCATCTTCGCGTAGGCGAGCAGCACGGCGAGCTCCGGAGACACGTATGCGCTGAAATCGCGAGCGGCGAGTTCCTGCGCACTGGGCAGGAACTCGACCTGACGGTCAAGCTCGGCGTTCTTCTCGAGGTAGCTGAGCATCCGTCCGTACGTGCCCGACATCGATTCGGTCTGGGCCCGGGCCTCGCCCAGGACGACGTTCTGAGCGTAGTTGTTCGCGAGCACCCGGTCGGCCACATCATCGGTGAACGAGAGCAACACACGCTCGCGATCCTCGGCTGCGAACGCGCCCTTGTGGAGGAGAGTGCGCAGCAGCAGCTTGATGTTGACCTCATGGTCGGAGCTGTCGACTCCGGCCGAGTTGTCGACGGCGTCGGTATTGATCGCGACTCCGGTCAGTGCTGCCTCGACGCGTCCCAATTGGGTCACGCCGAGGTTGCCGCCTTCGCCGATGACCCGACCGCGGACATCGCGGCCGTCGATGCGGATCGCATCGTTGGCCTTGTCGCCGACGTCGGCGTGGGACTCGGAGGAGGACTTGATGTAGGTGCCGATGCCGCCGTTGTAGACAAGGTCGACGGGAGCCTTGAGGATCTGTGACATGAGCTCGTTGGGGCTGCGCTTGCCGGGTTCGACACCCAGGACGGCGGCCGCCTCAGGGCTGAGATCGACCGACTTCGATGACCGGGAGAACACGCCGCCACCGGCGGAGATGAGGTCCCGATCGTAGTCCTGCCAGCTGGAGCGGGGCAGATTGAAGAGCCGTTTGCGCTCGACGAAGCTGCGGGCCGCATCCGGGTTGGGGTCGAGGAAGATGTCCCGGTGATCGAAGGCTGCGACGAGGCGGATGTGCTCGCTGCGCAGCATTCCGTTGCCGAAGACGTCGCCGCTCATGTCGCCGATGCCCACGACTGTGAAGTCCTCAGCGGCCGTGTTGTGGCCGAGTTCGCGGAAGTGCCGTTCGACTGACTTCCAGGCACCACGCGAGGTGATGGCCATCTTCTTGTGGTCGTAGCCGACGGAACCGCCAGAGGCGAATGCGTCTCCGAGCCAGAAGCCGCGGCGATCGGCGATTGCATTGGCGACGTCTGAGAAGCGTGCCGTTCCCTTGTCGGCTGCAACGACGAGGTAGTAGTCGTCACCGTCGCAGCGCACGACGCGGTCCGGGTGGACGACCTCCTGTGAACCGTCGTCGGCGTAGACGAGGTTGTCGGAGACTTCGAGGAGACTCTCGATGAAGACTTCGTAGGCGGCCTGACCGGCTGCCATCCACGCATCGCGGTCGCTCATGGGAGGCAGCTGCTTGGGGAAGAACCCTCCTTTGGCCCCGGTCGGGACGATGAGTGCGTTCTTGACCATCTGCGCCTTGACCAGGCCGAGGACCTCGGTGCGGAAGTCGTCACGGCGATCCGACCAGCGCAGTCCGCCGCGGGCGACCGTACCGAAGCGCAGGTGGACGCCTTCGACCTGCGGCGAGTACACCCACATCTCCAGGGCGGGTTTGGGCTTGGGCACGAAGCTGAGCTCCGTGGGACGGATCTTGAGCACCAGGGCCGTCGGCAATTCACCCGACTCGTCGATGAAGTAGTTCGTGCGCAAGGTCGCGCGCAGGAGTTCGAGTGAGGATCGCAGAACTCTGTCGGCGTCGAGGCTGGCGACGTCTCCGAGAGCCGCTTCGATCGCCGCGTCGAGCTCTGCGGTCCTGTCGTCGCGACCGGACTCGGCCGCGGACGGGTCAAACTTCGCGAGGAAGTAGTCGACGAGCAGACGCGAGATCTCAGGGTTATCGCTGTAGACCTCGCCGACGTAGGCATCGGAGTACGTGAACCCTGCCTGGCGCAGGTATTTGCCCAGCGCCCGGATGATCGTCACGTGCTTCCAGTGCAGACCGGAGACGACGAGGCGGTCGAAGACTCCCGCTTCCTTCTTGCCCTCCCAGCCGGCGATGAAGGCATCGGAGATGCGTTCGCAGGCAGAATCGTCGAGTTCCGTGCCGAAGGTCAGACCGAAGTCGTAGATGTAGCGGTGAGTGCCGTCGGCGAGGTCGAGCTCGTGCGGGCGCTCGTCGATGACGGTCGCGCCGAAGGCCGTGAGATACGGCAGCACCTCTGAGAGACCGACCCGTTCGCTGCGGTAGAGCGCGAGGCGCATCGGAGCGTCCGAGGTGTGCTCGGGCCGGTAGAGGCGCACAGCTGCCCCGTGACCGGCTTCGAGCGCTTCGAAGCGTTCGACGTCCTTGATCGCGTCACCAGGGGTGTGGTGTTCGCCGTAGCTGGGCGGGAAGGCCTTCGACCATAGGTTCGCTCGTGCGATCGAGGCACCGCTGCCTCCATGCTCGATCGGGGCGAGGAACGCATGGACGTCTTCGGACCAGGACCTGACGGCGCCGACGATCCTCTTCTCGACGGCTGTCGGATCGATCTGCGGCAGTTCGCTGTCGCGGGCCACCCGTGCCACGAAGTGGATGCGCGCCAGAGCGGACTCAGTCAGCAGCACATCGAAGTCGACGCTCTCGGCGTGGTAGAACTCGCGCAGGACCTCCTGCACTCGCACGCGGGCGTCGGTGTCGTAGAGATCGCGGGGCAGGTAGAGGATGACCGAGACGAAGCGCTGGTAGGGGTCGCGATGCACGAAGACACGTGACTCGCGCCGTTCCTGCATGTCGACGATCTCCATGACGACGTCGAAGATCGCCGTCGTCTCGTCATGCAGGAGGTCGTCGCGCGGGTAGGTCTCGAGGATGCCGAGCAGCTCGTTGGCCGAGTGCGATCCGGCTGGGAAGCCGCTGGCTGACAGGATCTTGCGCACCTTGCGGTTGATGACCGGGATGTTGAGGACGCTGTCGTTGTAGAACTCGGGCTTGAAGACACCGACGAAGCGACGTTCGCCGACGATCTCACCGGCGGAGTCGAAGGTCTTGACGCCGATGTAGTCCATGAAGGATCCGCGGATGACGCGGGAGCGGGAGTTCGCCTTAGTCAGAACCAGCACATGGGGTTCGAGTGCCTTGTCGGCCACGGCCCGACTCAGTGGCGACTTCGCCAGGGGGCGCAGGGCGGAGATGCCCAGCGAGGTGTGCTCGATCGGCTCGAGGCTGCTGTGCTCGGCGTCATGCGTGTAGTTGTATTCGCGGTAGCCGAGGAACGTGAAGTGGCCGTCGAGCCAGTTGAGCAGCTCTGCTGCTGCTTCGGCTTCGGAGGCGAGTTCCGGCCGCGGGGGCGCCGTCGCGAGCTCCTTCGCAATGTCCTTGGCCCGAATTGCCATGGCGCCGGCATCGGTGGCAGCGGCGCTGACATAGTCGAGGACGCTTCGCAGCCGGTCTTCGAGGGCGCTGAGATCCTCGTCGGGCAGGCGATCGATCTCGAGCCGGATCCATGACTGCTGCGTCGGCATCACGTTGGAAGTGACCTCGGTGGTCTGGGCCACGAGCGGGATGCCGGCAGTGTCAGCGGAGACGGCGGGGGCCTCGGCCGGGGAGAGCACGGAGAGGTTCGAACCCTGTCCGCTGACGGCGATGATGGGGTGGTGGACGAGGCGGATCGCCCGGCCGCTGGTCGCCAGATCGCTGACGATCGAGGACACGAGATGTGGCATGTCCCCGAGAACCATGGCGACGACCGTGTGGTTGTCGAGGAACTCCGGTGAGTCCACTGACGGGTTGTATACGGAGATCGCCGGTGATGCTCCGTCATACTCGAGTCCGAGCGCGAAGTGCGAAGCGGCGGCCGCGGCCAGAGCCTCGGGTCCCGCCTCAGCTGTCCCAGGCTCGAATCTCGGATAGTACGCTTCGATGAAATTCTCCGGGGCACCGTGCCCTCGCAGCTTCCTCCACTCTTCTGCAATGTCCGAATATGAGACCTGAGACACCATGTCACCTCTATGATCAGCGAGCAAACGTGATGCGACTCGACTCCGAGCCGCCGTGTCCAACCCTATGCTCAAATGTCGCGAAAGGCACGCCGACGGGCCTGGCGCGCGCAGGGTGTCCGCGCCTGGCAAACTGGACCTATGCGTACCCTGACACTCAATCACGATTACACGGACTCTCTGTCCGCATTCCTCGCCCGACTCGCCGACGCCTCGACCTGGGAATCACTCGGGTCGCAGGCGCAGGCCAAGCGCATCGACGCGGACACACAGGTGACGGTGAAGACGCCGATACCCAAGAGCGAACTGCCCTCTGCGCTGGCTTCGCGTCTGCCCTCCGACGTCGATCTCGTCGAGATCTACATGATCCCCGGTGACGTCATCGGCGACGCCGCTGAGATCAGGATGACTGCGCATGCCGATGGAGTTCCCGTCGAGGTCGACGCGCTCATCACGCTCAATCAGGTCGAGCCCGGCACCTCGCTGGCAGTGCGTGCCGAGGTCAGCTCGTCGATCCCGCTCTTCGGGTCGATGATCGAGCAGGCTGTGGTGCCCATCCTGGAGAAGCGGCTGAGCGAGAGGCTCGACAAGCTCGAAAATCTCTGAGCCCGCTCAGTTCGTCGTTTCGCCGTCCTTGTTCAGCAGCTGCGGCAGCTCAGTGACGTCGTACCACAGCAGGTCGGAGTCGCCGAGGCGGTCCTCGGCGGCCGCATGTCCCTGACGGGCTGCGATGTCGAGGGCTTCGTCCCAGACTTCGTCCTCGTCGAGGTGGATGCTCGCGACCGCGCTCATGTCGATCCTATCGAGCGTGAGCAGGTCGAAGCCCGCCGTCAGCTGATTGGACGAGCTCGATTCGGCGGCATCGTAGGCGACGACGGCGCGACGCGCTGCACCGCTCTCGTCCGCCCGTTCGAAGGCTTCGGCTGCGGCCAGCGCGGCGGCGATGCAGAGCGCGTCGAACTCCTGCGTTTCGAAGTCCGCGCCGCTCAGTGATCGTCCCTGCGCATCGGGGGCGACAGCCTGCACGGACTGGAGCCCGTTGCTGAGAGCGGTCAGTGTGGTCGGAATGTAGCAGCGAATGGCCATGGCCCAATCCTATGTCGCCTTCGCTTTTCGCCCGATTCCGGTCCGCCGTGAGCGCTTCCGAGCCGGGAGCAGATCCGCGGCCAGCGCAGACAGCTCCTGGCTGAGCACCGACCTCGGGTTCTCCTCATGGAGCGTGTGTCCGGCCAGCATCGCGGAGTCGGCAGTCGCCCGGTCGTCGCTGAGGACGAAGTCGGGGTCCATTCGCACGAAGCGAGACAGCACCTCCCGGATCCGCGATTCCGCAGGGTGGCCCACCGCTCCGGCCCTGACCTTCGTGATGCCGATGCGCATCCTGTCCCTCATCGACTCCGCCCGCGGTGTACCGAGAAGCTTGACCAGCCTCTGCAGTCCGATCGGGTCGCCGGCCGCCAGGACGAGCACTGTGTCTGCGGCGTCGAGTGCTGCACGGGTGGCACAGTGCCGGTCGTAGAACGGGTCGGCGAAGTCGTCGTCGGGATCGACGCGGTCGGAGACGTCGACGACGACGAGGTCGAACATCGTGGCCAATCGAGCCAGCACCGACCCGAGGACGGAGGCACGGATCTCCGGCCATCTGTCCGGTCGGGTCAGGCCGGTGATCGCGAAGAAGTCCTCACGGATCGCGGCGTGTGGGAGGGCTGAGGCATCCGCAGGCGGGGACTTCTCAGCCTCAAGACGGCACAGGCTCGCCAGATGGGACGACTCCTCCGTCAGACCCAGCGTTGTTCCCACCATCGCCGCGACCGTATCGGCATCGACGACGACGCTGCGATGCCCCTGCCTGGCCGCATGATCGCCGAGGTTGACCGCCGTAAGTGTGCGACCGGGCGAGGATCCGGTCCCCCAGACCGTGATGATGCGCCCATGCCCCCGCTTGGTTCCCGGCGGAGAGGCCGGACGAGGCGGCACCACGGTGGAGTCCCTGACGTCGTCGAGAGCACGGGCGATGGTCTCTGCGTCGGCGGCGGATTCGACGCTGTGAACGATGCCGAGCCGCCCCATGGTCTCGGAATCACCACCGAAGCCCAGGACGGCAGTCCCCGAGGCATTGATCGCGGCGACGACCTCGGCGTCGAGTCCGGGGAAGTACTGACCGACGATCACGACATCAGCACTGCCTGTTCGCGACAGCGCGAGGAGCTCAACCTCGTCGGCGGGCCGCGCCACGATGGTCACATCATCGACGTCGCTGAGCAGTTCGAACAGGATCAGGTCGAACTCGAAGTCGACAGCCAGGAGCACCTGCGTCATCGGTCTCCTCCCGCTGCAGCGGATTCGGAAGGTGCGGATTCGGAAGGTGCCGCGGGCTCGGTACCTGCGGCGGACTCCGGGCCGGTGTCCGCAGACGGCCCTGCATCGGCGGGAGCTCCAACGACCGAGAGGACGCTGCTGCCGTCGAGGGCACCGAGGACGGCGGAGAGCTCGGCCGAGGCGACGAACACTTCGATCCTCGCTCCGTCACCCACGCCGAAGCTGCCGACGTCTCGGGAGATGTTGGACACGGGTGCCGAACTCACGATCTGTTCAGGCTCGGCGCCCTCGTCATCGAGTCCGTTCGCCTCGGGCTGAGCCCAGACATCGACGAGACTGCCGGTGTCGACGACGGCGGGCACGGACCCGGCGACGTCGATTGCCACGATCCTGCCGTCGAGTTCAGCGAGTGGGGCCAGCACAGAGGCCGGCAGAAGTTCACCTTCGGCGATGACCGCCCGCACGCTCGAGTCCTTCGGCAACTCGGTCTCCGCGGACAGGTACTTGTCGCCGATGTCGGCAAGATTCACCTCGGCCACCGTCAGGTCCTCGGGGCTGAGCACCTGACCGGGGACCAGAGGATTCGCGCTGGCCCAGACCCGTGTCGTGGCGTTCGCCGCATTGATGAGCAGATACGTCGCGGCGATCGCGATGACAACGAGCACAGCACCGACGAGCAGTCTGGCATCCGTCCACTTCGGCCGACGGATTCGTTTCGAGAGCTCCATTGCTTCTCCAGCTTCGCAGAAATTCCCATGACAGGAATTGGTTCTGAGTGATAGTATTGAACATCAAATGAGGTCAAAGCAATGGTTTTGACAAAATCAGTCAGCAATCAATCAGTCACCTGGTATGAGAAAGGCCCCTCATGGTCGTTGAAAACCGCTTCCTGCCGCTCACCGATGTGGCCGATCTGCTCAATGTCTCGATCGCTCAGGCCCGTGCGCTCGTCCGCACCGGAGACCTCCGCGCCATCAAAGTCGGCGGACGCGGACAGTGGCGTGTGGAGAAGACTGAGATCGAGGCCTACATCCAGCGGATGTATGAGCGCACCGAGCACGAGATCAAGACGGGTTCGATCGAGGACTGAGATTTCGGTCAAGAACTGAACCTCTCCAACTCCGCTCCACCTCACCTCTACCTCCACACCGACTCACCCCACCGGGCCCTCACCCGAACGGGTTGACCCGCGCCCGGACGACGGCGATAGATCCGAACGGAATGATCCTGCCCGCGATTTCGACGTAGTCGGCGGCGATCATCTCGCTGCGCCCGCGAACCACACCTCCGTCACCGGTCAGTTCGACCGCGATCTCCTCATGGTCGGCCGCCAACCGGCGCAGAGCCGAGCCCATCCCCAACCTCTCGAGGGAGCCGGCCTCGTCTCGATGCCGAGTGGACCGAGTGCGGATCACGCGGATGTGGGCGACCGCGATGATCGCAATCTCCGCGCCCGAGATCACAAGGATCCCATCGCCGAGGAAGACCGCGGTGCCCGAGATCTCGCGGTCGCCGATCAGTACCTGAACCGTCTGTCCGATCGCACCTCGCAGACGCTCTCTCAATGTCAGCTCGGCTGCATGCGCCGCCACCTCATCGCCGAGTTCGCCTCGTCTGGCGTGACGCTGCTGCGCGCTGTGCATCGCCTCCATATCGGACAGGAGGGCATCGATCCGATCGTCCATATCGTGAAGCTTGCCCGAGGCTGCGATGACAATCAAGATGTGCGCACGTGCCGATCGAAACTACACGAACGTATTTATGAATCGCCTATTGACAGCAAATGATATCCAACTGCATTATAAAGAGACGTTGACACCGAAGGACGTCTTTTATGTATCTGCTGATAGCGTGTGGCACATCATGGCTCTGCCTTCTCGGGGCGTTCACGACCACGTGGATGCTGCTTCCGAGTCCGCGCAGCACCACCGATCTCGTTGTGATCATCGTCGTCGGCGCGGCGGCTCTCGCGTTCACCCGGCTCGGCATGGCCTCCCTGTTAGCCCTCGTGATTCGAGCTCTGCCTGCCGGACGCATCCGCACGGCAGCTACAGCGGCCGCGCTGCGCCTGGTCCCGGCGCTTCTGCGCTCGAGCGTTCTCGCAGCCGTCTCGGCAAGCCTGGTCGTCGGTGCCGCACACGCCGCTCCCGTGCCCACCGGCGGGTTCGGAGCTGTGGCCGCCGAACGCCCGCTAGCCCAACCGTCCTCCACACCGCCCGACCCCGGCTGGCCGACGGTGCCGAACGAACCGGCGCCTTCGCCGCATCCGCCTTCACCGTCATCGCCGGCCGAAACACGTCACCCAGCCCCCTTGGACCCGGGTTGGCCCTCCTCACCACCGAGTGACTCTGATGCCGAGGAGCCGCCCGATGACGCGACAGGCGCTCCCGACGACGTCGCACAGCCGGACACACCGCAGCCGGACACACCGCAGCCGGGGACAGAGTCGGACACCCACATCGTGGCCGCGGGAGAGAGCCTATGGTCGATCGCCGCCCGCCTCTCGGACTCGAACAGCTCCGCTTCCGATCTCGCCGATGAGATCTACGCCGACAACCGGGACATGATCGGAGCCGATCCGAACCTCATCATGCCCGGACAACGATTGGAGATCCAGCCATGACCGCACCACTCATCCTCACCCGCCCCCAGGCGGCACCGCCGACGCGCACACGGGTCTCGCCTGTCCGATCATCGGCAGATGGCCAGCCTGATCAGACCCACCGCAGCCCCTCGGGCAGCAGCCCGAGTCGCGCACCGGATCAGGAGCTCGGACGGATAGCGGCCACAGCGACATCTCTGGCAGTTGCCTGCCTCGAGATCTTCTCCGGAGTTCGCCGCAGTGAGTCCATCGCCCGCTGGGTCGAGCGCAGTCTGCTCGAGAAGATCGACCATCGTGCCCAGCTGCGGGCAGAGTTGGCTCCGGCCAAACCGTTCGGCGAACTCTCACGAAAGCGCACGCTCCAGGCCGGCAATGCCCAGGTCTGCCGTGTCACCGACACCGTCGCCGAGGTGACGGTCGTCGTCCGCACTCAGAACCGCTGCCGGGCGGTGGCAGTCCGCTTGGAACTGCTCACCACCCGGTGGACGATGACTGCGATGCAGACGATGTGAGGCGTCAGCGCCCGGCTTTCCGCTTCGCGCGGCGCTGGGCGCGATTGACCGGCTGCGAGTCGTCTGCGGACTCATCCTCATCCTCTGATGCCATTGCCGAGCCGTCCTCCGACGGAGCCGAAAGCTGCATCTTCGGTGTCGTGTGGCGCAGTTCTGCGGCGTCGACCTCGACCTCGGACTCGTCGTCGGACACATCGGCGCTGCGGTTGACAGTCACTTCCAGGGTGTTCGTCAGGCGGACAACGTCCTCCTTGATTCCATCCTGCATGGTCTTGAACATGTCGAAGCCCTCACGCTGGTACTCCACCAGAGGGTCCTTCTGCGCCATCGCACGCAGTCCGATGCCGTTCTTCAGATAGTCCATCTCGTAGAGGTGTTCACGCCAGCGCTTGTCGATGACGGAGAGGACGACTCGGCGTTCGAGTTCACGAGTGGCCTCTTCGCCGAGCTCCTCCTGACGCTGCCGATAGAACACGTCGATGTCGGACTGGATCTCCTGATTGAGTCGGTTCTTCGTCAGGTTTCCGAGTCCGCCGACCTCTTCGGCCAGGTCCTCCTCCGTGATCGAAGGCGTGTAGATCTTGCCCAGGGCCTCGAAGAGATCGCCGATCTTCCAATCCTCGACCGGACCGGTCGTCGCCGAGGCCACGTAGACGTCGATGACCTCCTCACGGAAGCCCGCGACCTGCTCCTCGAGGTCGGCTCCTTCGAGCACGCTGCGACGCTCATCGTAGATGACCGTGCGCTGACGGTTGAGGACGTCGTCGTATTTGAGGACGTTCTTGCGCTGTTCGGCGTTGCGCTGCTCGATCTGCGACTGGGCAGAGAGGATCGCGCGGGACACCATCTTCGATTCGAGCGGCACATCGTCGGGAACGTTGGCTGTGGCCATGATGCGCTCTGCCGCTCCGGAGCCGAAGAGCCGCATCAGGTCATCAGTCAGGGACAGGTAGAAACGGCTCTCGCCGGGGTCACCCTGACGTCCGGAACGACCGCGCAGCTGGTTGTCGATGCGGCGTGATTCGTGACGTTCGGTGCCGAGCACATAGAGACCGCCGAGCTCGGTGACCTCTTCGGCCTCGCTCTTGACGCGCTTCTCAGCCGCCTTGAGCACGTCCTGCCATTCGGCTTCGTACTGCTCTTCGTCCTCCTGCGGGTCGAGACCCCGCTTCTCCATCTCGGACACGGCGATGAACTCGGCGTTTCCGCCGAGCATGATGTCGGTACCGCGGCCTGCCATGTTGGTGGCCACCGTGACGGCGCCTTTGCGGCCGGCCATCGCGATGATGGAAGCCTCACGTGCGTGGTTCTTCGCGTTGAGCACCTCGTGGCGGATTCCCCGCTTGGCCAGGTGCTTCGAGAGGTATTCGCTCTTCTCGACGCTGGTCGTACCGACGAGCACCGGCTGACCGGTCTCGTGGCGTTCGGCGATGTCGTCGACGACCGCGTCGAATTTCGCGACCTCGTTCTTGTAGACGTAGTCGGACTGGTCGACGCGCTTCATCGGCTTGTTCGTCGGAATGGCGACGACGCCCAGCTTGTAGGTCGACATGAACTCCGCAGCCTCGGTCTCAGCCGTACCGGTCATGCCCGACAGAGTCTCGTAGAGTCGGAAGAAGTTCTGCAGGGTGATCGTCGCCAGAGTCTGGTTCTCGGCCTGGACCTTGACACCCTCCTTGGCCTCGATGGCCTGGTGCAGGCCTTCGTTGTAGCGACGACCCTTGAGCACACGACCGGTGTGCTCGTCGACGATGAGGACCTCCCCGTCGATGACCACGTAGTCCTTGTCCTTCTTGAACAGCTCCTTGGCCCGGATGGCGTTGTTGAGGAAGCTGATGAGCGGAGTGTTCTCCGCATCGTAGAGGTTGCCGATGCCCAGGTAGTCCTCGACCCGTTCGATGCCGGGCTCGAGCACGCCGACGGTGCGCTTCTTCTCGTCGACTTCGTAGTCGCGATCGGTCTTGAGCCGCTTGACGACCTTGGCGAACTCGTCATACCAGCGGTTCGAATCACCTTCGGCGGGACCGGAGATGATGAGCGGGGTGCGCGCCTCGTCGATGAGGATCGAGTCGACCTCGTCGACGATGGCGAAGGAGTGGCCGCGCTGGACGAGCTCTTCGGACGACCATGCCATGTTGTCGCGCAGGTAGTCGAAGCCGAATTCGTTGTTCGTGCCATAGGTGATGTCAGCGGCGTACTGCTTGCGGCGATCGTCCGAGGACATGTTGGCCTGGATGCAGCCGGTCTCCATGCCGAGGAACCGGAAGACGCGGCCCATCAGCTCGGACTGGTAGGTGGCCAGGTAGTCGTTGACCGTGATGACGTGGACGCTGTTGCCGGTCAGCGCATTGAGATAGGCGGGAGCAGTGGCGACGAGCGTCTTGCCCTCACCGGTCTTCATCTCGGCGATGTTGCCCAGGTGCAGGGCGGCGCCGCCCATCAGCTGAACGTCGAAGTGTCGCAGTCCCAGGGTACGGCTCGACGCCTCACGAACGGTCGCGAAGGCCTCCGGCAGCAGCGAGTCAAGCGATTCGCCATCCTGGTAGCGCTTCTTGAACCGATCGGTTTCCTCCCGGAGCTCAGCATCCGACATTTCGCTGAACTCATCGGACAGCGCATTGATGGCGTCCGTGTACCGGCGGAGCTTCTTCAGCGTTCGGCCCTCACCGGTGCGCAGAAGCTTCTCGAGGAAATTAGCCACTTTTCTCCTAATCGGCATGAATGCCTGACAACAACTCGAACGACTGTATAGTCCCTAGCTTAATGGCAGGTGAGTGCCTTCCACATCCACCGCTCCCAATCCGAGCCACCTCGCCATCTCGCAGAGTTCGTCCGTGAGCTCCTCCCAATGCTCCTCGCCCGGCTCCCACGTCACCCGATGGGCTCGCAGCGTGTTCGCGGCCGCATCTCGGTGGAGGTCAACACGGGCGACGAGACGCTCGCCGAGGAGGAACGGCAGCACGTAGTAGCCGTAGACACGTTTCGGTGCCGGAGTGTAGATCTCGATGCGGTAGTGGAAGTCGAAGAGCCATTCGATCCGGCGCCGGTAGAAGACCAAGGGATCGAATGGTGCCAGCAGCGTCCGTGCTTCGACTCGCCTCGGGGTCCGCGCCGCGTGCCATTTCAGAGCACGGGTGCCCTCGACGTCGGTCTCGATGAGTTCGCCGGAGTCCACCAGAGCCCGGACCGCCTCGTCTGTGGGGGCACGCTGCTGGCGGAAGTAGTCGGCCAGGCAGTCCGGGCGGGCGATGCCCAGTGCCCGTGCGGCCGTGCGAGTGAGTTCGAGGACGTTGTTCTCCGCACCTGAGATGCCTCTCCGTCGAGAGGCGACCGGGTCGATGAGGCTCAGTTCCGGTGCCTCACTCGGCCCATAGGCCAAGGGTGTCTGCGGCAGGACATCGCTGACGTCGCGCGGGAGTGCATAGATGCGTTCGAAGTGGTCATTGCGACCGGTGGCGCTGACGATTCCACCGGCGAACAGCGCTTCGAGAGCCATCTTGACCTGACTGGGATTCCAGCCCCAGTGTCCCCTGTGCCGTTCCGGGATCTCGTGGTCGACGACGTCGGCGACCCCACGGGCAGTCCTGGGACCGGCTTCTAAAGCATCGAGGACGGAGGCCTGCAGCTTCCGGAATGCCTCGCCGGTCTCCGGATGCCGCTGCCCATAGTCGTTGCGCCACCATTCGGTGCGCTTCTGATCGAAGTGGCGCACTGTCTCGGGCGGGACGAATGCTGCCGCATGCGCCCAGTACTCGACACCCATCCGGGGCGTCGAGTAGAGAAGACGGTCGAGAGTCTCGCGTGGATACGGGCCCAGCCGCGAGTAGAAGGGCAGGTAGTGAGCACGCACGACTCTGGACACCGAGTCGATCTGTGCGAGTCCCATCGTGGAGAACACTGTCTTCAGGTTCCGGGCCGTGACCTTCGCCGGACGCGCTCGGTCGAGGCCCGTCGCGGCGATCGCCGTCCGCCGCGCCGCGGACAATGACATCTTCTGCATGGGTCCACACTAGAACACCCCACTGACACAACTGCCCGCGATCATAGGCTGCCCGCGAGCACAGGCCGTGCAGATGACCGACCGCTGGGACGAAACGCAGATCGCCGAGGTGGATGTCCCACCTCGGCGATCGTGTTGGCGTGTTCAGATCAGTTGATCACTGATCGGTACGGCGCTGTTCGGTACGGCTATGTTCGGTACGGTTCAGTCGCCGACGGCCTGGAGTTCGTGGTCGAGCGTGATGACCCCGTAGCTCCAGCCTTTGCGACGGTAGACGACGGACGGCTTGCTCGACTCCTCGTCGATGAACAGGTAGAAGTCGTGGCCGACGAGCTCCATGCGGTTGAGCGCCTCTTCGATGCCGATCGGGGCACCTTCGAAGGTTTTCTCGCGCAGCACGACCGGCGAGTCGCCCTCGGCCTTGATCCGACCGTTCGTCTTGTCGCTGTTCGCGGACTCGTTCGCGTCGATCGCAGCGCCGTCCTCGGGCACAAGCGATTCGTTGACCGGCATCTTCGCGAGTGCCTCGGCAGTGGACTCCTTCCGGTGGTGGCCCGCTCGGGGCACCTTGTTGCGGTCCCTGGCACGTCGTAATCGCTCGACGAGCTTCGCCCAGGCCAGATCCAGTGCAGCGTACTTGTCGCTCGCCATGGCCTCAGCACGGATGGCCGGGCCCTTCGCAACGACCGTGAGCTCTACGCGCTCGCTCGTCTCCGGCTGACGGGAGTTCTTCTCATGAGCGACGTGTACCTCGACTCGTTGGGCTCGGGGTGCAAGCTGCTCGACCTTCGCGATCTTGTCCTCAATGTGGGCGCGAAAGCTGTCGGAGATGGTCAGTTGACGTCCGTTGACAACAATGTCCATTATGCGTCCTTAGCGACTCGTTCTTCGGATTCATCCGATCCCATTCCCTTGGATGGGTAACCCCCGTTATACAGTAAAGGGAGAGACAAATCGAGTGCCCCCGCGGCCGAGACCGATAACGGCTCCTGCAGTGGGTCTGATCTGCACCGATGCTAATACCCTTGCGCTTTCTGCCAGAGTCGCGCCAGTTGTCGCGAAGTCGTCGACGAGCAGATCGATGCCCCCTCTCGATTCGTTCGCTGACCGGTCCGCCGAGGCGATCGCTGCGGCGAAGGAAGGATCGAGGAACTGCGATCCCGCCACGTTCGCCTCCCGCGCGTGCGCTCCCAGGCCCACCTGGTCCCGGGACCGACGAGTCAGGAGCACGTCGAGGACCTGCAGGGACAGTTCGGGAGCGAGTTCCGCAGCCCGTCTGGCGAGTGCGGCAATATGGGAGCCGCCTCGACGTCGCCGTGCCCTCTGCGAGCTCGGGGCAGGGACCAGACGGACGGGACCACCGGAATGATGCGTCAACTCCAGGGCGGCGGTGATGGAACGCGCAAGCGCCAGAGCCAAGGGGTCGAGGACGTCCCGTCGACCCTCGTCTTTGAAGCTGACCACCATGCGGGACAGTCGTGAGCCGTATTCCGAGACTCCGACGACGGGCATCCGACCGTATCGCGGCTCCATCGCTCGCGGGATCCCACCGAGGAGGGACAGGCAGGCCGTGCACAGCGAGACGTTCTCCCGTCCGCAGCCGGCGCACCGACGGGGCAGGAGGAGTTCACCGACCTCGCTGAGCAGTCCCATGGGAGAAATCTACCCCGTCGCCGGCATCAGGCCATTTGCTCTCATCAGGCCATCGGCTCAGCCCGGGTAGGAGGGATCCTTCGCTGCGATGTCGATGAGCTTCTGCCAAGCGTTGGAGTTGTACGAGTAGATCTCACCCGAGGAACTCGTCACGAGGATCGACCGCCCGTCTTCGGCCGCGGCGATTCGGCTGCCGTCGGGAACCTCACCCAGCTGCTCAGGCGGTCCGGTGACGCCGATCCGGAATGGTTCGATACCTGCGCCTTCCTTCGCCGCCAGGGCCACGAGCGAGGTCGAACCCGCCCACGACATGTCCTTGACGTCGGCGAAGTTCGATCCGACCTCGATCGGAGAGTCGGCCAGCCCGTTCGACGGGTTGCCGGCCTTGTCCCGAGGGATGCCGACCACGTCGATGCGCGAGGGCTCGTCCTTCTTCGTGCTCAGCAGTGCGATCCGCGTACCGTCACGGGAGACCTCGAGATCGACGAGGTCGCGCCCGGAGAGGAAGTCCGCAGCGACCGTGTAGACCTTGCCCTCCCGCCCCACAGCGGTGATCTCACCCTTGTTCTTCGCCTCGCCGGTCCACACGGTGTTGAATCGGTCGATGCTCGGACGCACGAGCTTCTTGCCTTCGAGGATCGGAGTCGCATCGACGCCGTCGGCCTTGAGGCGCATGAGCTGTTTGCCGCTCTTCTGCAGATACACGTACATCGAGTCGTCGAGGGACACAGCAGGGTCGCTCGCTTTGGCCTTCGCCAGGTTCGGACTGTTCTCGACCTTGGCCACGGTCGTCCCGGAGATTCGGGAGAGCCGGTCGTTGGCCAGCACGACCGGCGGGCCGTCGACCTGAACCGAGGAATCCGTCTTCGGCTGCAGGCCCTCGGAGACCGCCTGGCCCCCGATGGTCAGCTCGATGCTCGAGATCGAGGGGACCACCTTGAGCGTCGATGAGATCTGCTGTCGGATCAGACCCTTCTCTCGGTCCGAGGGCGCACTGCCCTGGCTGCCAAGAGAGATGTGCGCAACGCCGTTCTCAATGGTCACCACGTTGGAGTCGCTGAGTTTGGCCCCGTCCGGGATCGCAGTCACGACTGACCCCGACAGATACGAGGCAGGCCCGCTGAGCAGTTCGTTGATGATCGCCGTCGGCGTCGATGAGGACCGTAGGAACCAGCGCGAGTCCGGGACCAGATAGGAGTAGTCGGAAGTGAAGAATTCGAGGGAGTAGTTGAGGAAGATCGTGCGGAACTCGGACTGGGAGATGAGCAGGCCGTTGGGCGCCGAGGAGATCCTCCACTCTCCGTTCTCCTGCCGCAGCGAGAACTCCATGTTCGACTGGGTCCCGGGCTTCGTCGAGCTGAACACGCCCGACGAGTCGACGAGTCCGACTACGGGCGCCGACATCGTCAGCGTCTTCTGGTCGGAGGTGACCTCGTAGTTGAGCGAGTCCAGATCAGTGTCATTGGGAAGCAGCGACACGGACTCCTGCGGATTCCACTCCTGTGCCTCCGCCTCGGTGAGGAACGACTTCGCGACGGAGAAGTTGTTGCCCGTGCCGGATCCGGCGGACAGGAACCCACGGACGATCTCACCGATGCTGTCGCCGGGTTCGGGTCCGTCGGGGATGCGGGCGCTGCTGGCACCGGGATCGCCAGAACCCGCCTCGATGTGGCCCACCGGAGAGCTGGTCGGTATCGACGAGCACGCGGTCAGGGCCACGCAGGCGCAGACAGCGAGGAGGAGCGTACGCAGCCCCTGTTTCCTTCTGGGAGTCCTCATCACCGTGATCCTCCTTCGGAGTCGTCGGCAGGTTCGTCGATATAGCCCTCGTGCGCGGACAATGCGGGATCGGCTTCGACGACGATCGGAATCGATCCGGTCTGGATGCGCACTGAGCCGTCCGAGGACAGCGGGCCGGCGACCAGCGCTGCACCCTGGATCTGAGCATCACGGGGCGGCAGCGGCAGCGGCGAGGAGGTGATCTCCTGATCGGGACGGCGGGGAATGGTCAGACGGAAGCACGCGCCCTCCCCCGGGTTGCCCCACACCTGCAGCCAGCCGTTGTGCAGATGGGCATCCTCAAGCGAGATCGCCAGGCCCAGCCCGGATCCGCCGAGGGTGCGTTTGCGTGCCGGGTCTGCGCGCCAGAATCGGTCGAAGGCGTGTTCGACCTGCTCTTCGTTCATCCCGACTCCGTGGTCGCGCACGCTCACGGCAACCGCCTCGGCGTTGGAGGCGACATAGATGTCGATCGGATTCGCCTCCCCATGCTCGATGGCGTTGACGACGAGGTTGCGCACGATCCGGGTGATGCGGACGCGGTCGACCTCGGCCATGACCGGTGAGGACGGGGCATGGACGACGATGCTCGTCGACATCTGGTCGGCGACCATCGATACGGTCTCAATGACCGAGGTGACGATCGCACCGACGTCGACGGGCTTGGCGACCAGGGCGGCGGCACCGGCGTCGTAGCGGGAGATCTCGAGCAGATCGGAGAGCAGGCTGTCGAAGCGCTCGGCCTGTGAGTTGAGCAGCTCGGCACTGCGGGCGGTGACCGGATCGAGTTCGTCACGAGAGTCGTAGATGAGGTCGGCGGCGGCGCGGATCGTCGTCAGCGGCGTGCGCAGCTCGTGGGAGACATCGGAGACGAACTGCCGCTGCAGCACGGACAGACGCTCCATCTGCTGGATCTGATGCTGAAGGGTGTCGGCCATGTCGTTGAAGGACTCCCCCAGTAGGGCGATCTCGTCGTTGCCGTGCACGGGCATGCGTTCGTCGAGGTCACCGTCGGCGATGAGTCGGGCCACCTCGGCGCCGGTGCGCACAGGGGTCACCACGAGACGGGTCACGATCCACGCCACAGCACCCACGAGGACGACGAGGACGAGGGCCGCGACGAGCATGGACTTCTGGACGAAATCGAGGGTGTCCTGCTGCTCGGTGAGATCGCCGAGGTAGTAGAGCTGGAACTGGCCGGCGCCGGGGATCTGAAGCTCTTGGGAGATCAGCAGGCCCGGGCCCGAGCCGTCGGGCAGGCTCACCGATTGGTAGAGCATGTCATCGGTCGGGGCACGCCCGATGGCCTCTTTCATCTCCTTCGTGATCGGCACGGTCTGGGCCGAACCGTCGGCCGCCGTCGTGCCCGCGTTGATCGTGGAGAACGAGGAGTTCGGGTCGCTGGGCTCGAGAGTCAGAGAGTACACGGAACCGGTCGACCGGTTGTAGATCGAGGACAGCTGGGAGCTCAGGGTCTCCTGGGTCACGACCTTCGCGTCGACAGGGGCGAGGCTGCGCAGCTCGGAGACGATGGTGGCGGCCTGCGATGACAGCGACTGCAGACGGGTGTCGAAGAGTCCGCGCGAGATCTGCTGGGACATGTATGTCCCCACCCCGAAGATCGCGACTGAAGTGAGGACGATGGTGAGGACGACGATGCGCAGCTGGAGCGAATGGCTGAACGAGCGGAGGATGAAACGCCAGAACGAACGGACCGCCGAGGCTGCGGTGCGGAGAGCTCCGCCCACAGCCGAGTAGCGACTCACGCCGCTCTGCCTGCCTTATAACCGACGCCGCGGACCGTGACGATGATGTCGGGCTTCTCAGGGTCGCGTTCGATCTTCGAGCGCAGACGCTGAACATGGACATTGACCAGGCGGGTGTCCGCTGCGTGCCGGTATCCCCACACCTCTTCGAGCAGGGTCTCCCGGGAGAAGACCTGCCACGGTTTGCGGGCCAGTGCGACCAGCAGGTCGAATTCGAGTGGTGTCAGAGAGACGGGCGAACCGCCCTTGGTCACGGTGTGACCGGCAACGTCGACGACGACATCGCCGACGGACAGCAGCTCGGGGGCCTGTGGTTCGGAGATCCGCAGGCGGGCTCGCACCCTGGCGATGAGCTCCTTGGGCTTGAACGGCTTGGGCACGTAGTCATCGGCCCCGGACTCGAGGCCGAGGACGACGTCGACGGTGTCGGACTTGGCGGTGAGCATGATGATCGGAACCGATGAGACCTCACGGATCTCGCGGCAGACCTCGAGGCCGTCCTTTCCGGGCAGCATGAGGTCGAGGAGGACGAGTTCGGGACCGACCTTCTGGAATTCGTCGAAGGCCTGATCTCCGGTGGCGCAGAAGAAGGGTTCGAAGCCTTCGCTCTTGAGCACAATTCCGATCATTTCGGCCAAAGCCGTGTCATCATCAACTACGAGGATACGAGCGTTCATCTTTCTATTGTCGCCTATCGGAGTCCAATCTTTCGACCTCGACACTCCTGCCCGATAATGCAGATGTCGTTGCCCTGATCTTCGGGGCGTCTCCGACGCGCGCC
Organism: Brevibacterium sp. ZH18; assembly: GCF_022748595.1. Classification (GTDB taxonomy): domain Bacteria; phylum Actinomycetota; class Actinomycetes; order Actinomycetales; family Brevibacteriaceae; genus Brevibacterium. The sequence continues at coordinate 45,741 of NZ_JALDSX010000014.1, read as the reverse complement.
TGATGCGTTTCCGACTCGTGAACATGGTGAGATCCATGGCAGGATTGTGCGGTGATGGGACGAGCAAATGCGTGGACCTCCGAGGTCGACTGGCAGACAGGTCAGTGGCAGAGGCGTGAGCACGGCCCGACCCACCACGAATGGCAGCGACCGTCGCCGCGTGGAGTCCTGGCCAAACGACCGCTGACCTTCTTCGAGGTGCTCGATTCCGGTTTCCGCCTCCTCCGCTTCATCCCCGGTCTCACGATCGGCGCGGCACTCATCGTCTTCACGCTCTGGACCCTGCTGCTGACCGCGATCGGCACCCTCGTCGTGCTGCAGTTCCTCCCCTTCCTCGAGGACATCATGGGCAACGAGGATGCGATGTCCGGCTTCTTGCTGCTCGCACAGATGGGGTCGTTCGCGATCGGTCTGCTCAGCCTCGGCGTGGCCCATTTCCTCGCGGGACTCGCGGCGAGCGGTGCCGAGAATTCCTTCGGGGCCAAGAAGACGACGCTCTCCCAGTCCTGGCAGAGCCTGCGCGGCCGACGCTGGTCACTGGTCCTGGCCACAGCACTCATGTGCACGATCAACCTGGGACTGCTCATCGTGCTCGGGGCGCCCTCGCTGCTGCTTGCACTCTTCGATCAGGTCGTCCTCGCCGCCGTCGCCGTCGTCATCGGCCTGCTTCTGTGGGTGGGCGCAGTCATCTGGCTCAATCTGCGCTTCGCGTTCCTCGGTGCGGCGATCGCGGCGGAGGACCTCGGCATCCGAGCCGGACTGCGGCGCTCGTGGCGGCTGACCGGTCGCGGCTTCTGGCGCACCCTCGGCCAGCTGTCGCTCGGGTACTTCCTATCGAATCAGCTCGTCCAACTCGTCATCGCACCTTTCGTCCTCATCCTCTCTGTCGTCACCGGCGCCGTCCTGGGCACCATGAGCAGCTCGGACACTGCGATGTCGGGCATCGGCATCGTCGCCGGAGCGCTGCTCCTGGCACTGACCGCAGTCTCGTCTGCGGTGCTGTTCGCGTATTTCGCGTGCCTCGTCTGCGTGTCCTACTTCAACCAGCGCATGCGCTCGGAGGGCTTCGACCTCGTCCTCATCCGCCGCGCGGAGGAACTGTCCGAATGAGCATGCTGAGCACTCTGTCCCTGGCCGTCGTCGATCGCGGAACCGGACGCGAATGGGTAGACAAGGAGCTGTCGAAGGACGAATACTCGGCCACCGACCTCACCCCGCTCGAACAGCTCGGCGAGTGGATGGGCCGCGTGTGGGACGCGATCGTCTCGGGTGCCCTGCGGGGCAACTCGCCGTGGCTGATCCTCCTCGTCGTCATCGCTGTGGCCGCGATCGTCGCCCTCATCATCTGGCGCGTGCGGCGCGTCGGACTCAACCGGACGCGAGTCCCCCTCTCGGCCTTCGACCCGGTCGTGGCGACACCCGAGCCAGGTCCGTGGCGCGAAAGTGCGCGAGCGGCGGCCGAGCGCGGGGATCTGCGCAGCGCCGTCATCGACCAGTCCCGGGCGATCTTCGCCGTCCTGTCCGGCAAACACATCGTCGCCCTCGACTCGGCGTCGACGGCCACCGAACTGAGCGGTACGGCCGGTCGCGAACTGCCCGAGCACGCTCGGTCCCTGAATCGCGTGGCCGAAGCCTTCAATGACCTGCTCTACGGCCACGACGCTGGCGATGCTGAGCGTGCTGCAGGCACGGGAGGCGGCATGGGCACCGCCGTGGTTCGCGCCGATGAGCCCGATCTGCACACGACCTATGCCGAATTCCTCGCTCTCGACGAGCAGCTGAGCCGACTCCCGTCCCGGCACCAGTCGGTGGTCGCATGAGCGCCCACCTCGACGTCGCCGCCCGCGGCACGCGGTCGACGCCTGCTGTGCCGCTGACCGCGCGGCTGCGCTCCGCCGGTGTGTGGATCGTGGCGGCTGTCGTCATCCTCATCACGGTCATCGCGACGCTGTTTATGACCTCTGACCGTGAGGCCAACGCCCCGCTCCACTATGACTCGACGGCACGGGACGGAACGAAGGCGATGGTCGAGACCCTGCGCGACCATGGTGTCGACGTGACCACCACCGAGGATTTCGACGCTGCACGAAAGGCCTCCGCACAACCTGACTCCACCCTGCTCATCCCCGTGAATGCCGAAATCCTCTCTGAGGGCGACAGAGATCGACTCGTCTCGGAGCTGGCTTCTCACAACAATCGACTCGCTCTCATCGATCCCGGCTATGCACTCCTTTCGTATACGGATCGCATCACGGTCGACGACGGCACCTCTCCCCTGGCGGCTCCCGATGACGTCACGTCTCCGAGCTGCCAGGTCCCGGCCGCCCGGGCTGCTGGGACAGTCACCACCGGTGCGATGCAGTACGCCGAGGCCAAGCCTCACACGCCGGGAGTGCACACGTGCTATCCATTCACCGGCCCGGGAGTCCAGTCCGTCGACGGCGGCACAGTGCCGAAGGACGCAGCCCGCGGACAGCTCATCACCGATGATGGTGGGGACTTCCCGATCACGGTGTTCGGCAACCCCGAGTGGGCGACCAATCAGGGCATCGACGAACAGGGCAATGCCGCGCTCATGCTCTCCGAGCTGTCACGGACCCAGCACCTCGTCGTCTACTACCCCGGCCAGACCAGCGACGACATGGACGAACCGCCGTCGACCATCGACTATGTGCCCAGCTGGTTCATCGCCGGGGCGCTGTGGCTGGTGCCCTGCCTCTTCATCCTGCTCCTCATCCTTGGGCGTCGCTTCGGGCCGCTGGCCGTCGAACGCCTGCCGGTCATCGTTCCCGCGGTCGAGACGGTCCACGGTCGAGCCGCGCTCTCGGCCCGCAGCCACGACCGGGCCGGAGCGCTGCACACCCTGCGCACGGCTTCGCTGCTGCGCATCGCGAAGCGACTCGCTCTCGACTCTCAGGCCGGCAAGCCTGAGATCATCGCCCGGATCGCGCACACCACCGGCCGCGATCCGGCACAGGTCGACTGGGTCTTCTCCTCCGCCACACCCACCACAGACGCAGATCTGACGACCATCGTCCGCCAGCTCACCCTCATCGAAAGTGAGATCCCATGACATTGCCTCCTGACGAGACAGCCAGCCCTCAGCGGCCGATTCAGCAGCCGACTCAGCCGCCGCACAACCCTGCGCCGCCGACCGAGCCTGCGCAGGCTCGCGCACAGGCACAGCAGCGCGATCCGCTGCGTGATGCTCTCAACGGTGTGCGCACGCAGATCGCGAAGGCCGTGGTCGGCCAGGACGAAGCAGTCACCGGAATGCTCATCGCCCTCCTGTGCCAGGGCCATGTGCTCCTCGAGGGGGTGCCCGGAGTGGCCAAGACCCTGCTCGTGCGCAGCTTCGCCCGGTCACTGAGCCTCGACAACACGCGCATCCAGTTCACGCCCGACCTCATGCCCAGCGACGTCACCGGTTCGCTCGTCTACGACGCCTCGGCATCCAACTTCGAGTTCCGGTCCGGGCCGGTGTTCACGAACATCCTCATCGCCGACGAGATCAACCGCACCCCGCCCAAGACCCAGTCGGCGCTGCTCGAAGCCATGGAGGAGCACCAGGTCTCCGTCGGCGGTCGATCCCGCCCGCTGCCCGAGCCGTTTCTCGTCGCCGCCACCCAGAACCCGCTCGAATACGAGGGCACCTATCCCCTGCCGGAGGCGCAGCTCGACCGCTTCCTGTTCAAACTCGTCCTCGGTCTGCCCGAACGTGATCATGAGATGGAGATCCTCAACCGTCACGCCCGCGGCTTTGACGCCTCCCACCTCGCCGAGGCGGGTCTTGAGCCGGTCGCCGACGTGACCATGATCCGCGCGGCTCGGGATGCCATCGCCGAGGTCTACATCGCGCCCGAGATCATCACCTACATCGTCGACCTCGCCCGCGCGACTCGCCAGGCCCCGTCCTTGGCCCTGGGCGTCTCACCCCGCGGCGCGACCCGCATGCTCAGCGCTGCCCGCGCGTACGCCTGGCTGTCCGGGCGCGGCTTCGTCACCCCCGACGACGTCAAAGCGCTCGTGCACATGACGCTGAGCCACCGTGTGATCCTGCGCCCCGAGGCTCAGATGGACGGCCTCACCGTCGGCCAGGTCCTCGACTCGATCGTCGCCACGACCGACGTCCCGCGCTGAATGACCACCCGACTGCTCCTGCTGGCCCTGTTCGGGCTCGTCCCAGTCATGCTCGTGCCGGGATGGACGACCGCGCTCGTCGTCGCGGGCGTCATCGTCATCGCCGGTCTCGTCGACTTCTTCCTCGTGCCTGCCCCGAGGCTGGTCGGCCTCCAGCGCACGCCTGGACTCATGGTCCGGCTCGGTGATCCCACACACTGCACACTTTCGCTCGTCAACCTCTCCGACCGACGCCTGCGACTGAAGGTCAGAGATGCCTGGGCTCCGAGCGCAGGCGCCGCGAAGACTCGCTCGGCGTTCGTTCTCGCCGGTGAGGAGGATGCGCAGGTGCGCACCGAGCTCCTGCCCACCCGACGAGGTGCACTGCACGCGGACAGGGTGACGATCCGCAGCCGCAGCATCCTCGGGCTCATCAGCAGACAGAAGAGCTTCGATGTGCCTGCGATCGTGCGCGTTCTGCCGCCGTTCGTCTCCCGTCGTGAGCTGCCCTCGAAGATGGCGAAGCTGCGTGAGCTCGACGGCCGCTCGGCCGTGATGATTCGAGGCATGGGCACGGAGTTCGACTCTCTGCGCGACTACGTCGACGGCGATGATGTGCGCTCGATCGACTGGCGGGCCAGCGCCCGCGCGCAGGACCTCGTCGTCAAGACGTGGCGGCCCGAGCGGGACCGTCGTGTCGTCATCGTCGTCGATTCCTCACGCTTGGCCGCCCGACGGTGCGGAGACGGCACGGTCTTCGACGCCGCGCTCGAGTCCGCCCTGCTGCTGACCGCACTGGCCGCGGGCGCCGGGGATCGGGTCGATGTCATCGTCGCCGATGCCCGCGTCCGCGCACTCGCGTCGAGCCACCGGTCGAAGGATCCCGTCCACGATCTGTCCGTGGCACTGACTCCGGTCCACCCGGAGCTCTATGACGCCGATTGGGAGCAGATCGCCGCGACGGTCCTCTCCACCTCACGGCAGCATGCGCTCGTCGTGCTCGTCACGGCTCTTGACGAAGGCAGCGTCTCCGATGAGATCCTGCCGGTGCTGCCTGCGCTCATGGCCCGACACCGTGTCGTCCTCGCCTCTGTCGAAGACCCCCGCCTGAGTAAGCTCGCCGCCGAACGCGACGACGCCGACGCGATCTTCACCGCAGCTGCGGCGGAGTCGGAGCTGCTGACGTCGAAGTCTCTGCAGACCCGTCTGCGCGGAGCCGGCGTCCAGTCCGTCGAGGCCGGCCCCGAGGATCTGCCCGGAACCTTGGCAGACCTCTACATCGGGCTCAAAGCCACCGGGAAGCTGTAGACCGGCGTTCCTACCTGTCGGTGGCGAGGATCGAATACCCGGCCTGGTTCTCCTCGAGATCGGCGCTCAGCCCCGCGCGTGCGGCCCGGCGGCCGAACCGCCAGGCATAGGCGATCACAGCGGCCGTGTAGAGGACGCCGATGGCGATCTTGAGTGCCGGGGGTATCGGGTTCGGGGTCACAAAGCCTTCGATGAGTCCCGAGCCGAACAGCAGGATCACGAGGCCGCCGGCCACGGTCAGCAGCGAGCGAGCCTCGGTGGCCAGCTTGTTCCTCCGCAGCTGCGGACCGGGGATCACCCACGCGAAGAACAGGCGCAGACCGGCCGCGGCGGCGAGGATGATGCAGCTGATCTCAGGAATTCCGTGCGGGAGGATGTAGAGGAAGAAGTCGGACCCGCGGTCGAACTCGAACATCATCGCCCCGGAGAACCCGACGTTGATCGCATTCGAGAACAGGCCCGAGACGACGAAGACGCCGGTGATGCCCAGCAGGACGAACTGCACGGCGATCCACGCGTTGTTCGTCCACACGCCCACGGCGAAGAACCCGTTCGGATTTTCCTTGTAGTAGTCGACGAAGTCATGCTCGGCGAACTGCTTGCGGAACTCGTGCGGACCGAAGGTCTCGAGGACCTCTGGGTGCATGCCGGCCCAGATCCCGCCGAGCACCGCGACGACCAGGAATGCCGCAGCGATGATAAGGAAGTCCCAGCGCAGTCGGTAGATCGACAGCGGCAGGCTGACGACGAAGAAGCGGGACAGGCCGGAGAGCCCTCCGGACGGAACAGCCGAAAGGTGGTTACGGGAGCGATGGACGATCGCCGACAGCCGCGCCGCTTCGAGCGAGTCGGGGGCGACGCTCATAATCCGTGAGAGGTCCTTCGACGCGTCCCTATAGAGGTCGAGGAATCGCTGAGTCTGGCGCGGACTCAGGGTGTTCTTCTTCGCCAGCATGGACAGTTCTCGCCAGTTGTCGCCGTGGAGTTCGGCCAGCAGGTTCGGGTCCATGCTTCAACCCTATCCGACCACAGCTCCGACTCGAATGACCGTTGCAGGCGATGCACGATGAAGTGCGGCGCTCGATTATGACAGGATGGATCCGTGAGTACTTTGGTGACCGGCGAAGCGGTCGAGCTGAGCATCCAGCCCGCGGCTCTGGCGGCCCGCGCCCTGAGCTGCCTCATCGACTATGTCGTCTATTCGATCATCAACATCGGACTCATCATCGCGGCCTTCTGGTTCCTCCTGCGCATCCTCGAGGTCAACGGCTTGCTGCTGACGTCGATCATGACCATCATGAGCATCGCCGTGTTCGTGCTTCTGCCGATGATCGTCGAGGTTCTCACGCATGGCCGCTCCCTCGGCAAGCTCATCCTGGGGCTGCGCGTGGTCCGTGACGACGGCGGCGCGGTGCGCGCCCGGCACTCATTCATCCGGGCCATCCTCTGGCCCTTCGAGATCCTCTCAAGCGGCGGCGGAATCGCGGCCCTGTCGGGCCTCGTGTCTCCGCAGACCAAGCGCCTCGGCGACTACCTGGCCGGCACGATGGCCGTCAGCGAGAGAACGGCGCCGCCGCCTCCCGTACACACCCATGTCGCTCCGCAGCTCCACGCCTGGCTGTCCCGGGCCGATGTCAGCACGCTGCCGGCGGGACTGCACCGCCGCATCGTCCAGTTCCTGTCGACCGCGGAGACGCTTGGTCGGGACTCCCGGTGGGAACGGGCGAAGGAACTCGCAACCGAGCTCAATCCCTACGTCGCCCCGGCCCCGCCCGAGGGAACGATGCCCGAGCAGTTCCTCTCAGCGGTCATCCACCGCCAGCGGGCAGCGGAGTACGAGCGTCAGCAGCGCCGGGCCGCGGCGTCCCAGGCGTTTCGCCGCGGGGTGGACACGCTCCCTCACGGCCTGAGACTGCGCGGCAGCTGAACCTGACCAGCCAGGTGACGGCACACCGACGGCGCCCGCCGACCGAAGTCAGCGGGCGCCGTCGAGCACTTCTTCAGGACAGGTCTCAGTACCGGTAGTGCTCGGGCTTGTACGGTCCGGCAACGTCGACGCCGATGTATTCGGCCTGTTCCTTCGTCAGCTCCGACAGGTTCGCGCCCAGAGCCGGCAGGTGGAGTCGCGCGACCTTCTCGTCGAGCTCCTTCGCCAGTCGATGCACGCTGTTGTCGTAGCGGTCGTTGCTGACCCAGAGTTCGATCTGAGCGAGCACCTGGTTGGCGAATGATGCGCTCATGACGAATGAGGGATGTCCGGTCGCGTTGCCCAGATTGAGCAGACGCCCCTCGGACAGGACGAGGAAGTCGGTGGTCTCCCGGTCGAGTCCGAGGTCGGCGGGAACGGGAACTGTCCATTCGTGGACCTGCGGCTTGATCTCGATCGTCGAGACTCCCGGAAGCCTGCGCAGGCCAGCCAGGTCGATCTCATCGTCGAAGTGTCCGACGTTGCCGACGATCGCACCCGGCTTGAGGCTCTGCAAGACCTCCACGCCGACCACGTGGGTGTTGCCGGTGGTCGTGATGATGATGTCTGCGGTCGGGGCCACCGTGGCGAGGTGCTCGACCTGGTAGCCGTCCATGGTCGCCTGCAGGGCGCAGATCGGATCGATCTCCGTGATGATGACACGAGCCCCCTGACCGCGCAGCGCCTCGGCGGCTCCCTTGCCCACATCGCCGTAGCCGATGACCACAGCGATCTTGCCGCCGATGAGCACATCGGTGGCCCGGTTGAGACCATCGGGCAGAGAGTGGCGGATGCCGTAGCGGTTGTCGAACTTCGACTTCGTCACCGAGTCGTTGACATTGATGGCGGGGAACGGCAGACCGCCTTCCGTAGCCAGACGGTAGAGGCGATTGACACCGGTGGTCGTCTCTTCGCTGACGCCCTTGATTTCGGCAGCCAGCGCAGAGAAGCGACCGGGTGAGGCATCAAGCGATTTCTGGATCTGGGACAAGAGGACCTTGTATTCGTCAGGATCCTCGTCGCCAGCGGTGGGGACTCCCCCGTCAGCTTCGGCCTGCGCACCTTTGAGAACGTACATCGTGGCGTCGCCGCCGTCGTCGAGGATGAGGTTGGGGCCTTCGGCGAAGTCGAAGATCTTGTCCGCAGCCCACCAGTACTCCTCGAGGGTCTCACCCTTCCAGGCGAAGACTGGCACACCTGAAGGAGCCTCGACGCTGCCGGAGCCGACGACGACCGCAGCGGCCGCCTCGTCCTGAGTGGAGAAGATGTTGCAGCTGGCCCAGCGCACCTGCGCGCCAAGGGCGACGAGAGTTTCGATCAGGACAGCGGTCTGCACCGTCATGTGCAGGCTTCCGGCGATCCGGGCGCCGGCCAACGGCTGGCTGCCGCCGAACTCCTCGCGCAGTGCCATCAGGCCGGGCATCTCGCGTTCGGCCAGTCGGATCTGATGACGGCCGGCTTCGGCCAGACTCAGATCGGCAACCTTGAAGTCGGTGGAATCGAGCACAGTACCTCCAGAGAGAACGAAGATGATCGGATCTGCGTCGAGTCTATTGCCTTGGCCGGACCAGAGCCCACGATTTCGCCATGTGGTCGATTCGCCATGTGGTCGATTCCCGGGCAGCTGTGGTCGCTCCCCGGACAGCTGTGGTCGCTCAGCGGGCCTGAGACTCCACGAAGGCGCTGACTCGTGACGTCAGTTCGAGCATCTGGTCCTGATCAGCGGCTTCGACATTGAGGCGCACGAGCGGCTCGGTGTTGGATTTGCGCAGATTGACCCACCAGTCCTCACCCTGGAGCCCGATGCCGTCGAGGTCGTCGACGGTGTTCGTCGGGAAGTCACCCGAGGTCGTCGCGAAGGCCGTCAGCACGGCATCAGGATCGGGCACCGTGAAGTTGATCTCGCCGGACTGGACGAAGATGTCATAGGACGAGACGAGACGCGAGGCCGGTGCTTTCGTCGCCGAGAGGGCTGCGATGAGGTGGCAGGCCGCGAGCACGCCCGAGTCCGCGCAGTAGAACTCCTCGAAGTAGAAGTGCGCCGAGTGCTCGCAGGCGAAGACGGCGCCTTCTTCCCGCATGAGTGTCTTGATCCCCGAATGGCCGACCTTCGAGCGCACAGCGCGACCGCCTGCGGCCTCGATCGTGGCTGGGACGCTGCGAGAGGTGATGAGGTTGTGGATGACCACGGGCTCAGGGGTGCCCGCTGACTGCGCCCGCGCGATCTCCCGCTCGGCCACCAGCGCACCGACTGCCGAGGCCGACATTGTCGCACCTGTCTCATCGATGAAGAAGCACCGGTCTGCATCGCCGTCGAAGGCCAGGCCCAGATCAGCGCCGTGCTCGACCACTGCGCGGGAGACGTCGAGGAGGTTCTCCGGTTTGAGAGGGTTCGCCTCGTGGTTGGGGAATGTGCCGTCGAGTTCGGTGAAGAGACCGATGGCGGTGAAGGGCACGGCTGCGAAGCCTGCGTCGGTGCCGAAGACCTCGCCCAGCAGTTTCCCGGCCATGCCGTTTCCACAGTCGACGACGACCGTTAGGTCAGGGACCTCGTCGACGCGGGTCAGCGTTCGGATGCGTTCGACGTAGCGGCGGCGCATGTCCGCGGCAGCCGCCTCATCGATCGCGACTGTGGGGATTCCAGCGCCGGCGTGTGCCGGTGCGTTCGGGGCCAGGTCCCGGATCTGGCCGAGTCCCGAGGCGAGGCTGACCCCGCCGGCCTGCGGTGCGCAGATCTTGATGCCGTTGTAATCCGCGGGGTTGTGGCTGGCTGTGATCATCGCACCGGGCAGGTCGAAGATCCCCGAGGAGAAGTACAGCTGATCGGTCGAACACAGTCCCAGCAGGACCGGGCGCAAGCCCGCGACCGCGATGCCCGCGGCGAAGGCCTGGGCGAAACCGGCGGAGCTCGGTCGCATATCGTGACCGACAACCACCTCGGCGCGCGAATGCAGTTCGGACATGGTCCTGGCAGTGGCCCACCCGAGGGCGAAGAGCACATCCTCGTCGAGCTGATCGGGGATCCGCCCGCGGATGTCGTAGGCGCCGACGGCCGAGGCGAGAGCACTCACCCGATGGTCGATGAGGGCGGCGGAAGCAGGTTCGCTCATGAGTCGCCGATGATGCGCAGGTGGCCGTGCTTGCGGCCGGGCATCGACCCGTCGGAGCGGGAGACTCCGTCAGTTCCGGAGGACGCGTCGGCAGGACGGCTGTCGCGGGGGCCACCGGCGGCTTCGCGGACGGCGTCGGCGATCGCCAACAGATCGTCGTGGGTGCGCTCGGGAGGAGCCTGGCCACTGTCGATGCGGATGAGCTGCCAGCCCACCGGCGGGGTGAGTCTGGCGGCATGATCGGCGCACAGGTCATGGGCGCCCGGCTCGGCGCGCCTGGCCAGAGGACCGATGACCACGCAGGCATCAGCGTGCACATACGTCATGGTGGCGGCGGCACTGCGCGAGCAGCTGACTTTTGAACACAATCTCACGGCTGACACAGTCCACAACTCTACACGCAGACCCCGCCTGTCCCCGGCAGCCGGGGCCGCATGGTCAGTACAATATTCATTCATGAGCACCAGGCGTCATCGAAATCGGCACGGCCGCGGTCTGCGGTCCCCACTCTTCTTGGCCGATGTCCCCGCCCGACAACGGCGCAGCGACAGCTTCGCCCGTGTCGCGGCCGAGGAGTTCGCTCGTTTTCGGGCGAAGGAACCAGCCCTGCTCGCCGAGGTGGTCCTCGCCGTTGATGCTGTCCCGCCGGCGAGTTCGACGGAGCCGGCCTTCGGTCGGGTGTTCCCCGCGACCGCTGCGCGGCCCACGCACATCGTCCTCTACCGACGAGTCATCGAATACCACGCCACGAGCGGACAGAGAGATGACCTCATCGCCGAGGTGGTCGCCGATCAGGTCGAGATCCTGCGGCATTCCTGACCGTCGGGCGCGCCCCTAGCCCAGACGGATGTCGCGGTAGGCGACACCGGCAGGTGCCGGAGCGGGCATGACTGCGGAGACCCCGTCCTCGGTCGTGACCACGAGAGTGGCGTGGACACCATTCGCCTGTGATCCGGAGGCGTTCTCGCCGCTGAGGACCACGGCGCGAACCGCCTCACTGGAGATCTCCGCGGGACTGAACTCGGTGGTGCCGGTGGGGTTGAGGTCGATCGACTGCGGGTCGGTGAGCGAACCGTCGTCGAGCATGGCGCGGACCTGGACTGTGCCCTGTCCCGGCGAGAGGTAGACCTTACCCGTGCCTGTGCGCGGCAGGGCCATGAGCTGGGAATCCGCCAGAGAGTCCGTGGCCGAGATGCTGCCGAAGTCTCCTCCTCCGCCTTTCCCGTCCTGGCCGATGAAGGCGCTGGCCTGAATTGCACTGTCGGAGTCGAGCACGACGCTCGTGGCGTTGAGGTCGCCCAGGTCGGCCTCGGCAACACCGCGTCCTACGACGGACATCGACGAGCGCGGGATGTCAGTTTCGCCGTCCGGACCATAGGCCTTGATCGAGACGTCGGCGAGGTCGTCGTTCGGGTTGGCCACGCGCAGTCGCACGTCCTTGCCGTTGAGTCCGGTGATGACCTGCTGCCTGTCGGCGTCGGCCCCGCTGGTGGCGAGGTCGATGCCCTTCGGTGTGAGCCCGTCGAGCACCGTCTCCTGCACGGAGCCGGCGACGACTCCCCCGTCGACGGTGACGTCGATGCCCAGGGCGTCGGCGCCGGCGGCAAGGCCACCCAGGCGCACAGCGCGTTGGGCTCCCGCCTTGATGCTGACTTCCGTGGGTTCGGCGCGCTGTCCGGAGGGGGTCATGATGGCGACCTTCGCCTGGACGGGAACATCGCCGGGATTGCTCAGCAGCAGCTGCGAGTTCGACCCTGTCGACCCGGAGCCGGCGAGGATCCGGAACGAACTCGAGGCCTGCCCGCAGGTCAGGGTCGCAAGACCGGTGAGGTCACCGGAGGTGCCCTCGACCGTCTCGAGTCCCGTCGTCAGCGCCGGTGCGCCGGGTCGGGCGAAGCCGGTGATGAGCTTGGTCGCCGCGATCGAATCGTCGCCGGAGACGAAGCCGTCGGAGGCCGGGTTGTCGAAGTTCGCAGAGCCGCCGAGGTCGGCGACCTGGAGGCGGGCCGCTGAGACCGAACCGTCGGCCGCGCTGATCGGCGCAGAGGCAGAGACGACCCGAGTCGAGACGTTGGAGTCGTCGACGAACTCCGCGTCCGTGCCTTCGGCCTCGGCATCGGTCAGGAGCGGACCCGGGCAGACGACGCGTGTGTCGGCTGTGGGCATGCGAACCTGTTCGGGGCTGCGGTCGAGCGTGCCCGGCGTCAGCGGCGTCAGGAACGACGTCGTGGCCACGAGCACTCCGGGCACAGCGATCGCCGCGAAGGTCGCGATGCTTCGCATGTGTTTCATGGCTTCGCCTCCACTGCCTCGCCCGGACCGTCGCCCGTGCCCGACGGCTTCTGCACAGACTGCTTCTGCACAGACTGCTTCTTCTTTGCAGCCTTCGCCCGGGCTGTGTCCTGACCTTTGCCATCGTTGTTCACTGTGGCGTCACCCTTCGCACCTGTCGCCGATTCAGCGCTCGTCGTCGACGTTGCCGCGGCCGAGTCGTCAGCGGGGCGCCGTGCAGACTCGCGCTTTGGCCGCACAGTGCGCGTACGCGGATCCGTCTGTCGCTGGGTGCCGAACGGAATCGCCACGATGAGGCAGAACACACCGAGGATCCAGCCGATGATGACGGCAGGGGCGAACAGCGGCGAACCGGTGCTCAGTTCGACCTGACCGCCTGCAGTCGGCAAGGAGAATTCGGCCGCCCAGTCGCTGCCTGCACCCTTCGGTGCGGGCAGTTCCTGCCCGTCGATCTCGGCCTTCACTGTGCCTTTGCCCTCGGCGACGATGAGCTTGCGGCCGTCTTCACCGGGAGCAACCTCGACGGTGGTGCCGTCGACCGGAGCGGTGCTCAGCGTGCCGTCCGGCTCTTCGACGAGGAAGCGTCCGCTGTACGGCGTGTCCACCCGCCACAGCTGGCCGGATTCGGTGGGACCGACCTGGACAAGACCGTCGGCGGCGGCCACGGCGTTCGTCAGATCCTTCGCACCGTTCTCGGCCAGGACGAAGTCGACCCCGAGGCGGCCCAGAAGGTCGCGCACGTCTCCGGAGTCATCGGCCGACAACGCGGCGGCAGCCTGCGCCACGAGGACCTGGTCCTCACCGATCGGCAGAGGGCGACGTTCCCATGGCCAGCCTCCGACCGCCTCGGCGGATCTGATCGTCGAGGTGCCGATGACGGTGCCGTCGTCGCTCGAGATGAGTGTGGCCAGCACTTGGCCGTCGACATCGTCGAGGCGCAGGGTCCGCGCCTGCGAATCCCCGCTCGCGCGATCGGCGGCCAAGGCCGGGACCGTGCCGTGCTCCTGGGTCGTCAAGGTGTCCGCCGAGGTGGTCGTCCGACCTGCTCCGACGATCATGAGTCCCACGGCGGCGATCGCAACGAGTGCCGCCAGGGATTTCATGGGAAGTCGTGTGTTCGTCGCCGAGGACGTCGTCCGGTCGGCGCCGAGGGTCAGGAGCATGATCGCACCGAGGCTGAGCAGCGTCAGGCCTGCTGCAGGGTACGAACCGATGAGGTTGAACGGCCCGGTCTGCGCGGGCACGAGGATCTGCACGGTGGCGATGATGAGGCCGGCGAGGTAGAGGCCGACCGCCCACAGCAGCCGTGAGAGGTTGAGGCGCGCCTCGATGAGGGTGAGGAACGCGAGGATGAGCATCGGCAGGACGAGCACCGGGACCCAGAGCTGCAGGATGCCCGGTTGCACACCGCTGAGACCGATCGCGGCGAGAAGATCGGCCAGCCACGACATGTCGATCGGTTCGGGGAATCCGACTGCGAGCAGATAGGTCGGCGGGGCGGCCGGAGCCACCGTCTGCCCGGGCATGGTGAGCAGGGCGCCGGGTTCGCGAATGAGCGACCACAGCCAAGGCCAGGCCAGGACGAGGGTCGGGGCGAGCAGCCATAGATGGCGCGGTCCCCGCCCGGTGCCGAGAAGGGCGATGGTGATGATGATGCCGATGACGAGCATCGCGGGAACGCCCGCGATCATCAGGAACAGCAGCAGCCCCGCGGTCGCGGCGGCGGCGATCGAGCCGGTGTGCAGGCTGCGACGCAAAGCGATGACGAACAGCGGTGCGGCGAGCCAGACGAGGATCACGCCGAGGCGGCCGTCGGAGAGCGCCGTGATGAAGATCGGGGAGGCCAGCCACAGCAGTCCTGCGAATCCGCGGACCCACTTCGTCCTGACGATCGTCCCGGCGGCGCTGTAGGCGGCGATGACAGCGGGGATGGGCGCTGCCAGGATGAGGCTGCGCACCATGATGTCGACATGTCCGAAGAACGGCAGGCTGAGGATCGCGAGCACGAGCTGGTACGGGTCGGCGACGACGGAGGCACCTGTGGACACGTCGAGGTGCTGACTGAGCAGACGGGCGACGAGGTCGCCGAACTTCACGTCGGTCGAGCCCAATGCTCCGCCGACGAGGTGGCCTGGACCGAAGAGTGCGAAGGAGACGAATCCGCTCATCGCCGCTGCCGCAATCAGCAGGTAGGTCAAGGGGTGGCGGAAGGCCCCGGAGCCGCCGCTGATCTCGAGTCGGGAGAACGAGTCGATGGCCTCTTCGGTGTCGCCGACGGGATTGAGCTCGGTCTCATCGGCTGCGCCGGAACCAGCTGCGGTCCCCGGCTCTGCACGGGTGCGGCGAGTCTCCTCGGCGGAATTCATCGATCGTCTCTGCACTGCGAGTTCGTCGGGATCAGCGTAGAGCGCGGCCACGTGAGCCGTTGTCGTGCGTTTAGCGAGGCGGTTGCGTCGGGTGCTGGCGCGGCGCAGACGAGCAGTGGTCCGGACGTCGGCGGCCAGTCCGAACAGTGCGGAGAAGTACCACGAGGCGGGCCTGACGTTGTTCGACAGCAGACCGGCGAGTGCGTTGCCCAGCTGGGTCAGCGCGAGCAGACAGACGAGTGCGACGATGCCAGGACGGGCGAGGCTGAGACGGTAGCGCTGTTCGGTCCTGATCTGGAACTTCGAGATCGGAGGCAGCGGGGAGGAGCCGAGCTGGTCCGCGGTGGATGCGGAGACCGAGAGCTTCGCACCGGGGGCGGCGACCACTCGCTTGCCGAGGTCACGAAGCCTGCGGGAGTATTCGAGACCGCGGTAGGCCACACCCAGGACACGCGAGGGCGCACCGATCTTCTCGAGTTCGGTCGTGGCGATGAGCAGCCCGGGCAGATCGAGGCCCAGCGTCTCGCTCTGACCGTCTCGCTGGCCCTGGTCGATCTCACCGTCGGCGACGGGGTTGAACCGGGCGCCGGCGGCGGTTGTGGTCACGCCTGCGGAGACGATGCGGTCACCGTGCATGATCTTCGGACCGACGGCGGCGATTGATTCGGTGGCGCCGATCGCATCGAGCAGTTCCTCGAGGCAGTCGGGTTCGGGACGGGAATCGGGAGTGAGGAACCACATGTGGGTGCTCTCGGCGACTGCTGGGAGCTCGAGTGCTTCTGTGACGGTAAGACCCCCGAGATCCACAATGGGGATCTCGGGGTAGGTCGTGCGGAGAGCTGTTTCGAGCTCAGTCCGGCTGGAGTCGTCGCCGGAAGTGACGACAACAGTGACGGCAGATCTCACACGACTCGTTTCTTGAGTCGGCGACGCTCGCGTTCTGACATTCCGCCCCAGATTCCGAAGCGCTCGTCGTTCGCCAAGGCGTACTCGAGGCATTCCGAGCGGACATCGCAGGATGCGCAGACGCGTTTGGCCTCGCGAGTCGATCCGCCCTTCTCAGGGAAGAATGCCTCCGGGTCTGTCTGAGCGCAAAGCGCTTGGTCCTGCCAGGACAGTTCTCCGTCGTCGCCGGCGGCTCCGAGGAGCAGCGAGAGCGGTGAGACTGCGGAGTTGTCCGTGGGCAGCGGTGTCAGATCGTTCGGATCGATCGCCAATGGATCGGGCAGTGTATCGGGTGTGCGCGATCCAGGTTCGACGAACCAGTCTTCGGCCCTGCGAGAAGTGACTCCGGGTACAGCGGAGTACTCCTCCAGTTCCTGCCTTTTGCTCTGTGCGCTTTGCACGGTTTTCCCCTTTCTCACGCTCAGCACGTCCACCACCGCGAGCATCATCTGCGGTACCGTTCGAGGAGTGTTCCGGTCTTCATGAAGACCGGCTCCCCGGGCGGTTCCAGCCGCGAAGCTCGTGCTGAGGATATCAGCGTGGTGTGCGGTCGAATCCGAGAATTCGTGCTAAGCGCGTTCCCCTTTAGATATAAATTACACGCGTGTCATTACCGCCTCGTCAAGCCCTGGTGGAGTATTGCAGAGGGCTACCGGAGACTAATCGAACACACTTTCACATACACACGCGCCATCGACACCACATGTAGCGACTGAGCCCGAGTATTGACACAACCTGTGGTAGCCAGCTGGGCGCAGTGGAAGAATTTCGAAAAGATTCACGGTCAGTGGGATTATGGAGGGATGAGAGTCGAATCACCTGCCGAGAAGGCCCGAACGCCGCTTTCGTCCCTCGAAACCGGACCACAGGGGCGCCTCTCCCCCGACTCACGGCAGGGGGATCCGACACCGGACGCCGGTGCGCTGCCATCGGCGCTCGATGCGCTGCCGGGGATGCCCGCCGCGAATTCGCGAATGAGACGGAGCAGACGATGAACGACCGCCTCCTCACCGTCTACGCCCCACCAGTCGACGAGGACATCACTGCCGGTTCCGACCTCGCCGCGATCCTGATCAATGCGCTGCGTCGCAATCGGATTGACCTCAAAGACGGCGACATCCTCGTCATCGCCTCGAAGGTCGTGTCGAAGGCCGAGGGGCGACTGTGCAGCGTGGCCGACAGAGCCGAGTTCGAGGACCTAGTCAAGGACTCCTCGGCCCACCTAGTTGCCGAGCGGACCTATGCCTCGGGCACCACGGTCCAAGTCGTGCGCACACACTCCGGCACCGTCCAGGCGGCGGCAGGCCTCGACCAGTCGAACTCCCGCGGCGCCGTCGTCCTCCATCCTCACGACAGCGACCGCTCGGCCGACGGCCTCCGCGCCTTAGTCGAGCAGGCGTTCTCCGTGCGCATCGGCGTCGTCATCTCCGACACGACCTCACGTCCTTGGCGGGTCGGCGTCGGCGACTTCGCGCTCGGACTCTCCGGATTCTCCGGTCTTGACGATCAGCGCGGCAAGCCCGACGACGACGGTCGGGTGCAGTCGGTGACCGTGCGTGCAGTCGCCGATGAGATCGCCGCCGCCGCCGACCTGGTCAAAGGCTCCTCCCGCGGACTGCCGATGGCGCTCGTCCGGGGCGCCGGCGGGTATCTGAACAACGGTCGGGACGGGGCGAAGGTGCTCAACCGCGACATCGTCGAGGACTGGTTCCGCTTCGGCCACGTCGAGGCGATCCAGCGGGGCCTCGGCGTCACCGAGCTGCCCGGTCGAGCCGCAGCCGGTGACAACGGCGACGACATCCTCGAGCGCGTCTCCCGCGCGATCCGGGTCGTACGAGCCGGGCACTCCCGCACCCCCGGGCACGGCGCCTGGCGGATGCGCATCGAGGGCTCGGGCTCGAGGATCACGATGAGCCCTTCTCACTCCCCCGCGACCGCGCAGTCCGACGGCCCGCCGCTGCTCGAAGCGATGGTCGGTCTCGGGTCCCTCGTCGAACGCATGCACACAGCGCTCTATGCCGAGGACCTGAGCGCATCGACGAAGTGGCAGTGGGCAGACGGCGATCTGGGCACCTTCCCTCGCGGCGTGATCATCGACATCGGGCTGCTCTCCCCCTGAGAGAACTCACACTTCGATGATCGTCCGCAACGCTCCCATCCTGCCTCCGACCGCAGCTCCAACGAACGCAGCTCCAACGACCACAGCTCCGAGCCCGTACTTCAGAAAGCAGGTCATCCACTCGTGGATCTCTCCATCATCAGCCGCACCGGCGGCCCCGTCCTCCTCTGGCGCGGTCCCGACTACGACAGCCTCGACCTCACCGGACCCGTCGTCGCCAACTGGGTCAACAAAGGGGTAGGTCTCTTCGGTGACTACGACCTGGGCCCGGACTTCACCCTCTTCGCGCCGATGCCCGAGGGCCTGCACTGGCGAGAGCTCGTCGCGATCCTCAGCGTGCTCCTGGCCGGGGGTCGAGTCGTGCTCGCCAGCGGCGACGCTTCCACAGCCGGCACAGACGCTTCCACAGCCGGCACGACAGCTGCGCCGCCCGACGGCGACTTCTTCGCCCTCGTTCCCTTCGGGCACGAATCGGCTGAGAACCTCGTCGACGCCGAAGAGATCTTCGTCTTCAACCCACCCGCGCTGGCGCTGAGCACCCCGGTCGACGAGGACTTCATCGACGTCAATTCCGCGATCCGCGCATATCCGGACGTCACCCCACGACGTCTGGCCGCGACCGGCACCCTCGAGATCGACGGCGAGAACATCGACTGGACGAATATCGGCGCCTCAGCAGCCCCGGGAGCGGACGGCTCTGCAGCCGGACCCGGTCGCCCGGCGGGAATCCTCGTGTCGAAGTCGACCCCGCGACCAGATCAGTGGGCGGCGTTTCTCAACCACCTCCTCGGCGGGGGTGAGATTCTTCTGGCCAATGGGATCGACGACGCCCGTCTTGTGGACCTGGCGGACAGCCTCGGCGAGGTCCGTGGCAGACTGGGTGCATGGACAAAGTAGTTGATACTCCCGCCGAGGCGGTAGCCGATATTGCAGATGGATCATCGATCGCCGTGGGCGGCTTCGGTGTCGTGGGCGTGCCGGAGTTCCTGATCCGAGCGATCAAGGAGCAGGGCGCAAAAGACCTCGAGGTGATCTCGAACAATGCCGGTGTCGACGGACGAGGCCTGGGCCTTCTGCTCGCCGACCACCGCCTGAGCCGGATCATCGCCTCGTACGTGGGCGAGAACAAGGAATTCGCACGTCAGTACCTCTCCGGTGAGCTCGAGGTCGAACTGACCCCGCAGGGCACCCTGGCTGAGAAGCTGCGCGCCGGTGGGGCCGGAATCCCCGCGTTCTACACGATCACCGGAGCCGGTACTCAGGTCGCCGACGGCGGCATGCCGTGGAAGTACGATTCTGAGGGCAACGTCGTCAAGGAATCGCCGGCCAAGGACACTCGGGTCTTCGACACCTTCGGTGAAGAGCAGGAATACGTCCTCGAAGAGTCACTCGCCCCTGATTACGCACTCGTTCGCGCCGCAGTCGGTGACCGCCACGGAAACCTCGTCTTCCACTCCTCGGCCAGGAACTTCAATCCCCCGGCCGCGCAGTCGGCACGGATCACCATCGCCGAGGTCGAGAAGCTCGTCGAGCCCGGCGAGATCGATCCCGATGACGTCCACGTTCCCGGGATCTTCGTCCACCGCGTCGTTCCGTTGACAGCGGAACAGGTGGCCGACAAGCCCATCGAAAAACGCACCGTCCGCGAAGCCTGAGGAGAGCCGATATGTCATTGACAAGAAACCAGATGGCCGCCCGCGCAGCGCAGGAGCTCGAGGACGGCAGCTACGTCAACCTGGGTATCGGCATGCCCACGCTGGTGCCGAACTACCTGCCCGAGGGCGTCGACCTGGTCCTCCAGTCGGAGAACGGACTGCTGGGCGTCGGTCCTTACCCGACCGAGGATGAGATCGACCCTGATCTCATCAACGCCGGCAAGGAGATCGTCACGATGGCCCCCGGCGCGTCGTACTTCGACTCAGCGGCCAGCTTCGGCATGATCCGCGGCGGCAAGATCAACGCCGCGATCCTCGGCGCGATGCAGGTCGCCACGAACGGCGACATCGCAAACTGGATGATCCCCGGCAAGATGGTCAAGGGCATGGGCGGGGCGATGGACCTCGTCCACGGCGCCCAGCGCGTCATTGTGATCATGGATCATGTCGCCAAGGACGGCTCGCACAAGCTGCTCAAGACCTGTGAACTGCCCCTGACAGGTAAGCGCGTGGTCAGCCGCATTATCACCGACATCGCCGTCCTCGACGCCAGCGGAGACTCGTTCACCCTCGTCGAGCTGGCTCCCGGAGTCACCGTCGACGAGGTCAAGGAGAAGACCGGCGCCGAGGTGAACGTCCCCGATGACGTCCCCACCATGACCGTCGCCGACGTCTGAGACAGTCGTCCCGCCGGCTGGCTCCGATCGCCGCCAGCCGGTCCAGGTCGCTCAGCTCAGGCGAACTGCCAGTGTGGTGAAGTGACGAGGGCAGACTGCCCACCATGACAGCTTGCCCATTGAGCCCTCGTAGGCAGACAACCATTCAGCCCTCGCAGACAGACAAGTGGACGTTTCGGTCCAAATCCGATCAAGGATTTCGTTCCGAAGCGTCCACTTCGCATAAGTGAGGCGGTTCGCGACTCGGCGCTGCACACGCCCATCGTCGAAACCCGCCCCACTGGGGTGATGCTTCAGCGCTGGCCGTTACCGTTCCCGCGCAAGAGCCGCTGCGAGGAACTCAGGCGAACGGCAGCGACGTATCGAGACCCGTCGTCGCCACGAACAGGTCTCCGTGGCCGTCAGCGGTGACTGTGGGCTCGTTGGCGGCGACGAAGACGCTCTCTCCGCGCGACAGGGTCACCGACGAGCCCAGAGACGTCAGAGAGATGGTTCCCGACGTACACAGGACGATGCTCGCGCCTCGCCGTTCGATCTTCTTCAGACGAGGGCAGCGCAGCGCCTGGAGCGCGAAGTCCTCCGTCGTGCCGAGCAGGATGCCGTCACGATCAGGCTCGACCATCCGCGGCGGCGCCGAAGAGAACTTCGCGACGGCACCGAGCTCTGGAATGTCGATGTGCTTGCTCGTCAGGCCACCGCGCAGCACGTTGTCGCTCGAGGCCATGATCTCGATGCCAGTGCCGTAGAGGTAGGCGTGCAGGACGCCGGACTCCATGATCAGTGCCTCCCCCGGCTGCAGGTGGACCCTGTTGAGCATGAGCGCGACGAGGACGCCGGGATCCGAGGGATAGTCGGCGACAAGCTCGCGGAACGTCTGCCCGGGGTCGACCGACGAACCGATTCGGCTCGCGTGACCGAAGGGCGGTTCCGCCAGTGTCTGGGCTGCGGCTTCGTCGACGAAGCCGGGCGAGCGAGGGTCGCCGAGCACCATCTCGACAGCTCGTGAGAATGCCTTCGTCTCGTTCAGGGGCCTCAGAGCCCCGATCACGTCGCCCAGGAAGTCCAACGAGTCAGGGCTCAGCGACAGCGACAGCATGCGCTCGAAGGTGGCACGCACGGCCTTGCGTGGGCGGAAGCCGGTCAGAGCATGGAACTCGGTGAGTGCATAGATGAGCTCCGGCTTGGCCGAAGGATCTTTGTAATTGCGATTCGGGGCATCGAGGTCCGGCCCCTCAGCCTCCTCACGGGCGAAACCGACGGCTGCCTGCTCAGGGTCCGGATGCACCTGGATCGAGAGTGCCTTCTGCGCAGAGAGGACCTTGAGCAGGAAGGGCAGCCGCGGCCCGAAGACCTCGACCGAATCATGGCCGAGAAGCCCTGCGGGATCGCCGGCGAGGTATTCGATGAGGTTGGGTCCGGTGCTGACATCTCTTCCGGTTTTCACATCGAGGGACGAACTCGAGCCGGCCAGACGACTGCGGCCGCCCGCAGATTTCTGTTCCGCGGTGCCGAGGTCGAGACGTGACGGGCTGAGCGGATGTGCTCCGAGCCAGAGTTCGGCACAGGGCGTACCGTCGGGAACTGTGCCCAGAATCGCCGGAATCGCGTCTGTGCTGCCCCACTCAAAGTTCTTGACTGCGTTGTGCAATCGTCGCACTGTCGTAAGCCCCTTCGGATGGACTGATCGGATGCACGCGCCTGGTACTCGCGCGTTGTTCAACGGTAGCGCGTCCGCCTGGCCCGATCCTGCAATTCTATGGTGACTTCACGATTTATTCAGCCCAGGTCATGCGCTGTTCACCGGGGCTCACCTGCTGTTCGACTCCGGCAACGCAACGGTGCCCCGCCGCCGGTCCTTTGTCAGGACCGGCCACGGGGCACCGGAGGCGCTGCACTCCTCGGACATCACCGCAGCGACGTCGAACAGCGGGTGTCAGCCGACGACGCGGATGACCTTCGCACCACGGTTGAGCATCCAGCTGTAGCTGCGCTTCGTCGTGTTCGTGCGGGTCGAGCCGGCATCGTACATCTGGCCCTTGGCCTCGGAGATGATTCCGATGTGACCGGGGATCCAGATCAGGTCGCCTGCCTTGGCATCCTTCACCGGGATGACCTTCCCGGCATTACGCTGCTGGCTTGTTGTGCGCGGCAGTTTGATCCCGTGCTTGCCATAGACGTACTGCGTGTAGCCGGAGCAGTCCCATCCCTTCGTCGGCGAGGTGCCGCCCCAGACGTACTTCACGCCGAGGTGGGACTTCGCCTCCTTGACGATGGAGTTGCGCTGAGCCTGGATCTGCTCAGCCTTGGACGGCTTCTTGTCCTTTTTGTCGTTCTTGGACTTATCGTCCTTGGACTTGTCGTCCTTCTTGTCATCCTTCGGCTTGTCGGCCTTGGGCTTATCCGCCTTGGGCTTATCGTTCTTCGACTTATCGTCACCCTTGGAGTTTTTGTCGTCTGCAGAACCTTCCCCGGAGTCTGCAGCCGAACCGCCATCTGTGGCCTTGTCTCCTGGCGGCGATGTGTCGGTCGCGCCGCCGGTGATGGTGCCGCTGGGCGAGAACTCCGTGGTTCCGTATCCTTCGGCCCAGACGAGTCGAGCACCTTGGAACAGTTGCTCTCCTCGCCCGTCCTTGTATACGGGATCGGACTTCGGGTAACCGAGGTGACCCTTTTCCTTGCCCTTGTCCTTCCAGTATTTCTGCAGCGTTCCCGTGGAGAAGTGCGCCCCGGTCTTGCTGGACCAGTGCATCTCACCCTTGGCGAACTTCTGGTAAGCACCGCCGCCCTTCAGGCCGCCCTTCTCATTCGAGGTGGGCAGCCCGAGCTGGGTGACGACGTCACCCTTGTAGGACTTGGCGATGGCACCACCGAGGTGGTAAGCACCGGTCTTGCTTGACCAGTAGACAGTGCCCTTTTCGTATTTCTGGCCTTTGCCCCCGGTCAGTCCCGTGACGTCGAATTCCTTGCCGACGGCCTTGCCGAGCTCCTTGGCGTGATCGGCCGCATACTTCTCAAGCGGAGTCTTCGGCTTCGGAGTCGCCTTCTTGCCGTCATCCTTCTTCTTGCCGTCGTCCTTTTTCTTGCTGTCGTCCTTCTTGTCATCCTTTTTGCTGTCGTCCTTCTTGTCATCCTTTTTGCTGTCGTCCTTCTTATCGTCGGACGGCAACTTTCCGGACTTGAGGATTCCTGCAGCAGTCGAGCGGATTTCACCCATCTTGCCGTAGAACGCATCACCTGGGCAGGTGGTGTTGGCGAGGTCGCGGTGGGCGACGACTGTCTTCTTGCTGACCGAGAGGCCATTGAGCGAAAGCTTCCAGGCGATCGCAGACGCCACAGCGTCGCGAGTCTTCTTCGGCGGAGCAGCCTTGTCGTAGGAGCCGATCACCGAGATGCCGAACGTACCGGTGTTGTGACCGGCGACGTGGGCGCCGATGACGGCCTTCTTGATATCACCGGCACGCGCCTGCCAGAGGCGGCCATACTTATCGGCGATGACGTTGTATCCGATGTCCGACCAACCGCGTCCCGACTGGTGGTAGGACTGGATGCCGCGGAGGATCGAAGGAACATCCTGAGCCGAGTAGCTGTTCGAGCCGGCAGTGTGGTGAACCACTGTCTGCTTGACGCTGCTCGCGTAGTCAGGGCTGCCCTTGTACGCCTTGGCACCCCACGAAGAGCGCGAAGCGATCTTCGGCTTGGGCACCTTGGTCTTGGCCACGGAGTGCACAGAGGAAGACCCTGGCACGTAGTTCTGGTTGCTGACTTCGGCTTCTCCGGCAGCAGCGGCGTTTTCGGTGCTTCCGGTTCCCGCAGTGTCAGTCGATGTTGAGGAATCGTCGGCAGAATCGGTCGACGTCGAACCCTGCGACGGCAGTTCGACCGGAGCGTTGTCAGCCACAGCCGAGGCATCCTTGGCATCGCGCTTCGGGTCGACGAGCACGAGCTCGGCGTCGCTGGGGGCCTTATCGCCGAGGATGCGCATCTGCACACCCGAAGCGTGGGTGACGGTGAACGGCTCTGAACCTTCGTTCTTCGCCTGATCCGCCGGCTCCTCGTCAAGGCTCGTCCAGCTTCCCCATTCGGATCCGCTCTTGGTGCGGATCTGGATGCGGATGTTGGAGGACGATTCCTTGAAGGTGAATCCGACCAGGCTCGGGTTGTTCGACGGAACATCGAGCACATCCGAGATGAGCGCGATGTTGACGCCGTCTTCGGTCTTCTGGCGAACCCCACCCGAGATGTCGTCGCCGGAGTCCTGAGACGAGCCGGAGTCCTGAGACGAGCCAGATTCCTTAGACGAGTCTGACGAGCCGGACGGGTCCGTGGAATCCTTTGCCGGCGCCGAGCCCTCTGAGGGAACGGCCTCGTTCGAATCGCTCGGACCAGTCAGACCCGCCGAGACGGGATTGATCGATCCGGTCGAGGCGTTCGCACTGACGTTGACGGTGGCAGGCACCTGCGTCGTGGCGAGAGCCGTCTGCGATTTGAAGATGTTCGGCAGATTGCTCGTAGCGCTCTGGTTGGCGGCAGTGGCCTTGGGATCACTGGAGTCGCGTGCTCCGGGGACGTTGAGTCCCTCTTCGCTCACGCTCAGCGCCTTCTGGGTCACTTCCGGCTCGTTCGATGCCGCGAAGGCAGTCGGGGCCGTGATCGCCAGGGTGCCAACGAGTGCAACTGAAGCGCAGCCCGCAACTGTGGGCAATATGTGTTTCATCGTTACAGCCTTTTCGAGGAAGTCAGGGAAGTTCAGGCTCGGGGGGTTGCTTCACCGTTGGCAGAACGGTGGGAAACCCCAACATCTCAAAATTGTTACACATTTCCGGCGTGTCAGACTAGCCAAATAACAAAATAATCAAGTTACACCGGTGTGGTTCCCAGTGTTCTCAAGGGACACACCGAGGGAAAGTTTTTTCGGAAATCATGCCTGCCTTCACGCTTTCGGTCATGATCACACAAGACCCACTGCGTGATCGACGTCTCACGGGACGTAGCAGATTGCCTTCGCATCGGCGCTTTCGCCCTTGTCAGCACTGCTGTCCGTGCTCCCCTGAGCAACGGTCTGCGGCTGTGAACCGAGATGCTTTCCGAGCCCCGCAGACACACCTGCACGGGCTCCTGAAGTGGTTCCCGAGGCCGATTGGGCGCTCTTGTCCTTCTCAGCATCCTTTTCGGAAGCATCGATCTTCTTGGCAACCAGACGTCGAGCCTCGGCGAAGTCCGGATGTGATGGTGTCACGTTCGGCGGAGTCAGGTCAAGTGACTCGATCTTCTGCGACTTGACCTTCAACGCGAGGTCGACGAACGAGTCGACCTGCGACTGCGGGATCGATGTCGACACTGCCCCCGGCGTCGCCTTGGCGATGCTCTGGTAGCGGGTCAGAACCGTCGCCGGGTCCAGCTGCTTGACCATCGCGGTCTGGACGCAGCGCTGGCGGATCATGCGCTCGTAGTCACTTGAGAATTCCCGCGACCGGGCGAACCACAGTGCATGGAAACCGTCGAGCTTCTGCTTGCCCGGCTCGATCCACCCCTTGACGGGACCGTGCTGACCGGTCGTCGGGTCGACCTTCGACGAGATCGGCACCCGCTTGCCTGAGACGAGCGTGATGCCGCCCAGTGAGTCGATGAGCTTCTGGAAGCCCTTGAGGTTGACCATGGCGTAGTACTGGACCTCGAGGCCGGTGATCGCCGAGGCGGCATCCATCGTGGCCTGCTCCCCCGCCATCTTCGGATCCTCGAACTCATCCTTGTGCCGCTCGCCCTGCTGGAATACGGCGTTGAGGAGGCATTCGTTGCCGCAGTCGTATCCCTGCGGATAGTGCTTGTGCAGGGGGGAATCCTTGGGGAACGGCACGTTCTGCATGTTGCGCGGCAGTCCGATGATGACGGTCTTTCCGGTCTTCGCATCGACTGACACCAGCGACATCGAGTCTGGGCGGATGCCGGTGCGTCCCTTACCGGCGTCGGAACCGAGCAGGAGGATGTTGTAGCGCCCGTTGACCGGCTTCGCCGCCTTGCCCGAGGCGAAGAGGTCGCTCATCAGTCCGCGCTGAGAGTTGAGCATTGTCGTTCCCCAGGCCAGAGGACCCACGACGATGAGCACAAGGGCACAGAAGGCCGCGACGAACCGTTTGCGGGCCCGGGCCGAGACCGTGACGAGCTTGATGCGTCGCAGTGAATCGAAGAGGCAGACGACCCAGTTGATCGCGATGACGGGAACCCAGATCGACAGAAACGTGAGGATGAACGGGTTCGTGCCGATCGTGAAGAGGAACGTCTTGTTGATCAGGATCACCACAAGAGCGATGATCGCAAGAATCCAGCTGATGGCGGTGATGGACAGTGAGATCTTGGCCCACCGGCGCGCACGGAACAGCAGCTGTACGCCACCGGGAATGAGCGCGGTCACGAGGAGAAGAACCCACGCCCGCACGTCCCGTGTCGGCTGCGAGGCATACGACGGGTAGCGAATGGGGTCGACATATCTCGTTTCGGCCACTGACCTGCCTTTGCCTCGTGCTCGTTGCTGATGCGGCCGCCCGAACCGACTGTTCGGACGCTGCGCCACAGGAACTACTGTGCCAAAAAATTGTCAGAGTCCTCTGTGTTCATCCATTGTGTCGCGTGCATGTCCCCGAACCCTGCACATCCGCCCTGCGCATGTCGCACAGAGTGTGAGGACGTTCACGAAGGTCCCAACCGAGCCGATGCGGCGCATCCTCAACGAGGGCATTCGCTCCCGTCAGGCACACAGCAGAACATACCCAGCAGACACACACAGGGTCCCACGCAGGGCCCCGCACAGGAGAAGATCCCCGCCCGAAGGCAAGGATCTTCTGCCGAGCAGGACAGGTTCTGCGCGTGACCGGACTCAGGCGATGAGCTTGCGGCCCATCACCATGCGCTGGATCTGGTTAGTGCCTTCGTAGATCTGAGTGATCTTCGCATCGCGCATCATCCGCTCGACCGGGTGGTCGACGACGTAGCCCGCACCGCCGAGCAGCTGCACGGCATCCGTGGTGATCTCCATGGCCGCATCCGAGGCGAAGGCCTTCGCGGCGGCTCCGAAGTATGTGAGGTCATCGTCGAAACGCTGGCTCTTCGCAGCGGCGGTGTAGGTGAGCGACCGGGCGGCTTCGAGCTTCATCCCCATATCGGCGAGCATGAACTGAATCGCCTGGTTCTCAGCGATGCTCTTGCCGAACTGCTGACGTTCCTTCACATAGCTGACCGCATAGTCCAGAGCACCCTGTGCGATGCCGACGGCCTGTGCCGCAATCGTCACGCGGGTGTGGTCGAGGGTGCGCAGAGCGATCTTCAGGCCCTCACCCGGTTCGCCGACGATCCGGTCGCCGGGCAGTCGGACGTTGTCGAAGAGGAGTTCGCGGGTGGGCGATCCCTTGATGCCGAGCTTGCGCTCCTTCTCACCGAAGGTGAAGCCCTCATCGGACTTTTCAACGACGAAAGCTGAGATGTTGCGTCCCCGTGCTCCGTCAGGGTCGGTCACAGCCATGACCGTGTAGTACTCGGACTCGCCGGCGTTTGTGATCCAGGTTTTCACGCCGTTGAGGATCCAGTCATCGCCGTCGCGCACGGCACGGGTCTTCATCGAAGCAGTGTCGGAGCCGGCTTCGCGCTCGGAGAGCCCGTAGGAGAAGCCGGCTTCACCCCGGGCGACCTGCGGGAAGTACTTCTGCTTGATCTCTTCGCTGCCGCCGAGCTGGACGGGCAAGCTGCCGAGCTTGTTGACTGCTGGGATGAGGGAGGATGAGGCGCACCCACGTGCGACCTCTTCGATGATGATGGCCACAGCCAGTGCATCCGCACCCATGCCGCCGTATTCCTCGGGAATGTGCGCGGCGAAGAAATCGGTCTCGACCAGAGCGTCGTGAGCTTCCTGCGGGTAGCGAGAATCCTGGTCGACTTCGGCGGCGAACGGCGTGATCTTCTTCTCGACGACGTTGCGCACAGCGGCGCGAATCTCTTCGTGTTCTTCGCTGGGCTGATAAAGGTCGAACATCATACTCCTAGAACTGATCGATCGTTAAGTAGCTCTATTATCGCCGCAGTGCACTGCCTTTGTCGAGAGCGACCTGCCGCAGCTGGCTTCGATACTCGTCGAGTCGAGAGCGAATCGCAGCGGCTTCCTCGCCTTCACCGGCGCCGAGGATCCGGGCCGCGAGGAGGCCCGCGTTCTTCGCCCCTCCGATCGAGACGGTGGCCACGGGAACGCCTCCGGGCATCTGCACGATAGACAGCAGAGAGTCCATCCCGTCGAGGTACTTCAGTGGGACGGGTACGCCGATGACCGGCAGTGACGTCATCGAGGCGATCATTCCCGGCAGGTGAGCCGCTCCCCCGGCGCCGGCGATGACGACGCGCAGTCCACGATCGGCTGCGGTCTTCGCCCATTCGACCATGTCTTCGGGCATGCGGTGAGCGGAGACGACCTCGGCGATGGAGTCGATGCCCAATTCCTCAAGCGCCTCGGCGGCGGCCTTCATCGTCGGCCAGTCCGAATCCGAGCCCATGACGATCCCAACTCGCACGGTGCCGGGATTCGCAGAGTTGTTTTGAGGATTCGCAGCGGATTCACTCGCCGAGGCGGCGTCCAGGTTCGCGTCGTCTGTTGCAGGGGGCATATCAGGCCCTTTCGTCTGGTGCAGGATCGGCGGGAGCAGAGGTCGCAGATGTGGCAGGTGAGCCGGAATTGGCATCGAGATCGGCCGGGGCCGGCATCTGCGGGTGCGGGTTGACGTCGACTCCGGCGATGAAGTCTGCGGCGTGACGGGCCCGTGCGAGGACGAGCTCGCGGTCGTGGCCGTAGGCGTTGACGTGGCCTACCTTGCGACCCGGGCGCACGCTCTTACCATAGAGGTGGACCTTCACTGCCGGGTCGTGGGCCATGACGTGCAGATAGGGCTGGTAGAGATCCTCGTGGTCGGCGCCGAGGATGTTGACCATCACGGACACGTCCTCCCGGGCTGCAGGGCTGCCGAGGGGCAGGTCGAGGACGGCGCGCAGATGCTGTTCGAACTGACTCGTCACGGCCCCGTCCTGGGTCCAGTGGCCGGTGTTGTGCGGGCGCATGGCGAACTCGTTGATGAGGAAGCCGTCGGCGGTCTCGAACATCTCCATCGCCATAACGCCGGTGACGTCGAGGGCCCCGGCGACCTTGAGGATCGCAGCGGTGATCTCCGTCGACGTTTCGGCGGGCAGGCTCGGAGCCGGCGCGATCGCCTCTTTGCAGACTCCGTTCTGCTGCCAGGTTTCAACGACCGGCCACACAGCGGTCTGACCCATCGGGGATCGTGCGACCATGACAGCGAGCTCACGGGTGAAGTCGACCTTCTCCTCGGCGAGCAGCTGCGGAACCTCACGCAGCCAATCGGCGACCTCGTCGATCGACTCGATCACGCGTACACCCTTGCCGTCGTAGCCCCCGCGCGGAGTCTTCAGAATGAATGGGTAGCCGACTCGAGCGGCGAAGTCCTCGGCTTCGGCCACAGAGTTGATCTGGGCCCAGGCGGGGTTCGGCAGCCCGAGCTCGTCCATCTTCTCGCGCATGAGGATCTTGTCCTGGGCGAAGATGAGAGCCTGCGGCCCGGGGCGCACCGCGTGGCCCGCCTCGGTCAGCGCCTGCAGATGTTCCGGGGGCACATGTTCGTGGTCGAAGGTCACCACGTCGACGGTCTCCGCGAACGCCTTGAGCGTCGCGAAGTCCGTGTAGTCGCCCACGGTCACCTCATTGATGACCTGGGTGGCCGGGGCATCCGCTGTCTCCGCGAGGACGGAGAATCGGACGCCGAGGGCTTCTGCGGCAGGGGCAAGCATACGTGCCAATTGGCCTCCGCCAATCACACCAACACGAGGAAAAGTCACGATCGCCATTCTATCCGCAGGCACTGACACAGTCCGGTCAGGTCCGTCAGGTGAGTCGAAGGCGCCACAGAGAGGTCACCTCGCGGCTGCGAGCGGCGTGGAGTTCGTCCTCGGCATCCCGTGCCCGAGGGTGTCTAGGAGCGGTGTCGATTCGGTCGATGACCGTCAGTCCCGCCCCGGCGATGCGTGCGAGGAGGTCGGCCCGCGTCCTCAGTCCGAGGTGCTCGGCCAGGTCGGAGATGATGAGCCAGCCTTCGCCGCCCGGGTTGAGGTGGGCGGGAAGTCCGGCGAGGAATCGGTGCAGCACGTCTGAGTCCGGATCGTAGATACCAGCTTCAAGCGCTGACGTCGGCTGCGCGGGCAGCCAGGGCGGATTGCAGACGACGAGATCGGCCCGAGGCGTGTCAGTGGTTCCGCCCACAGCCGCGCCCTCAGGATAGAGATCGGCCTCGACGACCTCGGCCATGTTGTCGAGGCCCAGGCGACCAAGATTCTCGCGGGCGCATGCCACCGCTCGCGGGTTGATGTCAGTGGCCACGACGCGAGCGATGCCACGGCGCAGCAGCAACGCGGCGAGAACTCCGGTGCCGGTGCCGAGATCGAACGCTGTCGATCCACGGGCTGCCGTCGGTTCAGGGGTCACTGTCGGTTCAGGGACTGCCGCACCTGCTGCCAGTGACTCGGGCAACGGAGTCCGTGCGACGAGGTCGACGTATTCGCCTCGGATCGGCGAGAACACACCGAAGCGAGGATGAATGGTCTCGCCCAGAGCAGGTACGTCCACTCCCTTGAGCTGCCACTGATAGGCACTGAGGACACCGTTGAGTTCGGTCAGCGACACGCACATGGGTCCGCTCGGCTCCCCGTAGGCTGCGCGGCAGGCGGCGCTGACGTCCGGGGCCCGGCGCAGGTCGAGTTCGAAGCCCGCACCGAGTTCGATGACGACATGGCCGAGCAGGCGCGCACGATCTGCCGTGGCCCGACGCTGACTGCTGAAGCTGTGTTGACTGCTGAAGCTGTGCTGACCGTTCGCTTTGTCGTGCGACCGGCTCTTCTGCCGTGAAGTCTGGCGTTCCTGCTGCTTCTTGAACCGCCGTCCCATCGCCTGCACCAGCTGGCGGCCGTTGTGGAAGTCCCCGCGCCAGAGCATGGCCGTCCCGGACTTCGCGAGTCGGAATGCCTGGTCGGCCGTGACGTCGTCGCTGATCACGACCACGTGCTCCGGCGCTGGGACGTGACTCTCCGAATGCCAAGTCGCCGACGCCTCGGCACCGTCCTCGACCCAGCGAATCACGGACTTGGGATGGGGTGACATCGGCTGCTCCTGAGCGGTCGCGGGACGATTGGGGCAGAGAAGACGATCTGGCCACAGATCAGTGAATTCGGGTGAGGCTGCCTCACACGACGATGAGGGGAATCTCCAGCTCGCGTGTCGTCGTCGATCCGTGATGGCCGATGAGAGCCAGCGCCGAGGCGGAGTCGTGCTCCGAATCGACTATGGCGAACTCGTCCTGGCAGATGATGACGAAGTCCCCGATGCGCTCCCGCACCCGTGGAACGACGGGTCCGAAGTACCCGCGCCGAATGGCCTCCGCACGACTGAGCATGAGCCCGCGACCATTGATGGTCTCGGTCCACGCAGACGCCACGTCCGCCTCGGCGCCGGGTTCGACATAGAGATGGAGTGCACGCGGCTCTCCCCCGACGTGGCGCACACCGGTACGCAGCCACGGGGCATCGGCGAGGTCAAGACGCAGCTCATGGTCGATGTCGACCATCCCATGGTCGGCCGTGACGATCATCGTCGAATCCGCCGGGAGGTCGTTGGCCAGCTGGGACAGTGCGAGATCGACATGCTCGAGCTCCTCGGTCCACTGCGAGGAATGCGATCCGTGGACGTGACCGGCCTTGTCGAGGTTGCCCCAGTAGAGGTAGATGAGACGGCGACCGGGGGCCCGCGCCTCGGCGATGGCATGCCTGCAGCGCTCCTCGAGCGTCTTCGACGCACGGAACCGACCACCGCGCAGAGACGCCTTGTTCAGGCCGCGACCGGCGAACTTCGCCTCGCCGAGGCTGACCACATCAACGCCCGTGTCACTGAGACGCTCGAACAGAGTCGCGTCGGGCACCCACGCGACGGGGTCGACGTCGAGGTCCCAGGTCAGCTGGTTGAACACGGCGTCCTTCGCCGGGTCGAGCACACGGTAACCCACGACTCCGTGGGCACCGGGCAGACGGCCGGTGGCCAGCGACGACAGTGAGTTCGCTGTGGTCGAGGGGAAGCCGGTCGACAGGGTCCGACGGCCAGAGGCCAGGGAGCGGAAGAACGGGGTGTACCCGCTGTACTCCTTCAGCTGCTGCTCGCCCATGCCGTCGATGAGGACGACGATCGTCGTCCGCGACTCCCGGTCCAGGCCGAGTGCTCGGGCCCGGGCGCGGGCCGTATCGTCGAAGATCTCCCCCGCGCCGAGGCCCAGCGCCGCAGCCGGAACGACATCGGAGAGGATGGGGCCGGAATAGTCGGGTGGACCCATCAGGGTCGAGGCGTGAACGTCCGTCATCAGCGACGCGACCGGAGCCTGGCCTGGAAGACTGCTGAGCGCAGCTTCCCAGCGAACTCCGCGATGCGGTCGACGGCAGACTGGCCCTCGGCTTCGGCAGAGACGCGCAACATGACGTCCTCAGCGAAGATCGAGCCGCCGTAGCCGTGATCGCCCACGCAATCGGGGTCGCCGCAGGTTTCAGGGAAGGCTTCGAGTCGGCGTGAGGCGCCCCACGAGAGAGTCAGCGACACCTCGACGGGTTTGTCGCCGGGTTTGAACGCGGCGGGATCGGCGAAGGTCCGACCGACCATGACGGTGCCGAGTCGTTCGAGTTCGATGTCCTCGCTGCTCGTGACCGCGCGCGGCTTCGACCCCGGTGCGACATTGGGATCGTCATCGACGTGGGCAAGGAGGAGCCGGGTCTCAGTGAGCACGAACGCCGTGACGTGACGGTGGATCGACTCGATGTCGACATGCGTGTCGATGTGGACGAAATGGGCGAGCACCGGTTCGTCGAACAGAGAATCGGCGAGGATGCCCTGCGTGAGTTGCGGATAGTAACCTGCCGACTGCAGATCGTGGACGAGAACCTCGGGTAAAGCCATGGTTCCCATTGTGCCCCACTCGCCCGCAGCATCCCAGTTCGGCTCGTGGGCGAACTCCTGTTCGGCCACTGTTCGGGCACTTGTCTGCTCGTGTGCCTCCCCGCGCCGAGGTGGTGGCGCATATGCTGGGACCATGGAAAACTATCCTGCCGGTTGGGAAGCTGATGTCGTCCTCCGCGACGGTGGAACCGCGCATCTGCGTCCCATCACTCCAGCCGATGCCGAAGCCATCTCGCGCCTGCACGAGGCGCAGTCGCCCGAGTCCATCTATCTGCGCTTCTTCGCCCCCCTGCCGCGTCTGCCCAAGCGCGATCTCGAACGGTTCGTCAACGTCGACCACCACGACAGGGTGGCCCTGGTCATGCTCATCGGCAACGACATCATCGGAGTCGGCCGGTTCGACAAAATCACACCCACTTCGGCGGAGGTCGCCTTCAACATCGCGGATGCCCACCAAGGTCGCGGAATCGGCTCGATCCTCCTCGAGCACCTCGCCGCTGCCGCCCGGGATCTGGGGATCCGGAAGTTCACCGCCGAAGTGCTCCCCCAGAACCGCTCGATGCTCCAGGTCTTCCAGGCCGCCGGCTACGAGGTGTCCCGGGGTTTCGACGACGGCGTCGTCGCCGTGAACTTCGACATCGACCCCACGGCACGCTCGGTCGAGGTTCAGTCCTCACGCGAGCACCGCGCCGAGGCCCTGAGCGTGCGCACGGTCCTCCACCCCGCCTCGGTAGTGGTCATCGGTGCCAGCCGCAAGCGCAACTCCACCGGCAATCTCCTCATCCGCAACATCACCTCGGCGAAGTTCACTGGCGACCTGTGGGTCGTGCACCCCGAAGCCGACCAGGTCGCAGGCGTACAGGCATACCCGAGCCTCGGCGACCTTCCGGGCACGGCCGACCTGGCCGTGATCGCGGTACCTGCGGAATCCGCCACCGAGGTGGTACAGGAGTGCGCCGCCCACGGCGTCAAGGCCGTGCTCGTCATCTCCTCGGGCTTCGCAGAGACAGGGGCCGAGGGCGCCGAACTGCAGCGGCAAATGGTCTCGACAGCCCGTGCCTACGGTATGCGCGTGGTCGGGCCGAACTCCTTCGGCCTTGTCAATGAGGCACAGGACATCTCGCTCAACGCCTCGCTGGCGCCGTTCCTGCCCGCTTCAGGCACGCTGGGCCTCTTCAGCCAGTCCGGCGCACTGGGCACTGCCCTCCTCGCCGCGGCGAAGAAGCGCGGGCTCGGCATCTCGACGTTCGTCTCGGCCGGAAACCGTGCGGATCTGTCCGGCAACGACCTCCTCCAGTACTGGGAGGAGGACCCGGCGACTAAGACAGTCGGCCTCTATCTCGAGTCGATCGGCAACCCGCGCAAGTTCTCGCGCATCGCCCGCCGGGTCTCACGCGTCAAGCCCGTCGTCGTCATCAAATCCGACCTGACCGGCCGTGAACTGCCGCCGGGACACATCGTGCGCACATCCTCGTTGGCTCCCAACACCCTCGACCAGGTGCTCGGGCAGGCCGGGGTGATCAGGGCCGGTACTATCCACCAGCTCTTCGACTTAGCCCAGGTCTTCTCCACACAGCCGCTGCCGGCCGGCCGTCGAGTCGGTGTCATCGGCAACTCCGCGGCAATGTCGACCCTCATCGTCCAGCGCGCCCGCTCCGAAGGTCTGCACATCGAAGCCGATCCCGTCTCACTGCACCCCGAGGTCGAGGCGGAGACCTTCCGCACCGAGCTCGACGCGATGTACGCCCGCGACGACATCGATTCGGTCGTCGTCACCTTCACCCCCTCGGCCGGTGCCGAGGAAGCCGAGATCGCCGCCCACCTCTCCGAGGCCGCCGCCCGTTCGAAGAAGACGACCGTTGCCTGCTTCCTCGGCATCCAGGGCGTCCAGGACGAACTGACGTCGTTCCTCAGCGACAGCGAGGGAAACCGCATCTCCCATACTGTGCCCAGCTACGTCGGCCCCGAGGACGCGGTCTGGTCTCTGGCCAGAGCGACCGACTACGCCCGCTGGCGCTCGGCCGAACACGGTCGCTTCCTCGACGTCGAAGACCTCGATGACAAAGGCGTGCGCACGATCATCGAAACGGCCCTGTCTGATGCGGTGCCCGGCACACCGGTGCGTCTCGAGCGCGACCAGGCCACCGAACTGCTCAAGTGCTACGGGATCGAGGTCCTGCCCTACCTCACCGCCGCCTCGGTGGATGAGGGTCTGGCCGCAGCGGAGACGATCGGGTACCCGGTCGCACTCAAAGCCGTGTCGTCCACCCTGCGGCACCGAATGGAACTCGGCGGGGTACGGCTCAACATCGAATCCCCGGAGGAGCTGAGAGAGGATTTTCAGGCGATCCAAGAGCTCATCGGCACGCTCGCCCTCGACGAGGAACCTCTCGTCGATGTGCAGGCGATGGCTCCTCCGGGCGTGCCCTGCGTCATCCGCGCCGGCGAGGATCGGCTGCTGGGCCCGTTGCTCTCGTTCTCCCTGGCCGGTGACACGACCGAGCTGCTCGGAGACGTCGAGCATCGTGTGGCTCCGCTGACAGACAAGGATGCTGAGAACATGATCCGGTCGGTCAAGTCCTCGCCGCGGCTGTTCGGCTATCGCGGTCTGCCACCGGTCAATATCGATCCGCTCAAGAACGTGCTCGAGCGCCTCTCGGTCCTCGTCGAACGGCACCCGCAGATCCTCGAACTCGAGATCCATCCGATGGTGGCGACCGTCACCGACGGGCATCTGCTCAGTGTCAGGATCGAACTCCTCATGGACACCACGCGCATCGATTCGACTCGGCGTCTGCTCAGCTGAAGCGTCAGCTGAGGCGCCCTCCGGCAGGTGCCCTCTGATGCCGTTGATACGGAGCTTTCACCCAGCCCTGGAGCACGAGATGGACCGTTTAGTGGGAACCGACTGCCAATTTGGCGAGTCTTATACCAATTGATCGGCTTTGAAGGTAGTGTCTGTATCCGTTCCAGCACAAACCGTTATCGGATTGTGTTTCTGTGCATGGCCATCAAATGGTCATAGTCTGTGACCAGATATCTGGTCATCCACCGTCCGAAATCACCTCGACTGCAGGTGTCTCAAGATAGCGAGGCCGCAAAGAAATGATCTCTCGAAGAGACGTCGTGACCGATTCCGCGATAGCCGTAGTGGCAGAACAGGGTGTCCGCGGGCTGACCCACCGGGCAGTCGATGCCCTGGCCGAGCTGCCCGTCGGATCCACCTCGAATGTTTACCGCACCCGCGACGCTCTGATCACCGGGATCATGGAGCGGATCACCGAACTCAACTCCCAGCAGCTCGAGCGTCTGCCCGGAACCCTGCGCAGCAGCGACAAGTCGATCGAGGTCGTCGCCGTCGACTTCTGCATGAACTGGCTGACCACCGACCGGAACCGCTTCTACACGATGATCATGCTCAGCCTCGACCCAGCACTCCCCGACGAGGCTGTCTTCGCAAAGCAGAGGAACCTCCGAGGCATCCAGGACTTCGTCATGCGCTTCGGCGAGGTCGACGCAGAGATGGCTCGGACCATGACCAGCTCGGTGATGGGCATGATGGTCACCGAACTCATGGCGGGAACCGCAGAGCGCGCGAACATCGAGGCCTACATGACCCGATTCATCCAGTGGAAGCACAGCCTCGCACCAACCTCCTGATGGCGGCAGGCAGCTCCTGCACTCCTCCCCCGCCTGGCCGCCCGTTCGACCGGCCGGCGACACGGACGCCCCGGAAAACCGGGGTTGAGCCGTAGAACTCAAATAGAACGCTAGAATCAACGGGTGCTCTCTGTTGCCGATGCACCACCTCGGTGCGGGCGGTGCAGCAGATACGGATAATTCTTGCGTCAAAGGAGTTCCATGACCGAAGGCAGAGTCATCGATGTCGACGTCTCGTCGGAGATGGAGAGTTCGTACCTCGAGTATGCGTATTCGGTCATCTACTCACGCGCCCTGCCCGATGCACGTGACGGCCTCAAACCCGTCCAGCGTCGCATCGTCTACCAGATGGGAGACATGGGCCTGCGCCCTGAGCGCGGCCATGTGAAGTCCTCCCGCATCGTCGGCGATGTCATGGGTAAACTGCACCCGCACGGTGACTCGGCGATCTACGACGCGCTGGTGCGTCTGAGCCAGGACTTCATCATGCGCGTGCCGCTCGTCGACGGACACGGCAACTTCGGCTCGCTCGACGACG
The DNA here is from genome assembly GCF_022748595.1 of Brevibacterium sp. ZH18. Lineage (GTDB taxonomy): Bacteria > Actinomycetota > Actinomycetes > Actinomycetales > Brevibacteriaceae > Brevibacterium. The sequence continues at coordinate 7,956 of NZ_JALDSX010000014.1, read as the reverse complement.
GCCCGGCTGCCCCGCGCTACACCGAGGCGCGCCTGACCACGGCGTCGATGCACATGATCGCCGGCCTTGACGAGGATGTCGTCGACTTCGTCGGAAACTATGACAACACGCTGACTCAGCCCGAGGTTCTGCCCAGCGCGTTCCCCAACCTGCTCATCAACGGCGCGTCAGGCATCGCCGTGGGCATGGCCACGAACATGGCGCCGCACAACCCGGGTGAAGTCATCGCCGCCTGCTGCCACCTGATCCGCAACCCCGAGGCCGGACTGGCCGAGCTCATGCGCTTCATCCCGGGTCCCGATCTGCCCACAGGCGGTCGGATCATCGGACTCGACGGTGTCCGCGAGGCCTACGAGAGCGGACGCGGCACCTTCCGGACCCGCGCGACCGTCTCGATCGAGAACGTCAGCGCCCGCCGCAAGGGCATCGTCGTCACCGAGCTGCCCTACCTCGTCGGACCGGAGAAGGTCGTGGCGAAGGTCAAGGACGCCGTCGGAGCGAAGAAGCTCACGGGCATCGCCTCAATCGACGACTACTCGGACCGCAAGAACGGCATGCGCCTGGTCATCGGCATCAAGAACGGGTTCAACCCGGAAGCCGTGCTGGCCGAGCTCTACCGCCAGACTCCCCTCGAGGAGTCGTTCGGCATCAACAACGTCTGCCTCGTCGAAGGCCAGCCGCGGACCTTGGGCCTGCGGGAGCTGCTCACCGTCTATCTCGCGCACCGCATCGACGTCGTGCGTCGCCGCACGGTCTTCCAGCTGCGCAAGGCCAAGGACCGTCTGCACTTGGTCGAGGGACTGCTCATCGCGATCCTCGACATCGACGAGGTCATCCAGCTCATCCGCGCCTCCGACGATGCGTCCGCCGCTCGCTCAAGGCTGATGGACGTCTTCGAGCTCTCCGAGCTCCAGGCCACCTACATCCTCGATTTGCAGCTGCGTCGGCTGACGAAGTTCTCGCGCATCGAGCTCGAAGCCGAGCGCGATGAACTGCGCAAGAAGATCGAGTATCTCGAATCGCTCCTCGCTGACGAGGCCATGCTGCGCGAACTCGTCGCCTCCGAACTTGAGGCGACTGCGGAGATCATCGGGACTCCGCGCCGGACTGTCCTCATCGAAGGTTCCATGAAGGAACTCTCCGCCAAGGGCAAGAAGGCCCAGACCGACCTCAAGATTGCCGATGCGCCGTGCCGGGTGCTGCTGTCGACCTCGGGTCGCATCGCCCGCACCTCTGATGCCGCGCCGCTGCAGCGGACGGGGAAGCGCTCGAGCCACGATGCTCTGCGCTCCGAGATCGTCTCGAGCACCCAGGGCACCGTCGGAGGCATCACCTCGGCAGGTCGGATCCACATGGTCGACGTCGTCGATCTGCCTGCTCTGCCGCCTGCTGTCTCCCGTCCCAATGTTGCCGGCGGCGTGAAGATCGCCGACTACATGGCACTCGAGAAGGACGAGAAGGTCATCGGTCTCATCGACCTTGATCGAGAGTTCGTCCTCGGCACGGCCGACGGCGTCGTCAAGCGCGTGTCCGTGGCCGGACGGCCGAACAAGACCGAGTGGGATGCCATCGGACTCAAGGGCAAGGACACCGTCATCGGCGTCGCTCAGCCCGACGACATCGACGCGTCTCTGGCCGTGTTCGTCACGTCCAACGCACAGCTCCTCGCCTTCGACGCCTCCGGTCTGCGCGCCCAGGGCTGGAACGCATCGGGGGTCGCCGGCATCAAGGTCGCCGCCGATGCGCGCGCGATCTTCTTCGGCATGACGTCGAAGGACGCGAAGACCGACGAAGACGGAGACGCCGATGAGAGCATCGGCAGCTTCGCTGTGGTCACGATCGCCAGCGGAGAGAACTTCTACGGAGCCCCGTCCTCGTCGATCAAGGTCAGCGAATTCTCCGAGTTCCCGACCAAGGGTCGTGCGACCTCGGGCGTGCGCGCCCATAAGTTCCTCAAAGGCGAGACCGAACTGTCCCTGGCATGGGTCGGCGACAGCCCGCAGGCTGCTGCTCAGGCAGGCGGAGCCAGGACCCTGCCGACCGAGCTGTCGCGACGCGATGCCACCGGTTCCCCGCTCGAGTCGAAGATCGATGTCGTCGGCACACTTCCCCGCCTCGGCGGAGCTGAAGCCGAGGACCACAGCCCGGCTGCTGCCGGCGATGACGGTGCCGACTTTGAGATCGACGATGCCGACGCCAGCTCAGCTGCGGCTGGGGGTTCAGCCAAGGCTGGGTCGAAGTCATCGAAGAGGAAGTCATCGAAGAAGTCCGGAACGCAGGGTCTGGCGACGAGCTTCGATGAGCTCGCCCTCGATCTCGAGGAGCCGCAGCGCGCCGAACAGTCGGATGAACTCGACCAGAAGAAGGAAGAGATCGCCCGGTCGAAGATGGACTTCGACGGCGCCGTCATCGTCTCCCACGACGACGATGATGACGAGGACGACGACACCGCGCTGTTCTGAGGGGCCAGGGGCTGAGGGGGCATCGTTCGGCCTCGGCGGTCTCAATGCGAAGCGGATTCCGCGCCCAAGGACGCTTGCTCAAAAGCCGCTTTTCGGCCGAATTCGCAGCCGTGTGTATGTCCGCCGCAAAAGGCCAATTCGACAAATTGACGATTCGCACGGGCGCATACCGGCGGTGCCCATTCATCGCCGCGCTCACTTCGCCTACTGTAAGCCGCGGAACACACCGTTCACTTCGCTTGTCCTACGCTCACCTGCACTCACCACCATTGCAGGTGTAGGACGAGCGGCTGACAGTGGAAGACGAACCTAGACGACCATCACCGTCACTTGCGCGACCGGACACATTGTCGGCTGCACGACGACAGAGTCAGCGGCGCGAAGATCGCCCACTGAAATGACTCTTGGGCTAACCTGCCTGTCGGGCTGAGCTGCCTGTCGGATTGCGCCGCCTGTCGGGCTGAACTGACTGTCGGAACTGAAACCGCGCTCCGCGCCTCAGTTCTCGTCGTCGTCGAGATCGAGCTTCATCCGCGCAGCCGTACCGCGCTTCATCTCGCCGATGCCAGTCTCTCCCAGCCCGTGCAACGAGAGCGACTCCCGGCGTTCGAAGACATAGGCGTCCGACGTCGAGAGGACACGCGCCGTGTCCTCATCGGTGAAGATCGTGCCGGGATCCGCGACTGCCGTCAGGCGAGCCGCAAGGTTGACGCTCGAGCCGAAGATATCGCCCAGTCGGGACAGGACCCTGCCCCACACGAAGCCAACGCGCGCCTGCGGCAGATCCTCGGCCGCAGTCACACGCTCCATCAAGGTCATCGCGATCTCCGCCCCGCCCAGCGGCGTCTCGGCGGCGAAGAACACTTCGTCGCCGACGGTCTTGATGACCCGACCGCCGCCGGTGGCCACGATGTTGTACGCCATGCCCTGGAACTCCTGGACGAGGTTCGCCAGCTGCCTGGGCTCCATCTTCTGCGACAGGCGCGTGTAGGAGACAAGGTCGATGAAGCCGACCGCGCGGGCCAGCGGCATCGACGAGTCGTACCAGCCCTGCCGGTTGTCGATGGCCAGACCATCGGAGACGTTGACGTTGAGTCGGCCCATCACCTCGGCGAGGTTGCGCCGCCACGAATACGTCAGCATCTTTTGCAGCGGATCGACCATGTCCTCGACGACCTGCAGCGCGTCGCGCCTAGCCTCGGGGTCGGTCAGGCCCTTCTCCTCGGTGAGGAAGTCGACGAGCGTCTCCATCTGCCACACCACGAGTCGGTCCGTGGTCTGCCCGATCGCACGGGCCAGCGACAGGGCCGTGCCCTGATCGATGAGGCCATCGGCGACCGGTTTCGCCCACATCCGCAGGGCGTGAGCGTCGCTGAGCGTGTAGGCCTTCTCTTCGGCGACCGTCTGCGACATGCCCAGCGCACGCCACATCTTGCGCGCCGAGACGGTCGAGATCCCGCCGAGCTTCGCGGCCTCCCGCCGGTCGAGGACACGCTTGCCGTCGAGGAGGATCTCCTCGAGTCTCTCGGCAGCGCTGCGCGTCTCGTAGATCGTCTCGTCCGCGACGTCGTCTTCCGCCTCGTCGACGATCTGCATCGCCGAAGTGCGGGGATCCTCATGCAGTCCACTGAAGAAGTCCTCGTCGGCGGAGCTGTGCGAATCGTCGGCGGCCACTGTACCGTCGTCGTTCGTCCCTGAAGTGTCGGACTCCCCCATCGCCGAGGTAGTGGCCAGGTCCTCATCGCCGAGTTCGATCCCGGGGACCGATGCCGGCGCCGAGGCGGGTACAGGGTTCACGATCGGTGTCCCCATGTTCGATGTGGCAGGTCTCGGGCTCGCTGCGGTAGGCCTCGAACTCGCCGACGCTGAGTTGCTCTGACTATTCGTGGTGGACTGATGATTCGCTGTGACCTGATGATTCGCGGTGACCTGATGATTCGCTGTGACCTGATCATCCGTGATCAGTGGGATCGAGTTCGGCGGCTCGGCGCCGCCTCCCGAAACCAACGCCGCCGAGGAATCGGATGCCGCGGATGAACCAGCCTCGGAAGAACCGTCCGCAAGCGATTCGGAGTGAGCACCGGCCGCCGCCCCGTTGCTCGGCTGGTCCGTTGCCTGCTGCTCTCCGCGACCCGACGACGGCGACTGAGACTGCGAGGAGGACGACTCCTGAGATACAGACTGAGACTGAGACTGCGCCTGAGATACAGACTGAGACTGCGACTGAGATGGAGCCTGAGCCGTCTCATCAGCTCTCTTCGGGTGGGCAGCCTCGTCGGAGACGACCTTGAGCTGCGCGGTGAAGTCCGAGGTGCCGGTCATCGACCGCCTCCGAATCCCGTTGACGTCGAGTCCCCATCGCCGACCACACTGCTCTCGTCGTCGGTCACACTGCTCCCATCGCCGACCACACTGCCCTCGGCACTGCTCGCACCGACGTTGCCCTCATCGGCATTGCGCAGGTGGTGCACGTCCCCGGCGCTGACGACCGTCTTGTCGTCAATGATGAGGTCGCCGCCGGAGTCGAGTCCGGTGGCCTGGCCGTAGAGGTTCGTTCCGTCTGGTCGCTCGACCCGGACCCTGGTTCCGAGAGTCACCATGTTCTCACGCACCGCGGCGGCAGAGGTGCTGCTGCTGAAATCAACATCGCCATACTCGACAAGCTCCCTGTAGGCAGGAATCAATCTGCTCAGAATCGAGATTAACAACACTTCATGATCAATCTCTGAGCCGTCCGTACCCTTCTCGATCGCGATGGAGCTCGCGCTCTCACGAGGCAGATCGGTCGGCTCGAGGCGCGTATTGATTCCCATCCCCAGCACGATCCGTGGGCCCGACGCCAGCGTCTCGACGCGAGCGAGGATCCCGCACAGCTTCTTGCCTTCAGCCGTCAGCACATCGTTGGGCCATTTGAGTACGGCGGGAGCACCCGCCTCGGTGATGGCGGCGCGCACGGCCTCACCGGCTAGCAGCGGGATCCAGCCCCAGGAGTCGAAGACCGATCCGGGTTCAAGGAGGATCGAGAACGTCAACGACCTGCGCTCGGGCACGGTCCAGACCCGGCCGAGCCGGCCGTGACCGGCGTTTTGGAAATCGGTGCCGTGCACGGTGAACTCGGCGGGCACCTCGGCGAGGTCGATGCCGTCAGCGGTACTCACCGAACGCGTGATGCCAGCAGGCGCCTCGGCGAGGGTTGAGGTTCCACGGACCAGATCAGACAACTCATCATTCGTCGATGGGCACGAATCGTCCCAGATGACAATGGGTATGTCGAGACCTCTGGCGGCAGCGTTGCGGCGCAGCGAATCGACATCGACGAGGAAGGAATTGTGTTGGCTGTTCACCAGTCCACTCTAGATTCTTTTGGCGGGAGTGCACAATGAACGCGTCGGTCCTCGTTATTGTGGAGACATGACGGAAACCCCACGCACAACAGCTGAGCGCATCGACGCTTTGGTCCAGCGCCGCGATGCGGCCCACACCGGCAATGTGAAGTCGGTGGAGAACCAGCACAAACGCGGCAAGCAGACCGCTCGCGAACGCATCGATCAGCTCCTCGACGATGACTCGTTCCAGGAGATCGACGAGTTCGCCCGTCACCACAACCACCAGTTCGGGATGGAGAACAACCGCCCAGACGGTGACGGCGTCGTCTGCGGCCTGGGCACGATCGACGGGAAGACCGTGGCCGTGTTCGCCCACGACTTCACGGTGCTCGGCGGATCCCTCGCCGAGGCGAACGGCCGAAAGATCGTCAAGGTCCAGAAGCTCGCGATCAAGTTGGGATGCCCCATCATCGGGATCAACGACTCCGGGGGTGCACGCATCCAGGAGGGCGTGGGCTCGATCGCTTTGTTCGCTGAGATCTTCCGCCTCAACGTGGCATCCTCGGGCGTTGTCCCGCAGATCTCACTCATCATGGGCCCCTCGGCTGGCGGCGCGGTGTACTCCCCCGCGCTGACCGACGTCACGGTCATGGTCGACCAGACGAGCCACATGTACATCACGGGCCCCGACGTCATCAAGACCGTGACCGGCGAAGAAGTCGGCCACGAGGAGCTCGGCGGCGGACGCACCAATAACACGGTCTCCGGCAACGCCCACTATCTGGCCGCCGATGAGGAGGACGCGATCAACTACGTGCGCGACCTGCTCTCATTCCTGCCGCAGAACAACATCGATCCGGCGGATGCCGACGAGTTCGAATCAGACCTCTCCGTCACGCCCGATGACGAGGCGCTCGACACCCTGATGCCGGACTCTCCCTCGCAGCCCTATGACATCCTCGACGTCGTCACCACGGTCCTCGACGATGCCGAGTTCCTCGAGGTCTCCGAGCTCTTCGCTCCCAACGTCGTGACCGGTTTCGGCCGCGTCGAAGGAGTCAGCGTCGGCATCATCGCCAACCAGCCCATGCAGCTGGCGGGAACTCTCGACATCGACGCTTCGGAGAAGGCAGCGCGCTTCGTCCGTCTCTGCGACGCCTTCAACATCCCGATCCTCACCTTCGTCGATGTCCCCGGCTTCCTGCCCGGCACGGATCAGGAGCTCGGCGGAATCATCCGCCGCGGCGCCAAGCTCATCTACGCCTATGGTGAGGCGACGGTTCCGCTCATCACTCTCATCACCCGCAAAGCCTATGGCGGCGCATACTGCGTGATGGGGTCGAAGCAGCTGGGCGCGGACATCAACCTCGCGTGGCCGAGCGCGCAGATCGCTGTGATGGGCGCGCAGGGTGCGGCGAACATCGTCTACCGTCGCAAGCTCAAGGCCGCCGGTGAGGCTGGCGAGGATGTCGACGCTCTGCGTGACGAGCTGATCCAGGACTACGAGGATGCTCTTCTCAACCCGTACCTGGCAGCCGAAGAGGGCTACATCGACGCGGTCATCAAACCCAGTGAGACGCGCAATCGAATCGTGCGGGCATTGCGGGCGCTGAAGAACAAGCACGTCGACGCGCCGGCGCGCAAGCACGGTAACATCCCACTATGAGCCAGGATGCACAGGAGCACGTGATCGCCGCGGTCGAGAACCGCACAGAGGTGCGCGCGCACGATGGCGAACCCGTCAGCGATGACATGGCCAGTGCTGCTGCCGTCGCCGCAGTCGTCGCGATCCGTCAGGTTGCTCGCGCGTATGCTGCCAACCAGGCGGCCGCGTTGAATCAGCTGGAGACGCAGAAGCATGATCGGGCGGGCTTCAACGCTCCCCGACGCAACATGCGCAAGCGTCTCCCGCAGTCGTGGACCCAGACGCTGGGCCGCTGAGCAGGAAGTGAGGCTCTGACCCGCGCAGCTGATGAGCTACGCGGGTGCTGTGGTGCACGGCTGATGAGCTACGCGGGTGCTGAGGTGCGCGGCTGATGAGCTACGCGGGTACTGAGCCGCGCGGCTGATGCGCTTATGCAGCCCTTGAGCCGCGTGACTCATGAGGTGCCCGCTATTCGCCGAGCGGACCACTTATCGTCGAGTGGACCAGTTGTAGCTGGTTCGCT
>NZ_JALDSX010000013.1 GCF_022748595.1 Brevibacterium sp. ZH18 | reverse complement strand
TCGGCGCTTGGGTGAGCGAAGCAGTGCTTCGTCAGCCGGCTTTCCTCAGCTGAGGTCGGCGGCGTGCGGTTCGATGAGGCCGCCGATCTCGCCGAGCTCGGCAGTCAGCGAATCGACATCGTCGAACGTGCGTGAGATGACCGTCAGGCGCTTCGCGTAGTGCCCGATCGGGTACTCCATCGTCATGCCGATGCCGCCGTGCATCTGGATCGACTCCTGGCTGATGTTGCGTGCCGTCTGGTCGATGATGATCTTCGCGGCGATGACATCGCGGTGGCGGTCCTTCTCGGAGCCGACCTCCTCGGAGGTGACCGCAAGGCGCGAGTACAGCGCCATGCTGCGGGCGTACTCGAGTTCGGCGTAGAGATCGGCAGCCCGGTGCTGCAGGGCCTGATTCGTGCCGATCGGAGCACCGAACTGCTCGCGGGTCTTCAAGTACTCGGCTGTCATCGTCAGCGAGGCTTCCATCGCGCCCACGGCCTCGGCCATGATCGCGGCGTTGGCGGTGTCGAGCACCTCGGCGACGACGGCGTGCGCGTCGGCAGAGTCGAGTCGCTGAGCGGCTGCGCCCTCGAAGCGGACGCTGGCGCTGCCCAGGCCGTCAGCCTGACGGTGGGCGGCGCGGCTGACGCCGTCGGCGTCGGCGGCGACGAGGAACAGGCCCAGGCTGCCGTTCTCGGTGGCCGTGACGATGAAGTGATCGGCGACGTCGCCGCCGAGCACGCTGTTCTTCTCACCGGTCAGGGTCACCGTTCCGTCAGCACCCGCCGAGGCGGTGGTGGACGGGGCGTCGACCGCGTAGCGCAGTCCGGGCTCGAGTGCGGCAAATGCGAGGAAGGTCCTGCCTTCGCAGACTGCAGGCAGGATCTCCTGCTTCTGCTCCTCATTGCCGGCCGCGAGGACCGCATTCGCGCCGAGCACGGCGGTGGCGAGGAACGGTTCGAGCACGAGTGCCCGACCGAAGGCCTCAAGGACCACAGCCACCTCGGCGAAGGTCATTTCCGCTCCGCCGTAGGATTCGGGCACGGCCAGACCGAGCAGGCCCATCTCTGCGAACTGGTTCCACTGGTCGCGGGAGATGCCCTCATCGCTGTGGAGGATCGCTTCGCGCGTCGCGGTGTCGTATTCGGTGCGGAGGTATTTGGTCAGCGTGGAGGCGAGCTCCTGCTGAATGTCGTTGAGTTCCAGATCCATTTCGTCCTCTTCCTAAGTGTCCTGAAGTTCGTGCGAACTCATCGTCGCGACCGGGCGAATGCGTCGTCGTTGCGACTGCCCGTCGTGGGAGGTGAGTTCAGCTGTCGCCTCAGAGACCAAGCAGTGCCTTGGAGATGATGCCCCGCTGCACCTCGGACGAACCGCCGTAAATGGTGACCTTGCGGGTATTGAAGTATGCAGGCAGAGCGTCGACGGCTCCGAGTGGGAGGTCGGAGAGTCCTTCGCCCTGGACGCGGTCCGTGACGAAGTCGAGACCCTGCGGTCCGAGAACGTCGACGAGGAGTTCGCTGATGTCCTCCTGCAGCTGTGAGCCCTTGAGCTTGAGCACAGAAGAGCGTGGGTCCGGCTTGTCCGATCCGGCTGCCTGCGTCGAGAGGATCCGCAGCTGCGTCATCTCGAGTGCGGTGAGCTCAGCTTCGATGCGAGTCAGGCGAGCGGAGAACAGCGGATCGTCGAGCAGCGTGCCCCGTGCGGTCTTCGTGACCGCGGCGTAGGCCTTGGCGCGAGCCACGTTGACCTTCGAACCGCCGATGCGGGCGATGCCGGTGCGCTCGTTGCCGAGGAGGAACTTCGCATAGGTCCAGCCCTTGTTCTCTTCGCCGACGAGATTCTCGACAGGGACCTCGACGTTGTCGAAGAACACTTCGTTGACCTCGTGTCCGCCGTCGATGAGCTGGATCGGGCGGACGGTGACCCCGGGCGTCTTCATGTCGATGAGCAGGAAGGAGATGCCCGCCTGCTTCTTCACGTTCGGATCGGTCCGGACGAGGTTGAACATCCAATCGCCGTACTGGCCCAGAGTCGTCCACGTCTTCTGGCCGTTGACGATGTATTTGTCGCCCTCGCGGACTGCAGTGGTCTTCAGCGAGGCGAGGTCCGAGCCGGCGTTGGGTTCGGAGAAGCCCTGGGACCACCAGATGTCGATGTTCGCTGTGGCTGGAAGGAAACGCTCTTTGATCTCCTGACTGCCGAAGGTCGCGATGACCGGGCCGACCATCGAAGTGTTGAAGGGCAGAGGCTGCGGGACGCAGGCCAGCTGCATCTCTTCGAGCCAGATGTGACGCTGGACCGGAGTCCAGTCCTGGCCGCCCCATTCGACGGGCCAGTTGGGAACGGCATAGCCGTTCTTGTTGAGGATCTGCTGCGAGGTGACCATGTCCTCTTTGCTCAGCTCCTGGCCTGTGGCGACCTTGAAGCGGAGCTCCTCAGGGATCTCGTTGCGGTAGAAGTGGCGCATCTGGTGCGCGAACTCGCGCTCCTCAGCGCTCAGAAGGGTGTCCATGAGAACTCCTTATTGATCGTTCGGTAACTTAACTCCATAGTACGGTTCGGTGTTCACGGTCACAAGTAGTCGCGGGCAAGTGTCGGCAGGGACAGTCGGTCATGGGGTTAGGGCGATGCTGCAATGTCGATGCGCATTGGGGTTTTGATCGCCCGAGAAGAAGGCCGACATTCGATCGGATCCGGCGGAAGGCGTGCCTGGGAGGGGATCCGCGGAAGGTGTGCCTAGGAGGGGATCCGCGCGCCTGGAATGTGAAAAGCCTGAAGTATTACCGTTTTGTGACAATCGGTCACCAGGAATGTTACAAATCCTTAACATTGCCCTGCTGGGCCTGTGTCCTGCCGTGAATCGGATCTAATATCAGAACAGTACCCCTCCATCAATCGGCAGCGATTGGATAAGCAAAAACAACAGATATTGTCGCATAATCGAGCGATTCCTCCACTGCGCGCTCGATATGCTCATTTTGAGAGAAGTGAACGGGATGGATATCGTGTCCCAAAGTTGTCGCGCATTCACAGGCGAATTGTGTGAGTCTCTCCTCGAGGTCGGTGGCCGTTTGCGCCATCGGGAGTTTCGTCCCCGGGTGCGGAACAGTCGAATTGCCTCTGGACCTGCATCTGCGGCTGTGGTGGGGGAATTCGCGCGCCGCTGCGGATCCGCTCCGGTCCGGTCGGCTGGTCGGGGAACGAAGTCCGAGCAAGCGGGCACGCCGCAGTGAAATCGGAAACAGCTCCGCTTCAGTCCGCACGAGCCGCGCAGGGCGGCAATCAGACAAAGATCACAGAGATCGCCCGAAGCCTCGCGGATCCTGACGTCTGCGGTGTGCTTGTCATCGGTGCGTCCGGCATGGGAAAGACCACGGTCATCAACGGTGTCGCCGCGACCGTCGATCCCGACGTGCCCGTCTTCCGCTTCCGCGGCTCAAGCCTGATCGCTTCCCGGAAACTGGGCATCTTCGAGGTTCTGCTTTCCAGCGAAGCCGAGCAGACCTCTGAGATCGCGTCGGGTGGTGCGGCACTGTCCATCATCAGTCGCATTTTCGATCGCGGGCACACTCCGGTTGTGGTCATCGACAATGCAGATCGAGTCGATGAACAGTCTCTGTCGATCGTCTCTCAGCTGACTGCCGCTGGACGGATCAAACTGGTGGCCGCGGCCGAAACGATCAGGCCTCCGGTCGATCTGCTGGCGGCGCTGTGGACCGCCGGCAGAGTCGTGCGCACGGATCTTGAGGGGATGGACGAGGCAGCCATCGCCGCCATCGCCCGGGAAACGGGGCACAAGCTCGACGATAGGACGATTGCCGCCTATAGGAAGAAGTCGCAGGGCAACCCCCGGATGCTGAGGAATCTCATCGTCGGCAGGACAGCGAGCGCCGGTTCCCGGCGCGGAGCCGACCATCGTGCACTGTGGAATGTGGTGCCGGTTCAGAAGAGGATCCTTGAACTGATCGCCATGGCCGGGGCACTGCCGTACGAAGCATTGCAGACCATGTGTGAGCCGGAGCTTCTCGACAATCTGGAAGAACGCGGAATCATCAGCATCACCAGAGGCAGGCACGCCGAGGTGTCGGTGGTCGAACCTGCGGTCGCTCAGAGCCTGCGTGACGGCGTTCGGCCATCGCAGAGTCTGCAGCTGCTCAGGGACATCACTCCGATTCTGGAGACGATTCCCCTTGTGGGGGCTGCGCTGTTCGGGCGGGTGAGATGGACGCAGGACTGGGGAGTCCCAGTTGACTCAGACAAGGTTCTCGGTGCCGCGATGTGGGCGAATGAGCGGGGAGACTTCGTCGCCGCGATCGACCTGCTGCGTAGCTCGAACTCTGAGGACCCCGAGATCCACCTCGAATTGGCGCGGGCGGAACGCGGCAGAGGAGACACGGTCGAGGCAGAGCTGATCGTCGATGGTCTGGTCTCCTCACCCCGGGCGGGGGAGGAGAGCGACCGATATCTCTCCCGCTTGGCGTGCCTCGAACTGAGATTGACCGACCCGCGCGAGCCGCACACTCTGCGCACCGAGTGGGTTCGCGACCGATTGCAGAACGTCGTCGACACAGGCCGCTTGGATGTCACCCGGGCTCAGTTCGACGTGCGCGGAGGGCGTTTGGAAGAGGGACGGAAGTTGTCTGAGAAGGTCTTCCGCAATCGCGACTGTCTGCCCCGTCACCGACAGCGTGCCTGCTCGCTTCTGGGAAAAATCGAAATCATGTACGGCCGCATCGAGCGGGGACTCGAGTACCTGACTCAGGCCGAGATGATGTTCGACCTGCCGGATACGACCAGCTTCGAAGTGGAGGACTCTGCGCCGCAGATCTTCATCGGCCGCTATCTGGCCGGAGACTGGGAACGTGCTCGCACGACATTGCAGCGACTGACTCCCCTGCGCGCTGATTCGGCCATTGCCGCAGCTCTCGTCGATTTGTGGACCGGGCACATCGCACGAGCGCAGCAGACTCTCGTCACGGTCAAGTCGAACGGTCCCGAGCGTGGCGACGACCATGCTCTCATGCAGGCAGCCCTCCACCTGGCCGAAGGGCTGCAGCAGATGCGAGAGACGTCGACTCGGCGTCCTGCGACAGCGGTGCCCGAGGATCGGGTTGCCCGAGCTCGCAAGGGCGAACGGACAGGGCGCAGTTCGGCCGATGGTGACTTGGAGTCGATTCGTGGTGTTCCGCGCGCCGATTACGACTGGTGCTCGGAATATCTTGCTGATCTGCTCGAACTCGAGGCCCAGGCGCTGGGCGGCCCTGCAGGGATCGCCGACCAGATGCACCGCCTCGGTGCCGAGGCTGCGGGGCGGGGAGCCCATACTCTGGCCGCCTATGCCTGGATGGAGGCGAGCCGACACGGCAGTTCAGCGGCGCAGTTGGACCTGCGCAGCGCTGCAGAGAACATCGATGGCGATCTCGGGCGTCTGGCATCAGCGGTTGCCGAAGCCTGCCTCGGCGATGACTATGCGGCGGTGATCGCCGCCGCAGATGAAGCACTGAGCTTCGGCGCTGTCGTGATGTGCGCTGATCTGGCACGCTCAGCGCGTTCCAGGGCTGTGCAGAACCGGGATTCGGCTGCCGTCAGACAAGCGCGAATGCTGCTGGACTCGAGTCTGCGCGCGATCACTTTCGATGCCGGTGGTGCGGATCTGTGGGGGATGCTCTCCGCGATTGAGAAGCAGCTGGTGGCCGGTGTGGCCGAGGGCGCAAGCAACTCCGAGCTCGGAGCTCGGCTGCATCTTTCGGTGCGGACAGTGGAGTGGCACCTCGGCCGTCTCTATCGACGTCTGCACGTCAGCGACCGTCACGAACTCAATCAGATCGCACGGAGTCTGGCATGACTCGGCAACGGCCATTTGGACCCCCACCGCTCTTCGGCCGTGCGGACCAGCTTCGGATCATTGAGGAATCGCTGACTGATTCGTCCATGGTCGGCATCCTCATTGAGGGAGATGTCGGCATGGGGAAGACGCGATTGGCGAAGGAGGTGCATGGGCGCCGAGGCGGGAAGGAGCACTGGCTGCGTGCCGACCGGGTGCTCAGCCAGATTCCATTCGGCGTCTTCGGGATGATCGTCGACCTCGACGAACCGGGTGGCCTGCAGAGGCGAGTCATATCGGCGATGACCGGGGATGCCAAGGTGCCGACTGTATTCGTCGACGATGCGCACTTCCTCGACGAATACAGTCTCCGCATGCTCACTCAGCTCGCTGCCGCCAGCACGATCAGATTGGTGGCGACGACCCGCCACTCCGCCGGTGATGAAGTCTGGCCGTTCGCCGACCTGGTCGACGAGCAGGTGCTTGCGCAGATGATGCTCGAGCCGCTCGCCCCAGAGGATCTGCGGACTGCGGTGGAGCGCAGTTTCGGAGGGATCGCCGCACAGGGAGCCATCGACATCATCGATTTCCATTCGGGACGCAATCCAGGCAAGCTGCTGGAGCTCCTCGAATACTGCCGAAGGAAGAATCGCCTGCTGTCACGGAAGGGCGTCCTGGTGCTCGACGGACTCGACATCGATTTCGACGTCCGGGCACGGGACTTCGCACGCGTCGACCTCGACCAGTATTCGACGGAGGAGAAGGAAGCTCTTGAGCTGGTCGTCATGGCCGGTGAGATCGACATCGATCTGATGATGTCGATCGGACTCGGGCCAGCAGCCGACCACCTCGTCGACGTGGGTGAGCTGCGCATCCTGGGAGATACCGCTCGGGTCTACGTCGCACGTGAACACCATGCGTCGGAGACGCTGCGATACAGCGCCCCGATCGGGCGCAGCCGGAAGTGGTACGGCATAGTCCGCGACTATCCGGACCATCCCGGTCCGCGGTCTCGGATGCTCAGGACGGAATGGGCACTGGGATGTGGAGTTGCCGTAGACGAACGGCAGGTCATCGATGCTGCGATGACCGCAATCGACTCAGCTGACTGGCATCGAGCTCTGCGAATCATGTCCGATGTTCCGACTGATCGGCTGAGCGCGCCGGAGCTGTACGAATTGGCGTGCCTCTATTGCAATGTCGGACAGGTGGCGCTGGGTCTCGATCTGCTTGCTCACTGTCTGCACAAGGCACGCTGCCGGGGGCTCGTCGTCACCGCAGCAGTGCTCTGGGCCAACCGGCAGATCACACGCCGGTCAGTGGCACTCGAAGCCGCCGACTTCACGGCGGCCCTCGACAGGCTGACCGCACCCGAGCGCGACTGCTGCATCGATGAGAACTGTCACCTGAACGGAAAGGGCGTCGATCAGAAGGCGGCGAAGAGATGTCCTGCTGAAGCTCTCGACGACGCGACAGCGAGAACTCTGCTGGAGACGGTCGAATCCGTTGTCAGCACTCACGGTCAGCAGGACAGGGAGCGGCTGCGCCAACAGGCTCTCGATGTTGCTCTGCCGGGTGTGTACCGGATGGCGGCGGCACTCCTCTGCGGGGCCCTCGAACTGGAGCAGGGGCAGGTCGGGCACGCGGATGAGATTCTCTCCCTGGTGAGACGCGAACTCTCCACTCTGGGGATGGGGACCATGGTCATCAGGATGCTCGAAGCTCGGGTGCTGATGGAGCACGGCGACTTGACGGCCGCTCGGCGGTCACTGCAGCTGCCGCAGTCGAGCGATATCGCCCATATCGCTTCTCAAAGTGGGACCAGCGACATGATGGAGGCAGAGATCGCTTTGCTCGAGGGCAACCTGGACGCGGCCCTACGCTCGGCTCGAGCCGGTGTCGAGGCTCTCGATCACTGGAAGCAGTTCTCCCTACTCGGCTCGGCGCTGGGTGTGGCGCAGTACGTGGCCACGCTCAGCGGTGAGACGGACATGGCAGAGGACTTCGACGCCAGGTTCGACGATGTCGTGCTCTCCGGCTCGCACATCGAACCTAGACGGGCACTGGTGTTCACCCTCATCTCCCGGTGGCTGCGGACCTCCGATCCGGAATCCGAGAGGCAGCTGCGGCAGATGCTTGACGATGCGGATCGGAACCAGGCATACGGTCTGAGCGCACAGATCCGCTATCTGCTGTTTCGCCACCTCGGGGAAGTCGATGTTGACGAGATGCGTCGCATCGCCGCATTGGGTGAGGGGCCGGCATTCCGAATTCTCGGAGCAGTGGGGGAGGCGCTGTGGGCAAAGGACGCAGAGGCGCTGCTGAGGATCGCTGATGCCGAACGCTCGTCCGCCCCGGATGTCGCTGCCAGATGTGTGCAGATGGCCAAGGACCGACTTCACCACCGCGGCAGCGTACCCTTCTCGCCCGGATCATACGACCAGACCGTCGAGCTGACGGAACGGGAGCGAGAGATCTGCGGTCTTCTGGTCAAAGGAATGTCGAATGCGGAGATAGCTGACGTGCTCGGAGCGGCGGTGAGGACAGTGGAAGGGCATGCTTACCGGTTGTATCGAAAGCTCGGAGTCACCCGTCGTCATCAGGTCGCCGAGGCTCTGGCGCGGCTGAATATCGAAGCTGTCGGTGCCGCGAAGCAGGAGTCCGAGAACCTCTAGTCTCACACCGTCTATGAGTTCGGGCGGATGCGGGCGGAGCAGGACCGATCGAAGCGGTTCGCAAACTGTTTTCGGGAAACCGCAAAGATATCGGATCCCACTCATGGGGCGGGTGTAGTGAAACTACTATGAGGGGCATCGGGATGAAATTCAGTGACTTCTGAAATCGAACTGAATACGTCATTCCGAGTGGATATTCGTGTCATTGCGGCAGCTGTGCATTTCGGTGCGGGGTAATTGTCCGATAATCCCGGGGTAACGGGACGCCGAATTTAGGAGGGCGACATGAGCGCTGAATCTGTGACGATTGTGATCGGCTCCGCGGGCCGACGTCTCTATCTCATTGATTGGTTTCGTGCCGCATTCGACACGCTCGGTCTCAACGGGCGAATCATCGTCGCTGAGAACGACCCCTCGAGTGCTGCTGCGTCCTATGGTGATGAGACCCGACTGCTGCCGAGATACACCGACCCAGGCTACGGCGAAGAGATACTCAGCCTGGTTGACGACGTCGAGCCGAGGCTCTTCCTCTCAGCGAACGACTATGAGTTGATGCAACTCCATGTGAACACCGGAATCGCGGATTCGCTGCGTGACCGCGGGGTCTTCGTTCCCGGGGTGTCTGCCGCATGGCAGGTCGGCTGTGCCGACAAACTCCGGATGGCGCAGATGCTCGAAGCTGTTGCCGTTCCGACGCCGAAGACGGTGAGGGGGAGCGATCTGGGCAGCCTTCTCGCAGATGTGGGAGAGAGCGACGAATTCGTGGTGAAGCACCGCTTCGGCAGTCGTTCCTCCGGATTGGCGGTGGCGACCCGGAGCACGGTCGACGAGGCTGTGGCGAATTCTGCGAGAAGTGTTCCATGGCGTGCTGATCGTACAGATCCTCGGGACGACGTCGTCGTCCAGCCGAAGATGCCGGGCAGCGAATACGGCGTGGACATCGTCTCGAGCCTGTTGGACCCCGGCCCGCTCACGGGGGTGTTCGCGCGCCGCAAGCTGCGGATGCGCGCCGGTGAGACGGACAAGGCCGTCACAGTCGACCCCGGACCGTTCCGAGAAGCCTCGGGAACGATCGCCCGTGCCGCCGGGCTGTCTGGGCTCATCGATGTCGACATGTTCCTCGATGATCAGGGCCGGGCCTCGGTGATCGATATCAATCCTCGATTCGGCGGCGGGTATCCATTCGTGCATCTGGCAGGAGCTGACGTTCCGCTTTACTACATGGGCCAGATCTTCGGAATCCCGGTGGACGAGGGGTGGAATCGATACGAGTCGGGCGTCATCTCGGCGAAGTATCAGGAAACTCGCGTGACAGCTCGCGGGTCCCGGGAGGGCAACGACTCTTCCACCTCAGTTGAACACACATAGGCGGTGGGCGAGCGCGGTGGCACAGCAGTGTCGTCGACTGCAGCGTCCGAACTCGCACTGGAAAGGCAGTAATGAACTCCATAGAACATCCTCGGATCACTGGTCCGCCGACACCGGCCTTCGTCATCGATGAATCGGCGCTCAACCTTCTGGTCAATCGATTCCAGAATGCCTTGGCGAAACATTGGCCTCATTCCGTCATGTCGTATTCCGTGAAGACAAACCCACTGCCTTGGCTGCTGACCTATATGAAACGACAGGGAGTCTGGGCCGAAGTCGTCTCGGACTCTGAATACAGGCTGGTGCGGGCACTCGGCTTCGCGCCGGAGCAGATCGTGTACAACGGTCCAGTCAAGAGCCGTGCAGTCCTTCGGGCCGCACTGCGCAACGGTTCACTGACCAACCTCGACTCCAAACGAGAGATCAGGTGGGCTGCGGAGCTGGCCCAGGAGGACTCTAGTCTGGATGTGCGTGTCGGGCTCAGAGTCAATTGGGACCTCGAAGCACTGTGCCCGGGCGAAAGCACCGTGATCGGTGCCGATAGTCGGTTCGGCTTCGACTTCGACAATGGCGATCTCGAGGCAGCGATCGTGGAACTGTCTGCTGCAGGTGCGACTGTCGTCGGCCTTCACATGCATCGGAATTCCCAGACGAAGAGTCTGCAGGTGTATCGAGCGGCCGCCGGAGTCGCCGCCAAGATCATCGCGAAGCTCGATCTCGACCTGGACTGGATCGATATCGGCGGCGGCTTCTTCGGGAGTCTCAATGACACGACGGGGTTCGACGACTACATCTCCTGCATTCATGCCGAACTCGCTGCGGTCGTCGACGTCGGTCGCACTCAGCTGGTCATCGAACCAGGGGGCTCGGTGATCGCCAATCCGGTGGAATTTCATGCGCAAGTGCTCGATACCAAGGACATCGGGCGACAGCGCTTCGTCATCACCGATACCAGCAGGACCGACATCGATCCTCTCTTCCGAAAGAAGGCCGTCTACGACATCGACACCGAGGCGGCTCTGGGAACGAGTCATCCTGAGCAGGTGATCGCCGGCTTCACCTGTATGGAGGACGACCGGCTGATGGTGTTGAAGGACTCGCCGAAGCTCGTCGAGGGGGACCGGATCGTCTTCAGACGAGTGGGGGCGTACACCATGTCGTACGGCTCGTCGTTCATCGAGTTTCCGCCTGCCGTCTATGTCCTCCATGAGAATCAGCTGACGCTTGTGCGTCGCGCGGGTGACGTCGAGGATTACCTTCAGGGCAATCTGTGGGCAGACGGGCAACTGCCGCCGACAGCCGCTTCGCCCGCATAGTCTGCGGCAGCGAAATCGCGTCCTCTGACGCTGGTGAGAGCGTGATGACGTCAGCTGAATTCGACTGAGTAGCGGAACCAGTGCTGTCTTCGTCGTGACTGAGTACTGACTGGAATATGTCCGGGCATGACCACCTGTCTGAGTGCTCTCGGTGACGGAATCATGAGGGCATGGACAACAACAGGCCGCTGCGCACGCAGCTGAGGAACGACGATGATTCAGGCGCTGGGCGGAACTCATCATGCAGGCACTGATTCGTCGCGCCGAGCTTGATCAGCTGTGCAACCTTCTCGATCGTCACAGTGCGGCTGCGGTCATCAGCCCACCGGGTCTGGGTGGTGATGAGATCCTCAAGGCGTTGGAAGCCGAGTCGACCGTGCCGGTCATCCGAGTTCCCAACGGCCAGACGGAATTTGCGCGGACCTATACGGGCTTGGAGATCGTTCTCGCCTCGCTGCGCTCCCTCGAACTCGGGAACTTCGAATCGACGGAGCTGGAGAGCCGGCTGAAATCGGAGAAGTCCGACGACCCGGACTCGGTTCGCGTGATTGCGGACGAGGTCACGAGGCTGATCGGCAGCATGGAATCGGAACAGGGAGTTCTGGTCATCGTCCCGGGAGCCGATGCGATGGACCAGCCCTCGCAGTTCGTCCTCGGTCACATGCTGCGACGCATGGCGGGAAGTAGTCTGAAGATCGCGGTCTCGACCGGTGCGCTGTCCCCGACGAGTCTGCTGGCCGGTGTTCCGTGCGTGGAGCTGCGACACCTGAGCGACAGCCGGATGCTCGAGCTGGCGGACGAGCTGACTTCTGGACGGGTAGCCGCGGGGGTCGCCGCTGTGGCAGTGCGGACCGCCTCGGGGCGACCGTCGGCTCTGCGTCAGCTGCTCGAACGCCTGCCTACTAACCAGATGGAAGGATCGCAGGCGCTGGACCTGCCGTTGCGTTTGGGGCCGAATGCTGACGGGATGGTCTCGGTCGCGAAGAACGACCTCGGCGATGAGGCCGAAGTGCTGCTGGGCCTCATGTCATTGGCGCCGCTGTCCCCACGGCCCGCCGTTCTCGGAGCGTCTCGGGAAGCACAGGAATGGTTCTCGGAGCTTGAAGCCCGGGGCACCGTCGAGAAGGACGGTGTGTACTGCCGCTTCTCGGAGGAGTTGGCTCGGGTCTGCACACATCGGACGCTGAGTGTTGACGAGCGCTTGGCCGGTCACTCGCTTCTCGCGCAGCGGTGCGAGGAGAGCTACCCCGAACTCAACCGTTGGCATCGGTCCTTCATCGATGCCACGGAGGAGACTCCGCGTCAGCTTCTCGCCGATGCCTGCGCACTGGTTTCGGAAGGACTGGACTGGGCCGGAATCGAGTTCGCGGAACGAGCTCTCGCACTCAGCATGGAGCTCGGACCGATCTCCACGCTTCTGAATGATCTCGCCGCGCGTCTGATCGACCTCGGGCAGATCGACTTCGCACTGCGCTACCTCGCCTATGCTGCTCGAAGCGCGGACGTGAGAGTCCTCGTCCGAGCTCGTACGCTGCGTGTGTGGGCCGAATTCCTTGTCCAGCAGTCCGTCCCCCTGCGTCTGCGCAATCAGTGGAGCCGCAGCGAAGTGACCACGGCGCCCGCCGAGGTGGCCCATCTGCAATTGGTCATCGCCCTGTGCCATGCGCTGAGGAGGGAAACGGCCGAGGCGCACGAACTGTTGGACAACGCGAGCAGTCTGCGCGCTCACTTCGACGATCGATCCACGCGGCTGTACCGCTCTCTGGACGTTCTGCTCGAATGCGGGCGAGGTCATGACGAGCGTGCGGTAGAGGACTTCAGGGCGCTCGATGCGGCCGAAGACTCAGATCCGGTCTGCCTGCTCCTGCTCTCAATAGGGCTGATGGCAGCTGAGAACTACGACTCGGCTCTCGCGACGCTGGACTGCCTGGACACATGTGGGGCGCGGGAGACCATCTGGGACACACAGGCCAGGTACGTGCGCGCCGAGATCGCGATTCGCCGGGGCGATATCGGCCTGGCCATCGCGCTCATCGATAAATTCGCGTCCTCGGCCGTATCCGGTGGACTGATCCGCCGAGATCGTCAGCTGCTGCTGCAGTGCTGGAGCCTCCTTGCCCAGGGACGGGCCAGTGATGCGGAGACTGTCGAAGCAGCGCTGACGGCGCACGCCGTAGCATCCCAGAACCTCAGTCTTGTGGCCGAACTCAATGCGATCCAGGGGAACTATCTGCTGCGTATGGGTCTTCCCGCCGAGGCGGTGCGCCACCTGCATCGTTGCGAAGAGTTGGCCTCGGGTGAGCTCAACCCCAATGTCATTCGCTTCGAGCCGGATCTCATCGAGGCTCTGATCGCGACAGGGCGGCGAGAGCACGCAGGAATGCTGGTCCGGGTGTTCCACGGCAGAGTCGAGAGAGCGCCGTCTCGCTGGGCGGAACTGGCGCTCGAGCGGTCTCGTATCCTCCTGCTTCCCGATGGTGCGGGGATCGAAGCCATGGGCAGGCTGCTCGGTTCGTGGCGTCCGGGTGACTCTCAGTTCGACAAGGGTGTAACCCTGCTGGTGATGGCCCGACGGCTGGCAGATTCTGGTGCCCATGCAGGGGCCGCCGAGCGGGCCCGTCTGGCGGTGGGGATATTCCGTGAAGTCGGTTCCGACCACCTGGCAGACGCCGCCCGGCCAGAACATGCAGAGACTCATGTGGAGCCGGTGTGCAACGGCCTGCTTGACCGATTGAGCGCGGACGAACGAGCGGTCGTCGATCTGGTGCGCGAAGGGCTGAAGAATCGGGAGATCGCACTGCGGATATTCGTCTCGCTGCGCACTGTGGAACTCCGGCTGACCTCTGTGTACCGCAAGTTGGACGTCACCTCGCGAACTGGGCTCATCGCTCGGTTGGCGAATGGTTCCGGACTCCCCGTGGCCTGAACACGAAGGAGGCCGCAGAAACTCAACGGTCTCCCGCAAGCCTGCAGCAGGACGAGAGGCAGCAGCGCCGTGCATGCCTAGCCTGAGAACCAGAAGAGAGTGAGGAGCGCGTCACCATGTTGACTGACGAAACGAGCTTCAGCAGTGAACCATGCAGCCAGGGTCCCGGCACTGTCGCGATCAGAACCGTCCTACTTGACCGGGAGCAGTGAGATGACCGGATACCACGTCGTCAAAAGGGTGCTTGATTTTCTCAGCGCTCTGGTTGCACTGGTCGTCCTCTCGCCGGTCCTCATCGTCATCTGCATCCTGATCCTTCTCTTTCTCGGTGCGCCGATCTTCTTCCACCAGGAGAGAGTGACGAAAGGCGAACGGATCTTCCGGCTGTGGAAATTTCGCAGTATGCGCAACGTCGATCCTGAGCGGGGATTCGTCTCCGATGGCCAGAGGATGACTCGTTTCGGCCGACTGCTGCGGTCGAGCAGCTTGGACGAACTGCCAAGCCTGTGGAACGTGCTGCGCGGCGACATGAGCCTGATCGGTCCGCGGCCACTGCCCATCCGCTATCTGCCCCACTACTTGGACGAGCAGCGCCGTCGGCATGAGGTGCGCGGAGGGCTGAGTGGAATGGCGCAGGTCAACGGACGTAACCGCGTGCGTTGGGATGACAGATTCGATCTTGACGTCGAATATGTGGATGCAGTGAGCTTCGGTCTCGACCTGCGCATACTCATTAGCACAATTGCGATTGTGCTCCGCGCTGATGGAATCAGCCAGGAAGGCGAAGTGACAGCTGACAATTTCGGCGGCACATTGAAATCGGAACTGCTGGTGTTCGACCAGAGGTCCCGGACCGAGACCATCACTACATGGGCGGTGAGCAGCACTGCCGGACACGAGATCGGATGCTGCGAGATATCAGTCTTGAGCGCCGAATCGCTCCTGCTCCGATTCGACGACTGCTCAGCAGCCGCACCGGACATCGAAGTCCGACGAGAGGTCGTGAGACTGCTGACGAATCGGTCACGGGCGACCGAGGCCGACTTCGCTGTGTGTGCGCTGCGCGCTGACAGCGCGGATCGTTCAGTACTGACAGAGGTCGGATTCCAGGAGATCGCGGACCCAGAGGAACAGCTGAAATTCGGACATACACCGGAGGTCGACTCCATCCTCGCGGTCTGCAGGCTGTGGCCGGACGAGGCCGTCAACGCTGCCTGGCCCCGTCTCATCCCACGTGACCACGCGCCGGCCGAGGTGCGCCGGAGCATTCCGGCGGTATCCGGGTTCCCGAGGGCGGATGCAGGCAGATGACGAGAGCGGCAGTGAATGGGGACTGGGCGGTGATGCCCACAGACTTTCGGATACTCGTCGTCGGCAGGGACAATGTCTGCCGTTCTCCTCTGGCGAAAAGGATGCTCCAGCACGATCTCGACACCGAAGCTCCAGGTGAGTTCACTGTGTGCAGTGCCGGAACTCAGGCCGCCTCTGGGCGTCCGGCCGCAGTGGAGGTGCTGCGACTGGCGTCGCGCCGGGGACTTCGCCTGCATGGATTCGTCGCCAGTCAGCTTGATGAGGCGATGATCTCTGAAGCCGATCTCATCCTGGTCATGGACAGGGAGCTCAGACGCGAGGTCGTGGGTGTGAGTCCGAGGGCACTTCGGAACACGTTCACCCTGCGCGAGTTCGCCCGTATCCTTCCCACCGTGCGGCCCGAGGCGCGGGCGACGCGGACCGGGAGGTGGCAGTCGCTTGTCGCCCTTGCCCCCCGTTATCGAACTCCTCCGGAGGGAGACGGGAGCGGTGATGACGTCGTCGACCCGCGAAATCGGTCGGCACGGGCGTATGAACGGATGAGTACACAGATAGTCTCCGCCATTGAGACGATTCGCGCATGGGACGTGCAGGGATGCACTCCCGCCAGCAGTCGCTGAGGGCGGGGTTCTGTCCGAATAGTCCCGGATGAGCCTGGAGCGGCAGCAGCCTCCGCAGGGTCATTGTGGGACCAGCATCCGCAGGGTCATTGCGGGACGCCGCAAGCTCCGGAATGAGACTGACCGCCCTGATTCCGCCGACAGTACAGTTGGAGCCAAACATCACCGCCGCTGTTCGCACTTCAACCTGATTGGACCTGAGATGAGCATCATCGACTTCATGCGGATAGTGCGGAAGAACGCCGCACTGCTGATCGTGATGGTATTGGCAGGTGGTATCGGCGGTGTGGGTGTGTTCATGATGCTCCCTGACGAGTACACCTCGCAGACCGAGCTGTTCGTGTCCACGGTCGAGGCCTCGAATCCGGATCAGAAGCAGATCGCGTCGGCCTTCGTCCAGGAACGGCTGAGGACCTATGTTGATCTGGCCGACTCCCGACTCGTGCTTGAGCCGGTCATTCGGGATTTGGGACTGAAGCTCAGTCCCGAGAAGCTGGCTGAGTTTGTGTCAGCCTCGTCCGACCATGGAACCGTGCTGCTCACAATCAGCGGGACTTCCACAACGCCAGGCGGTGCAGCTCGACTGTCCGAGGCAGTGGCGAACAACCTCACCACAACGATCACCGATCTCGAATCCCGTCATGGCAAGGCGCAGTCGGGCATTCGTCTGGCTGTAGCCAACGACGCGAGCGTTCCGACGGCGACCAGTGGACCTGTCAGGTGGGTCTGCGCTGCGATCGGCGCCTTGCTGGGAGCGGCGCTGGGCATTGCAATTGCGCTGTTCCGATCTGCGGTGGACTCCAAGGTCCGAGATATCGCCGATGTTCGTGAAGTCACCTCGGCGCCGATTCTTGCCTCGGTGCCAGTGAGGAGCGAGTCCGAGACCCGGCCTGAGGTGACGGCGACCAATCAAGACTCCCCATATGCGGAGGCGATTCGGCGCATGCGGACCAACTTGCGATTCGCTCGAGTCGAGGACTCGAACAATGTCATTGTGGTCACGTCATCGGTTCCTGCCGAGGGAAAGACCTCGACAAGTGTGCAGCTTGCAATTTCGTTGGCGCAGTCAGGGCAGAGAGTGGCCTTGGTCGATGTCGACCTGCGCCAGCCTGCTGTGGCGGACAAACTCGGACTGGAGAACTCCGCGGGGCTGACGACAGCCTTAGTAGGTGCCGCGGACGTCCATGATCTGCTGCAGCCGTGGGGACAGGACGAACTCTATGTGCTGACGGCAGGTGAGAGAGTCTCCAACCCTGTGGAGCTCATCGATTCGAGGTCGATGTCTGCACTCATGACGGTTCTTCGCAATGACTTCGACACAGTCATTCTCGACTGTCCGCCGGTGCTGCCGGTCGCGGACGGACTGCTGTTGGCGAAGACAGCTGGACGGATCATCCACGTCATCGCTGTGAATGAGATCTCGCACAATGAGTTGGAAGAAGCTCTGAAAGACCTGTCCGTAGTCGATACTCCGATCAGTCTCGTCATCAACAAAGTCCCATTGGGACATGCGGACCTGACCGGATATTCGAAGACGTATGCGCCAGCAACGTCAGCGGCCGCCTTGTCTCCTGAACCCGGTCGCGGAGCGACGCTGAGCGGGGAGCACACAGTCCTCGACGAACACGCGGAGCCGGCTGGCTGGCTGGTGGGAGAGCTCAGTGCCGAGAACTCGACACGCTCACCGCGGGTCTGGCCGGGAGCTCGCACTCGGGCGGTCTCGCCGCGAGTTCGAGGATCGGCCGATGCAGCCACGAGGTCCGGGGCCAGAGGACGGGCCGCCGACAAGTGACGACCAAGGGTGAGCCGCCGTCTGAATCGTTCATCCGGTCCGCCGGGGACGGACGAGGCGATGAATACAGAATTCTCGTGGTCTGCACCGGAAACCTCTTCCGTTCACCGCTTGCCGCCGGTCTGCTGCAGCAGGGGTTCGACGAAGTCGCTCCTGGACGATTCATCCTCGACAGTGCGGGTACAGCGGGAGTGAGCGGAGCAGGTGCGACGAACGATGTGCGGTCCCTGGCGAGGGATTGGGGAATCGACCTCAGTGAGTTTCGCGCCAAACGACTGCAGAGCTCCGACATCGTCAACGCGGATCTGGTGATCGGCATGGAGCGGTGGCATCGGAGCCAGGTGGTGACGCTCGACCCGCGTGCGCTCAGACGAACCTTCACCCTGCGCGAATTCGCACGGATCATTCATCCACTTTCGCCGACCGGCGAATCTTCCTCCCGGCAGCGCTGGGAGAACCTGGTCTCACTGGCACAGCGTTCCCGCATGCCGCCTTCCGACGGGCCGGAGTTCGACGATGTGGTCGATCCGCATGAAGATTGGGATGCAATCAGCCAGTTGATGATCGACCAGATGCTCCCGAGCGTCTACGAGATGGTCGACTGGGAGTACCAGCACGGACCCCTCGAACGAGCCTGATGCCGCGTTCCGGACCATCCGGAGGTGGGGCTGGGCCGACGCGCCCTCGTTAGGACGCAGACGCGACAGTCGGTGCGCTGCGGCGAGGTCGAGAACAGGTGAACTCACCTACCAGGCGTGTCAGTGACCCGATGAATACCGCAAGACATCCTGCTTCCACAGCAGCCATTCCGGCCATGCCTGCGATTCCGCCGCCTGCGAGGACTGCAATGATCGCGGTGCCGCCGACGAAGAAGGTCGCCCAATAGCGGTTGAGGACAAGCAGATTCGCGGAAGCCAGATAGGTCGGGAGGGTGCAGAGGGCTGCGAGGGAGAGGTAGAGCACTGATTGCCGGGAGAGGACGAAATCCGCACCGTAGACGGCGGACAGCAGCCATGGCCCGATGAATAGTGCGAGGACGACGAAGGGAATGAGACTGGTCAAGGCGATCAGGCACATCCGCTTCACCCTGCGCCGCAGCACCAACGGGCCTTCGGTCTCGCGGACAGTGCGAAAAGCCGGCAGGACGACGGTTTCGATGGATGCGCCGACCAGATTGGCGAAGACGACAAGGTACGCGGCCGAAGCGTAGAGCCCGACGTCGCCGGGTGATCCGAACCAGGCCACCACAGCCAGCGGAACATAGGACAGCAGGGAATAGACGCCCTGCATCAGGGACATCGGGATCCCCGCGGAGACGAGTGTTCGGACCTCGGAGCGCACCGACGTCCGTGAGGCAATGTCGGCATTGGTCTCTGGCGGTTCGGCGGAGGCGACCCAGATCGTGACCATGGTGCCGGTGGAAGACACGACGGCCGCGGACCACAGTGCGGTGATGATCGATCCGGTCATGAGCATCACCACGGTGACCGTGATTGCGCTGACGGTGGCCATGCCGATGAGGATGAGACCGAAGGCGAAGAGACGCTCGGTCTTCTGCAGCCGCGCATAGAACAGGTCGCCGACAGAATCACTGACCTTGATCAGCAGCAGTGGCAATGCAAGTGCAGTGTGGATCTGGGCAGGTCCGAAGATGACCAGCCCGATGATGATGACGACGGACAGGCCGACCGTGGCCAGGCGACATCCGAGATAGATGCGCCAGCGAACTGTCCTCTGCAACGTGACGAAGAGGTTGCGCAGTCCCAGCTGCGAGGCGATGAAGACAGGTGTCATCATCGCAATCAGCGTGGAGTAGTGGCCGACAGCGACTGGTCCACTCTGCTGGGCGAACAGCCACACCAAATACCACTGGGCGCCGGCAACCGCGATATTGCCCAAAGTGACCAGGGCGAAAGCGGATCGAGAATTGTGCAACGGCGTTTTCCTCCTCGATGATGAGCTCGGCCCCGGACGATCAGGACCAGTTTCCAGTATGGTCCTCGGCAGCTGCCGGACAGCTGGCTTCCGAGTCGGATTGCGGCTGTTCTTCGGACATGTGCGGCATTCCGTGCATCCCACGCGGGTAACCGTAGTCAGTGCCAGCTGGGGATCCTTCCTGAGGCGAGTCTCACTAGTCTGAGAAGGTGAGTACGAGTCCTGGACATCGAGCCGAACTTCGATGTTGTCTTACGCTGGTTCGCCGGCCCGACTGAAGCTGATGTCTGATGAAAATCCAGCAATTTCTGTACCTTCTCCGCCGCCACATAGTGCTGCTCATCGTCACAATGGTGGCCGGTGGGCTGGCAGGCTTCGGGGCCTCGGTTCTGTTCCCGCCATCGTATACAGCACGTACCGAGCTGTTCGTGTCGGTGCCCACCTCGGGTGATCCCTACGAAATGCGGATGGCATCGGACTTCATCAAGGAGCGCATTCAGACCTACGTGGGCATGGTCGGAAGCGAATCCGTGCTCGAGCCTGTGGTCTCCGAACTTGAACTCGACACCACCGCAGAAGATCTCGCCGGGCAGGTCGAAGCCTTCAGTGACCCGGAGACGGTGCTCATCACGGTCCAGGCTCGGGCCGCGGACGCCGATGGTGCGGCGCGGCTTTCGACTGCTGTTGCCCGCAGTCTCACGGAGAGGATCGGACGGCTCGAGAACCCGGGGAAGACCGACTCGGCGGCGATCGACCTGATCGAAGCGAACGCGGCGGTGGCGCCGACGAAGTCGGACGGCCTGCCTCAAGTGGGCTTCGTGCTCATCGGAGCGCTGCTCGGACTGGCAGTCGGCACCGCCATCGCGGTTGTGCGGGGGATGTTCGACAGTGTTGTACGGACAAAGGACGATCTGGCGGCCATCACCTCGGCGCCGTTGATGGCGGCAGTGCCCGAGGACCGCAGCATCGTCCACGAGTCCACCAGGGACGGTCCCGCAATCGCGGGTGTCCGTGGTGAGTCGATTCTTCGGCTGCGGACGAATCTCCGCTTTGCCCACGTCGACGACGACAGCTCCGTCCTACTTGTGACTTCGGCGCAGCAGGGGGAGGGCAAGACCACGCTCAGCGTCGACCTGGCGATCGCCAGCGCTCGTGCGGGTCAGCGCGTGGTCCTCGTCGACGCCGATCTGCGGAGACCGAATGTCTCCTCGCGACTGGGGCTGGAGAATGCTGTCGGTCTCACGACAGCCTTGGTCGGCGGTCTCGACCTCAGCGATCTGCTGCAGTCCTGGGGCGAGCACGATCTCAGCGTGCTTGCTGCCGGAGAGATTCCACCCAATCCCACTGAGCTGCTCGAGACCCGCGCGATGGCTGAATTGGTGTCCGAGCTCGCAGGCAGGTTCGATCTCGTCATTCTCGATGGTCCTCCGCTGCTGCCCGTGGCAGACAGCCTCGTTCTCTCACGACTGGCCAGCAGGACCATTCTTGTTGCCGGCGCCGGGCGGGTGAAGGCCCGCGCCGTCGCGGAATCCGTCCGTGCCCTGGACGAGCTGGGTGCACCGATAGGTCTGGTTCTCAACAGGTCCGAACTGTCCTCGGCAGAGGTCGACCGGAACCGGACGTACGGAATCGACTCCGCGCAGCCGGGGGTCCATTTGATCTCAGCCGATGTCGCCTCCGGAACGGCGACGGGTCTTCCGACAGGCCCGATGCCACTGATCCGCGACGACGGCGACACTGCTCGATCATGATCGCCATCTGGTTCGGGCTGACGACTGTCTGGGTTCTCATGCTCGTGCTGAGCTGGAGGGTCCCACAGCTGCGTCATTGGAGCAATGCTCTGCTTCCGCTGATCTCTCTGGTCCTGATCAACACCATTGTTGCGGCTCTGGGGAACTACGACGTCTCCGACAAGGCGATCTACTCGACGGAGTTCCAGATCCTCAGCTTCGCGCCCACCGACGAAGTCTTCTACACCTACGACAGCGAAGGCCGAGAACCCGCTTTCCTCGTGCTCGGATGGCTCATCGGTCTCTTCACCCATGACCCGAAGGTCTACTTCTTCGTCGTTGCACTGCTGGGTTCGATCATGCTCGCCCTTGCCCTGCTCTGGCTGCTGCGGTCGACATGGCAGGTGACCGTCGTCTACTACGTCACCTTCTGCTTCGGGTTCTTCACCGGGTATTCGAGCTACCTGCTGAGACAGGGACTCTCGTTGCTGTTCATCCTGCTCGCTGTAGTCTCGATCTGCCGGCAGACTCGACTGTGGCAGACACTCGTGTGGCTGGCTATTGCGACTCTCTTCCACTGGTCGGCAATACCTGCAGCGCTGCTGCTCCTCGGCGTCCGCTTCCTGCCGAAAGCCTCCACTCCCTTCCTCATCGGCGTGTGGGGGGTGTTCTCTCTGCTGTTCCTCACAGGACTCAACGCGACCCTGCTGTCCCCGTTCGCCGCTGGCTCAGAAGAGCTCGAAACCTACACCGACCCTGAGAATGCCGACCTGTACACGGGCGGAACGAACAGATTGGACTTCTGGATACTCGGCCTCTGCGTCTTGGTGATGGGCTATGTCGTGCTGCGGACGATCGATGCGCTTCCAGAGTGGTACCGGCAGCTGTTCCACGCCTTCATCATTCTCAATACGTACTATCTGGGACTGGGATTCGTCTATTACAGCGACAGAGTGGCCGCCTATTCCTGGTCGATAGTGCCCTTGATCGTGACCATCCCGGTGCTCTGTCTGAAAGGGTGGCGACAGGGTCTGGGGAGTGTAGCGCTCATGGTCGCCTTCCTCGGGTGGAGTCAGTACATCGGTGCGATGGACAAACTGCTGAACACCTGAGGCCCACGCCGGTTCAGCTCTTCGTCGACCTTCGATTCGCCGCGGCGAGAAGTCCGGTGAGGAAGAACAGGGTACGGTAGCCGATCAGATTGTAGATGGCACCGAACACCCACGGAACGGTTCTCAGGCCACGGAGGTCCACGTGTGCAGCCGAGCTCCGATACCGTTCGGCAGCGGCCAATTTCTCCCGCATGGGCAGTGGGCAGTCTCGATGATGGAGGTCTCTGGTCGAGGACACCGCATTCTTGGCGCGGATGTATCCGGCCGCGCCAAGCAGGCCGGACGAGTCTAGGTCGGAAGCGAGCTGTTGGAGTGAGTCATTGACGAGCATCAGCTCATCATGTTTGCCGGAAATGAAACGTTTGGTCACTGAACCGGAATTGTCGCGCCGGTAGTAGTAGCCCAGCAGGGAGAGATGGCAGCCTGTTGCGGCGGCTCGAACGAAGTCGAGATTGAAGAGCAGGTCCTCGCCGAGGTGGATCCCGACCGGGAATCGCGCGCCTGAACGGGCCACGGCTGCGGAACTGTAGGCCTTGTTCCACACAGTGTTGAACGATTCGTCTATGATGCTCGGCCCCAGATAGGCGGAGTCGAGGACTGGTCGAGGACCGGTGCGTCGGATCTGCTCGGCCTCACACCTGTGCCGGGCGAGGAGCGCGGCGTCGCGGGCATCGGCGATGGAGGTGGGGTCGCTGCCGGTCTCGAAGGTGACCACGTCGACGGCGGACCCGGTGCACCCTGCGACGGCTTCGAGAAGGCAGGAGCTGAGCAGCTCGTCGTCGGCGTCGACGAACATGATCCATTCGCCGCGTGCCTCGGCGAGCGCGGCATTGCGTGCTGCTGAAGCGCCTTCATGGTTGGTCAGCAGGCGAATGATCCGCGGATCTCGAGAGCTGAAGTCAGCGAGGATCGACGGCGTGCCATCGGTGGAACCGTCATCGACGACGATGAGTTCGAGGTTCTCATGGCATTGGGCGAGTACTGACCGCAGACAGCCCGGCAAGTACTTCTCGCCGTTGTGGACGGGGACGATGACGGAGATCAGAGCATCATTCGACATGGGGATCTGTCTGCGCTGTGGGAGTCGTCGAAGCGACGTCGATGAAGGTGGGCAGGAACTGTCGAATCCCAGTGGCTGCATGTGAGTAGTCGAGGACAGCCCGGTCGAAGACCAGAGGTTCGCGCAGACGCCCCGAATCCCAATCCGCAACGATCCGTGCCGCCAGTCCGGGTGAGTCGCCGTCGGCTGTCAGCTGCGCCAGAGGGATGTCGCGGACTCCCTTGACATCGAAGGCGTAGCTGCGTCGTCCGATCGACAGGCTCTCCAACATGACTCGTGGCAGGCCTTCCCACTGCGCGGTGTGCAGCAGGGCATGGCTCCTCGAGAGCGCAGCGGCTGCGTCTCCGGGGCCCTCGGCGGTGACGATACCCGCCAGGCCGCGGTCCGCGATCTCAGCCCGGATCTGCGTGCGGAAAGTCCCCTCTCCGAGCATCTCGAGGTGGAAGTCGGTCCCTCGCCGGTACAGTTCGGAAGCTGTGTCCAGCGCCAGGTGCGGGCGTTTGCGAGTGGAGAACTCACCGATCCAGCACAGTCGAAGCGGGCCGTCGGGCAGCTCCCGGATGGGGTAGTCGGCCAAATCGAGGCCGACGCCTGCGGGCAGATGCAGATGACGGCTGCCGTCGAGGTGTCGGGCAAACCAGCGCCGGTCGTCCGAGTTGAGTGAGATGACGCCGGCGGTGCGCGGAAGAAGCATGCGCTCGATGACCGGCCATATCCGATCCCCGATCGAATGGGCCTCGTTCCAGTGCAGCCCGTGGCAGAAGTAGACGACGGGTGCTCTGGTTCCGGCCAGTCGCACCAGCGCCGAGGCAGTCGCCGAGTTCGTGACGATGACATCCAGATCTTCGCGGTCCGACCAATGCCTCAGACCTGCCAGGGCTCGGACCATTCTCGGGTCGGGACGTCGGGAGAGCCCAGGAATCACTGTCGCCTGGGCCGAAACCATAGGAGTCCCGGCGCCGAAGCTGACAGTGTGTCCACGAGACCGCCATGATTCCGCGATCTCGATGAAGAAGGAATCCAGCATCCCACCGGTGCTGGCCAATAAACCGATTCTCATTCTGCGTCACCGCCCTTATCGCTGCACTCGTCGACTATCTCAGAATAGGAGAGCGACTCATCTCGATTCGCCGAAAGCACCCCAGGCTACGGACATCCGCAGACTCCATGCGGTTGACCGTCGACGGCGGCGACGAGGGAGGGTTGAGCCTCCGAGAGGCGACGGGGGAGCGTTTCGAGCACGATTCCCAGCTCACTCCGGGTGACTGAGTATCGGGGCCAGTGATGACCTGATCGTGACAGAGTAGTGACACGCGGCTGTCCGGAGGTAACCCCCTAGTGGCTGTGAGATGCCTGGAGAATCCTAGGGCATGTGAAAACAATGAATGAACTCTCAGCCCCCTTGCCGCCCGCCGGTGACACTCCTCGTCGTCGGCCCTACTCCAGTGCTCTCGGCCTGGCTTGTCTCGACGGGACAGCCCTCGTCATCTCGTGGTTCCTCGTCGTCTCCCTGTTCGGGCGGGTCTGGGGCGGGGAGTTCCTCCTCCTGCTGCCGGCCTTGGTCATCGGCCAGCTCGGACTGGGTTACCTGCTGTCGCTGTACCGGAATCGGTATCAGCTCGGCTCAGACCGCGAACTGCGCAATCAGGGCCTGGTCGCTGCCGTCCTCTTCACAGGGACTGCCGTGATGGGCGCAGTGCCGGAATACCGGGAGGACATCCCCTGGCTGCTTCTCGCACTGCTCTTCGCCCAGGCTCTGATGGTCTTCGTCAGGCAGGTCGTCCGAGTCCTCCAACAGCTTCGACTCGTCCCCGTGGCGGGAGAACCGGTCGTCATCGTCGGTGCCGGCGATCTCGGTGCCTCCCTTGTCGCTCAGATGATGGCGGATCCGCTCAGCCCCTACCGTCCCGTGGCCATCATCGACGATGACCTGACCAAGGCCAGGCAGCTGATCCATGGTGTTCCGGTCCGTGGCACCACCGCCTCCGTCGCCGAGGTGGTCGCCGCTTCGCATGCCGCCGGAGTCATCGTCGGCATCGCCGCTGCACCTGCGCAGGTATTCGCCTCGCTGGTCCAGCGCCTTGAACCGGAGACGACCTGGGTGCGGGCTGTGCCTTCTCCGTTGGACATGCTCTCATCTGATATCGGACTCTCCGACATCCGTGACCTCGATGTCACCGATCTCATCGGCAGACCCGCAATCGAACCTGAGAGCGATCAGATCTCTCATCTCGTCGAAGGGCGCACCGTCCTCGTCACCGGAGCCGGCGGCTCCATCGGCTCCGAGCTGTGTCGGATCATCTCGCGGCACGGTCCGAGCCGACTGATCATGCTCGACCGCGATGAGTCGGAGCTGCACTCACTGTGTATGAGCCTCGAAGGCCGAGCGCTGATGGATTCTCCTGACCTCGTCCTCGCCGATATCCGTGACTCCCAGGCTCTGGACCGCGCCTTCGCCACGCACAAACCAGACATCGTCATCCACGCTGCGGCGCTCAAACATCTCCCGATGCTCGAAAGCTATCCCGCCGAGGGGTGGAAGACCAATGTGCACGGATCCTTGAACGTGCTGCGCGCGGCGCAGAAGCACGGTGTCGGCAGATTCGTCAATATCTCCACGGATAAGGCGGCGAATCCCAGCAGCGAACTGGGACGGTCGAAGTTCGTCGCGGAGCGCTTCACCGCGCACTTCGCCGCGGAGACGGGACTTCCATATGTCTCGGTGCGCTTCGGCAATGTGCTCGGTTCGCGCGGATCGGTGCTCATCTCCTTCGCCGAGCAGATCCGCCGCGGCGGACCGCTGACCGTGACACATCCGGACGTCACACGGTTCTTCATGACCATTCCCGAAGCCTGCCTGCTGGTGCTGCGGGCGGCGGCGCTGGGCGGCAGCGGCCAGACGCAGGTGCTCGACATGGGGCAACCCGTGCGCATCGTCGATCTGGCGAAACGAGTGATGGCACTGACCGGGCGGTCCTGTCCTATCGTCTACACCGGTCTGCGCGCGGGGGAGAAGCTGCACGAAGAGCTCTTCTCTCCTGATGAGCTTGAGCGCACCTCCGCCAACGGTGTGTCGTGGACGGTTGAGGTCTCACCACTGGACCCGACTGCAGTTCCCGTCCCCAGCGCCTCGCTTGCAAACATTCGGGACTGCTACGTAGAGACTGTGGAGGGCATCGACGCTGCGGCGCCGATCGCCGCAGCTCCCGCTGAAATGCCCGAAGCGGAAGTGATCGAGCTGGGACAGACACCTGTCGGGCTCGACCTGGCCGGGATGGGAAGGGCATGATGGCGATGCGTATTCCCCTGTGCATCCCATCTGTCGGAGCGAAGGAAGAGGCAGCGGTGCTCACCGCACTGCGCTCAGGCTGGGTGGCTCCGGCCGGTCCGCAGCTCGATGAGTTCGAATCCTGGTTGGCCGACATCACCGGCCGCTCTCACGCAGTGGCAGTGAGTTCGGGAACTGCAGCCCTGCATCTTTCCTTGCTGGTGCAGGGGATCGGGCTCGGGGATCGTGTGGCGGTGTCGACACTGACTTTCGCCGCGACGGTCAATGCCCTGCACTACGTCGGGGCTGAACCGGTGTTCATCGACTGCGATGAGTCGGGTCTGATGGATGTTGCGGTACTCGAAGCCGCATGCGCCGACTCCCTCGCCTCGTCACGTCCGATCCGGGCGGTGGTGCCCGTCGATCTCTATGGACGCCCTGCCGACTACCTGCGAATCGGGCAGATCGCTTCGATCTACGGGGCCGTGGTCATCTCAGATGCGGCTGAGTCGTTGGGCGCCAGCCTGGAAGGGGAGCCGGCGGGTTCATTCGGCGCCGTGGCCGCACTGTCCTTCAACGGCAACAAGATCATCACCACCTCTTCAGGCGGCGCGGTGCTCTGCTCTGATTCCGAGACTGCCGACCGCGTCCGTTATCTCTCGACCCAGGCGCGGCAGCCGGTAGTCCACTATGAACACACCGAAGTCGGATACAACTATCGTTTGTCCAACCTCCTCGCAGCGCTCGGTCTGGCTCAGCTCGAGAGACTCGATGAGATTGTGGCTGTCAAACGCTCCCATCACCGGGCCTATGACGAGACCTTGAGCGGATACAACGGCATGCAGGTTCTCGACGCCGGTGACGGCAACTGCTGGATGAGTGTGCTCGTCGTCGACCCCGAATCAGGCACTGATGCCTGGTCGCTGAGCGAGTCCCTGCTGCGGCGTGGAGTTGAGACTCGACCGGTGTTCAAACCGATGCACCTGCAGCCCGTGCACGAGGGCTGCGATCGGCGCTACATCACAGGCCGCGCAGAGGAACTGTTCCAAACCGGACTTGCGCTGCCTTCGAGCACTGATCTGCAACCAGAAGACAGGAACCAAGTGGTTGCGGAGATCGCAGCCCTCGTCGAAGAGGCAGTCGGAGTATGAAGAAGCAGACGATCATCATCGGGACGGGCCTCATAGTCGTCGTCCTCCTCCTCTTCGGCGCAGGTGTGGGCGCGTACACGGGGTACTTGGGGTTGGTCTGGGACGCCGGGACCGCGAAGTCGGACGACCCTGCTCTGGCGAAACAGCTGCAATCATCGAAGCAGGGCGCGAAGGATGAAGGGCCGACTGCAACAGACATTCTCTTCCTCGGCACCGACGCTGCAGAACCCGCTGCAACCAGTGCAGCTTCCACCGGATTCACCACCGATCTGATCATGGTCGCTCATATTCCTGCGGATCGCAGCGGAGTCCAACTCGTGTCCATCCCGAATGACACCTGGGTACGTGTGTCCGGCCATGGCCACAACACCATCGAGACTTCTGCTGCGGTCGGCGGTCTGCCCCTGGCTGTGCGGACCGTCTCAGAGTTCCTTGACATCACCATTGACCATGTAGCGGTCGTCGATCTCGCGGGACTCAGCGATCTGACCGACCTCGTCGGTGGGGTGGAGGTCAATTCGTCAACGGCATTCGAATCCGGTGGCCATGATTTCACGGTCGGGCTCAATGCGCTGGATGGCGCAGCTGCGCTCGCTTTCGTTCAGGAGCGCTCGGCGTTCCCTGACGGTGACTTGCAGCGGATCCGCAATCAGCAGGAATTTCTCCGTGCGATGGGTTCCCAGGTGATGTCGGCAGACTACGAGCTCAATCCGCTGAAGATGTCTGAACTGGTCCGAGCGCTCAGTCCTTTCCTCACCGTGGATTCCGGGCTCAACGCCAGCACGCTGGTGACACTGGCGTCCGAGCTCAAGGGGATCAGCGCAGACGATTTCGACTTCGTCGCTGCACCGACTGAGAACTCTGGTGTCCCTGACGACGGAACGCGCCTCATCGCCGATCGGGGCGGTCTGGAGAGGCTGAAGCAGGCGATTGCCGATGATTCCGTCTCCGACTACGCCTTCGAAGCGGAAGACCGACGCCGATGATCGATCAAGCTGCGAAGAAGCTCACTGCAGCTGAGCTGCAGGCCGAGTTCGATCTCGATGAAAGCGAAGCACGGCTCATCCACGCTGCCAGCGGGGGCTGGGCACCTTTTGCCGATGCTGCTGTGGCGGCAGTTCAGACGACCGGTCGCAGTCTGGACGAGCTGCTGGGGTCGGCGGGGTTGGCTGACTTCGTCGTCTCGCAGACTGACGATTTCTCGCTCCCACTGTCCCGGTCCGATCAGCATGCACTCGAGGTCCTCTCGCTCCTCGACGGATTCGACGAAGGCGTTGCACAGGTCGCTTTCGATGTCGCGGCCGAGCATTGGATGGAACCCGCCTGGGCAGATGGTCCGACCGTACTGCTGCGACTGCAGATCGCCGGCGCGGTGATGGCTGGGCCGGAGGAATCGCCCTGGTCCGTTCCTCTGCTCATCGCTGCCTGGGCACGGAAGAGTCTGGTACAGGAAGGGCTCGAGGGCGTCGCCGCGGCAGTCGAGAGGTCATTGGCCGAAGCATTCACCGCACAGCTTGAACTTGCGAGCACTCCCGAATCGCTGCTGGTAGACAATGCCCTGGTGTTAGCGCGGAGGGCGCGTGCCTGGGAACTGCTCGACCGCATCTTCCTCGCCTGCGGATATCCTATGTTCTACCGTTACCATCGGTCGAGCGTGGCGGCGTTCGCCCAGCTGCCGGCACAGGCACTGCGGACTATTCCTGAGCTTGAGGAGGTCACTACGGTGGCCACCATGGTGCAGGAAGCGATGCTCGGCGCCGAGACCGACGCTGAAGCGACCTTGGGTGAGCGGGCGCGGGAGCAGGTTGCCCGATTCACTGCACCAGGTGCGCTGCGTCGCGAACTGGGGGCAGCGGACGACACGGTCGGGCATCCGACCGGGCGGACGGTGCCGCAGGATGCAGGGGCACCATCGCGCTTTCACACGGTGATGAGTGAAATGGCCGGGCTCGGGGAGACTGGCCGACACCACGATGCAGCTGAGGCAGGTGCCAGCTGGGTATCCAGCGGAGTGGTGCGACGTCCGCGGCGCATCGTTCGCCTGCACGCGTCGATTCACAGTGTGCTCGCCTGCGAACCGGGGCGCGCACTGGCGCTGCTGAGATCGATCGAGGACGAGGTGAAGGAAGACAGCGTGGTCGGGGACTTCCTCGGTCCGGCCGTCATGGCCTGGACGGCGCTGGCCGCGTACCTTGCCGGTGACTACGAGCGTGCTGACGCAATGATCGTCGAATTCGCTCGACTCGATGTTCCGCCGTTCGTGCAGGAGCAGAGCTTCCGGCCGGCCGCACTCGTGGTGGAGGCATATCGCAGCCTCGACAAGTTGGATCTGAGCGCGGCGGAGGAGACGATGCGCAGAATGCGCAACTATCCGGAGATGGGAGATCTGAGTTACCACGTGCCGATCATCGAAGGCCTTCTCTCGCAGCTGGTGGCGCCTTCGCGGTCGACTCTGCTTCGGTCAGAGGAGTCGATCGACATGCATGCGAATGGAGTCGGAGTCACCGGAGGTGCTGCAGAGATGCTTGTGGCTTCGCGCATCAGCATGCTGATCAGCCTCGGTCAGCTGCATCGAGCGGAAGTGCTGCTGGAGACGCTGACGGGCCTCTCGGGGATGAGCCAGGTGCTGTTTGCGCGCAGCGAGCTGGTGGCCGGGCGCAACGATGCCGCGGTCCGCATCGCCGAGGCGCAGTACTACGAGAACCACGTCGACACCCGAAACCGAGCCGAACTGACTGGGATCAAAGCCGCGGCGCTGTTGCGGGTCGGAGATCGTGAGGCGGCGCACTTGGCATTTCTGGAGCTGTTGGAGCTCTCCGTCCTGTTGGGAACCGTGCTGCCGATCGTGCGGCTTCCCTTGGTCGAACGGCAGGAGCTCTTGCGCATGAGTGCCGAGGAGCCGATTCTGCGCAAGGTTGCAGAGGTGCTCGCCCCCTCGTCGCATTCGGTGGGTCGAGCTTCCTTCGGCAGCGAATCCCTCGCTTCCTGCATGGACAGATTGAGCAGCCTCGGTGGGGCAGTCGTCGGGTTAGTCGACTTTCCGGTGTTGGGGCACCGTGAGATGACACTGCTCGAAAAGCTCGATCAAGGGGCAAGCGTCGCCGAGATGGCCCGGGACCT
Source organism: Brevibacterium sp. ZH18 (assembly GCF_022748595.1). Taxonomy (GTDB): domain Bacteria; phylum Actinomycetota; class Actinomycetes; order Actinomycetales; family Brevibacteriaceae; genus Brevibacterium. The sequence continues at coordinate 54,081 of NZ_JALDSX010000013.1, read as the reverse complement.
GCTGCTGGTCCAGGGAACGGTGAAGAACAATCTCTCGTCCCTCTATCAGAAGCTCGGAGTCAACGGACGTGAAGCCGCTGTGGCGCGTGCTCGTGTGCTGGGCTACCTCGGCTCAGTGAGGTCCTAGGCCGTGTGAGGTCGCGACGGCGGAATGGGACCAGTCCGATGGTCGGCAGCGTTGCCGCCTCGGCTTGCTCACTGCGGGTGTCAATGCCACAGGCATTGACCGGCCGAGGGCCAGTTGGGTGTGCGCTGCCCGCCAGGTGAGAACGGCGAATTCAGGGAGTGAGGAGGCGCTGTCTCATCGAGCGTCTGCTGATGGTTTCGGTGACCAGGCTCTGGGCCACCGCGCCCGCGAGCTGGATGATGCGGGCCACGCTCTCGATATGCCAATAGGCAGAGGCGCCATGATGGTGTCCGGCGATCAGCGGTCCGAGGACGAAGATGCCCGGAGCCGCCTGGAATTTCTCGTCCAGGGCGAGTCCTGTCCTCGACGCTGAGGCGTGGACGGTTCCCGTGCCGAGCAGCTGCCGCAGCAGCGGGGAGCGGGTGTCCGTCACGCGTTCGAAACCGGTTCCATTGACGATCACGGCGTAGCCGTGAGCCGGGAGGTTCGAAGGGTCGTCGTGGGGGACGCCGTCGCTCGGGGTGGACGCTGAACCGGGAAGCTGATCCACAGTGGCGAACAGCAGATCGTCATGGATGCGCGCTTCGCGAAACCGTCCGGGGATGCAGGTGATGGTGCCGTCCGCGATGCCGTCGGTGAGGAAGTCGAGGGAATCGCCGCCGGCCCGGCGCAGCAGATCGGAGATGGCGACTCCGTGGTCGGTGGCCATCGAGAACAGCTCGAAATCGTCCATGTACCGCAGAGATGAGCCGACGGCAGTGATCAGAGCCGCAATCGTCGAGTTGACGTTTCCGCGGTTGAGCGCCGAGGTGAGTTCTGCGCGCACCGCTGCATGCAGGTCCCGGGCGCGTAGGGGAGTTCCTGCCTCCGCGGCCGCGAACAGGCTGTCGAGGACCGGGGTCGAGGCCTGCTCATCCGGGAGGTCATGGTGCCAGTAGTGAGGGCGCCCTCGTGAGGAGAGGATGACGAGTCGGGCGCCGGTGTCTTGCCGGAGCCTGTGCGAGGCGAGCAGGAACTCGAGGGCATCGGCATTCCCTCCGATCAGCAGTATCGTTCGCTTCTCGACCGGCAGGGACTTCAGTCTCGCTCTGATCCTCGCGATGACATGCTCGATCTCAGGCGTGTGGATATCGGCCACGAGGCCGACGTCGAGGAGGGAATCGACAGCGGCAAGGCTTGAGTGCGCGGTGGCTGGGCGGGCGTTGATCGGAGCCCCTGGGGCCCGCGGGGCATCAACTGGGGCTTCAACCGGGGCATCGTGCACAGTGAGACTTCGCACCGGGGGCGAGCCGATGGCCAGCAGCACGGAATGAGCGTGGACCTCGAACTGAACCTCACCGTCACTGCTGCGCTCACGTAGAGTGGCACCACCATGGCCGTCGCGGATCACCTCATTGACATCGGCATGAAGGAAGTCGACTTCGACGACCCCTCGGGCCGCTTCGACGGTGCGCTCGACCAGCTCCGAGAGATACTGACCATAGAGCCTGCGCGGAAGATAGAGCTCGTCCCACCGTCCGTCGCGCACCTCGTTCTCATGGCGGAGGATCCAGTCTCGTTCCATGGCCCAGGCCAGAGGCGAGTCGGGAGCTCGACCGTCCCTCGCCCAGTCGAGCATCTCCTCTCGTCTCTCCTCCAGCCAACCGATGAATTCGCTGCGTTCGCGGTCGGGAAGGAAACTCTCCAGTGCCGAGATCAGCAGAGAAGACCGGCCGGAACGGTGACCATAGGGGATGCCTGAGTGGAACTGCTGATCGCGATCGATCACGGCGATGCGGATCATGTCATCGGCTGAAGACTTTCGCTCGGTCAGCAGTGCGAGGATCTGCAGCAGCCCATGAGTGCCCGAGGCTCCTGAGCCGAGGACTGCGATGTCCAGGTCCAGTGTTGGGGGATTTCTCGTCATTGGGAATGCTTTCGTCGAAACGGCACACGATGTTCTCAGGATAGATCGTCCTGGGGTCATCCGATGATGACGAATTCATCTCAGTTCGGTACGTTTCGGTCTGCCTGCCGTCCGCAGCCTTATTCTCAAGGCTCTTCGACCTGCGCCTGCATCGAATGACGAGGTGCATCGGGTTTGACCGGGACGATGAGGAACAACCCGACGAGTAGGACGAGGAGGATCCCCAGAACACCGGCGCGCTGGAAGCCGAAGATCGTGATCGAGAGTGCGAACATCGCCGGTCCCAGGAAACTGACCGCGCGGCCGGTTGTGGCGTAGAGGCCGAAGTTCTCGCCGGCGCGTTCGGGCGGGGTGATCCGGGCGAGGAACGACCGGCTCGACGCCTGAACGGGCCCGACGCAGAAGCTGAGGACGAGCGCGCAGACCCAGAAGACCGTCGGGTTTCCGCTGAAGAGGATCGGCATCCCGCCCAGGAGGATGATGATGAGACCGGCGATGATCACGGGCTTCGGGCCGAGGCGGTCATCGAAATAGCCGGCGATCATCGCGCCCGTGCCGGCAGCGACGTTCGCGGCGACTCCCAACACGATGATCTGGGAAGCGGAGAAGCCGTAGCTGCCTGCGGCGAGGACCCCAGCGAAGGCGAAGATCGCGGCCAGCCCATCGCGGAACACCGCCGAGGCGATGAAGAAGCGCAGCGTCTGATGCTCCTCCTTCCACATCCGCACGAGGCGGCGCACGAGCGCCGCATAGTCGGAGACGAAGGCTCGGATCGGATGTCCGTCGGAAGGAGTCGCTGCCTTGGCACTGGGCGCGGTGAACAGCACCGGAAGGGCGAAGATCGCGAACCACACCGCTGAGAGCACGGCGACGACACGGAAGCGCATGCCGCCCTCGTCCCCGGCGCCGAAGAGCCCCACCTCGGGGGAGATGACGAGGACGAGCAGGAGGACGAGGAGGACCAGTCCGCCGGCATAGCCCATGCCCCAGCCGAAGCCGGACACCTTCCCGACATTGTCCGGCCGGGTGATGCGGACCATGAGGCCGTTGTAGGACACTTCGGCGAATTCGAAGAACACACTGCCCATGGCGATGAGGAGGAGCCCCAGCCACAGGTATTCGGGGGAGTCGCGGACGAAGAAGAGGCCGAACATCGTGAGAATGACGATTCCGGTGTGGACACCGAGCCAGAGCTTATGACGACCGCCGGAGTCGGCCCGAGTACCGGCAGCTGGTGCTACGAGAGCGATGATGAGGCCGGCGGCAGCAGTCGACCAGCCCAGAGCCGAGGAGCCTGCCTCCTCAGTGGCCGCCACGCTCTTCGTCAGATAGGGGGCGAAGACGAAGGTGATGATGACGGCGTTGAAGGACGCCGACCCCCAGTCCCAGAGGGCCCAGCTGAGTATTCTCGAACGGGACCCAGCGGCCGGTCTCGGATTCGTCTGCATGACGCCACTGTACTGAATCTGCAGGTGTTCGAGGTGAACGGACGGCCACCTCGGCGAGCACAGGGGCCCGGCGGTGCGAGCGTAAGGGATCTTGCAGGTGCGAGCGTAAGGGATCTTGCAGGTGCGAGCGTAAGGGATCTCGCAGGTGAGAACGGAAGGAATCCGGCCAGTGAGAATTTGGTGTGTACGGCGGGGAGTGCTTCTGCCGCCCGCTGGAGACCGAGTAACCTGGGAGCAACCGAAAGCGCATCACCCCGAACGACCAAGGAGCCCATATGCCCATTGCAAGCCCCGAAGTGTATGCCGAGATGATCGACCGGGCGAAGTCTGAGGGCTTCGCCTATCCGGCGATCAACTGCACCTCCTCGCAGACGATCAATGCAGCCATCCGCGGTTTCGCCGAGGCCGGTTCCGATGGAATCGTGCAGATCTCCACCGGCGGTGCCGAGTACATCTCCGGCCCGACGATCAAGGACCGTGTGCGCGGGGCGATTGCGTTCTCCGTCTTCGCCGCCGAGGTGGCCAAGAGCTACGACGTCAACATCGCCCTGCACACCGACCACGCCCCGAAGAAAGAGGTCGAGGAGTGGGTCAAGCCGCTGCTCGCGCTCTCGACCGAACGCGTGAAGAACGGCGGCGAGCCCTACTTCCAGTCGCACATGTGGGACGGTTCCGCGGTTCCCCTCGATGAGAACCTGATCCTCGCCGAGGAGCTGCTCGAGCTCTCGACGGCCGCGCACTCGATCCTCGAGATCGAGGTCGGCGTCGTCGGCGGCGAAGAGGACGGTGTCGAGAACGAGATCAACGACAAGCTCTACACCTCGGTCGCCGACGGTCTGGCCACGGCAAAGGCATTGGGCACCGGCGAGAAGGGCCGCTATCTCACGGCGCTGACCTTCGGCAACGTCCACGGCGTGTACAAGCCGGGCAATGTGAAGCTGCGTCCCGAGCTTCTCGGTGAGATCCAGACCGACGTCGGTGCGAAGGTCGGCAAGGACAAGCCCTTCGACCTCGTCTTCCACGGTGGCTCGGGTTCGAGCGCCGAAGAGATCGCCGAGGCGGTCCGCCATGGTGTCGTGAAGATGAACATCGACACGGACACCCAGTACGCCTTCACCCGTCCCGTCGTCGAGCACATGTTGCGTAACTACGACGGAGTGCTCAAGATCGACGGCGAGGTGGGCAACAAGAAGCTCTACGATCCGCGCGCCTACGGCAAGGCAGCTGAGGCCGGCATGGCCGATCGCATCGTCGAAGCCTGCCGGAACCTCGGCTCCGCGGGAACCAAGCTCACGTGAGCTGAAGCACCACCGCAGAACGACACGAGGTCCGGGACGCCATTGTCCCGGACCTCGCTGTGTATTCAGTTGTGTATAGCTGGTGCCTGGCGAGTACTCAGCCCTTCCGCACCTCGACGCCTGATTCGAGGCGAGCGAGTCGCTTGGTCCAGAACTCCGCATTTCGGATGTTCAGGCTCTCCGGATCGAACACCGGGTCCAGGCCCTGCTTGGTCTGACGTTCGAAGTCCTTGAGGAGCTTGAACGCAGGCTGCTGCAGGATGAGGATCGCAATGATGTTCAGCCATGCCATGAGCCCGACACCGATGTCGCCGAGTGCCCAGGCGCTGCCCGCAGTCGACATCGCACCGACGGCGACGGCGATCAGGATGACCAGCTGGAGGACTCGTTTGCCGACGGCGACGACGGCAGGGTTCTTGGCCTTGCCCAGCAGGTACACCAGGTTCGTCTCCGCCATGTAGTAGTAGGCGACGATCGTGGTCAGAGCGAAGAGGAAGATCGAGATCGCGATGAAACCCGCGCCGAAGCCGGACATCATCGTGTCGAGACCGGCCTGCGGCCATTTCTCACCAGGAGTTGCGGCGATCGCCTCGGCCATCTGTCCTCGGCCGGTGCCGATGATGGTTTCACCGTCGGCGTCGAAGACCTTGTACATACCGGTCGAGAGGATCATGAACGCGGTCGCCGAGCAGACGAAGAGAGTGTCGATGTAGACCGAGCCGGCCTGGACGAGACCCTGCTTCGACGGGTGCGAGACCTCGGCGGCAGCAGCCGCGTGAGGACCTGTTCCCTGTCCGGCTTCGTTCGAGTAGATTCCGCGCTGGACGCCCCACTGGACGGCCATGCCGAGAATTCCGCCGAAGGCAGCTTCCTGACCGGCGTCGACGCCGAAGGCCGACTTGAAGACGAGCTCGAGGACAGGAATGATCTGGTCGGCATTGAAGACCGTGACAGCGATCGCGGCGATGATGTAGATGATGGCCATGAAGGGCACTGCCAGAGAGGCGAAGTTGGCGATGCGCTTGACGCCGCCGACGACGATGAAGGCCATGATGATGACGAGGATGATTGCAGTGCCCCAGGTCGGGAGATTCCATGCGTTCTCCACGGCACCGGAGATGGCGTTGGACTGGATGCCCGGAAGCATGAAGCTCATCGCGATAACGGTGACGAACGCGAAGACCATGCCGTAGACCTTGAACAGGCCCTTGGCCTTGGTGTGACGGTAGGCCTTCTCGATGTAGTAGGCCGGGCCACCGCGGTACTCGCCGGTCTTGGGGTCCTGATCCTTGAACACCTGGCCGAGGGTGGATTCGACGTAGGAGGTGGAGGCACCCAGCAGCGCGGAGATCCACATCCACACAATGGCGCCGGGACCGCCGAAGCCGATGGCGGTGGCGACGCCGGCGATGTTGCCGACGCCCACGCGTCCGGCCAGGGACATGGCCAGCGCCTGGAATGAGGACACGCCTTCATCCGAGCTCTTGCCGCGGAACATCTGAGTGAAGATCGCCTTGATCTGACGGATCTGCACTGCTCGGGAACGGATGGTGAAGTAGACACCGGCACCAAGACACAGGTACACGAGCGCCGACGACCAGATGATGCCGTTGAGCCAGTCGAGGACTGCGGACACGGTTCTCCAATCATTGGGAGGGACGGGGTTGGGTTTGTCTTCGGAAGTGACGGTGCGGATTTCGGTCGAAACGTCGAGCTGAAGCCTCTGACTGAAATCGAGAAAAAGCTGTGCCTTCTCTGTGATTGACCTCATAAGTCAATCTGATTGTGACTTGTGACGCAAATCCAGTGCGGCTGGGCCCCTGGATCCAGGCGGGAACCGTGATCGAGGCGCGCGGTGCCGAGGTTGCAAAGTGATTGCAGAGTGAAGCGGATCATATGATGCAGTTCACTATTTGGGACAGAATCCGTAAGATGTGGTGCGGATCTCTCCGGCAAAGACGACGCGGAGAGCACAATTGACAAGACAGGAACACAATGAAACGTCGAACTGGTGCAAAGGCAGTGGCGATCGCCGCTGCCGGCGCGTTGCTTCTCTCGGCATGCTCGACCTCGAAGACTGACAGCGGAGACGGTGGGGGCGGTGGGTCCCTGACAGTGGGCACCACGGACAAAGTGGTCGCCCTCGATCCCGCTGCGGCCTATGACAACGGCAGCTCGCTCGTCGAGCAGCAGGTCTACCCGTACATCCTGGCGTACAAGCCGGGTACGGCAGAGCTCAACCCCTCCATCGCGGAGTCGGCGGATTTCTCTTCACCGACGAAGTACGAGGTCAAGCTCAAGAAGGGTCTGAAGTACGCCAACGGGAACGACCTCACATCCTCGGATGTGAAGTTCTCCTTCGATCGTCAGCTGAAGATCCAGGATCCGAACGGGCCGTCGTCTCTCCTCGGCGGGCTGAAGTCCGTGGAGACGCCGGATGACCAGACCGTGATCTTCAACCTCAAGCGCGAGAACGACCAGACCTGGCCGGGAGTACTGGCCAGCGCGGTCGGACCGATCGTCGACGAGGATGTATTCTCCCTCGACTCGGTGACGAAGGATCAGGACATCGTCGACGGCAAGGCCTTTGCCGGCCCCTACACGATCGACGGATTCAAGTTCAATGAACTCATCACCTACAAGGCCAACAAGGACTATCAGGGCTTTGTGGAGCCGGCGAAGACCGACACCGTGCAGATGAAGTACTACTCGGACGCCAACAACATGAAACTCGATGTGCAGGAAGGCACGATCGACGTGGCGTGGCGCTCGCTGTCGGCTACGGATATCGAGGACCTCGAAGGCAACAAGGACCTCAAGGTCCACAAGGGCCCGGGCGGTGAGATCCGCTACATCGTGTACAACCTGGACACGATGCCCTTCGGCGCGAAGACCGACGATGCCGATGAGAAGAAGTCACTGGCAGTGCGCCAGGCGATGGCCGATTCCGTTGACCGTCAGGCGATCGCCTCACAGGTCTACAAGGACACCTTCACTCCGCTGTACTCGCATGTTCCCGACGGTCTGCCGGGTGCCGACGAGCCGCTGAAGTCGGAATACGGCGACGGGCAGGGCGCACCAGATGTCGACAAAGCCAAGAAGGCGCTGAAGGATGCTGGCGTGAAGACCCCGGTCGAGCTCAACCTCCAATACAACCCTGACCACTACGGCCCGTCGTCCGGCGACGAGTACGCCTTGGTCAAGGATCAGCTGGACAAGACCGGCCTGTTCAAGGTCAATCTGCAGTCGACCGAGTGGGTCCAGTACTCCAAGGATCGCACCGCCGACGTCTACCCGATGTACCAGCTGGGATGGTTCCCTGACTACTCGGATGCCGACAACTACCTCGTGCCGTTCTTCTACGACACGGATGAGACTCCGAGCTTCCTGGCCAATCACTACCGGGACAAGACGATGAATAAGGAGCTCAACGCTCAGTCTTCCATCGCCGATGAGGGCAAACGCGCAGATGCGCTGAAGAAGATCCAGGGTCAGCTGGCCGACGAGCTTCCGACCCTGCCGCTGCTTCAGGGCAACCAGATCGCGGTCTCGGGCAAGGACGTCAAGGGTGTCGACGACACTCTCGACCCCGCGTTCCAGTTCCGTCTGGCAGTGCTGAGCAAGTGATCCCCGGTCACCAGTGCGACTGCGACGCACCCGCGCCGCAGTGCACGTGAGCACGTACCCGGCACCACCTCGGCGATCATCGACCTGACCGCCGTCACGAGGTGCAGGTGAGCCGCCCGGCCCACCTGCACCTCGTGGTGCGTGCGCGTGCGCCACAGCACTGAAGCACCACAGCGCCGCAGCACTGAAACACCACAGCGCCACAGCGCCGAAGCAAGCACCACAGCGCCGACGTCGACACAATCCGCGTTCGCCGCGAACCACGTCGCCCGACGACACAACCGTGATCAGACGAAAGCACGAAGGAACACATGTCTGCAGCCATCAGCGAACCAGGGGCAGAAGCCGCCGAGACCTCGGTCGCGGTGAAGAAGCCCTCGGGAGGTGGATTGGGGCGCTACGTCCTCATCCGATTCCTCCTGATCATTCCGACCATCTTCATCCTGACCACACTGGTCTTCTTCCTCATGCGGATCACCGGTGACCCGATCACCGCCGCACTCGGCGGACGCCTGACCCAGGGTCAGCTTGCCGAACGCATCCACGCGGCCGGCTACGACCGGCCGATCCTCGTCCAGTACTTCGAGTACTTGGGCAACCTGCTCCACGGCGACTTCGGCACCGCGGTCTCCGACGGCCAGCCCGTATCGAGCATCCTCCTCAACTACGGAACCGCGACCGTCGAGCTCGTCTTCTACGCCCTCATCGTCGCGTTCGTCCTCGGCATCCCGCTGGGCATGCTCGCTGCCTACCACCGTGACAAGGCGCCCGACGCTGCGCTGCGCATCCTCGCAATCCTCGGCTACGCGACTCCCGTGTTCTTCGCGGGCATGATCCTCAAGCTCATCTTCGGCGTCTTCCTGCCGATCCTGCCTGTGGCTGGTCGCGGCACCACGCAGACCGAATACGTCATGTCCGGGGTGGTCGCACCCACCCGGTTCTACATCATCGATGCGATCCGAATCGGCAACTTCGAGGTCCTCGGCGATGTGCTCGCCCACGCGGTCCTGCCCGCGATCGCCCTCGGCGTGCTCACCGCAGGAGTCTTCCTCCGCCTCGTGCGCACGAATCTCATCGGCACGCTCGGCCAGCAGTACATCGACTCCGGCCGATCGCGCGGCATCTCCGAATTTCGCCTGGTCACCAAGCACGCTTACCGGCCGGCGCTGATCCCGATCATCACGGTCATGGGCATGCAGATCGCCCTCATGCTCGCCGGCGCCGTGCTCACGGAGACGACGTTCGAATGGAAGGGGCTCGGCTTCAAACTCGCCGAGTACCTCACAGCCCGCGACTTCGTGGCCGTCCAGGGAATCGTCGTGTTCCTCGCCATCATCGTCGCGCTGACCAACTTCCTCGTCGACGTCATCGCCGCCTTCATCGACCCCCGAGTGAGGTACTGATGTCCAATCAAGACAACACATCGCAGGCTCCTGACGAGAGCTCGCCAGCTCCGGATGCCAACCACAGCTTCGCCGAGGCGGCCCCCGGTTCCGGTGTCCCCGCCATCGCATTCGATGACAAGGCCAAAAAGTCCTGGTTCTCCCGGCTGCCGATCGTCTCGCACCTGCGTCAGTCGGTCGGACTGCAGCGGGGCATGCTCATCACGGGGCTCGTCCTGTGCGGCATCGTCCTCATCTGCGCGATCTTCGCTCCGCTCATCGCCCCCTACGGCTACAGCCAGCTGGGCACGGACGAAGGCAACTTCGGCGCGAAGCTGCCACCGGGAGGAACCCACATCTGGGGTACGACCGTCGGCGGCTACGACGTCTTCTCCCGTGTGGTCTGGGGCGCCCAGACCGCTGTGTCCGTCATCGTCGTAGCCGTGGTCATGTCGATCTTCATCGGTGTCATCCTCGGCCTCGTCTCGGGATATCTGGGCGGCTGGCTCGACCGGATCCTCGTCGTCATCGCCGATGCCGTCTATGCCTTCCCGACTCTGCTGCTCGCGCTGGTCATGTCCATTGCGATCTCCGGCGGACAGTCGAGTTCGTGGGGCGGCATCGCCGCTGCGGCATTCTCGATCACCGTGGTCTTCATCCCGCAGTACTTCCGCGTCGTGCGCGCCGAGACCCTGCGGCTCAAGGCCGAGCCCTTCGTGGAATCGGCGATCGTCCTCGGCGCCTCGAAGACGCGCATCATCTCGAAGCACATCTTCCGCAACGCCACCCGGACGCTGCCGCTGATCTTCACGCTCAACTCCTCCGAGGCGATTCTGACCTTGGCCGGACTGGGGTTCCTGGGGTTCGGAATCGAACCCACCTCGGCGGCGGAATGGGGTTACGACCTCAACAAGGCGCTGCCTGACGTCACCAGCGGCGTGTGGTGGACCGCGGTCTTCCCCGGCCTGGCCATCGTACTCACGGTGCTGGGCATCACCTTGGTCGGCGAATCGATGAACGACCTCAACGATCCGCGGCTGCGAGTGCGCCGGAAGGCGAAGACGAAAGCAGTGAAGCCTGCTGCGACAACCGCAAGCGCCACTGCGAAGGTGGAGGCCAAGTGATGAGTGAGAACGTGAACACTGCGAACACAGCCAAGTCCATCCTCGACGTCGAGAGCCTCAACGTCACCTTCTCCACCGACGGCGGCGACGTGCACGCCGTCAAGGACGTATCCCTGTCGGTGACTCCCGGCGAAGTGCTCGCGATCGTGGGCGAATCCGGATCGGGCAAGACCGTGACCGCGCGCTCCATCCTCGGGCTCCTGCCGGAGACGGCGCAGCGCTCCGGTGCGATCGTCCTGTCCGGTCAGGATGTGCTGAGCGTATCCGCCGAGGCGCTTCGCCATATGCGCGGGTCCGACGTGTCGATGGTGTTCCAGGAACCCTCGACCGCGCTCAACCCGGTCTTCACCGTGGGGTGGCAGATCGCCGAGGGGCTGCGCGCCCATGACCGGAAGGCGAGTAAGGCCGAGCTCAAAGCGAAGGTCGTCGCAGCGATGAAGCAGGTCGGGATCCCGGATGCGGAGAACCGCTTCGACTACTACCCGCACCAGTTCTCGGGCGGGCAGAAGCAGCGCATCGTCATCGCCATGGCGTTGGCGCTGGGCGCGAAGCTCATCGTCGCCGACGAACCGACGACGGCACTTGACGTCACCGTGCAGGCTGAGATCCTCGACCTGCTGCGGGATCTGCGCGACGAAACCGGAACCGCGATCGTGCTCATTACCCACAACATGGGCGTCGTCGCCGACCTCGCCGACCGAGTGGCCGTGATGTATCGCGGCGACCTCATTGAGGTGTCCTCGGTCGAACAGCTCTTCAGTGATCCGCAGGAGCAGTACACGCGTGACCTGCTCGGCGCCGTGCCCCGACTGGGGTCGACCGTCGCCGGCAGCAGGAAGGAAGCAGCAGCCTCGGCGGTTGCCACCGAGGTCGAACGTCAGCGTTTCGGTGCCTCTTCGGGTGGAACCGGCAGCACCCCGGCGGGGGAGACCCCATCGGGTGCGGAGTCGCGTGATGAGCGGGAGTCGATCGTTGTCGCTCGCAACCTCGACATCGTCTATCCCGGTGGCATCGGGCGTCCGGACTTCCAGGCCGTGACCTCGGTGAGCTTCGACATCCGCGCTGGTGAAGTCTACGGGTTGGTGGGCGAATCGGGTTCGGGCAAGACGACGATCGGGCGTGCGATCGCGGGCCTGACGAGGGCCAGCGGGGGCAGCCTCAGTGTGCTCGGACACGAGATGGTGGGATTCAAGGAGCGCGCGTTCTCGCCGGTCCGCCGCCGCATCGGGTTCGTGTTCCAGGACCCGGCCGCGTCGTTCAACCCGCACCTGACGATCGGCGAATGCATCGCCGAACCGTTCGCGATCCACCGGCGCGACATGAGCTCGCGGGATCGGTCGCACCGGGTGCTCGAGCTGCTCGACTCCGTGCAGCTGCCGAGCGTCTATGCGGCGAGGTATCCGCACGAGCTCTCAGGCGGTCAGCGACAGAGGGCCTCGCTGGCGCGCGGGCTCGCGCTCGATCCCGAGCTGCTCATCGCCGACGAGCCGACCTCGGCGCTCGACGTCTCGGTTCAGGCCAAGGTGCTCGAGCTGTTCGTCGAGCTGCAGAATCGCTTCGACTTCGCGGCCCTTTTCATCAGCCATGATCTGGCCGTCGTCGACATGCTCTCGGACCGCATCGGAGTCCTCTTCCACGGTGAGCTGCTGGAGGAGGGAACCGGTGAGCAGGTGCTCGGGTCGCCAAGCAATGACTACACGAAGCGGCTCATCGCGTCTCTGCCCGTGCCGGACCCGGCGGAGCAGGCGCAGCGCCGGGAACTGGCCCGCAGTCTGCGCACCAGCGCCGGCTGAGCCTGCTGAGCCGGCTGAGCCGGGGCCCGCGTTGTGCTGGCAACCTTGCGGCCGCTGAGCAACCCGTAGAGGGGTAGCTCAGCGCCCGTAAGGTTGCTGAGATAGCGGCCAACAGTGTGTGCAGAGCGGTTGGTGGCCAGGTAGCTCCGGGTACGGTCCGCCGCGCCCAGCTCCTCGGCCCGCCGCCTCCGGGCGCCGTCTGCGGCCCGCGGCCAGGCAGTTCTGGGTGCGGCCCGGTCAGTTCTTGTTGTCGGCGATGAAATCGAGCATGCCGGCCTGGTTCACGGGCAGCGCCAGCAGGCGGTCGAGCTCTTCGCTGCTCGGATCGATGCCGAGGATGCGCAGCGAGTATTGCGTGAAGTCGCGTTCGATGTCGTCCGGTGTCAGGTCACCAGTGGGGCGATACCAGAGGGAGAGCGAGTTGCAGATCGAGTGGATCGCGCGAGTCACGAGCGTGGCGCTGTTGACGCGGAAGGTTCCGGCATCGATGCCTGACTGGACGATTTCGCCCATGATTTCGCGGGCCTCTCGCTGCAGATCCTTGACTCGGCCCGCGTTGTCACCGGTCATGCGTTCGGTGTCGCGCAGCAGCACGGTGGAGACTGAGACGTTCTCCATGCGGTATCGGGCGAGGTAGCGCACGGCTACGACCAGCTGCTCGGTCGGGTCGTCGCCCACCTCGGCGATGACGGCACGACTGTGGTCGATGTACCAGGTGTAGGCGGTGTGGACGAGCTCGTACAGGGCTTCCTGCTTGGACGGGAAGTAGTAGTAGAGTGCCGAGAGGCTCAGCCCGGCGGCCTGAGCGATGTCGCGGATGGAGGCACCGTCGAAGCCCTTGGACGCAAAGGTGTCCCGAGCTGAGCGGAGAATGTTGTTGCGGCCGTTGGTGGATCGCACGGTGCGTGTACTCCTAGGCGTTTGCAGATCGAACAATCTTTCACTTGCCCACCGAGAATACCCTACGTAAGGCCGATCGGACGGGAAACTCGCTCGGATGATGTGACGAGGAACGCATTTCTGTCTGGAATGATTGACGGTTCAACGATGTTTGGCCAGAGTAGATCGCACCGCATTCTGGTCGACACTCCGTCTGCCGAGTGCTCGCGTGCGATGGACATCTGACATCGAACTGAGGACGCACATGCTCAACATCGCCATCATTCCCGGAACCTCTCGCCCGCAGGCGCTCAACCCCCAGATCGTCTCCTGGGTCAACGAGCAGCTGTCCGGTCGCGACGACGTCCGCGCTGAGGTCGTCGACTTCGGCGACTTCGATCTGCCCCTGCTCGACGAGGTCATCCCGGCTGGCGCGAACATGTACCAGAACGCACACACCAAGGCCTGGGGCGCGAAGCTCGCCGAGTTCGACGCCTTCATCTTCGTCACTCCGGAGTACAACCACTCGATCTCCGGCTCGCTGAAGAACGCCCTCGACTTCGTCGCCACAGAGTTCAACCACAAGGTTGCCGGCATCGTGAACTACGGCGCTGACAAGGGCGTGCGTGCCGCAGAGCACCTGCGCCACATCCTCGCGAACTACAAGCTCGCCGTGGTGCGCGACCAGGCTTCGTTCTCCATCTTCACCGATGTCGCCGACGGCCAGTTCGCTCCGACCGAGGTCTCCGCTGCCCCGTTCGCCTCGATGGTCGCTGACATCGTGAGCTGGGGCGAAGCACTGAAGTCCGTGCGCGAAGACGCAGCCGCCGAAGAGCAGGCTGCCTGATCCGCTGACACATTCGAAGCCCGTCGGACCGCTTGTCCGGCGGGCTTCGTCATGCCCGGGATTCCCCCTCGCCGAGGCGGTCACCACGTCCCGTTCCCGAGGTGACCTCGCCCACAGTGCTGAGTTAGAGTCGAACCAACTCAAACGTTCACTCAAATGATGCGAAGGACTCTTATGGATCTCACGAACACAGTCGCCCTCGTCACGGGCGGTGCCTCCGGACTCGGCCGCGCGACCACCGAACGCCTCCTGTCCGCCGGTGCGCAGGTCGTCATGGTCGACCTCAACGCCGAGGTGGGACAGCAGGTCGCGGCAGAGCTCGGCGACAAGGCCCACTTCGTCACCGCAGACGTCACGAACGAGGAGCAGGTCCAGGCGGCCGTCGAGACGGCGACCGGCCTCGGCGAGCTGCGCGTCGTCGTCAACTGCGCCGGAGTCGCAACTCCCGGCAAACTTGTGTCGCGGAAGGGCCCGCTGCCACTCGACGCCTTCTCGAAGGTGCTCAACATCAATGTCGTAGGCACGGTCAACGTGTGCCGCCTCGCCGCCGCAGCGATGCAGGCGCAGGAGGCCGTGGGCGAAGAGCGCGGCGTCATCGTCAACACCGCATCGGTTGCGGCCTTCGATGGCCAGATCGGCCAGATCGCCTACTCCGCGTCCAAGGGCGCCATCGCCTCGGTGACCCTGCCGATGGCCCGTGAACTCGCATCCTCGCAGATCCGTGTGGTCACGATCGCGCCGGGAATTTTCGAGACTCCGATGATGGCGGGTCTGCCCGAAGAGGCGCAGGCATCGCTGGCGAAGTCGATTCCGCATCCCTCCCGTTTGGGCAAGCCCGCCGAGTACGCGCAGCTCGTCGAGTCGATCGTTGCGAACCCGATGCTCAACGGCGAGACCATCCGCCTCGACGGCGCCATCCGCATGGCACCGAAATGATCTTCGCACCGAAATGATCTGAAACGCTCAGCGGGCGTCGCGTTCGGAGGACTGTGTGCTCCCGGATGCGGCGCCCGTTGTCGTCCCGCCGCGTCCCGCCGCGTCCCGCCGCGGCCCAGCGCGGCCCAGCGCGGATCAGTGCGGCTCAGCGCGGATCAGTGCGGCTCAGCGGGGTTCGCGGGACTCGTTGACGAGGATCGCCAGCTGCACGCGAGTGTTCACGTCGAGCTTGAAGAATATCCGCGCCAGGTGCGTCTTCACCGTTGCGGTTGAGACGAACAGCGCCCGCGCGACCTGCGCATTCGTCATGCCCTGAGCAACCGCCTCGGCGATCTCCCGCTCCCGCGTCGTCAGCGGCTCCAGGGGATCGGGAACCGTCGGGCCACGAGCGGGACCCGTTGCCGATGTGCTGTTCCCGACGAGGCCGGAGCGTTGCCCGAGCAGCGATTCGACGGCACTGGGTGAGAGCGTCCGCGTGCCTCCTGCCGCGGCACGGACTGCAAGGATGAGGTCGTCGGGAGGGGTGTCCTTGAGGATGTAGCCGGCGGCCCCGGCGCGCAGTGCCTGCAGCACGAACTCATCGGTGCCGAAGGCGGTGAGGATGAGGACCTCGGGATGGGGATCGGCCGCCATGAGGATCTCGGTCGCCTTGAGACCGTCCATGACGGGCATCCGAATGTCCATGAGCACGAGGTCTGGAGCCAACTCCTGGCACAGGTCGACGGCTTCGGAACCGTTGGCCGCCTCGGCGATGATCTCGATGTCCTCCGCCGCGCCGAGGAGGAGGCGCAGGCCCGAGCGCATGAGCGATTCGTCGTCGGCGATGATGGCCCGGATCGTCATGCTCGCTCCTCGGCTGGGTCCTGGATGGGGATGCGCGCGCTCAACTCGAACCGCGGGAAGTGCGTCACTGTGAGATCGCCGCCCATGGCTTCCATCCGCTCCCGCAGGCCCAGCAGTCCAAGTCCCGAGCCGGCAATGTACTGGGTGCGTGCCGGTGCGATCGACTGTTCGTCGTCGGCAGGTCGAGCCTCGCCGAGGCGGTTCGTCGGGTAGTCGTTGGACGCGTGCATCGTGATGAACCTCGTCACCTGCCCGTCGAGGTCGCCGGCGATCATGATCGACAGCGTCTTTCCGGGGGCATGCTTGACGGCGTTCGTCATCGCCTCTTGGACGAAGCGGTAGATGGTGGTTCTCTCAAGCGCGCCGAGCGAGTGGAGGGCCCGCGCGTTCACGGGTTCGACGTAGGTCAGCACGGCCGTGCCCGAGCGTTCAGCGACGAGGCGGTCGATGTCGGGATCGACGACCGTTCCCTGGTCATCGCCGCGCAACATCGTCAGCACCTCTCTCAGTTCGGCCCCGGAGCGTCGTGCGCTGGCGGCGATGAGCCGGGCGCTTTCATGCACAGCATCAGGCTCCAGATCGTTGCGCACTGACAGGGCCCCCGCATACATGGCGATGACGCTGAGGTGGTGGGACAGGGAGTCGTGCATGTCGCGGGCGATGCCGCGGCGCACCTCGGCGATGGCCCGGTCCTGGCGCGAGCGATCACGCAGCAGCGTCTGCGCGGCCGTGTCGATGAGGCCCTGCTCGCGCGCGCCGCGGATGACGCCGATGACGACGAGCACGGCGAAGGCCGTGCCGCTGACGAGGAAGACCGGGAGTTCGAATTCGCCGACGGCATACGGAGTGATGATGTAGGCCAGGGACTGGGAGGCCATCGCTGCGAGGATGGTCGCGAAGCTCAGCAGCCAGCTCTGTCGGGCGGCGAGCGTGATGACGAGGATCGATGCTGCGGCCACACCGAAGAAGCTGATCGTGCCGGCGAGGATGCCGACGATCCCGACGGTGATGGGGATCCACCCGCCGGTTCGGCGCTGCAGCGATTCGACGGAGCCCTCGTGGGTCAGGAACTCCTCTCCGCCTCTGCCCGTGCTGGTGAGGAACTCCCGCAGCCGCTCTGCGGCGAGGACCTTGGGGCGCAGGGTGTGATGGCCGATGGTCCGTCCGTCAAATGACAATGTGATCGGCAGGCACACGAGAGCGATGATTCCGAAGATGATGTGGACGAACAGCTCGGCACGGAGTGCGCTCTCTGCGGTGCCGGCGCCCTCGACGTCCGGCCATTGCTGGCCGACCCCGATGACGAGGATGAGCAGGCCGAGGACCAGAGAGACTCCGGTCCAGACAGCGGCACGGCCGAAGAGTCGGCGACGGAGAGGTAAGGGCACACCTGAAGATTACCGTTTGCGCACCGCAGGCGTCGTCGCCCGAAAGGATGACAAAGTCCGCTCCGATGACCGATGGTGCAGCCCGATCCTCGTCGTCCTCCTCGTCAGTGTGCTCACCTTGTTCACGGGCGCCGATCTCAACGCCACAAGCACACGACTGACCGATGTCATCGCATCGATCGCCGATAGCCGTCGGTGAGAGGAGCCTTCGCAGGAGTCAGGCTCAGTGGGAGTCAGGCAGTGTCTTCAGATAGTGGTCGACGAATTCATCGGGCGTGAGATCGGCCAGGCGGGCGGCTTCCTCGATGCGGCGGATCGAGTGCACGGACAGCTCGGAAACCGTTTCCCCCGACAGCCTCGATTCCGCTGCGCCCGGATCCAGCTGCGGCTCCACTGCCGCGGATTCGGGCCTCAGCAGCAGCGAGGAGACAGGAACGACGACGACTCCCAGCGCCGCGAGAATCCAGACGATTCCGCTCAGCCGAGTCAGCCACTCGTATTCCCATGCAGGCTCCCACCAGATGGAGATCAACGACAGCGCGCAGCCGAGAGCGATGAGACAGAGGGTGATCGTCAGTGCGATCCTGACCGTCCACGACCGGTTCGAGACCAACAGCAGAATGAGCGAAGCGACGGAGGTGCAGGCGGAGAGAAGGCAGGCCGTGACGAGCAGCTTCCAAGGGAGGTCAACGTCGTAGGGCTCTGCCCAGACAAACCAGAGCGCAAGCGCCAGAGCGAGGACGGCCAGTCCGATCGTGATGATGCCGAACGGCTGGCCGCGCCTGCCGATCAGCGTCGCCCCGCAGAATGTTGCAACGCTGAAGACTCCCGTCAGCGCCGTCGTGGCGAGGACTTGGTACGCGATCTCCGACTGGATATCACCGAGGAGGACGATAATCCCGCCCAGCGCCGCGAGACTGAAGGTCACGACGATCGCTATGACGATCGTGCGTCGGAATCTGCGGGTCAGCGCAGTTGGGGCTTCTTGTGCCATCGGGGAGCCGATCCTTCCTAAGGATTGTCTGGGTGGCACAATCAGTATCTCATCGGACCGGCAGGAAGCCCCTCACGCGGTGGTCAACGTATCACGCGGTGGGCAGCGTGGCCCTGACCTCGAAACCACCGTCGGCAGTCGGACCCACATGCAGTGTCCCGCCGAGGGCTTCGACCCTCTCACGCATGCCTTTGAGACCGAATCCACCGCCGAGGTGGCCGGCAGCGGGATTGTCCCGATCCCGCCCGGCGTGGTCCGATTGGTGCCGATCCACCTGGTCCTGGCCTGGCGCCCCGTTGATCACGAAAACCTGCAGCTGCGGGCCATCAGCGTGCACGGACACCTTCACCGATGCGCCGGGAGCATGGCGCAGCGCATTCGACAGGGCTTCCTGGGTGATGCGGAAGGCGGTCAGACCGGTCGTAGCAGTGAGTGCCAGCGGCTCCGACGGGAACTCGAGTTCAACCTCGGCGCCCGACCCGCGAGTGGCATCGACCAGGTCAGGAATGTCGTCGAGAGTCGGCTGCGGTGCCAGATCTGCATCGCGCCCGCCGCGCAGAATCGCGAGGAGCCCGCGCATCTCATTCAGTGCCTGACGGGCCGAGCCGGCGATCGCATCGAACTCGTCGACGCTGCGCTCCTCAAGCTCGGGCAACCGGTACTTCGCGGTCGTCGCCTGGACGCTGATGACGGACATGCTGTGCGCGACGACGTCGTGGAGCTCCTGCGCGATCCGGTTGCGCTCCTCGAGTTCCTGACGCTTCGCCAACTCCTCTGCGCTGAGCTGGCGCTCGGTGGCCAGCTGAGTGCGACCGCGGATCCACAGATTGCCGATGACCGCGATGGCTGAGATCCCAGCTGTGAGCGAAACGGTCGTGATGACATTGGCCAGCGCCCCCGACAACCCTCCCGCATGGGGCATCGTCAGACTCAGCCCGCCGAGAACCGTGGACAGCGACCACAGGATGACGAGATGGAGCCAACTGTGACGCAGGCCGATGATGAGGTGGAGGAAGATCAGCGCCAGGATCGACGTCGCCGTCCATGGCCACACCAGTCCGAGAGAGTCCGCGGTGAGGATGATTCCGGCCACGGCCGAGACCAACCCGACGATGATGGCGGCGACCGGCTTGCGCACGGCGAGCACCAGGGCACCGCTCTGCACGAGGACGACGAGCATCGCGATGATCGACGGGGAGTCGTAGAGCACTGTGGTGACAGGCCATCCGACCGCGAGCAGGACGACGCCGACGAAGATGCTGACCAGCCAGAACCATCCCTCGCCGGCGGCGTGCTTGATGAAGGAGCCGGCGTCTGTCTTCGGGTCTGAAGGTGATCCCGCGGAGGCTGCCAGTGACGCAGAGGACCCGAACACGGGCAGGGTCGCCGAGGCGGTGCCGTCCGGATCGTGGCCCGTTTCGTCACCGGCTCGTGCTTTTCCCACCGAAGCAGCCGGTTCCGCCGAGGCGGCCTCGTCGTGACCGGGTGCCAACCCTGCCGTGATCGCCGCGATCTCCAACCGAGCCATGGCATGGAGGGCGAAGGGGAAGGTGATGAGGAGGATGAGTCCTGCAACGAACTGGAAGGTCGCCTCGGCGCCGAACCCCAGATTCACTATCGACGAGTCGTTCCACCACGCCGCGATGAAGGTGATGAGATCGGTGTTGCGGTTGGGGAGGAATCGTCCCCAGAAGAAGTAGGTCATTCCACCCACAGCGCCGAAGAACCACGGGACCACTACGGAGAAGGTGAAGAGCCGGATCGGCAGGGCGAAGACGGCTTCGAACAGCAGGTCGAGCCACCGGCGACCCTCGGACATGGCACCGATCCATCCGCGGAGCCCGCCTGAACGGGGACGGCGGACCACCTCGGCGATGGGAGCTCCCCACTGCCGGGCCCGGGCCCGGGAGAGGTTTGCGAACCCGGTCGCCACGTAGAGCGTCAGCGGCAGGAGCAGGACGCCGATCCAGATGATGAGGGTGGCGATCGAGACCGAGAACAGAGCGATGAGTACGGGGAAGGCGATGAGGGAGATGAACATGCCCGGCAGAACGAGGACGGTGTCGCGTCCCAAGTTGTGCCACAGACGTGACCA
This sequence comes from Brevibacterium sp. ZH18, assembly GCF_022748595.1. Lineage (GTDB taxonomy): Bacteria > Actinomycetota > Actinomycetes > Actinomycetales > Brevibacteriaceae > Brevibacterium. Next base: position 33,394 of record NZ_JALDSX010000013.1, on the reverse strand, counting down.
CCACGACCGTTCGGGCGCGGAGGACGTCGCCTGCTGTGGGGCGGTCCGGGGCGGAGCCGTCGGGTATGGGGGCACGTTCTCAGGGTACGTGTCCGTGTGTGACGGTGCACCCGGAGTCGGGATTTCTGTTGTCTGATTCATGATCGAACTCCTTGCTTGTTGAGGTGGTTCTGCAGGCTTGCGGAGGGCGTCTCCGAGGTTGCGGCAGTGCGGCTGTTGAGGCTGCGGGGGTGGAACTTCGAGAGCATCCACACTCCGGTGATCCCACCGGCACCGGCGAGGACGAGGAGGAGGACGGCACCCGGTGTCAGCCCCGTGTACTCGCCGAAGAGAGCGCCGCCGATGATGACGGCGACGATCGGGTCGATGACGGTCAGGCCGGCCAGAACTGTTTCCGCGGGTCCGGAGGCGTAGGCCGTCTGGACGAGCCAGAATCCCACCGCCGAGGCGAGAGCCACAGCTGCGAGCACCCACCACCACTTCCCATCCGGACCGTCGAACCCGGGCAGGCCCGTGGTCACGACTGTGCGTGCCAGGACGTGAGTGGCCGCGGCGACCGTGCCGAAGATGAGGCCGGTCATGATCACCCGCGGAATGTGCCCGGCGGTGCTGAAGACGAACAGGGCGCCGAAGACGCTGAGGGCGACGAGGACAGAGAGCAGGGTGGTGATCGAGGACTCGGTGGTGACGAGCTCGTGGGTGAACCTCGCCGAGGTGGAGACGAAGGCGAAAACACCGAAGAGCGTCACACCGATGCTGATGAGCAGCGGGGCGTTCAGGTGGAGGCCGAAGTACCGGCGGCCGATGAAGGCTGCGAAGACGAGGGAGAGCGCGCCGATGGGCTGGACGATGGCGACGGGGCCCAGGCCGAGTGCGACGACGTTGAGGACGGTCACCATGCCCATCAGTCCCAGGCCCGTGAACCAGGTGGCCTGCCGTCTGCGGCCGGGGCTCATGGTGGCGACGGCGTACTGCTGGAAGTGGGTGCCGAGCGCCAAGCAGAAGGCGGCGGCGATGGCGAGGACTATCGCGGTGATGATCATGGTGTGCACGCTAAGGACCCGGTCTGCCGGTGCACATCATACGAAGGAGTGAACGTGTGTGGCCGCGGATGATACCTAAGAGTGAAAACCGTGGTTCGCAGGCCTCGAGCGCCGAGGTGGTGCGGCTTGTGCGTGTCGTGTCGGGTCCCGTTCGGGTAGCGTGAGGGCATGCCAGAATCAGGAGCGTCGCAATCGCCGGTGGGACAGAGCGTTCCCCCGCCTCTGTCCGAGACGATCCGGGTCGCGATCGTTGACGATCAGGCTATGGTCCGCCAAGGCTTCGGCGCACTCCTCGATGCGCAGTCAGATATGACTGTGGTCGGCAGCGCCGAGGACGGTTCGCAGGTCGTCGACCTCGTGCGCCGGACCGATCCCGACATCATCCTGATGGATATCCGGATGCCCACACTCAACGGCCTCGACGCGACTCGCGCGGTCTTCTCGATGCCGGGCGACCACCCGAAGGTCATCATGCTCACGACCTTCGACGCCGATGAATACGTCTTCTCCGCCCTGCGCGCGGGAGCGAGCGGGTTCCTGCTCAAGGACGCCACCGCCGAGGACATGATCACGGCGGTCCGGGTCGTCGCCGAAGGGCAGTCGCTGCTGGCGCCGTCGGTGACCCGCCGGCTCATCGCCGAATACGTCAGCGGGCCCAAGGTCGCTAAGGACACGGCTGTGCTCGGGCAGCTCACCGACCGTGAGATCGACGTCATGACGCTGGTGGCGAAGGGGCACACCAACGCCGAGGTGGCCGACCACTTGTTCCTCGCCGAACAGACTGTGAAGACGCACGTCTCCCGGGTCTTGTCGAAGCTGGGACTGCGCGATCGCGCCCAGATCGTCGTCGCCGCCTACGAATCAGGCCTGATCGTCGCCGGCAGCTGAGCCGAGCTCCTTGACGATCGTCTCCGCTGATCCTGTCTGCGCACCGCGATAGCCGGTGCCGGCCCACAGGTGCAGGTTCTGCGGATCGCCGGCTTTCTTCGCTGCGCCGCGGAATTCCTTCGTCAGATGATGCACCGCCGGATAGGCATCAACAGCCACCGAGTCGAATTTCCGCACGAAGTCATTGACCAGTGCACGTGCAGGGCGTCCGGTGAACGCCCTGGTCAGCTGTGTCTCGTTGAACTCCTCGGACTGCAGCGCGGCCCGGTGAGTCGGAGCAGTGCCTGCCTCATCGCTCAGCAGCAGAAGGGTGCCGACGACCACGGCGCTCGCCCCTGCCTGCAGGAGAGCCTCGACCGTTTCAACCCCGTCGACTCCGCCGCCGGCAGCGATGGGGAGGTCCACCTCGGCGAGGACTTCTCTGAGGAGGTCGACCGTGGCACGGTCCTCGATCTGCCGTGTCGGATCGGCGGTTCCCGAATGCCCGCCGGCGCGAGGACCCTGAACGATGAGCGCGTCGACGCCGCGCTCCGCAGCGGTGCGGGCCTCGGCGGGGGTGGTCACGGTCGCCGCGACCTGAGTGCCGACGGAATGGAGACGGTCGACCACCTCGGCGGTGGAGATATTGAACGTCATCGACACCAAGGGCACCGGATTGTCGACGAGGTAGTCGACCTTGTCGGTGTAATGATCGTCGTCATCGACGGGTTCAGGGTTGAGCCTCAGCCCGCGCTCGGTGGCTACGGGTTCGAGGGCAGCGACGAAACCGGCGAAGGCCTCGCGGTCGACGGGTACCGGATTCGGAGCGAAGAGATTGACGCCGAAGTTATCGGTCGTCTCCCGCATGCGATCGATGAGCGGGGCCAGCGCCTCGGCGGTGAGATACCCGCCGGCGACGAAGGGAAACCCGCCGGCTCGGGCGACAGCAGCGCAGAGCTCGGGCGTTGTCGTTCCGCCAGCCATTGGAGCCCCGATGATGGGCAGGTCGGTGGTCTCGAAGGCGATCGTCGTCATCGTTTCGTTCTCCTTGCTTGTGCCTCGTGGATCAAGCGGGTCTCTGAGTGGGTGATGTTCTCGTTGCCATTCTTGCACTCCGGTGCGAGTCGACATGACGCGAAGCGGCACGGTATCGGGAGCGGGCCGCGACGACTCACCCGCAGGTAGTGCTCGGGCGGGTTGAGGTCGGAACTCTGAGGTGATGTGGAGGAGGCAGCCCGGTCCCTAACTTCGGTTGAGTCGAACACTTTCGAACCGTTGAAGGAACTGAAATGTCTCTCACTCTCGCCGCACCGCCCGCACCGCCCGCACCGCCCGCACCGCCTGCGGCGCTCATGCCAGCACCGCCCGTCACACGCACGCGCCAGCTTCCCATCCCACCTGCAGGGAGCACTCCAACACCACCCGAGTCCACTCGCCCACACCGGGACGCGGCTCTCGACTTCGTCCGCTTCGCCTGCCTCATCGTCGTGGTCGCGCTCCACTCGATGATGAGCAGCGCCGAGCTCGGTGTCCGCGGCGAGGTGGTGCCGACCGTTGCCCTCTCCGGTTCGCTCGGCTTCACGATCGCCTCATGGTTCTACCAGATCATGCCGCTCTTCTTTGCGATCGGCGGCTACGCGGCGCTGAGCCAGTGGCGACGGACGCAGGCCAAGGGTGGGACCTGGGCCGACTATCTCAGCGTGCGCCTGCGTCGGCTCGTCGCACCGGTCACTGTCCTCATCATCCTCGCGGGGCTCGGCGTCGAGATCGCCTCCGAACTCGGCGCATCACCTGAGCTCATCGCCGAGGCCGGCCGGCGCATCGGCCAGCCGCTGTGGTTCCTCGCCGTCTACGTCGGCCTGACATCATTGGTTCCGCTGGCTGCACGATTCCACGCACGCGCGCCGAGGCGGACCGTCCTGGCGCTCGCCGGTGCCGTTGCGGTGGTGGATACGGTGGTCGCGATCAGCGGGGTGACGGGACTTGGATACCTCAACTTCCTTCTCGTCTGGCCTCTCATCCAGCAGTTCGGGTTCTTCTTCCACGACGCCATGCATCGTCCAGTGCGCTCGGGCTTACTCTGGACGGTCGCCGTGCTGGCCGTGACGGTTCTCGGCGGACTGGTCGCACTCGGCGTCCACAGCCCGAACATGCTCGTCAACCTCAACCCGCCCACCGGTGCGCTCGTGCTCTTGGGATTGGCGCAGATTGCTCTTCTGCGGCTGGGCCATGCCTGGTTGAGTTCCCTGGTGGCAGGTGGACGGGCGCGCTCCGTTGTCGAGCGTGACACCCAGGCGCGGATCTGGGATCGGCTGATCGCGTGGGGAAACAAGTACGGGATGCACGTCTACCTGTGGCATATGAGCGTCGTCATCACCCTCATCGGTGTCCAGGGCGGGCTGGCATCTTTGCTTGCCGCAGCGCCACACGGCACGGGTCTTGGTCTCAGCACCGTCATCTTGCCCCCGGTCGAGTCGGCCTGGTGGTGGATGAATCGGCCGGTATGGCTGATCCTGGTCTTCGCCGCATCTGCTGGAGTCGCCGTCCTGGCGGCGAAGGCGGACGTGCCGAAGAATGAGACATTGGTGAAATTCGTCCGGACCATCACCGAAGGAATCCGCGCGGCTGGCGGAGTCATTCTGCCATTGAGCCAGCGACCACGTCACGGTGCCGGACAGCGACCTCACCCGAGGAATCGTCAGCTCCACCGCGCGATCCTGGCAGTCGGACTGGCCGTCATCGGTATCGCAATCGCGCTTCTGGCCGGGATCGCGCCATTCATCTGGGCCGCAGCTGCCGCAGTGCTCCTCCTGGGCTCGCTGGTCATCGCGGCCGAGCTGCCAGGCGTCGACGGTCCTTCGCGACTTCGACCGTGACGAAAAAAGTCGATGAAAGTCGTAAACATGACGGGCGGTGACATTCCGGGTCACATGCGATGACGACCAGGCCTGACTCCGCCCAGACTGGTGGAACTTCGACCACATTGTCGGGGTCCATCAGTGAAGGAAGGAACCGCCGTGAGCCACACCGAACGCGTGCACACCGCTCAGCCTGGCATTTCGACCCGCTCGGTGCATTCGGGAGCCGATCCCGAATCGCACACAGGCTCGGTCGTCGCCCCGATCTTCCAGACCTCGACCTTCATGATGGACACTCCCGGACAGACTCGTGCCGGCTTCGACTACGCGCGCACGGGCACTCCGAATCGCAGCGACCTCGAAGACGTGCTGTGCGAATTGGAGAACGCATCGTTCGCCGCGGCAGTGAACTCGGGCACTTCGGCGGAGGTCGCAGTGTTCTCCGCGCTGCTGGGCCCTGGCGATGAGATCATCATCCCGCGCGACATCTACGGCGGCACCTACCGACTGCTGAAGAATGAGTATGAGCGCTGGGGTGTGCGCGTCCGCACGGTCGATCTCACCGACACCGAGGCACTGGCCGCGGTGATCTCGGAGAAGACCGCGATCGTGTGGGTCGAGACCCCGAGCAACCCGGGCCTCGACATCGTCGACATTGCGGAGACCGCGAAGCTGGCTCACGCCGCGAATGCGATCCTCGCCGTCGATTCGACCTTCGCGACGCCCATTCTGCAGCGCCCGATCGATCTCGGCGCGGACGTCGTCATCCATTCGACGACGAAGTTCATCAATGGCCACTCCGACGTCATCGGCGGCGCTGTCCTCGCCGGTGACGGCACGACGTGTGCCCGTGCCGCCGAGGTTGTCGATCGTCTCCAGAGTCACCTGGCATCCGTGGGGCTGGGCATCGCCCCGTTCGACGCCTGGCTGACCCGACGCGGCATCAAGACCCTGCCGTTGCGGATGGCCAAACACTGCGAGAACGCGCAGGCCGTGGCCGAATGGCTGCAGACACGCCCCGAGATCGCCGAGGTCTATTACCCTGGCCTGCCCAGTCACCCCGGTCATGAGATCGCGAAGAAGCAGATGAGCGGCTTCGGGGGAGTCGTGTCGCTGCGCACCGACACCGAGGCCAGAGCATTGTCGTTGGTCTCGAACACGAAGCTCATCACCTTGGCCGAATCGCTCGGCGGCGTGGAGTCCCTCATTGATCACCCGGCCACGATGACGCACCTGTCTGTTGCGGACTGCGAGCTCAGTGTCTCCGGAAGCTTCATCCGCCTGTCGCTGGGCATCGAGGACATCGACGACATCCTCGCTGACCTCGATGCGGCCCTCGCGGCGACTGCCGGTGCCGCCAGGGTCGAGGCGGATCGTCCGCTCGAAACGTCGGTCGACGCACGGGTCTACGCGTAGAGCTCGCACCGAAAGCCTCTCGAGCCGATCACGGCAGCGTGGGGAAAACCCGATGTCGGGTCGGAGGTCTTCGTGCTGTTGGCTGCTCAACGACTCCCGTAGCGTTATTGCTATGAGTGAGAAGACCCCCGAGAGCCCACAGGATTCGGAGCCGAACGGCACCGATCCGGTGGAAACTCCTATCCCCGACGACCACAGGCCCATCAGCGCCGAGGCGATCGTCAACGCACCGCCGACCCGCGAGCAGCCGCCAGCTCAGAACTCTGACCAGGCGTACGCACAAGCATTTTCCCAGGCCAATCCCCAGGTCCGATCCGGACAGGCAAACACCGACAGCGCTCAGCAGCACCCCTCGAATCCCGGAAACGCGTATCCCCGAAGCCCCCAGCAGGGCAGTCAGCCGCAAGCCTGGTCGCACCAGCCCGGTTACTCTCACCCGGTCAACTCCCACCAGTCCGGTTTCGCCTATTCGAACCCGATGCCCGGCACGGTCCCTAACGGATCGATGCCCGGGGGAGCACCACCTCGGCGGAAGAAGCCGGGACCGGAGAGCGTCGCCTATGCACCCGTGACCGGAGCGATGCCTCTGTCGGATTCAGAGGCGACCGAGGTTCCGGCGGACGGTCCGATCGAATGGCCGCACAGCCGAACCGGATTCGTCGGAGTCGCCAACCTGGTGCTCTCGGCCGTCCTCGCCGTGATCTGGGCCTGGATCCCGCTCGGCCTCCTGTTCACAGGAATCGGCGGAATCTTCGCGCTCGGCCTCGGAGTGCTTGCTCTCGTCATCTGGATCCTGGTCCAGCAGGGAGCGAACATCGTCGAACGATATCGTGCCGAACTCATCTACGGCGACCGGATCCCCGTGCCGAAGATCGCTCGCAGCACCCGCCCATCCGGCTTCGGCCGCTTCCTCCACAATCAGTGGCTGACCGTGAAATCCGGATTGTTCTGGCGCTCGACTGCCCATCACTACATCAAGATGCTGCTCGGTGCGGTCGTCGTCGGCGGCACCGTGGCGGGAATCTGCGGTTCCATCTTCGGCATCTTCGGCGCGATCAACCCCGACGGCATCTCCGCAGGCTTCTTCGCCGCTTCTGCCACCGGCCTGGGCCGCGTCGGCATCGTCATCGGCGCTGTCATCATCCTGGCCAGCTCCCTGGCGATCCTATGGTTCGCCCCGTACCTCGACCGTGCCCTCGATCGCAGCCTTCTGACGCCGCCCCGGACCGCGGCACTGCAGGCTGAGGTCACCGAACTCGACCGAGCCCGCATGGCCGGGATCGATGCAGCCGCAGCAGAACGGCTGCGCATCGAACGCGACCTGCATGACGGAGCCCAGCCCCGCCTCGTCGCCCTGAGCATGACCTTGGGTATGGCGAAATCGAAGATCGACACGGATCCCGAACGAGCGAAGGAACTTGTCTCCGAGGCCCATACCGAGGCGAAGGGAATCGTCAACGAACTGCGCCAGCTGGCCCGTGGAATCCACCCGGCCGTGCTCACCGACCGTGGTCTCGATGCAGCCGTCTCCGCCCTGGCCGGGCGCTCGACGATCCCCGTCGAAGTCGACGTCCGACTCGAAGGACGCATCGAACGGGAAGCCGAGGCTGTCGCCTACTTCGTCGTCGCCGAATGCCTGACCAACATCGCGAAGCATTCGGGTGCTGCCCACGCCCGGGTTTTCGTCGCCCCGATCGAAGGCGGAGTCCAGATCGTTGTCACCGACAACGGCCGGGGCGGGGCACGGATCGACCGTTCGGGACGCCATACAGGCATCGCCGGTCTGGTCGATCGCGTTGAAGCCGCTCGTGGGACACTGAACCTGACCAGCCCCGCTGGTGGGCCAACTACTGTCGTTGTGGAGGTGCCATGCGCATCGTAATTGCCGAAGACTCTGCCATCCTGCGAGCCGGACTCGAGAGGCTTCTGGTCGATGCCGGCCACGACGTCACCGCCGCAGTCCCGGACGCCAACGAACTCCTCGCAACGGTGCACAACAACCCGCCGGACCTCGCCGTCATCGACGTGCGCATGCCGCCGACGTACACCGACGAGGGCATCCGGGCCGCAGTTCTCATCCGCAAGCAGAACCCGGACGTCAAAGTCCTCGTCTTCAGCCAATACGTCGAAGAGCAGTACGCGTCAGAACTCATCGCGGAGAACACCGGTGGATTCGGCTACCTCCTCAAGGATCGGGTCGCCGACGTCGAGGACTTCCTCGCAGCAGTCGATGAGGTCGCCTCGGGCGGAACGGTCCTCGACCCTGAGGTCGTCGCCCAGATCCTCGTGCGCACCCGCAAGAAGGATGGGCTCTCCACCCTGAGCCCGCGCGAACTCGAAGTCCTCCAGCTCATGGCCGAAGGCAAGTCGAACGCTGCGATCGCCCGCACCCTCTACCTCAGCGCCGGAGCTGTCGAGAAGCACATCAGCTCGGTGTTCACCAAGTTCGGTCTCACCGCGGACACTTCGGACAACCGACGCGTCCTCGCCGTCCTCACATTCCTCGGAGCCTAGAATGCCTGCCACAGTCCACGTCAGCCCATCCGCGCGAACCAGCTTGCGCGCGATCATCGTCATTGCTGCGGTCGTCGCCCTCCTCGTCCCCATCACCATCAGCGTCGCACACGGGGCGTCACGCCTGAACTATGCGAATTACGAACACAGCGAACCGCTGTCGGCGGGGATGAAGAACCTCAGCTTGGCCCTCGACACGAGTGCTGAGGTCGTGATCAAGACTTCTGACGTGGGCGAACCGACCGTGACGTTGGCCGGAACCGCACCGCGTGACAAGACTCCGAAGCTCGATGTTCGAGAGACCGGCGACTCCTCAGAAGTCTCCGTCGACGGTCAGCACAACTTCGAGAACGCCCGGGTCGAGGTCGCACTTCCTGCGCAGCTTGCAAAGGGACTCAAGCTCGACCTGGCCGGTGGCTTCGGGACACTGAACATCACCGGTGACTACAAGGAGATCATCGCGAAGACCGATGGCGGATCCGTCGACGTCGACGCCACAGCCGATCGCCTCCAGACGTCGACGGACTACGGCGAGACGAGCCTGACCGGCACCTTCGGGACCATTGAGTCAAAGACAAAGGTCGGCACCATCGACGGGACGGATCTCAGGGTTCGCGATCATGTCGATGCCGTCACCTCTGCCGGCTCGATCGACCTCGACCTCTCCAACGATATGGTCCCGGTCGCGGGCATCGTGGCCAAAACCGATACAGGCACGATTGACCTCAGCCTCCCGCGCCTGAAGCTGGCGCAGGAGAACATGGCCGCCGAGGCGACCGCTTCCAAATCCGGCGACGAGAAGTCCGGTGACGCGAAGGATCTGTTCTACCGGATCAACGCGAACTCACAGCAGGGCAGCGTCGATCTGGCGCAGGAGCTGAAGAAGTACGACGCGTCGAAGAGCGCGGCGGACGCCAAGGGGAAGACGGTCATTCCGGTCTCCGTGAGTGCGGACACCGGAGCGATCACGATCGAGCAGAACTAGACTGTCTCGTGACGGTGTCCGTCGGTTCGACCCGCGACGGGCCCTGCGCTCGAATGTGTGCCGATTCGTCGGCACTGAGGGGATGAGACATGCAGATCACCGTTTACGGCGCCACCGGGACCTTCGGGCACCACCTCGTCGCGCATCTGCGCAGCAGAGGGCACTCGGTCATCGCCGCCCACCGCGGGATCGGCGTCGACACCTACAACGGGGAAGGCATCACCGAGGCGGCTGAAGGCAGCGACGTCCTCGTCGACTGCGTTAACCGTATGACGAACAACCGGCACAAAGCACTCGACTTCTTCTCCCGCAGTTCCCGCTCGATCGCTATGGCAGCTGCTGAGAATCCGGGTGCGGCCATGGTGTGCCTGTCCATTGCGTTCAGGCCCGAGGTCACTCGGTCGAAACTCCTCGGCTATTACCAGGGCAAAGAACTGCAGGAGAGGGTCTACCGGCGGCTCGTGCCCAGCGACCAGCTGCTCGTCTTCCGGTCCGCGCAGTGGTTCGAACTTGCCCAGTCCATGACCATCGCCGCAGGCCCTCTCGCCTTCGTTCCGAAGATGGTCGTGCGCGCGCTCGCCGCTGACGAAGCGGCACGGATGATGGCCGAGGCCATCGACTCCGGTGAGCGGGGAACCGTCGAGGTCGCCGGCCCCGAGATCAGCGACATGCCGTCGATTGCGGCCGCCATCCTCGGTGCTGGTGCTGGCACTGCCGGTCGCGATGGTGCGGTCCGTGATGCGCGCGATTCTGAGGTCAGTGATGGGGTGGGGCGCGGCAGACGGCGCCGAGTCCCGACGGTCATTCCGGTCCCCATCCCCGGTCCGATGTCCCGGGACGGTCTCATCCCTGATTCGCCGAGGCTCTCCGGCGTCACGCTCGACGAGTGGCTGCGCACGCGCTGAGTTCGGCGCACCACCTCGGTGGAGGATGAAGTTGTAGGATCCACTGGGGGAGGAGACAGCATGGAGTGGACTGAGTTCGGACTCGACGGCTATGACGCGGTGAGGATCATCATCTCCTGCGTCGTGTTCTACGTGGGGATCATCGTCCTCGTGCGTGTGTTCGGCCAGCGCGCTCTGGCCAGCCTCTCGAGCTTCGACCTCGCTGCGATCATCGCGCTGGGTGCGATCATCGGCCGCTCGATCCTCGGCAACACACCGACCCTGGTCTCCGGGGTCCTGGCACTGGCCACCATGCTCGTACTGCAGGCGCTGACCGGGCGATTGCGCAGGTTCGGTCGAATCGAAGGAATCGTCAACAGTCCAGCCATCGTGCTCATGGCCGGTGACGAGCTGCTGCTCGACAACCTCGCCCGGGCCCACGTCGATCGAGCCGAAGTGATCTCGAAGCTGCGCATGTCAGGGATCCGTCAGTACCGCGAAGTCGCGTGCGTCATCCTCGAGCCCACTGGGCAGATCAGCGTGACAAAACGCGGCCTGCCGCTCGACGAGGAGCTTCTGCGCGGCGTCATCGGCGCCGATCGCATCCCCCGCGAGGGCTGAACCTCAGTCGTCGAGGCCGAGCAGCCTCGCGCCGTTGTGCCACAGCACCGAGGCCATCCAGTCATCGCCGAGGCCCAGTTCGGCGAGCCCTGAGATCTGCCTGGCATAGGGGTAGGGAATGTTGGGGAAGTCGGAGCCCAGGACGATCTTGTTCTGCAGACCGACCAAGCGCTCACGATAAGCGCGATCCACCTCGGCGGGGGAGTTGAGGAACCCGGTCGCGTACATCGTCGTGTCCAGGTGGACTCCGCTGTAGTCCTCGGCCAAGCTGGCGAACTCGTTGTACTCGGGCATGCCCATATGGGCGATGACGAACCGGAGTGTGGGGAAGCGTTCGAGGACATTCGCGACGGCCTCGGGGCCGGTGTAGGTGCCGGGCAGCGGCCTCGACCCGGCGTGGATGACGATGGGAACCTGCGCCTCGGCCAGTGCCGCCCACGCCGGGTCGAGGACACGGTCGTCGGGGGAGAATCCGCCCACCTGGACGTGGATCTTGAACAGTCGGGCACCGGCGTCCAGAGCTGCGGGGACGTAGTCGGCGGCCTCCGGTTCGGCATAGAGTGTGGCGCAGTGGATGACGTCGTCGTGGGCGGCGGCGAACTCGGCGTTCCAGTCGTTGAGCCAGGCGGCCATCCCCGGTCGGTGCGGGTAGGTCAGGGCCGGGATTGCGCGTACGCCGAGGTCACGGACGATCTGCAGCCGGGTGTCGGTGTCGAAGCGGTAGTGGATCGGCCAGGGCTGACCGTAGTTCGACTCGGCGTCATCGAAGTAGGCCCAGACTTTGTCGAGGACGTTCTGCGGCAGGAAGTGGATGTGGATGTCTGCGAGTCCGGGAATGCCGAGCGCTTCGAGGTAGTCCGGGACGTCCGCATCGGTGCGGGGCGGGGCGACGCTGTGTGGGTCTGCAGGCGTCGAAGGTCGGGGAGCTGCCGCGTCGAAGTTGTCCATCACCCCAGCTTAGGGCGTGTGGCACATCCTCAGGTGATGCCCACATCGGAAGCCTAGACTGCCCTCATGGAATTCACCGATCCGTACGAGATCGACGTCCCACCCGGCACTCGCGGCGTAGGGAAGGGGCCGTTCTGGTCGCCGGGGTCAACCGTGACCTGGTCGTTCAGACGATTCGACTTCGACCGCGACCGCGCCGAGGTGCGCCGACCCATGAGCGTCATCGAGGACGGTCCCGACGGCGCCGTCCTGTGGATGGCCGGAGGAACCGAGACCACCGACACGAGGATCGTCGGCTGGGAGGATCACAATCCCCACGACGTTCCGCTCAAAGTCCCTTTCCGCCCCCTCGCCGAGGCGCCGCGGCGGATCATGGCACCCGGTCATTGGCGTGGGCTCGGGGTGCTCAAGATCGTTCCCGCCCATGTGCCGTTCTCCGTGTGGGTGCTGCTCAAACCCGGTGAGGCAGGTTCGGTCCGGGCCGAGTGGTACGTCAACCTCGAGGCGACACATCAGTGCACGGCTGACGCCCTCTACACGAGCGATCACATCCTCGACATCACATTCCCCGAGGCGGCCGGTCTGGTGCCGGGCGAACAGTTCGACCCGTCGGGGGCCGTGTTCAAAGACGTCGACGAGCTGGCAGCGGCTGCCAACTACGAAGCCTGGCCCCAGGCGTGGTCCGAGACGATCCGAGGCAATGGATCGGAACTGCTCGACCACCTCGGCGAGTTCACCGGGGCATTCGACCTAAAGTGGGAGGTGAAGGCTCGGGAACTCGCGGCAGAACCGTCAGTTTCTGATACTTCGCGAAATCAGGAACATCATCGTGTTCGAAGTGGTTGCTACAACAAGGACTGGATCTAGGCACTGCCGCTTCGGCCGCCAGTGGTTCAGTCCTCTAGACGCGCAACGACCGTGCACAGACAGTGCGCGGCGTCGAAGAAAGGAAGCATCTCGATGACGACCAACCACAGGATCCTCCTCAATTCCCGCCCCGTGGGAGAGCCCACAGCTGAGAACTACCTCCTCGAGGAAGCTCCGGTTCAGACACCGCAGGACGGTGAGGTTCTGCTCCGGACTCTGTACCTCTCACTCGATCCGTACATGCGTGGTCGGATGTCCGATGCGAAGTCCTATGCGAAGCCGGTCGAGGTCGGCGATGTCATGGTCGGTGCCACGGTCTCCGAGGTCGTCGAGTCGAACTCGTCTGACTTCTCCACCGGCGACACTGTCCTCGGCTACGGCGGATGGCAGGAGTTCTCCGTCGAGAAGGCCGCGCACCTGCGCCGCATCGATCCGGAGGTCGCCCCAGTCAGCACCGCTCTTGGTGTGCTGGGCATGCCGGGCTTCACCGCCTATGCAGGTCTCTTGGAGATCGGCCGTCCGCAGCCCGGCGAGACCGTGGCAGTCGCTGCGGCAACCGGTCCCGTCGGCTCCGTCGTCGGTCAGATCGCGAAGATCAAGGGCGCGAAGGCCGTCGGCATCGCCGGTGGACCCGAGAAGGTCGGCCACCTGAAGGAGCTCGGCTTCGACGTCGCGCTCGACCACCGGACGGGTAACCTCAAGAACGAACTCAAAGAATCGGTGCCACAGGGCATCGACGTCTACTTCGAGAACGTCGGCGGAGACGTGTTCAAGGCAGTGCTGCCACGCCTGAACACCTACGCACGCGTGCCCGTCTGTGGACTCGTCGCTAACTACAACCTCACCGAGCTGCCTGAAGGCCCGGACCGTTCGGGTGCGCTCATGGGCAACATTCTGAGCCGCTCACTCAACGTTCGCGGCTTCATCCAGACCGAGTTCGTCGAGAAGCACCACGAGGCTTTCCTGTCCGACATGAGCGGATGGGTCAAGGAAGGAAAGGTTCGCTACCGCGAGGACATCCGTCCGGGCCTGGACAAGGCTCCCGAGTACTTCAACGATCTGCTCGCCGGTCGCAACTTCGGCAAGATGGTCGTGGCCGTCGGCGCACAGAGCTGAGCGCTTCGCCTTCAGCTTCACTTCAGCAACCCTTCTGTCACCCAGCTACCCCACGACGGGTTGCTCCGTGACAGAAGGGTTGCTGAGCGCGCGATGTCAGCGCCGACGTGCAGCCGCCTCGACCAGTTCAGCGCCCGGACGCGGTGTTCTGCGCCAACGACTTGCTGGCCGTGGGTTTCATGCAGGCCGTCATCATGTTCACTGGCCTGCGGGTGCCGGAGGATCTGGCGATCATCGGCTACGACGATATTGACTACGCGTTCTCGACGATCGTTCCGCTGACATCAGTGCGGCAGCCGGCGGATTTGCTAGGACGCACCGCAGTCGAGTCATTGCTGGCGGAGAACGAATCGGGGGCGCAGTCTCATCGGGATGAGAAATTCACCCCTGAGCTCATTGTTCGGCAGTCGACACGGACAGTGTGAAACTGCGAACTGCCTTCGGCGAAGCGCTCGCGCATCCAGTTCGACGTCTGAAGCTCACGTGAGAATGGTGCTCATGCAAACGCCGCGAACACCTCGGCGGGGTCAAGACCGAAGCTCAGAGCCAAGGTCAGTACGATCCGCGCCTTGCGTGCGTCGAGGATCCCAGCCGGGATGAGACCGGACTCGAGCAGTCCGATCTCACCGCCGGGGTAGCCGTACGTGCTGGTCAAGCTCGCACCGGAGCCGGGGCGTGAGGCCAGGACGACGGGCATAGCCTCGCCGAGGCGGGTCACCGTCGGCACCAGATGCTCGGGAACATGCCCGCCGCCGACTCCCGCGATCACCGCACCGGTGAACCCTGAGCCGATGATCTGAGTCAGCGTTTCCTCGGGTTCGCCCATCCCCACCTCGGCGAGGGCGACCTTGGCCAACGACTCCGGACGGGGACGACCTGCGAACGGGGAGGTGCTGCCACCAATCGCAGAAGCTGGAGCGTGGGGAAGCCGGACCGTGTCCTCGCTGATCCAGCCGATCGCGCCGAGGACGGGGCCGGATGAGAACGCGGCAGTCGACGACACGTGAGACTTGCGGACGAAGCGCGGATCATGGATTTCGTCGTTGAAGACCAGAGTCGACGGCAGCCCTGTGGCCTGGGGTGACAGTGCGGTCAATGCAGCGGAGCGAACATTTGCCGGACCGTCGGCGCCGGGCAGGGTGGGGTTGCGCATGGCTCCGGTGGCAGCGATATGAACACCCGAATCGTTGAGGAGCCAGAGGCCGAAGGCGCTCTCCTCGAGAGTGTCGGTGCCCTGAGTGAGGACAATGCCGTCAGCTTCCGTGGTGCGGGCGAGTTCGACGACGTCGAGGAGCATCTCCAGGGTGACGTTCGCGCTCGAGACCTGAGCGACCTGAGTGAAGTCGGCCTGCAGATCAGGCCAGACCTCATTGAGTCCAGCGGCTGCTGCGATCTCAGCCCCGCTCAGAGCGGGGGTGACTCCGCCGTTGCCGTCGGCAGTCGATGCAATGGTTCCGCCGAGTGCGGCAAATACAAGATGTGGGGAGGTCTCAGACATAGTCACGATTCTATCGGCCCGTGTCATGGCCTTTTGCTAGTCTCCAATCATGGATCCCGACACGGTGCTCACTCTCGCCCACGAGCAGGCGATCCAGTACCCGTCTGTCGAGATCAGCTATCCCTTCGGGCATGAGTACGCGGTGTACAAGGTCCGGGACAAAATGTTCATGATGCATTTTGAGCTGCGGGGAGCCCCGAGCCTCAACCTCAAGATCGACCCGCTCGACAGCGAGGTCCTGCGCGACGCCTACGACGAGATCACCCCCGGCTATCACATGAACAAGCTGCACTGGATCACGGTGAGCGGAGCGGGTGACGAAAATACTGCGGGCAATACCCTCGACGCGGAGCTTCTCCACGACCTCGTCCTCGAGTCCTACTGCCTGGTCGTCGCGAAGATGCCCAAGCGCGACCGCCCCGTCGACCCTGCGACGTTCGGAGGTCGATCCGACGACTGACCCGGAAATTGGCAACAGGGACCGCTGGCGCAGAGAATAGAGTTCATGTCAGCCCTCAGCTCAGCGCTCGCCTATAAGCGACTGCTCGAAACGAATGCCACTCTGCGCATGCTGCGGGCAGACCACCTCCCGGTCATGGCCGCGACCCTGGGTGCTCACCTGGGTAAGCCCGGTACCAGGGTGTCCACGGACGACCTGCACGAATCGATTGATTCGGACCTTGAAGAGCTGCGCGATCACTTCGACCTGTCCGCTCGCACGGCGAAGGCCTACTGTGACGACTGGCGCCGGGCGGAGATCCTTGTTCGTCGACCGGCCACCTCGGCGCGAGGGGAGACCTACGAGCTCTCGGCAGCCGGATTCGACGCCATCCGCATGCTCGAACAGCTGCGCACCCCGCCTCAGACCGCGACCGAATCACGCCTGGTCAGCCTCGCCCAGTCCGTGCGGCAGCTGGCCATCGACACCGATCCGGACAGCTCCCGGCGGTTGGCCTCCCTGCGTGCCGAACGTGATCGCATCGACGCGGAGATTGCCCGCGTTCGCCGGGGCGACCCGCGATCACTCGTCCTCGACCGACGCCGAGCCAACGAACGCGTCGGCGACATCCTCCAACAGGCGCAGGGTCTGCCCGCCGACTTCGCCCGTGTGCGTGCCCGCTTCGAAGACCTCAACCAAGAACTGCGGATTTCGATCCTCGCTGCCGAGGATTCACAGTCTCAAGTCCTCGACGAAGTCTTCCGCGGCGTCGACCTCATCGAATCCTCCGACGAAGGCCGGACGTTCTCTGCCTTCTCAGCACTCGTGCGTGATCCGGAGCAGTCAGCGACCTTCGACGAGGACATCGCGGCCATCCTCGACCGCGACTTCTCCGCGACCCTGACGCCTGAGACCCGCCGGTCCCTGCGCACCCTGATGCGGCAGATGAAGGACGGATCGCGCGAGGTCTCGGACATCCTCTCCGAATTCGCGCGCGGCCTGCGTCGCTACGTCCACTCCCATGAATTCCAACGCGACCGCGTCATGCGCACCCTCATCCAGGATGCTCTGGCAGCCGCGGCACCCGTCGCGCGGGTCCGCAGACCCTACGACGACCTCGGTGTGGAACTCGAACTCTCGAGTATCGCGCTGGGCAGCGTCGGCGAGGTCGTCCTCCACGATCCAGCCGAATTCGATGCGGGAGCCGAACTCGGTGAGGCCAGCGAGACCGAGGTCGATTTCGCGGAGCTCATCGCCGTCGCCCGTGAGTCCGAGATCGACTTCTCCGAACTGACCGAGAACGTCAACGACGCCATGGCCGGGACCGATCAGGTCTCCGTCGCCGAGGTGCTCGACCAGTTCCCCGCCACGCAGGGTCTGGCGAGCGTCGTCGGCCTCCTGTCCCTGGCCAGCACCTATGGCAAGGTGGATCCCGACTCCCGCGACCGCCTCGTCTGGTCCGGAATCGACGGGATCGGCCGCAGCGCCACGATCCGCCGTCACTACTTCACCGAAGGCATCACACTATGACCGACTCCGCCGACATGACCACCGCTCTCGACTCCGCGGACACCGGCTACAACGCCAGCGGGCTCTGGGCTGGTGACACCGGTTCGCTGGGGGAGCGCACTCGCCGTGTCATGCTCGAACTGCTCAAGGGCCCGTACGTTTCCGGCGGCCAGAGTCCTCAGCTGTGGGCGGCTCTCGTCGCCGACGAATCGATCGTGCGCTCACGCCTGCACGACCTCTTCCTCGACCTCGTCATCGACAAGGTCGACGAATTCGCGTTCACCCGCAAGGTCGTCACCGATGAGATCGACGTCCCCGCCGCCGTCCGCAGCGAACGCCTGACCTTCCTTGACACGGCGATGCTCCTCGTCCTCCGACAGCTGCTCCTGGCCGCCCCCGGTGAACGGCGCGTGATCATCGATCGCGAGGAGGTCTACGAACGACTCGCGATCTATCGCACCGGTGACGAATCGACCTTCCAGCGCAACCTCAACGGCGCGTGGAATCGGATGAGCAACCGTCTGCGTGTGCTCCACAGCGCAGGCGAGGACCGCTTTGAGATCTCCCCGATGGTCCGGTTCCTCATCGACGAAGACCAGGTGCGCGAGCTCATCGACGTCTACGAACGCATCGCCTCTGGGGAGGCGAAGGGCTCCATCGCCGAGGCTGAGCTCGGCACCGACAACACCGACGGCACCGACAACACCGACGATTCCGGCACCGACGATTCCGGCACCGACAACTCTAAGGAGGACGAGGCATGACCGAGGCGCTCTTCCCTCTCGATGCCGCGCTGATCGCGGATCAGGCTCGTGCCCGCGGTGCGAACCGTCCCGACGTCGGCAGTCAGTGGCGTCTCTCGGAGATTCAGATCGCGAACTGGGGCACCTTCGATGCCGACATCCACCGCATCCCGATCTCCCACAAAGGCCACCTCATCACCGGTCCCTCCGGTTCGGGCAAGTCCTCACTTCTCGACGGCATCGCCGCAGTCCTGACTCCGGACAAGTGGCTGCGATTCAACGTCGCCGCGCAGACTGCCGGCAGCCGAGTCGACCAACGCAGCCTCGTCAGCTACGTCCGTGGAGCGTGGACCCGGACGACGGATTCCGACGAGGACCGGGTCGTGAGCAAATACCTGCGCCCGCGTGCCACCTGGAGCGGCATCATCCTGCGCTACGACAACGGCACCGACCGCCCACTGTCGCTGGCCAGGCTCTTCTTCGTCAAAGGCTCGGGCACGAGGACCACCGACCTCAGCGACGTCTGTGTCCTCGAACGAGCTGGCCTCGACCTCGCCGACCTGCAGCAGTACGCGCTCACCGGGCTTGAGACACGCAAGCTCAAAGCTGACCATCCCGAGGCTCTGATCACCTCGAACGGTGCTCATGGCAAGTTCTACGCCCGGATGCGCAAAGTCTTCGGCATGGCCAGCGAATCGGCACTCCAGCTGCTGCACAAGACGCAGTCGGCCAAGAGCCTCGACAGCCTCGATCGACTCTTCCGTGATCACATGCTCGAACCACCGGTGACCTTCGATCTCGCCGAAACTGCCGTCAGCCAGTTCGGCGACCTCAAGGACGCCCACGACCACGTCGTCGAACTGCGGCGTCAGCGCGACCACCTCCTGCAGCTGCGTGAAGCGTCGAACCGGTACGACTCGGCGCACGAGTCCGCGGCGAAGGCCATCGCTCTCAACGATGCCCTGCTGCCCTTCCAGAAACGGCGTGAACTCGACCTTCTGCGCTCTGACGTGTCAACGCAGAGTCGTCAGCTGGTCGAACTCGAAGTCGCCGCCGACCGAGCGAAGAAGGACTTCGACGTAGCGGTCGACGAATACGATCTCGCTCGCCGGGCGACGCTGGAACTCGGCGGCTCGGAGGCCGAACACCTGCAGCAGCGCATCGGCACTGCGGAAACTGAACGTCGAGCGGTCGCGGACCGGTGGGCCAGCCTCGAACGACAGCTCGAGCAGGCAGGCGTGGAGCACGCCCCCGCCTCGGCGGCGGAATTCGCCGAACTCCAAGCCCAGATCGCGGCGACACTCGACGACGAGACCAAGGACTCCGGGCCCAGCCATGCCGATCACGATCGGTTCTCGAAAGCCCGCCAACACGTGCGGGAACTCGAAGCCGAGATCGATTCCCTGCGCCGCTCGGGATCGACGGTTCCGGGCAACCTTCTCCAGATCCGCAGCGAGCTGGCCGAAGGCATTGGGCTGAGTGAGAAGGCACTGCCATTCGCCGCCGAGCTCATCGAGGTCGACCCTGCGCATGCTGAGTGGACCGGGGCCATCGAACGCGTCCTGCGGCCGTTGGCGCTGACAGTCCTCGTGCGCAGCGAGAATCTCAGCACCGTGCGCTCCTGGGCCGACGCCCACCGGATCAAGGGCCGATTGGTCTTCGAGGAGATCCCCGCCCAGCCGGCGAAGCCGCGACCCGTCAACAGCGAGAAGTCGCTGGTCAACAAGGTCAACGTGGCCGAATCGGGCTTCGGAGACTGGGTGCGCTCTACCCTGTCCGAACGCTTTGACTTCGCCTGTGTCGAGGCCCCCGACGAACTCGACGACCATCCGCGGGCTGTCACGCTCAAGGGGCAGATCAAGACATCCCGAACTCGGTATGAGAAGGACGACAGGCGCCGCATCGACGATCGCAGCCAGTGGGTCCTCGGTAATCGGGAGAACAAACTCGAAGCCCTCATCGACGCTCTCAAAGTTGCGCAGTCGGAATTGGCCGAAGCCCAGTCGGTCGTCGAAACGGCGACCGCAGAATCCGCACGAGCCCACCGACGCAAGGGCATCCTCGCCGGCATACGCGAGCAGTCCTGGCGCGACGTCGATCGCGAAGGCGCGCAGGAGAAGATCGCGAACCTCGAGAAGTCGCTGCGCGAACTCGAGGATGCTGACGGTGACCTGCAGCAGGCGATCGGTGCTGAACGCGAAGCGCGTGCGGTGAAGGAGTCCGCCGAGGCGACCGCTCGTGAATCCGACTATGCGCTGCGCCGCGCGAACGAGGTGATCACCGCCTTGCGCGCCAGCGTCACCCGCCTCGAGGACGACGTAGCTGCAGGCCGCATCGCCGAGGTGGAGCCGGGCATCGCCGAACAGCTCGAGTCCCGGTTCCGCAAGGTCCAACGCAGCATCACACGCGAGTCCCTGCCGGAGATCGGTCAGCAGGTTTCGCAGGCACTGCAAGCTGAGAAGGATCGTGCCCAGTCGGCATCGAGCGAGTCGGGTCAGGCGGTGACCCGGTTGGCTGCGGAGTTCAAGGCTGCCTGGTCGTCGGTCGCTTCCGACCTCACAGCCGATGTCGCTGATCGGCGCGACTTCATCGCGATGCTTGACGAAATCCTGGCCCACGGTCTACCCGATCATGAGGATCGGTTCCGGGATCTGCTGCGGCAGCGTTCGCGCGATCTCATCGGCGAACTCCTCAACGAGATCCACGCGGCCCCACGGGAGATCGAGGACAGGGTCGCGCCGATCAACTCCTCGCTGCTGCGGTCCCAGTTCGACGAGGACCGCTACCTCCGGCTCAAGGTCAAGACCCGCCGGTCTGAGACCGTCAACGTCTTCATCGCCGATCTGCGAAAGGTCGCCGGCGGCAGCTGGGGCGAGGAGGACATGGAGACCGCGGAGGAGAAGTACGGCACCCTTGCCGAGGTGATGCGCAGGTTCTCCTCGAGCGAGCACGTCGACAAGGTGTGGAAGAACCAGTGCCTCGATACGAGGCTGCACGTGTCCTTCCTGGCTGAGGAGATCGACGATCATGGTCGGGCGCATGCGACCTATGATTCGGGTGCGGCGATGTCTGGTGGCCAGCAGCAGAAACTCGTGATCTTCTGTCTCGCGGCGGCTCTGCGCTATCAGCTGGCTGATCCGGACGAGGCGATATCGAAGTACGGCACGATCATCCTCGACGAGGCCTTCGATAAAGCCGACACCCGGTACACGCGGATGGCGCTCGACATCTTCATCGAGTTCGGCTTCCACATGGTCCTCGCGACTCCGCAGAAACTGCTGCAGACCATCGAACCCTATGTCGGCGCAGCCACCTCAATCGAGAATCCCAGCCGCCAGAAGACTGTCGCTGCGACGATGGTGTGGGAGACCGAAGACGGCGGCACGGCCGGCGCCGAGGCCGTCGAGACTGCCGCCTCCGGCAGCTCCGACGAGGAGGCCGACAGTGCCGCTGATCAGAAGGGCACCGGTGACGATGAGTGACCGGGCGGGGTTCCATGACTGACGTGGTGGAGTTGCGATGACTGCTCAGGCGAGTGCTCAGGCGAGATTGCGATGACGATGCTCACCGTCGCCGAGGCGCGAGCGAAGGCTCGTACCCGCCTGAAATCGTCGTTGGCTGCGTGGGCGACGGGTGTCGTGTTCACTGAGCCGATTACGACAGATCCGGGGGAGACCGAGCCCGGTCCCACCTCGGCAGCGGTCGAGATTGCGCTCCATCCGCCCACGGAGAAGCAGGTGCTCGCCGACCAGGAGGCGGCCGCGGACTGGGCCTCCAGTTGGCGCACCATCGCGCCGCCTGCCGTCGGATACGGCCCTGCAGCCGCAGCTGACCGGCAAACGCTCAACTGCCCAGCCATCGATTGGGCCGAACGTTCGTGGGCGCGAGTCGGGAAGCAGCAGATTCCGTTGCGCCTGAGGTTGCACACGCCGGAGGTCGTGGCGAACTTCGTCGGCGGTGATGAGGCCCGGCAGTGGCGTCAACTGCGCAGACGATCCGAGACGCTGAGGTCACGGTTCGGCGATAGGGACACGGTCGCCTCGGCGATCAGGGCTCATGCCAAACGAATCCAGGGACTCAGCGAGGACGAGTTCGAGACCCTCGTCGACGTCACCGAATGGCTGCGGGAGCACCCTGTGGGATCAATGCGACCGCGACAGCTGCCGATCCGCGGTGTCGATTCGAAATGGTTCGAGACGTACCGGTCGCTGGTCACAGCGCTGCTGGCAGCAGTAGGTCACCCTGAAGCGGTCGACATACTCGGCACCGAACGCCGCGCGAGGATTCGCATCCTCGACCCGGAACTCCTGCCGGCAGGGTGGGGCGCCGGCAGTCTAAGGGACATCACTGCGCCGGTGAGCCAGGTGAGCGATCTGGCGATCAGACCGGACTTTGTATTCGTCTTCGAGAATCTCGAATCGGTCCTCGCGATGCCGACGTGGGCCAGTGCCGTCGCCGTGCACGGATCGGGGTACTCGGTCGACATTGTGGCCCGTCTCAGGTGGATCCATGATGCGCGGGTGGTCTACTGGGGTGACCTCGACTCGCACGGCTTCGCGATTCTGGCCCGTCTGCGGGCGCACCTGCCAAGTGTCGAATCAGTGCTTATGGATGAGGCGACCCTGGTCGGCCACGAAGACCTGTGGGTCACTGAGCCGAAGCCTCATACCGGGACATTCGCCCACTTGACCGGTGCCGAGGAACGGGCGTTGGCGAGGATCCGGGCTGAAGGCAACGTTCGACTCGAGCAGGAGCGCATCCCCTGGACAACGGCGCTGGCCGCACTGAGCGATTCGGTACGAAAGGCAACGACAGCCTCGGCGGGGGAGCCGACGAATCCCGACAGTTGGCACGGGTGACCGACCGTCCGCGCGGGGGACTGGCTGCTATGTGCATCGCCGAGCTGGCCAGCTGGGGTCTGCTCTACTATTCGCTGCCGGTAGCGGTGACGCCGATCTCGGCGGATATGGGGTGGAGCCACACCACGGTGACTGCGGCGCTGTCCGTCGGTCTCATCGTCTCCGCGCTCGCCGGAGTCCGGGTCGGGAAGCTGCTCGACGCGCACGGGCCCAGAATGCTCATGAGCATCGGCACTCTCATCGGCATCGCGGCGCTGCTGCTCGTGGCGGCAGCACCGAACCTCGTCGTCTTCTTCCTCGCGTGGGTGCTGGCCGGATTCGCCCAGGCCGCCACTCTCTATCCACCGGCCTTCGCCGTCGTCACCCGCTGGTACGGGGCCGAGCGAACCAAACCGCTGACGACCATCACCTTGGTCGGCGGCCTCGCCTCGACGGTGTTCGCCCCGATCATCGCCTGGCTCATCGACACGTGGGGCTGGCGACCGACCTATGTCATCCTGGCCGGCATCCTGGCTGCGACGGCGCTGCCCATGCACTGGTTCTTCCTCAACCGCGGGTGGACCGATGAGATGTCGCAGAACTCGGCGGTCCCTTCGCGTGCCGAGCTCCGTAGCATCACCCGGTCGCCGAAGTTCATCATCCTCCAGATTGCCGTCGCGCTGGCGACGTTCACCCTCTTTGCGGTCACGATCAACATCATTCCGCTCATCATCGAGCGTGGAGCCGAGTACTCGCTCGCTGCGATCGCCCTGGGTCTCGTCGGCTTCGGGCAGGTTGCAGGTCGATTCTTCTATCCGGCCCTTGAACGGGGCACGAGTTCGCGGACTCGGACCGTGCTGCTGCTCGGAGCCGGTGCGATCGGGCTGTGGCTGCTTGCCTTCGTATCGGGTCCGATCTGGCTGCTCATCGGCATCGCGATGATCACCGGCGGTGTCCGCGGGTGCATCACGCTGCTGCAGGCGACGGCCGTGGCAGACCGCTGGGGAACGGCGAACTTCGGTGCGATCAACGGAGTATTCGTCGCTCCCATCACCGCTGGCACTGCTTTGGCCCCGGTTGCCGGCCCGGCGCTGGCCGGAATCGTCGGCGGCTACCCGATGATGGCGATCGTCATGGCCGTCCTGCTCTCCGGGGCGACGGTGCTGTCGGCGAAGACGTGAGGTGTGATGCGACATGAGAGACATCCGTTCTGCATTTCCCGAGGCGCTGCGGTGTCGCCGTTTTCACACCGCCGGACGGTCGAGCCCGGGTCTAGACTGAAAACGTGGCACATACCTGTGCCCTGCATTCTCCTCGTGTTTCAACGGAAGGAATTCTATGCCCACCGTCGCCAGAAACATCGTCGATACGCTCGTGGCGAGCGGAGTCAAGCGGGTCTACGGGATCCCGGGAGATTCGCTCAACGGCTTCACCGACGCACTGCGCGTCAATCCTCAGCTCGAATGGGTCCATGTCCGCCACGAAGAGGCGGCATCCTTCGCCGCCAGCGGTGAGGCCGCACTGACCGGTGAGCTCGCCGTCTGCGCAGGCAGCTGCGGACCCGGAAACCTCCACCTCATCAACGGACTCTACGACGCCCAGCGCTCCCGGGTGCCGGTGCTCGCGATCGCCGCTCACATCCCCAGCGATGAGATCGGCTCGAACTACTTCCAGGAGACCCACCCGACGGAGCTGTTCCGCGAATGCAGCGTCTACGTCGAACACGTCGCCACCAAGGAGCAGATGCCGCGCCTGCTGCGCATCGCCATGCGCGAGGCCGTCGAGAAGCGCGGCGTCGCTGTTCTCGTCATCCCCGGTGACGTCGGTTTGGCTGAGATCGATGCCGCCGCCGAGGTGGTCCGGTCCTATGCGCCGCGCGTGATCCCCGCCGAATCCCAGGTCGAAGCCGCCGCGAAGGCGCTCAACCAGAGTAAGAAGGTCACGATCCTCGCGGGCGCCGGCACCGAGGGAGCTCACGACGAGCTCATCGCCATCGCCGATAAGCTTCAGGCCCCGATCGTGCATTCGCTGCGCGGCAAGGAATTCATCGAGTACGACAATCCGTACGACGTGGGCATGACCGGTCTGCTCGGATTCTCCTCGGGCTATCACGCGCTCAAGGGCTGTGACACTCTGCTCATGCTCGGCACCGACCTGCCCTACCAGCAGTTCTACCCTGAGGATGCAACGGTCATCCAGGCCGATGTCCGCGGTTCTCAGATCGGTCGTCGCACGAAGGTCGACATCGGGCTCGTGGGCACGGTGGCGGACACTGTCGATGCACTGCTGCCTCTGATCAAGCCAGGCCGCAGCAGCGCCCACTTGAAGACGATGACCAAGCATTATGCGAAGACTCGCAAGGATCTCGATGAGCTTGCAACCCCGTCGAAGCGGACGATCCACCCGCAGTACCTGACCCGACTCCTCGACGAGATGGCCGATGACGACGCTGTGTTCATCCCGGATGTCGGCTCACCGGTCGTGTGGGCCGCGAGGTATCTGACCATGAACGGCAAGCGCCGACTCATCGGTTCCTTCAGTCACGGGTCGATGGCCAACGCTCTTTCGCAGAGCGTCGGTGTGCAGGCCTCTCACCCGGATCGGCAGGTCATCGCCATGGCCGGCGACGGTGGACTGGCCATGATGCTGGGCGAACTCATCACCCTGAAGCAGAACAAGCTGCCGGCAAAGGCCGTCGTCTACAACAACTCCTCGCTGAACTTCGTGGAGCTGGAGATGAAGGCAGCTGGCTTCGTCACCTTCGGAACTGACCTGGTGAACCCCGACTTCTCCACCATCGCCGAGGCGGTGGGGATCAAGGGATTCCGCGTCGAGAAGTCGAGGGACCTGCCGAAGGTCGTGCGTGAGTTCCTCGCCCACGACGGACCTGCAGTCCTCGATGTCGTCACCGAGCGCCAGGAGCTGTCGATGCCGCCGACGATCACTGCAGAGCAGGCCAAGGGCTTCGCCCTCTACGCAGTTCGCACGGTTCTTTCCGGCAAGGGCGATGAACTCGTCGACTTGGCACGCACGAACATCCGCCAGCTGTTCTGAGGTTGAGCGACTGCCTCAAAGCATCGGCCGCCGTCCGACGGGTTTCTGCTCGTCGGACGGCGGCTGCTTTTCGCTTATGAAATGGGGTAGTCCGCCAGTGCCTGCGCGGTGACCAGCGCCGCAGTCATCGCTTCGTGCCCTTTGTCCTCCTGCGAGCCCTCGAGCCCAGCGCGGTCGAGTCCCTGCTGCTCGTTGTCGCAGGTCAGCACGCCGAAGCCGACAGGTTTGCGGGTATCGATTGCGACTCGGTTCAGACCGTCGGTGGCGGCCTGGCACACGTAGTCGAAGTGCGGGGTGCCACCGCGGACGACGACGCCGAGCGCCACGACCGCGTCGAAGTGCGGTGCCAATCGAGCGGCGGCCACGGGGAGCTCGAAGCTGCCCGGGACGCGCATCAGGGTGGCGTCTGCTTCTGCTTCATCTGCGGCTCGCTGGGCTCCGGCGACTAGCCCGTCCATGATCTGGGTGTGCCAGGATGCGGCGATGATGGCGACTCGGGTTCCGGCCGCGGAAACGCTGAGATCGGGTGCTCCGACATGTGCCATGAGTATGTCCTCTCGTAGTGATGCTGCGTCAGCTATGGGTGCTGCGTCAGTGGGTGTTCTGTGCTGCCAGGCAGTCCGTCGCCGGGCAACCCGCTGCTGGTCAGATGTGTTGCGCGACGGGGCGACAATTTCAAGACCGTCCGATATCAGGCAGCGCCGTGCGCGTCCTCCGGTATCGAATCAGGGGCATCGTGGCCGCCGACGAATTCGGCCGCTCGGCCTTCGTTCGCAGCAGCGCCGGTGACCGAGGGCAACGTGAGCGTGTGGTGCATGCGTTCGCGCTTGGTGTTGAGGTAGTTCGTGTTCTCCGGACGTGCCGGGATCTCGAGTGGGATGACGGCCTCGATCGTGATTCCCAGAGCTTCGAGCGCGTGAACCTTCTCCGGGTTGTTCGTCATCAGCCGGATCTGAGTCATCCCGACCGATGTCAGGATCTCTGCGGCCGCGCGGTAGTCGCGGTCATCGTCGTGGAAGCCGAGCTGGAGGTTCGCGTCGACGGTGTCGAGTCCCAGATCCTGCAATGCGTAGGCGCGCAGTTTGTTGCTCAGGCCGATGCCCCGGCCTTCATGCCCGGTCAGGTAGATGACTGCTCCGCCCTCGTCGGAAATCCGCTTCAGCGCCAGCTCCAGCTGTTCGCCGCAGTCGCACCGATGTGAGCCAAAGACGTCCCCGGTCAGGCACTCGGAATGCACTCGAACCAGCGGAGCCGGTGTGTGACTCGAGCCCTCGCCACCACCCACCTCGGAGAACACGCCGAGGTGGTCGTGGCCGTCGATCGTGAATGCACGGGAAGTGAAGCTCCCGTACTTCGTCGGCAGCGGCACTTCGGCCGATGCCTGTGCGGCGGCATCCGCCGACGCTTCGATCGGAGTGGACCGAGCTTCCTCGTTATCTGTCAGCCGAGTACTCGGCTCCGTACGGCTGCCACGATCGATCTCATTGAGGTAGTCGATGAGCTGCTCGATTGAGACCATGACGAGCTCATGCGCATCGGAGAAGTCGCGGAGGGAATCGAAGCGCATCATCGAACCATCGTCATGGACCACTTCGCCGATCATCGCGACCGGCTGGGCACCGGCGAGTCGGGCGAATTCGACGCCCGCCTCGGTGTGCCCGGGACGTTCACGGACTCCACCGGACTTCGCGATGAGCGGGAAGACGTGTCCCGGGCGCGTGATCGATGCAGGATCTGGAACAGAGGCGGCCAGGACGCGACCGGTTAGCGCACGTTCGGCGGCGCTGATGCCTGTGGTCACGCCGACAGCGTCGCAGCTGATCGTGTAGGCGGTGCCCTTGGGGTCCTCGTTCGCCGAGACCATGGGTGGGAGCTTGAGCGCCTCGGCGCGGTCAGCCTCCATCGGAGCGCAGATGACTCCGGACGTGTAGCGGACGAAGACACCCATGGTGTCCGCGCCGGCGAACTCTGCGGCCATGATGAGGTCGCCCTCGTTCTCCCGGTCCTCGTCATCGACGACGACGATAGGCTGACCCGCAGCGAAGGCTGCGACCGCCTCGTCGATCGTGTCGAGCCGAGCAGTCGTCGGTGTGGTTTCAGGCATTGTCGGCTCCTTGTCGGGGGCTGTTGTCAGCAGATGAGTTGAAGATGACCGCCGGCTCGGGGCTGGCGTCGGAGTTTCGGAAGGAGAGCAGTCGGGCCGTGTACTTCGCGAGCACATCGACCTCGACGTTCACCGGGTCGCCGGGGGAGATGTCGCCGAACGTCGTGTGAGTCAATGTGGCTGGGATGAGCCCGACCTCGACCCAGGCGCTGGGTTCGTCGGGCTCGGATACGGCGGTCAGAGTCAGGGACACTCCGTTGAGGGCGATGGAGCCCTTGACCGCGGTGTAGGGTGCGAGGCGGTTGGGGATGCCGATCCGCAACGTTGACCATTCGTCGTGGTCGTCCCTGGTCAGCAGTTCGCCGCAGCCGTCGACATGTCCTTGGACGACGTGTCCGTCGAGGCGGCCGCCGGCGGGTGTGCAGCGCTCCAGGTTGACTCGATCGCCGGTACGCAGGGCCCCGAGGCCGGTCAGCCGGAGGGTCTCGCCCATGACTTCGGCAGTGAAGAGTCCACGACCGCCTGTGGTCCCAACCTCGGGCGCAGAGGCCCCGGAGGCAAGGGTCCCGACGGCGGCGGGAGCGCCGACCGTGCCGGCAGATCCTGCTGTCTCCCGGATCGAGGTCAGGCAGATGCCGTTGACGGCTAGTGAACCGCCGAGTCCGAGGTCCGCGACGAGGTCCTTCGCGTCGATGGTGATGACGGCTGAGTCATCCTTACGCTCGATGGACTCGACGGTGCCGAGCTCTTCGATGATTCCGGTGAACATGTGCCCTCCGCTGGTGCTGGTGCTGGTTCTGGTGCTGATGGTGGCTCTGGTGTCGTGGCTGATGGAGTGATGTGAGCGATGAGTCCGCAGTCGGCCGTTCCGGCGCTCATCCCGGCCCCGCCTCGGTGACGAAATGCAGCAGCACATCGGGTCCCAGTTGGGAGACGGCAGGCTCGCCGGTCTCGTCGGGGACCAGCGAAATCGCCTCGCTCAGGGTTGACATGCCCAGACCCTCCACACTCGAGCGGCCGGGGCCGATGAGCATCGGGGCCTGATAGCAGAAGACCTCATCGACGAGGTCGGCCGCGAAGACGGCGCCGAGCACGCTCGGTCCGCCTTCGACGAGAACGTGGCGCACTCCGCGAGCGTAGAGCTCGGACAGTGCTGCGCCGACGTCATGGGTACGCAGGTGCATGGTGTCGGGATTGAGCGCGAGGAACGACTCCGGTGGCAGAGATGTCATGCCGAGGACGACCGGTACCGGCTGTGTCTCGAGGGGTTCGCCGTCGGGGCCTCGGGCGTTGAGCCGAGGGTCGTCGGCCAGAGCGGTGCCGGTGCCGACGAGAATCGCGTCGACGCGTGATCGCACCAAGTGGGCATGCTCGCGTGAGGCCGCCGAGGTGATCCATTGGCTGGTCCCGTCCGCAGCGGCGACCTTGCCGTCGAGGCTCTGCGCAAACTTTGCGGTCACGAACGGACGGCCAGCGTCGACGGCGGCGCGCCACCGAGCGTTGAGGGCCAGGGACTCACCGCGGCCCAGTCCCGAGCGGACCCGAACCCCCGCCTCGGCGAGGATATATTCGCCGCCCGAGGCGACGCCGTTGGAATCCGAGAGTGCGAACACGACATCGGGGATGCCTGCGTCGATGATCGCCTGAGTGCACGGACCGGTCCGGCCGCGGTGGGCGCAGGGTTCCAAGGTCACGAGCAGGGTGGAGGTGGCGAGGTCGACGTTGCGGTCGATGGCCGTGGTGATGGCATCCACCTCGGCGTGGGGGCTGCCGGCTCCGGCATGATGGCCGACGACGATCTGACCATCGTGAGTCAGGATTGCGGCACCCACCAGCGGATTTGCTCCGCGGTAACCTTCGCGTGCAGCGTTCAGCGTAGCTGACATCGCGGTGGATTCGAGCTCTGTGAAACCCGCGTCCATGAAAAACCTCCCGAGCAGATGCCGGGAGGGAGGATATTGCGGGTGCAACTATCAGGGCGGGCGAACGCCGATGCCAGTGCAGTGAATGCACTGAATCACGGCGACCGTGGCCGCCATGTTCCTCCCATCCAGACTCTTACTGTCGGTCTCGGAATTTCACCGAGTCAACCACCTGCACGAATGCAGTCGGCTCGCGGACTATCACCGCCGGTACGGATTTTCACCGTCCCCGGAACACGTTGACCACAGATTAGCACGCCCTTCGCCGAGGCGACCATGACGTCCGTCACATGAGAAACGCAGGTGCCTTGCCGCACAACGCATCCGATTCGAGAGCGCTTGCGTACTTATATAATCAAGGTATATAACTTAGTTATGGATGATGTTGATTCGGCCGAGATCGTGTCGGGGCTCGTTGTGGTCTCCTCGCGCCTGGCCAGAGCCTTTCGGCGTGTGATCGGCAACGAGAGTCAGCTGGTCACGCTGCGTGCGCTCGCTGTCGTCGAGCAGTATCAGCCTGTTCGCGTGGGGCATTTCGCGCAGGGCTACCTGTGCTCGCAGCCGGCAGCGACCAAACTGCTCGCTCGGCTTGAGGGTGAGGGACTGGTCGTTCGTGAGGCCAGCGCGACCGACAGGCGTGCATCCCAGTTCTCGCTGACCGATGCGGGGCGGGCGAAGCTCGCTGAGAACCGCGGGATCATGATCGGCCAGATGGAGCCGTACTTCGAGTCGCTGTCGGCCGATGAGCGGGTCAGTGTCCACCGGGCGCTCGGTCTGGTCGCCCAATATCTGCAGGAGCAGCATCCGGTGGATGTCGACGAGGCCCCTGAAGACGAGAGCCCCACCAACTGACGCTGCCGCGGCACGTTTTGTCGCCGGCCGGAGCGCTCTGACCGACGACGCCACATGAACACAGCAATGACGAAATTTCGACGAAAGGGTGCGAAGGCACAGCAATGAGCACGACACCAGATAATGAAACACAGCCTCCAGAGGGAGGCAACGCGGAAGCATCTATTCTGCGTCAACCACGAGCAGTCTGGGCAGTGGCATTCGCCGCGGTCATCGCATTCATGGGCATCGGTTTGGTTGACCCGATTCTGCCTGCGATCTCCGCGGATCTCCACGCGTCGCCGGCGCAGTCGATGCTGCTATTCACCAGCTACCTGTTCATCACAGGCGGCATGATGTTCTTCACCAGCTTCGTGTCCTCGCGCATCGGTGCGAAGACCACCCTGCTCATCGGGCTCATCCTCATCGTTGCGTTCTCCGCCATGGCCGGCCTCTCCGGCAGCGTCGATCAGATCATCGGCTTCCGTGCTGGGTGGGGTCTGGGCAATGCGCTGTTCATCTCCACGGCTCTGTCGACGATCGTCGGTGCCGCTTCGGGCGGTGCTGAGAAGGCGATCATCCTCTATGAGGCGGCTCTGGGCGTCGGTATCGCGACCGGCCCACTGCTGGGCGGTCTGCTCGGCGGCATCTCATGGCGTGGGCCCTTCTTCGGCACCGCTGTCCTCATGGCCATCGGATTCATCGCCATCGTGATCCTTCTGCCCGGAAAGAACTCCGGCAGCGGTGTGCACACCTCGCCCGAGCCGATCAAGCTCAGCGCGACTTTCCGTGCGCTGGCTCGTCCCGGTGTTGCTGTCCTGGGCGTCTCCGCTCTGCTGTACAATTTCGGCTTCTTCATTCTGCTGGCCTACAGCCCGTTCCCCGTCGAGGCGGCTGCTGAGAAGATGGGCATCGAGAACTTCGGCGCCATGGGTCTCGGCTATGTGTTCTTCGGCTGGGGCATGTGCGTAGCGATCACCTCGGTGTTCGGCGCGCCGCTCCTGACCAAGCGCCTGGGTCGGCGCCGCAGCCTGGTCATCACCTTGATCGCACTGGCAGTTCTGCTGTTCGTGATGGCGTTCCTCGTCGAGTCGTTCGTGGGAATCATCGTCTGCGTCATTGCGGCCGGACTGATCTTGGGTGTACTCAACACCGTCTTCACCGAGTCGGCGATGGAAGTCAGTGACCTGCCTCGTCCCGTTGCCTCGGGAACGTATTCAGGCGTGCGCTTCATCGGCGGCGCCGTGGCTCCGATCGTCGCCGGTTCGGTCTCCGAATCGATCAGTGCCGGTGCACCGTACTTCTTCGGTGCAGGTGTGGTGCTCCTGGCGGTCGTCGTCATCGCCCTTGGGTGGAAGGCTCTGCGCCGGGTCGACGGTCACATCGACGAAGCGCCCGTCGACGAGGCGTACGCCCTGACCGGGGGCGACGCCTGACCTGAACGAGGGTTGGAGTACCTCATCTGAGGCGAGCTCTGTTTGGCGCCCGAGAAGTCGAACTTCTCGGGCGTCGTTCATGTCCTGGGGGTGAGAGTTGAGCAAGGGGAGGGGTCAGGGTTGAGCAAGGGGAGGGGGCTCGTCGGTGGAGATTGTGGCGCATACCACGTATTCATCCGACGTTCCAGATCTGGAACGTGATGGATGAGGGATTCACAGGGATTGTGTAGCACAATTGGTATTGCACTTCGGTGCGAAGACGAATATTCTCCCTAACACGAAGGTCACCATGTCCTACGACGTGAACAACGCTTATCCCGCAGGCCCCGGTGCCAATGGTCCAGCTACCCCTGGCTACGGTGCTCAGATCCGTGGAGCAGCCAGCCCTGAGGATCTCTCGCTTCCTCTCTACGGTGCGTCTTTCGGCCAGGCCGTCAAGCGCTACTTCAAGAAGTACGCTACGTTCTCGGGCCGCGCATCGCGCAGCGAGTACTGGTGGGTGGCGCTGTTCGGCTTCCTGATCCAGCTCATTCCACTTGTGCTGATCATCGTCGGCGTGGCGATGTCGGCAGGTTCCGCGGCCGCAGCCGATCCCTATGATCCAGCTGCAATGCAGGCTGCGAGTTCAGGCGCAGGTTCGATCGTAGGACTGATCGGCACCGTTCTCATGGGCCTCCTCGGGCTCGCCATGATTGTGCCGACACTGGCACTCACGTGGCGTCGTCTGCACGACGGGAATTTCGCCGGACCGTTCTTCTTCCTCACCTTCATCCCGACGGTCGGTTCGATCATCCTGCTTGTTCTGACGCTCCTGCCCTCGAAGCCTGAGGGCCAGCGCTTCGACGTCTGAGTTCGACGCGTATCGCTCTGGAGCTGCCGCCTGCTGATCATCAGCAGGCGG
>NZ_JALDSX010000012.1 GCF_022748595.1 Brevibacterium sp. ZH18 | reverse complement strand
ACTGCTCATCAGTGAAGACTCGGTGTCGTTGCTGTGTAGTCACGTCTCCACCGTGCCAGTCCTGGAATGGTCAATAAAGGAGACACGCCCTAGCTCAACAGCAAGCCTCGCCGAACACATCCAAGAGGCGCTGAACCTGTCGGAAGAGCATCAAGCAGAAACTGTCCAGATCGACTCCGCAACTGCGCAGTTGGCCGCCTTTTCTCCCGGCAACGTCGCCCTGCGGTCTATCCGTTCGCTCGCGCACGGGTCGCCAATCGCCGACAAAGTGATATGGCAGACGGCGTTCCGGCTTTCCGAGGGACTCCGTTCGCTATTCAACCGCCCAGAATCAGTAGCGCTGCTGACCGAGCTCTACACCGACAATTCCCCATATTGGCGCAAAGTCCTCAATTACTGTGCCGATGGAAATTTGCGCTCGGTTCTCGACGAGTATCTGTTCCAGTTGCACAGCGAGACCGGTTCCAAAGAGTTGGACGGCAAGACCCTTGAGAACATGGTCGAGACGGCAGTAGGGGCTTTGACCTTCAAAACAGCGAACTACACCGCCCGCACCGCCGATGGCGAACGTCAGAAGATTCGCTTCTCGTCGGGATTCGCAGTTCGATACGGGTCGGCTCAGTCATCAGAAGGAGAATCGTCAACCGCGCGCATGTCCGAAGTGCGCGGCGCATTCAATAGTCCTTTTGCACCCTTCGTCCTCGCCTCCACCAGTGTGGGCCAAGAGGGAATTGACTTCCACTGGTGGAGTCATTCTGTTGTCCATTGGAATGTGCCGTCCAATCCTGTCGACTTCGAACAGCGTGAAGGTAGAGTCAACCGATTCGGTGGCCACGCAGTCCGCAAGAATATTGCTCAGAAACATTGGGCAGACATATTGGAAGGAAATGACCCGTTTGCGTGGCGGGACGCATCCTCGGCAGCTGAGGCGGAGGCGGAGGCTGCTGAGCTTGGCGATTTTTACCCGTGGTGGATGTATCCGGGCGACGCCAGAATTAACCGCATCATCGCGAAGTATCCGCTGAGCAAGGACGTTGCCCGTTACGAACGCCTCAAGGACGCGCTTGTCAGCTACCGGCTCGCTTTGGGGCAGCCGCGGCAAGAGGACATGCTCGAATTGTTGGATAAGCGCGGAATCGACGGTTCCACGATTCCTCCCATCGATCTGCGAGCGCCGAAAAGACAAACGGAGTGATTCTCAATCCACTTGCGCGTCTACTGTGTCGACCGCCCAGAGGCCTCCTGAGAGATCGTCCTGATCGGAGCGAGCTGCCAGTGCGCTCAGATCAAAGATCAGTAGTCCATCGATTTTGCCCCAGCTCCACAGCAAGACGTCGAAGACCCGCCGCGTAGACAGGTCAGGCCAATTCACCGACTGCCGAAGTCGTTCCGCCCGTCTTTCCAAATACTCGCCAGCCTCGTCGAACGTCTCCCACCAGAGCTGCCAGTCGTCTCGCCTGCCCAGTTGCACAACCCGATCGACCACAGAGTCTTCGATCGGAATCAGGTGGGGGCGTTTTCACGTCGAACCGGCGGTCGATTCGGTCAGTGTCGAGGTGATCTGGCTCTCGGGCGCTCACGTGGCAGCCCGGGTGCAGGCGCTCGTCGAGTTCGCTCTTGACCATACACGGAAATGGAGGCCTCAACACATCAGTGGTCAGACACTCTCGATCCCCCTCGCGCCACAAGAGCCACCCGACACAATCATCCGAAGTCGTCAAGATCTCCAGCAAAGTACCCCGCCAGGACAGATGACTCTCCACGTGCCAGAGAAGCACCCAGCCCTCGAAACAGCTCACCCTGCGTAGTCCCCGACCACTCGTCGGGCAGCAGTCCCGCTGGCAGCTGCGGGTCAGTCCGTGTCAACGTCAGCCAGTCGAAGTGGAGCTCGACGCGCTTGACCAGCGCGTCCACCGGCGACAGAGACTCGGGATCAACGCTCCGCCACTTCTCGCCGAATGCCTCATAGTCGGCTGCCAGCTCCCCTAGGTCGAACGCGCCGACTAGCATCTCGTCGGTCGTCGGGAGCTGAGGCCTGCCATAGACGACGATCGGGGAAATTTCGGACTGCTCCGGACCGAGGATCGCAGTGACATCATGTTGACCAGGCGCCACCCAAGGGCCTCCGTCGACCTGACCGAATCCGGCCCATGACAATCTCGATGACATCTGATGACGCAGAGTCCTCTTCGACTCGGGCACCTGGATGCGCACGAAGGTCCATCGGCCATCCCAGTCCTGCGGCTGCCACCCGGCAAACATCTTCTCCTGGCCCTCGCGGAGAATTGTCCGGCCCCGATCGGACAGAGTGTAGAACGTCTTGCGCCCTTCCTTATGTCGCACGATGAACTTCTTCGCCGTCATCCGCTGCAGCACAGACCTCGACGCCGACTCCCCCACACCCAACTTGCCCATGACGAAGACGATCGACGCACCACTCAGCGGCCTGGGGTCATCGAGCATGTGCACACCAGCGAGCGCGAAGAAGAGTGACTGAGGCTGAACCGTCATGCCTCTACTTTACGGTCTCCGGTTCACCGCGAAGATTAATATATCGCAATTCATTGACGCGACAACGTAATGTTGCATAGTATCGACGAGAGCCCGGTCAGAGACGATCGGGTTTCCTCCCCCACCACACATCGCAATCATCCGAGCCACCAAATCAGCGAGGATCACATGGCTTCCGCGAACTCCACACCAACCAAATCGACACCGATGCTCAAACGAGCAGCCGCCTCGGCGTACTTGGGCAGTGTCATCGAGTACTACGACTTCTTCGTCTATTCCGTCTGCGCCGCCCTCGTCTTCAAGGACGTCTTCTTCTCCAACCTCACCCCAGCCGTCGGCACACTGGCCAGCTTGGCCACATTCGCCACCGGCTATCTGGCACGCCCCCTGGGCGGCATCATCTTCGGCCACTTCGGCGACAAACTCGGCCGCAAGCGGATGCTCGTCGTCAGCATGTTCACCATCGGCATCGCCTCCACCGCGATCGGCCTGCTGCCCACCTATGACCAGGCGGGGCTCATCGCACCGGTCCTCCTCATCCTCATCCGCGTCATCCAGGGTGTCGCGATCGGCGGCGAATGGGGCGGCGCCATGCTCATGTCAGCCGAGCACGCCACCAAGAACCGCGGCTTCTGGGCCAGCTTCACCAGCGCCGGGGCACCCACCGGTCAGCTGGTCTCCGCGCTCGTCATCGCCGGCACCCTGGCAGCCATGGGCCCGGATGCCTTCATCGCCTGGGGCTGGCGCCTGCCGTTCCTCGCCTCGATCCTCCTGCTGATCATCGGCGTCATCGTCCGTTCCGCCGTCGACGAGTCTCCCGAGTTCCTCGCAGCGAAGAAGCGCACACCCAAGCGCGGCCTCCCGATCATCGCGACCCTGCGCAAACAACCGCTCACCCTGGTGCTCGCAGTCGGCGTGGGACTCTCCGCGTTCATGTTCCAAGGCCTGCTCACCACGTACTCCATCGCCTACGGCGTCCAGATCGGCATCGAACGACAGACAATCCTCAACGCCCTGTCCTTCTCCTCCTTCTTCGCGATCTTCGGCATCATCGGCTGGTCCCGCCTCTCCGACACGATCGGGCGCAGGCCACTCGTCATCGCCGGTGCCGTGCTCATCGCGGTCTGGGGCTTCGCCCTCTTCCCCATGCTGGAGACGAAGAACGGCCTCATCATCACCATCGGCATGATCGTCGGCCAAGGCATCATCCACCCGATGATCTACGGCCCACTGGCCGGCCTCTACTCGGAGCTCTTCGACACCGAACACCGCTACACCGGAGCTTCCCTGGGCTATCAGATCGCCGGCATCGGTGCGGGCATCTCCCCGGTCCTCTTCGCCGCGATCATGAGCTCGACGGGTTCGCCCTCGACCATTCCGCTCTCGATCATCATCACGGTCGTCGCCGCCCTCAGCATCTTCTGCATCTGGCGCCTGGGAGAGACGAAATCACGAACTCTGTCCGACCAGCACTTCGCTGAGACGCCTGTTGCCGACACCTCGGCCCCCAGCACATCCACTCCCGCCAGCGCTGCCGCCAGGACTGCACCGGCGACCGACACCCCACCAGCAGCCGTGGAAGGACCGACTCCTTGACCTTCACCCACCCCAGCCTGGCCCGGCTCTCCGAACGCCAGGCCATCGACTACGGCGAGAAGACCGCGATCACCTTCGCTGGCATCGACTACTCGTACGTCCAGATGCACGAATGCACACTGGGCCGGGCTGCCGACCTCCACTCGCGGGGCATCCGCCGAGGCGACCGGGTCGCCTACCTCGGACCCAACCACCCAGCGCTCATCGAAGTCCTGCTTGCCTGCCTGCGCCTTGGTGCCATCTTTATCCCGCTCAACTGGCGCCTGGCCCCGGCCGAGCTCGATTTTCAGCTGACCAACGCCGAGGTGTCACTGCTCATCCTCGCCCCCGAGCATTCCGCGACCGCCGAGGGGCTGACCGTCGACGTCGCTCGGGTCGCGGTGGACTGGGACCCGGCCCCCACCTCGGCGATGGTGCCTGCGGTCCCCGCAGCCGAGGTCACAGGCGACGAACCGGCGTTCCTCCTCTTCACCTCCGGGACCACCGGGCGGCCGAAGGGCGCGGTGCTGACGCACGCGAACCTGCTGTGGAACTCCTTCAACCTCCTGCTCAACACCGATCTCACCGCCGACGACGCCACGCTGGTCACCGCTCCCCTCTTCCACGTCATCGGCCTTAACCAGCAGGTGATGACCAGCTACCTGCGCGGCGGGCGCATGCTCATCGAGTCCAAGTGGAACGTGGATCGCGCCTTCGACGCCATCGAGCACGAGGGGCTGACCTGGATGGCCGGTGTGACAACTATGTTCGCTGACATGCTCCAGTCGCCGAGGTGGGAGACCGCTGACCTGTCATCGCTGCGATTCGTCAACTCCGGCGGCGCGCCGATCCCTGTCTCACTGATCCAGGCGTACCAGGCGAAGGACATCATGTTCTGCCAGGGTTATGGACTCACCGAGACCTCCCCCGGGTGCACCTTCCTGCCCGCAGCGTTTGCCCTGGACAAGGCCGGGTCGGCCGGACGGGCTGTGCCCTTCACCGAGGTCGAGGTCCGTGACGCCTCGGGCAATGCCTGCTCGGCGGGAGTCAACGGTGAGATCGTCGTCCGCGGGCCCAATGTCACGAGCGGCTACTGGAACAATACGGCCGCCACCGATACGGCGTTTTCCCCCGGCGGCTGGTTCCACACCGGCGACATCGGGTACCTCGACGAGGACGGATTCCTCTTCATCGTCGACCGCCTCAAGGACATGTTCATCTCTGGTGGGGAGAACGTCTATCCCGCCGAGGTGGAATCCATCCTCTTCGATCACCCGGCCGTCGCCGAGGCCGCCGTTGTCGCCGCTGCCGACGACCGTTGGGGCGAGGTGGGGCACGCGTTCATCGTCGTCTCCGCCGAAGCTCAGGCGCAGCAGCCGAGCGCTTCCGAGCTTCGGGACTTCCTGCTGGCCCGCCTGGCCAAGTACAAGGTGCCGAGGTACTTCGACTTCGTTGATTCCCTGCCGCGCACCGGCTCCGGCAAGGTGCACAAGGTCTCCCTGCGCACCACCGGAGGCCTCGGCGCCCACTCGACCACCGAGCCCTCAGACCACGACACTGACAACTCAGCACCAGCACCAGCACCAAAGGACAACGCATGACCGACCTCCCGACCTCCCACCTCACCGACGGCGCCACCAGCGCAGGCACCTCTGCGGGCACCTCTGCGCAACCGACTACCGTCGACATGTCGGACACGCTTCGCTTCACCACCGAGGGCGACATCGGCATCCTCACCCTCGACCGCCCGGCCAAGCGCAACGCTCTGGACGACGCGACGGTGGCCAGCCTCGGCGAGTTCTTCCGCACCCCACCCGAGGTCTCCGCGATCATCCTCAACTCCACCGGCGATCACTTCTGCGCCGGCCTCGACCTGTCAGAGATGGCCGAACGCGACGCCGTGGCCGGCCTCCACCACTCGCGGGGCTGGCACACGACGATGAACCGGATCACCGAGTCCCAGATCCCCGTCGTCGCCGTCCTCCAGGGCGGAGTCATCGGCGGTGGACTCGAACTCGCCTCCGCCGCACACCTGCGGGTAGCCGAAGAGACCGCGTACTTCGCCCTACCCGAGGGCAAACGAGGACTCTTCGTCGGCGGCGGCGCCTCTGTCCGAGTCCCCCGCCTCATCGGACTGAGCCGCGTCCAGGACATGATGCTCACCGGCCGTCGATTCAACGCGGTCGAGGCGGAAGCCATCGGACTCGTCAACTACCGCGTCGGCACTGGTGAAGGACTAGCCAAGGCTCGCGAACTCGCCGCTTCGATCGCCTCGAACTCCCCGGTGACGAACTACGCGATCACCCAGGCACTGCCGCGCATCGTCGAATCCGGCCGCGACGAGGGCTACATGATGGAGTCCCTCATGGCCACCGTCGCCCAGTCGAGCACCGAGGCCAAGGAACTCATGCGCGCCTTCCTCGACGGCTCCGGCCCCAAAGTCACGAAGTGAGAGGACCCGATATGTCGACAATCATCCGCGAGGTTCCCACTGATGCTCTCGAGACCAGCCGCATCGGCGACTTCCTCAGCTGGGTCAACCAGAAATTCGGGTTCACGTTCAGCAGCTGGGACGAGCTCTACACCTGGTCCATCACCGACATCGAGGACTTCTGGGAAGCCGTCTGGGAGTACTTCGGCGTCCAGTCCCACAGCCCGTACACTTCGGTGCTCGAGGAACGGGTCATGCCGCACGCTCAGTGGTTCGCTGGAGCAACACTCAACTACGCCGAGCGCTCCTTCGGCACTCCCGACCAGGCCGTCGATGTGGCCGTGACCGCGGTGTCTCAGACTCGCGAATGCTTCACTCTGACGTTCGCCGAACTGCGCACTGAGGTCGCCAGAGTCCGCGCCGGGCTCGTGGATTTGGGCGTGACCAAGGGTGATCGGGTGGTCGGCTATCTGCCCAATCAGCCCGAGGCGCTCGTCGCGTTCCTCGCCTCGGCCACTCTCGGCGCGATCTGGGCCAGCTGTGCTCCCGAGTTCGGCACGCAGTCCGTCATCGACCGCTTCAGCCAGGTCGAACCCACCGTGCTCTTCGCCATCCCCGGATACATGTACGGCAACAAGACCGTCGACCGCAGCGCCGAACTCACCGAGGTCCTCGCAGCACTCCCCACACTGACCCACCTCGTGTCCCTCGACTACGGGGACTTCACCCTCGATGACGACACCCGCGAACAGTTCACCACCGGAACGGGACTCGACCACGCGGTCGACGTCGTTGACTATGCGGGACTCGGGACCGCCTCGGCGGGTGGGTC
The DNA here is from genome assembly GCF_022748595.1 of Brevibacterium sp. ZH18. Lineage (GTDB taxonomy): Bacteria > Actinomycetota > Actinomycetes > Actinomycetales > Brevibacteriaceae > Brevibacterium. Next base: position 85,047 of record NZ_JALDSX010000012.1, on the reverse strand, counting down.
AGCGGAATTGGAATTCGAGGCCGTGCCGTTCGACCATCCGCTGTTCATCCTCTTCTCCTCCGGCACGACGGGCAAGCCGAAGGCCATCGTGCACAGCCACGGCGGCATCCTGCTCGAGACGCTGAAGAACCACGGGCTGCACTTCGATCTGGGCCCGGGCAGCCAGTTCTGCTGGTTCTCCACGACCGCATGGATGATGTGGAACACCCTGGTCGGCGGGCTGCTCCTCGGATCGGGAATCGTCATGATCGACGGCAATCCGAACTACCCCGATCCCAAGGAACTCTGGCGCATCGCCGCGAACACGAAGGCGACCCTCATGGGCGTGGCTCCCGGGGCGATCATGTCCGCGCGCAAGGCCGGGTTCAACCCCACCCAGGAATTCGACCTGTCCGCCGTCGCACAGTTCGGAGCCGCCGGCGCACCTCTGCCCGCCGAGGGCTACGAATGGGTCATGGACCAGTTCGGCCAGTCGGTGCTGCTCAACGTCGGCTGCGGCGGAACCGATGTGTGCACCGGCATCCTCCAAGCCTCACCGCTGACCCCCGTGTACTCCGGTGAGATGTCGGGGGCCTCCCTCGGATTCGCCGCCACTGCCTTCGACACATCCGGCAATGAGGTCATCGATGATCTGGGCGAACTCGTCATCACCCAGCCGACACCGTCCATGCCCGTGACCTTCTGGGGTACCGACGGCGATGCCCGCTACGCGGCCGCGTACTTCGACAAATACCCCGGCATCTGGCGCCACGGCGACTGGGCGAAGTTCACCAGCGGCGGCGGGGTCGTCGTCACCGGCCGTTCCGACGCCACCCTCAACCGGGGTGGGGTGCGGCTGGGCACCGCGGACTTCTATTCCGTGCTTGACACCCTCGCCGAGGTAGCCGATGCCCTGGTCATCCACCTCGAGGATCCCGATGGTGGGATGGGCGAACTCGTCCTCTTCGTCCAATGTGAGCCCGGTGTGTCGTTCACCTCTGAGCTCTCGGACCGGATTTCGCGTGAGCTGAAGACGCGGCTCTCGCCTCGTCACGCCCCCGACGAGGTGGTTCCGGTGACCCGGATCCCGCTGGGTCGGACTGGCAAGAAGCTCGAAGTCCCAGTCAAACGCATCGTTCAGGGCGCGACCGCCGATTCGGTGGCGAGCGCCGGAGCTCTGCAGGACCCACGCTCTCTCGACGAGTATGTGGAGTATGCGCAATTGCGGAAGGCGAAGGTGAACGCATGAGCACACAGTCGATCAACCTGGCGATCATCGGCACCGGAGTCATCGGGGCCGCCTGGGCGACCGGGTTTCTGACGGCAGGGCACAGGGTCACGGCATTCGACCCGGCTGAAGGAGCTGAGGAACGGCTGCGCGAGCAGGTGACCAACTGTGTTGAGGATGCCGGTTCGGGCAGTGCCGCCTCACTGCTGGACAACCTCACCTTCGCGCCCAGCCTCGCCGAGGCGGTCGCCGGTGCCGACTTCGTGCAGGAGAACGGCCCCGAGCGTCTCGAGGTCAAGCAGTCGATGCTCGCCGAGATCGACGCCGCAGCACCCGAGTCCGCGATCATCGCCTCCTCCACGTCCGGGTTCTCCCCCAGCCAGTTGAACGCACAGGCGAGGAAGGCGCCGGGACGCATCGTCGTCGGTCATCCGTTCAACCCGGCCCACCTGGTTCCCCTGGTCGAGGTCGTCCCCTCAGCGGACACCTCGGCGGCGGTCGTCGATCGCGCTCTGGAGGTCTACCGGGCGATCGGGAAGAAACCGATCCTCGTCCGCGCCGAACTCCCCGGCCATGTGGCCAACCGCCTCCAGGCTGCCATGTGGCAGGAAGCGTACTCACTCGTCGAGCGCGGAGTCGTCACCGTGAGTGACATCGACACCGCGATCTCCTACGGGCCTGGCCTGCGCTGGGCCATCCTCGGACCGCTCGCGCAGCAGTCCCTGTCGGGTGGTGCCGGCGGAATGCGGCACGTACTCGACCATCTGGGGCCACCACAGGAGGTGTGGATGCGCGACCTCAGACAGGTCCACCTCGGCGAGGATCTCAAGGAGAAGCTCATCTCCGGCGTTGATGAGGAACTTCGAGGTCGTGACCCGGCGGTCCTCGCCAAGCAGCGCGACGACATGCTCCTCGAACTCATCGCCCTCAAACGTAAGTACGGCGAGCTGCCGTGACCTGCCGCATCACAATCATCAGCATCGAAGGACACTCATGATCTATCAACCCAACATCGACCTCTCAAAGATCACCGCGATCGACGTGCACACCCATGTCGAGGCCGACGACCACCAGCACACGTCGCTCGATCAAGAACTCCTCGACGCCTCGGCGGGATACTTCAAGGCACCGGTCCCCCGCACGCCCACCGTCGATGACCTCGCCGCCTACTACCGGGAACGCAACATGGCCGCGGTGATCTTCACCGTCGATGCCAGGACCGCCTTGGGTGGGCATCCCCCGGTGTCGTCGGAGATGATCGCCCAGAAGGCTGCCGAACACAATGATGTCCTCATTCCGTTCGGATCCGTCGATCCTCACAATGTCGCCGAGGCGGTCGCCCGGGTCCAGGACCTCGCCGTGAACTACGGGGTCAGGGGCATGAAATTCCACCCGAGCCTGCAGGACTTCGACCCCAGCGAACGCAAGTACTACCCGATCTACGAAGCCTGCGCCGAGCACGGACTCGTTGCACTCTTCCACACCGGCCAGACGGGAATCGGTGCCGGACTGCCCGGTGGCCGCGGCATCAAACTCCGATACTCGGACCCGATGCTCCTCGATGACGTGGCCGCTGATCTGCCGGAACTCACAATGATCTTCGCCCACCCCTCGGTTCCATGGGCCGATGCCTCGATCTCGATCGCCACCCACAAGGCCAACGTCTACATCGACCTCTCCGGCTGGTCACCGAAGTACTTCCCACCACAGCTGACCCGTGCCATCGGGTCGATGCTCAAGACGAAGACTCTCTTCGGCTCCGACTTCCCACTCATCACCCCCGAGCGGTGGATCAACGACTTCGAAGGCCTGGGCATCAAGGAAGAAGCCGTGCCGCTGATCATGAAGGAGAACGCGGTGCGGGTGCTGGGGTTGTGAAGTTATCATTGTGATACGCCGTATCACAGCGTAAAATCGATGCATGAGCATCGAATCCGCATCTATCTACGAATGGGAAGACCGGCTGAGCAAGGCGATCAGCCGGCGCGGTCTATCAGTATCGCCACAAGATTTCCTGGCCGTACTGTCCGACGTCGCGGACCATTCGGCACCATTGACACGCGGCGATAAAGATTTCCTCACGACTTATGCGGGGCTCAGCGATGAGGATCTGACGCAGGAAGCCGTTGACGCCGCTGATACTGAGATTGCTGCCAACCGGTCGGCAGCGGCAAGAGACGTGAAAGAGAAGTCCTACGACACTCAGGAAGTCGCTGCTGTCCTGAAGATGGCGCCGGCGAATGTCCGTCGCGCCGTCCGTGAAGGAGCACTGTTTTCAGTCAAGACTTCTCCGGCGGGGCACCATTTATTCCCCAGATGGCAGTTCCCCTACGGGCGAGCGCTACCGGGGCTGAACGCAGCGATCAGCGCCTTGCCACGCAGCTATCATCCGCTGGAAATCGAAGAGTTCATGACCGAAGAGTCGGAAGCACTTCGCGGAATGTCGCCCGTGACGTGGTTGGCCGAAGGCGGCAACGTCGACGAAGTAGTGACCCTTGCCGATGAAATGGCATGGGAATGAGTGCGAAGAACCCTCGCACTCCGCTTGGCCCATTAGTGATCGATAGATCCGACATCAAGACTTTCAGCGCGAAGGACCCACTTTTCCGCATCCACACAGTTCAGGGGCAGCACCCCATGCAATGGAACGGGCTTCGCGAATTCGGGCCACTGCGCCAAATGCGTTGGGATCCGCAGCCACTGCCGCGCGACTTTCACCCGGGATTCGGAGTCGCCTATTGCGCGACGGATCCCACGACAGCTTTTGCCGAGGTCTTTCAATCGCGGCGAATCATTCGAGTCACATCCACGCGAGCCCTCAGCGCGTGGATGCCATCTCGGGAGCTGAAACTGCTTGATCTCACCGGACTGTGGGCAACTCGAAACGGAGCCTCCGCTTCACTGCACTCAGCACCCAAATCCACGTGCCGCGCATGGGCGCAGGCTATCCATGTCGAGGGAGCAAAAGTCCACCTCGACGGGATCTACACGCCTTCGACAATGACGTTGGAGCCGATGGTAGTGCTCTTCTCTTCGGCACTGTCCGCCTTTCCGACAGCTCCTCACTTTTCTGAGCTCTTGACGCACCAAGCAGTGAAGGTCATGGCGACGAAGTCCGCACAGTCGCTTAACTGGCCCATTCTCTAGAACCGTCCCTGGCGAGCAATACCACCGACGTTCTGTTAGATACTCCGGTGAGAATTGCCGTCTATACACTGATGGCATAACCCTCGCCGTCTGGACCTGAGCCATCGTCACCGTGATCGGTTCGATCGTCAGCGGTGGGTACGCGATTGCCGGGTTGCGGGCTGCTGCCGGCAATGCTCGGACGACATCGATGTATACGTTGGGCTGCCCTCATCTGGATGCTCAGTTCCTGATCGCCACGAACGCCCGCTGAACTCGGACCAGTGCCAAGAGGTGACCGACTAGACACAGCCCATATAAGCATTCATTGATATAGTTGAAATCCAACAGATTGGCGATGATAAACCAGTTGCCGGTTGCACCTCTCCCCTGTGAAGATGTCTCAGAACTGGCAATTGCAGCCAATCGTTCACTACTTGCTCTATGAGGAGGAATTATGAAGGTCAATGCTGCAGTCGCTACAGCGCCACAGACTGATTTGGATATCCGAGAGCTCACCCTCGACGAACCGCGAGCCGACGAAGTGACGGTTCGGATGGTTGCCTCCGGTGTCTGCCACACGGATGCAATCGTCCGCGACCAGTGGTATCCGACTCCGCTTCCCGCCGTGCTCGGTCACGAAGGATCAGGAATCGTCGAAGCCGTCGGCGCGGATGTCGTCGATCTCAAGGTCGGCGACAAGGTTGTCCTGGCGCCCGCGTCCTGCGGAGTCTGCGAGAACTGCATCGCCGGGCACCCGCAGTACTGCGTCGAGTTCTACGATCTGAACTTCGGCGGCAGCAGGAAAGACGGAAGCACAATGTTCGACGACAACGGCACCGCCGTATCCTCGAACTTCTTCGGCCAGTCGTCGTTTGCCACGGCCTCGAACGTCCGCGCCCGCAACGCCGTCAAGATCGATGACGATGCTCCGGTCGAGCTCCTCGGCCCCTTGGGCTGCGGCATCATGACCGGGTCCGGCGCGGTCCTCAACGTCCTCAAGCCCTCACCTGGTGAGTCCATCGCAGTCTTCGGCACCGGAGCAGTCGGGCTGTCCGGCATGCTCGCCGCCAAGGCTGCAGGCGCCACCACAATCATCATGGTCGATATCATCCCGTCGCGGTTGGAATTCGCCAAGGAGCTCGGCGCAACCCACGTCGTCAACTCCAAGGAGACCGACCCGGTGGAGGCCATCCGCGAAATCACCGGAGGCCGTGGCGTCAGCTATGCGCTCGACACCACAGGCGTTCCTCCGGTGTTCTCGCAGATGACCAAGTCGCTGGCCCTACGAGGCCACGGTGCACTCGTCGGTGCGGCCAAGCTCGGAACTGAAGCTCCTTTCGACATCGGCACACTGCTGACCAGCGGAATCAACGTCTCGATGGTCGTTGAAGGCGATGCCCTGCCTCGCGAGTTCATCCCCAAGCTGATCTCGCTGCACGAGCGCGGAATGTTCCCGTTCGACAAGCTCGTCAAGACCTACGACTTCAAGGACATCAACCAGGCATTCGCCGACAGCGAGTCGGGTTCAACGATCAAACCCATCATCGTGTATTGATCCGTCGTGTACTGATCTATCGGTGATTGGACCAGCGCGTGGGGAATCTCATTCGAGTTTCCTCACGCGCTTCTCTATACCCTGACTCGAGCCGCGCGTAGACTGGCCGCCACCTCACATTCGACAGCGAAGGGTGAACATCGTGCCGATCGAAGACGGTATCCGCAAAGCCGCGAAGAACCTCGACGAAGCCGCCAACGCGGCACCAACTTCTCAGCTTCCCGATGACAGCGAATTCGGCATAAAGGACGAGAACGCAGACAAGAAAGACCAAGTCGAGTCGGAGGACGAACACGAGGACTCCAACGACTCTAACGACATCGACGACTCCGACAGCTGAGCCTTCCGCCTAGTTTCAGAACTGGATACCGCGGGTCAATGCTCCATCGATCAGTAGGTTCGCGCCAGTGGTGCGACTCGACAGCGGACTCGACAAGAACACGACGCTCGCTGCCGTCTCCTCAGGCGTGCCCATCCGTCCAGTGGGATTCAGGCTCATCGCCTGCGCGAACAGTTCGGGGTCGGACGATTCGATTCCGGGCCACACTCCATCCTCGTGATAGGTGTTGCCCGGTGACACAGTATTGACCCTGACCCCCTTGTCGGCAAGGCTGAGCGCGAGCCCGGCCATATAGCCGATGATCGCGGTCTTCATCGTGCCATAAGGGCCTGAAGCGAAGTCAGCTTCTCTCCCCGAGACGCTCGAGATGGAGATCAGCGAGGCGACCTCACTCTTCTCCAAATGCGGACTCGTGAGCTTCGACAGATGCACCGTGCCCATCATGTCGACGTTGAACGACTCGTACCAGTTCTCTTCTGTATCCGGAATCGCCAAGGCACTGACACTGTTGACGACCATGTCGATTCCGCCGAACTCGGCAGCTGTGGCCTCAACCCACGCAGACAGGGACGTGGCGTCGCTGACGTCGAGTACTGTGCCGACGGCTTTTCCTTTTGCAGCCAGGGCCTCTTCCGCCTCGGCGATCTCCGTGCCGTTTCTGGCGCAGAACGCAACGTGTGCGCCTTCCGCGAGGAAGGCCTCGACGATCGCTCGACCGATACCGCGTGTACCACCGGTGACCATTGCTGTCTTTCCGCTGATTCCTAAGTCCACAATGTGCCTTCTTTCTTCTCTGCTCTCATGAGCTAGACCAATGAACGAGCTAGACCAATGAACGGGCGCGATCACGCAGGTCTGCGTGGAGCCCGTCGAACGCGCTGCTCGCTGGCAGCAGGGACTTCTTTATCTTCGTCACGACGCTGTAGTTGGTGTCGACCACATTGGCGACTGGAACCAGGGCGATCTGGGTGAGCAGCTGGTAGGCATCCATGGCGTCCAGTTTGTACAGGTCGCCGAGCCAGCGGATCATCTCCACTTGGGAAATCCGCCATGAGTCCTCCATTGGCCTCGAGGACCCCACAACCATCCAGTGGTCATCATTCTCCAGACGAGGCCAGGCCGGGCCCCCGCCTTTGACCAGGTCGACGATGATTGTTGAGTTCATTGCTCCCTCAACCGCCGTACCGCAAGCTTCTCCTTCACCCTGCCGATAGTGTCCGTCTCCGATGGAGAACATGGCGCCCTCGACGTTGACGCGGAAGTAAGCGGTCGTGCCCACCTTCATCTCTGGGGTGTCCATGTTTCCGCCGTAGCGTTCAGGGGTCAGAGACGAATGCACTTCTCCACCGGCCGGCGCTACACCAACGGTGCCGAGCATGGGCTCGATCGGAAGAGCGACTTCGAAGTCGCCTCGGCGTGTTTGGAATCCAACGGTGCTGGAGGCGGAGTCGATCTCGTAGATCCAGACGCCTTCTGGCAGAGGATCGTGCAGGAGGCTGGTTCTGTCGGTGGCCGTCAGACCGCCGAAGAACGGGATCATCGCCGAGGCTCCCCAACTGCGTGCAGGCGTGAGATCGACGATGTGGATAGCCAAGGTGTCCCCTGGTTCAGCGCCTTCGACGTAGAACGGCCCCGTCTGCGGGTTCAGGAACTGCGGATCAAGCTTCTCACTCGGGATATCAGTGACCGAGGTGATCGCATTGTTGAAGGCGTCCTCGGACCACAGACGCAACGCGGTACCGGGCTTGATTGTGGCGGCCGGTTGGGAACCGCCGAACGTGTAGACGAACTGATTGCGCTCTGGAACAAAGTCAATGACGTCCATACTTGATGTTACGTGACCCAGGTCATAAGGCCAATGGGGTCAGTGATCTCGCACTGTTGTCGTCACCGGCTTAGGCGAAGCCCTACTTCTCCGACTTCGTTGCCTTCGGCCCAAGCTTCTTGCTGAGCTTGATACCGCGTTCGGCCCAGTCGATTTCAGCACGAGCGCGTGCCGCCAGACCTTCGTAGGCGAATCGCTTGTAGGCGACTGTCTCCTCGCGGTCCTCGTCAGCGGTGACGGCGAGGCGGCGGTTGAGCATCGGGGATTCATAGGCGTCGATCGTCGCGATCTCGTCTTCCCAGCATTCCAACTCGCCCATCCAATGAGCGATGTGGCTGTTCAGGAACTCAAGCACAGCGTCGGGGCTGGCCGTCTCCAGGTAGGCAGCTCTCAAATGCGCGGAATCGCGAGTGCGCTGATACTTCAGCGGCGCGTTCATCCATCCGACGAACGCATGCTCCCCCGCGTCGGTGACGTGATAGACGCGGCGCATCCCGGCAGTGCCGCGCACCTGCTCCTCAGCAAAAACAAGCTCCTCCTTCTCCATCTTCCGCAGCTCCGGATAGATCTGCGAGTCCGGAGCATGCCACACATGCCCAACGGACTGGGAGAATTGCTTCTGCAGCTCGTAGCCGGACATCGGCCCGATGCGCAGCAGCGCAAGAATCGCGCTTCGGAGACTCATCGTGGTTCCTATCCTGTGAATCAGCGAGGGGACCCGAACATCTTGTTCAGGCCCCCTCAGACTACAGTTCTCACCGACTGAAGTTCTCAGGACTCGTGACCGGTGCGCCATCCGCCGCGGTACGTCTCGCGAGCGACCGTCGAGTACGGAACCGGGCTGACGACGGCTCTGACCTCGGTCTGCTCATGCTGCTCCACCGATGCCTTCGAGGTGCCGCCGTTCGGTTCGCCCCACACGACCTTGAGCTCAGCGCCTTCGGGAACATCCGGGTTGACCGTGGCCAAGGACAGGCCTCGACGCTCGTTGGCCGAGTACCCGGTGAACATCGAGAAGCCGACAACATTGCCGTCCGCGTCGACGACCGAGTCGTAGTTCGCCGAACCGTAGTTGGCCAACGGCAGGTCGAAGTACTTAAAGTTCGGTCCGTCGACATTGAGCGGGGAGGTCAGGACCTTGCCCAGATCCTCGGCGTCCCAGGCCAAGGTGACCTTCTTGCGCTGCGCCGCCGGGTCCATGGCTTCGAGTGCGCTGCGGCCGATGAAGTCATGGTCGAACTTCACGAACGAACCGTAACCCAGCTCCCATGGAGTCAGGTAGTAGTCCTCGATGTTGTCGGAGACGAACGAGCCGGCAAGCGTGCCCGTAGCCTCGTAGCTGTCAGCGCCGAGCCACTCACGGAAGCCCCGCTCCTCCTCACCCGAGTAGATGGCAGGCAGCGGCGAGGGAATCCAACCCGACTCGAGCGTGTTCGAGGGGTATGCGCGCGAACCGACGGGCAGCAGACCGAATTCGGCCCCCGCCTCGACGATGGCATCACGAATCACATCGTGATCCTCATACGGCCCCCAGACCTCAAGGCCCGGGGCACCGGCCATGCCGTGGCGCAGGGTGCGCACCTGCTTGCCCGCGATCGTCATCGTCGACATGTTGAAGAACTTCAGCTTCTCGAGTTCGCCGCCGTTGAGCTTTTCGATGATCGCCCACGCGCTCGGCCCCTGGATCTGGAACCGGTAGTACCGACGGCTGACCCCATGACCATAGGGCCTTGACGGGGAACGACGGTCGATCTCGATGTCGAGGTTCGAGTAGCCGCCGGTCTCCCCGTGATAGAGCAGCCAGTTCGACGCAGGCGCACGACCGACGTACGTGTACTCGTCCTCTGCCTCATGGAAGAGGATGCCGTCGCCGATCACATGACCCGAGGCCGTCGTCGGCACATACTGCTTGGCCTTGTTGACAGCGAACTTCTCGACGGAGTTGATCGCCGTGTCCGAGATCAGCTTGATGGCGTCCGAGCCTTTGAGGAACACATTGTCCATGTGATGCGACTGGTCGTAGAGCACAGCGGTGTCGCGCCACGCCTGCTGTTCCTTGATCCAGTTCGTGAAATCGGCGGGGACAACCGGGTAGATGTACGATCCGATCTGCGAATTGCGCAGGAAATCGACAGGACTGGTCGAATCGAGAATCTGCTGGAGATTGTCGCTCATGATCGATGAACCTCTCTGTTCTTGTCTCTGTGTGTGGCAGCTGCTTTAAGGTGAGCGCTTGTTGTGCCGTCGGGTATCGGTTTTAGGCCTATGCGGTGAAGTCCTGCACCCATTCGGCTGTGGCCGAGAGCCCACCGAAGGTGTAGAAGTGGGTTTTCACTCCTGATGACTGAGCGGTGATGGACTCATAGGAGGACAGGTCGGTGAGGAATCTGTCCGGTCCGGCGGTGCCGAGGAGGTTCGTCAGCGAGAACCCGTACTTCTTCGCGATTCCGGCACTGGTGCCCACACCGAACCGGCGGGCATAGCCCAGGAGGCGTTTGATGCCTGCGGGCCCGGGCGTGCCGATCCGAAGGTCAGCCTCAATTCCGCGGCTGCGCACTTCATGGACCCACGCCACGACTGCTTCGGCATCGAAGGCGAACTGGGTGAGGACGACTTGACCCAGCCCCTGTTCTGCCAGCGAGGCGCTCTTGGCCGACATGTGTTCCCACAAGATCTCGGTGCTGATGTCGGGGTGGCCCTCGGGGTACCCGGCGATTCCCACCTCAGTCACGCCGTAGTCCTGCAGGATGCCGGTGCGAATGACCGAGAGCGAATCAGAGTAGGGGCCTTCGGGAGTTGCCGGGTCTCCCCCGACGACGAAGACATGGTCACTGGCTCCAGCCTGCTGCAGAGCATCGAGGAACTCGCGCAGCTCGGACTCTGACTTCAGTCTGCGGGCCGGGATGTGAGGGACGGGAACGAACCCGAGTTCGAGCACTTCCTTGGCGGCTTCGACACGCATTTCCAGATTCTCGTTACCGAGGAACGTGACGTTGACGCGTGTTCCTTGCGGAATCGCGTGGGCGGCCTGCTGAAGGCTGGGCACGTCTTTGCCTGTCATCTCCAGGGAGAAGTCGTCGAGCACGGTGGTTGCGGTTGTTGCCTCCACGTGGTGATTCCTTTCGTGAACACTGCGGTGGGTTCCTGAAATCACTATACGCATAGGCATTTACCTATGTCCATAGGTAAATGGTTTCTCGCTGATGAACCCAGGGTCGATGGAACCTGAGCCGATGGAACCTGGGCCGATGACACCTGGGCCGATGACACCTGGGTGCAATCGACCCGCTCGGCAAGGCGCCGCCATTGCCCGAGCCTGAAGCCACTGATAATGTGCTGAGCGTCACGCTTTACCTATCGTCATAGGTATCCAGCAATGATGCGGATGCTTATCTCACCACAGAATCGGAGTATGCGGTGGACCTGCGCGAACGACTTAACACCTCTCGAATGTCGGCCTATCAATGGCTGATCGTCGGCATCTGCACTTTCCTCAACGCCCTCGACGGCTATGACGTCCTTGCCATCTCCTTCTCCTCGAACCAAGTCAGTGAGGAGTTCTCCCTCTCGGGAACGGCACTGGGCCTGGTGATGAGCGCCGCGCTGCTCGGCATGGCGATCGGTGCCCTGGTCCTGGGGCCGGTTGCGGACCGGATCGGGCGACGGAACATGACGATCGTGGCTCTCCTCGTCAATATCTGCGGTCTCTTCCTCTCCGCCACCGCCACCTCGGCGACTCAGCTGGGTATCTGGCGCGTCGTCACGGGTCTGGGAATCGGCGGCATCCTGGTGGGCACCAATGTCATCTGTGCGGAATACGCCTCCCGCAAGCGTCGCGGTCTGGTCATCAGCATCTACACTGCCGGCTACGGACTCGGTGCGGCGCTTGGCGGCTCGGTGATGGTCTCGCTCATCGCCACCTCCGGGTGGCGCTCGGTCTTCGTCCTCGGCGGCTGCCTCGCCACCGTCTCCCTCGTTCTCGTTCTCCTGCTGGTCCCCGAATCGCCGTCCTATCTCTACAACCGGCAACCGCAGAACGCGCAGAAGAAACTCGAACTCATTGCCCGCAGGCTGGGATGCACCGACCCCGTTAATCTCTCTGCCACGACCATTGCTGAGGAGAGCGAGACGAGCGACTCTGGTGTCCTGGCCCTGTTCAATCGTCGCAATCGTCGGGTCACCTTCGTCGTCTGGGCAACGTTCTTCATCGTGATGTTCGGCTTCTACTTCGTCAACTCGTGGACCCCGCGCCTCATGCACGAAACAGGGCTCACCGACACCTTGTCGATGATCGTCACTGTCGGATTGACCTTGGGCGGAGCCATCGGCTCGGTCGTCTTCGGACTGTTCACCTCACGCTGGTCAACCCGGTCTGTGCTGATGTGCTTCTCGGTGCTGGCCGCGATCCTGATGGCAGTGTTCATCTTCACCGCGCAGTGGATCGTCCTGGTCGTCATCGTCGGCGTCCTGGTGGGCATGTTCAGCAACGGCTGCATCGCCGGTCTCTACGTCCTCACCCCGCAGTCCTACTCGGCCTCGCTGCGTTCGACCGGTGTGGGTTGGGGAATCGGGATCGGTCGCTTCGGCGCGATCATCGCCCCGACAGCCACCGGTGCGATGCTCGACGGCGGGTGGACTCCGCAAGCGATCTACGTCTTCGTCGGCGTTGTGCTCCTACTGGCGGCAGTCGTGCTGCTGGGCATGCGCGGAGTCGATGTTGAGGCGAACCGTCGCCCAGAAGTCAGAGAGGCCGCTGTTGTGTGATGCCCCGTGACAACGACGCCATTCAGCACATTCTCCTGACCGAGACTCGGCGGTTCAGTCTCCTCTGGGCTCCACGACAAAGCGCACCACCGCAGACGGCCCGATCCCTCGGCTCTCGCGGCAGTGCGCTCGTCATCTCAATCGTGAACTGATCAATCGTGAACTGATCAGTAGTGTCCCGGCGGGTCGCTTGCGGGAAATGATTCGTCTTCCCATTCGTCGACCATCTTGTCATCGTGGTCGTAACGGATCTGCTCGGACTCCGACCTTTCAGCGGAACCCACGGTCGCCTCGGCGGGAGGGGTCGAGGACCCGTCCTGCCCGTTCTCCGGCTGATGATTTTCAGACATGACTGCACCTCCTCGGGATCTCAGTGCTCGAACCTGGTATCACCATCATGCGCGCCCAATCACCTTTGCGATACGGCAAGCCCGTGATTTTCGCGTACCATTTCGGCCTCAATCGTCGCGACGACAACTCCCGAAACCGACTCGAACGGCTGAGCCTCACGTCCTCACAGGCAGGTGTCGTCCAGGTCGGTGAATGTCGCCGGGCCGTTTTCCACAAGATCGAACCACGGCCCGGTCAGTGGGAGTTCGTGGATGAAGAAGTAGCGAGCGGCGGCGATCTTGCCGCGCAACAGCGTCGAGTCACCACGCGACGCCGTGGCAGCCTCGGCAGCGATACCCTGCTGCAGCCACAGCCAGGCGATGACCGTATGTCCCACCGCTTCGAGGTAAGTCCACGCGTTCTCTAACGCACGAACAGGTTCACCGGACTTCCACACGGCGGCGGTGACGGTCTCGATGCGGTCGATGGCCTGCGCCAAGGCCGCGGATTCGTCGTTCCACGAGGACCCGACGGTCGCCTCGGCGAGGGTGGATCGCATCTCCTCGACGAGGACCCTCAGACCTTCTCCCCCGCCCATGACGACCTTGCGGCCCAGGAGGTCTTTGGCCTGGATGCCATGCGTGCCCTCGTGGATCGGATTGAGTCGGTTGTCGCGGAAGAGCTGCTCGACGGCATGGTCGCGGGTGTAGCCGGCGCCGCCGAGGACCTGAATCGCATGGTCATTGGCCTTGAGTCCCCACACACTCGGCCAGGTCTTCACGATCGGGGTGAGCACATCGAGGAGGAGTGCTGCACGTGCGCGGTCGGCCTCGGTGGCTGCGGTTTCGGATTCGTCGAGCAGCGTGGCCGCGTAGAGGACGAGGCCGAGACCGCCTTCGACGTAGCTCTTCGAGGACAGGAGCATGCGGCGGACATCGGCGTGCTCGATGATCGGCACCTGCGGGGAATCCTTGCCGCGGCCGTCATCGGACCGGCCCTGGCGACGCTCACGGGCATAGCGCAGGGCGTCGAGGTACCCGTGATAGCCGAGCGCGACGGCCCCGGCACCGACACCGATGCGTGCCGCGTTCATCATGTGGAACATGTAGGTCAAGCCCTTGCCGCGCTCCCCCACGAGGTAGCCGATGGCACCGCCTGAACCCTGCGGTGTGTGCGTGCCCTCGCCGAAGTTGAGCAGCGTGTTCGTCGTCCCGCGCCAGCCCATCTTGTGGTTAAGTCCCGAGAGCACGACGTCATTGCGTTCGCCGAGGCTGCCGTCGCTGTTGACCAGGAATTTGGGAACGATGAAGAGACTCAGGCCCTTGGTCCCCGGTCCATCGCCGTCGCCACGAGCGAGGACGAGGTGGACGATGTTCTCGGACAGTTCGTGGTCGCCGCCGGAGATCCACATCTTCGTGCCATACACCCGAAAGGTACCGTCGGGCCCGTCGGGGTCAGGGACGGCACGCGTGGTGACGTCGCCAAGTGAGGACCCGATTTCGGGTTCCGACAGACACATGGTGCCGAAGAAGCGGCCTTCGATCTCGGGGAGGACGAAGGTCTCGATCTGCTCCTGTGTCCCGTATTCCAACAGCAGGCTCGCGTTGGCCATAGTCAGCATCGGGTAGCTCGAGGTCGCGATGTTGGCCGCTTGGAACCAGGAGAAGCAGGCAGTGGCTACGGTCTGCGGCAGCTGGATGCCACCGATCTCCTCGTCCATGGTCGCCGACAGCAGCCCGACATCGGCAAAGCGGTCGAGCGCGGTCTTGATCTCAGGGATGAGGGTGACGCGCTCGCCGTCGAAGGTCGGCTCGTTGAGATCGGACTTCCTGGCGTGCGGGGCGAAGTGTTCCTTTGCCAGCTCTTCACTGGCGGCCAGCACCGAGTCGAAGGTCTCGCGGGAGTGCCCGGCGAACCGTTCACGCTCACAGAGGGCGTCGACGCGCAACCAGTCGTAGAGGAGGAACTCGATGTCTGCTGACGAAAGCAGAGCGTCGGTGGTGGCCGGTGGGACAACATTGTCCAGGTTCTGTTCTTTCACATGGCCCAGTCTAAACTAATTGATCGTTAAGTAGTGAGTGTTCGATCCGACCTCTTTCGATATCCTGTTCGCCGTCCTCAAGAAGGCCGAGGCAGGCCGCGCCGATCGCATCGCCGAACCCACCGAGGTGGCCCGGACCATCACATTCCTCCCCAGCCCGCTGCAGGGCTCGAGCCGATCGACGAGGCTGATCACACGGAGTGTGATCTACCTGCCGGGGACCACCATGATCGGGCCCTGTGCCTGGTTGAGCACCGCGCGAGAGACCGAGCCGAGGATCGCACTCCTGACTGCGCCTCTCCCCCGCGTGCCGACGACGGTCAGCTGTGCCTTTCCGGTCTGCCTCACGATGAGGTCTGCCGGATCACCGATCTCCACCGAGACTGAGTAGTCCAGCGTGGGGTGAGCGTCACGGAGCCATGCAAGATCGGACTTGACGGCTTCTTCGAGGTCGACACGGCGTTTCCTGCTCGCCTCATCGTCGACTCGAAGCTCGGGGTACCAGTACAGCCATTCCTCGATGAGAGGCATGGCCATGAGCACCGTCAGGCCGGCACCGTTGCGCTCTGCCGCATCGGCCGCGACTCGAACGACCTCGGCGCTGCGTTCGGACCCATCGATGGCAGCGACAACGGGGCCCTGAGCATGCGTCGGAACGAACACCTCGGCGTCGCCGACAGTGCCCGAATCTGTGATCGCCGCGCTTTCGCTCGAGTTTGCACCCACGGCACCGGTGACGACCACAGAGGGACAGCGTGAGTGAGCAGGAAGGGCGGCTGCGACCGAACCCAGGATCCGCCCGGCGAACCCACCTCGGCCACGGGCTCCGACGACGACCAGCTGCGCTCGAGACGAAAAGTCGACGAACACTCCGGCAGCATCACCCTGAGCGGTGCCGAAGATGGTCTCGCCGGTGTAGTCGCGCAGATATTTCCGCGCCAGTTCCAAGGTGTCCTGAGCCACCTTCTTCTTCGCGGTGTCTTCGTGTTCCTTCGGCATCGATGCGAGGTTCGGGTAGATCTCGACCGGAATCGCGTATGCCGTGACAACGGTGAGAACTGTCTTGCGGCGCTGGGCTTCGGTTGCTGCGAAGCGAAGTGCGGCCCGGGAGTGCGCGGAGGCGTCGAATCCGACGAGGACTCCGAGGTCGCGGTTGTTCATCTCGGCGGAGTGACCGCCAGTGGTATTGGTGACGTCGTTGTTCATCATGGGCCTCTCCACGGGGTTACGCGGCTCCGTGCGATCGCGGATACCCCGATGGCGAAAACCGCTCTCGCACTGCTCATTCTACCAACCTTTTTCTACAATATGTAGAATAATCGGTCGTTCGCCGTTCTCGTGCTTGCGGTGCTCGCCGCCTCAACCTGCCCCCGCCCCTGCCTGCCTCGTCGAACAAGAGAAAGGCGGCCACAGCAGAAGTGCTGTGGCCGCCCTCATCTCGTCGAGGTCAGTGACCGCGGAGGCGGTCGCTGCCAAGAGCTGCAGATCAGTAATGCGCCGGCGGGTCGCTCGTGGGGAACGAGTCCTCTACCCATTCGTCGACGAGTTCGTCAGCGTGCTCGTCGTTCGCCGATTCCGACCCCGGCCGCTCGGCCTGATCGTTGCGCGCTTCGTCGGGGACACCGTTGAGGTTCGTCTCCGTCTTCTCAGCGTCTGTTGCGTCAGTCATAGAGAACCGTCCTTTCTCTTTCTGCTCTCAGGCGACCGAGCCTGTTTGCCCGGCCTGCCTGACTGTCCACGCTAACAAAGTCAGCGCCCCAATTCGCGATGCGGGAAATATCGTCTGCCGTCATAGCGCTGTACAACGTAGGTGGTGTGAATACCAACATCGCCGAGGTTGTCCCCACAGAAAGTCGCCACCTCGCCGATGCGTTGTCGATCGTGACAACCAGGTGGTCTGGCGACCACGAGAGGAGCTTCGCAATGAATGACGAGAGCACCAACGACAAAACCACATTGAGTCCGGCACCTTCATGGCGCCGGACTCAGTGCTGTCCGAAGCGCCCTCGCATGTGTTCTCGCCCCAGACAGCCAGACAGACGGTCTGATCCAGGGTCCTTTCACACGCGGCAGACGTATAATTCTCTTACACGCTCTGCCATGAATCGAGGCGAATCATCATGACCGCAGAAGTGAAGAGAACACACAGGTTCACCAGCTCGGTGAGCCATCTGGCGAAACGATTCACCAGCGTGAACATCGGCCAGGGTGAGAAGGTCGGCTACACCGAAGACCATTCGGAAGCGCGTCTTCAGCCCGTCGCAGCACACGAGGGGGTGAAGCTCTATCTCAACCCTGATGGCTCGCATGAGGCCATTGACGAATCGAAAGCAGGCGACACCCTCGGCTGACGAGAGCTCGACGCCTGAACCAATCCGAACCCGGTCGCAGCCAACAGCTGCGGCCGGGTTCTCTCATGCGCAACCCGACCCCAACCTCGGCGCGGGGCATCGGTATGGACAGGTTTGAATGGAGAAGGCAGAGGCGTCGGACGGTCGGCACTCTGCCGACATCGGGACTGCTGATTACGATCGGGTCTCAAGGTTCCGGTGAAATCGTCGCAGTCACCTCGCTCGCGTGAATGAAAAGACAAGGAACCTTTAAATATGTTGGCTTTGTCGCACCGTCGCAATGAGAGATTCGCAGAACCGTAACAGTCTCTGAGTCTCTTCACAGCCTCCGTCACTCGGCTCCCACCTGGGGTGGGAATACTTGATCGCGTCGATGACCGATCACAAGCAGGAGGCGAAGACGCCATGAGAATCACCATCCGCAATCGAGCAGCAGCACTGGGAATCGCAGCAGCAACCGGCCTCGTCGGAATCGGGGTCGCAGGCGGGCCCGCTCTGGCATCAACGACTTCGGAGGCTGAGCAGCCCGCGGCGAAGACGTCGCTTGCCCAGCAGCCGCAGAGCGCGGGATATCCGAAGGTTTCGGCCGAGTATGCCGATCGGATGGTGCGGTCGTGGGGTGCTGGCGACGACTCCGGGGTCAGGGACCGGGCCTCGCAGACGGTCGTCGACGACCTTGCCGCCCACGGAGATGAGCACGCGACTCGCTGGCATCGTATCGCCGCGGACACGGGTGAGGACCCGAAGGTGGGCACGACTCATGTTGCCTATGTGAATTGGGATACTGACGAGGTGATGACGCTTCGTGTCGACAATGTGCGGTCCAACGAGGGCGATGCCCAGGCTGTCCGCCAGGTCAGATTTCACGGCTGAAGGCGGGCAATTCCTCACGATCGCCTGTCATCTGGTCGACGTTGCAGCTCCCAGTAGACTCGGGAATCATGGTCGACCTGAATGAACTCCCCCGCCGTCACTACACCGATGGCCCCACTCCGCTCGAGCACCTGTCACGCCTGAGTGCGAGGCTGGGTGGGCCCCAGATCTGGATCAAACGCGATGACCAGCTGGGATTGACCCAGGGTGGGAACAAGACGCGCAAGCTCGAATTCCTCATCGCCGAGGCACTGGCTCAGGGCGCCGATACGCTCGTCACTGCCGGTGGGGTGCAGTCCAATCACTGTCGGCTCACGCTCGCGGCTGCTCGGCGCGAGGAACTCGAGTGTCACCTCGTGCTCGAGGAGGACCTCGGGTCGGACGGGAAGCCGGTGCCGGCTGGCACAGGTGGCAATCCGCCTGAGTTCACAGGCAATTTCCTCCTCTTCGACCTCCTCGGCGCGGATTCGGTTGAGGTCCATGCCAACGGCAGTGACCTCATGACTCGTGCGAACGAGCTCGCCGCCGAGCTCAAGGCGCAGGGGAAGAAGCCGTATGTCATTCCGGTGGGCGGGTCGAACGTCACCGGAGCGCTGGGTTACGTGGACTGCGCGCAAGAACTGCTGAACCAATTCGCCGAGGTGGGCCTGACCGTCTCGACGATCGTGACCCCGAGCGGTTCGACCGGGATGCAGGCGGGGCTCATCGCCGGGCTCCACGGAGCCGACAGCCAGATCCCGGTGGTCGGCATCAACGTCAGCCGTACCCGAGAAGACCAGGAACCCAAGATCATCAGCCTCGTCGATGAGGTTGCAGCGTTCCTCGACCTGCCGCCGGTCCCCCGAGATCGCAGTGTGGGGCTCGGCGACTACTTCGGCACCGGATATGCACTGCCCACGTCTGAGATGGTGGAAGCGGTGCGTCTCTTCGCGCAGACCGAGGGGATCCTCCTCGACCCTGTCTACACGGGAAAGACTGCTGCAGGCCTCATCGATCTGATCCGTCGGGGACGCTTCTCCGCCGACGAGAACGTCGTGTTCATCCACTCAGGTGGAGTGCCGGGCCTCTATGCTCGCGGTCAGGCTTTTGCGTAGTCTGGGTACATATAACTGCACCTGTCGAAGGGAATCATTATGACAGTCTCAACCGCTGATCTCTGGGACGAACGAGGACCGGAACTCGAATCGCTGGCGCTGAACTTCGGTGACTTCGGTGCAAAGGATTTGTTCTCGGGTCCGGCTCGAACGATTCGCTGCTTCGAAGACAATGCACTCGTGAAGTCGACGCTGTCTGAGCCCGGCGACGGTGCTGTTCTCATCGTCGACGGTGGCGGCTCGATTTCGACTGCCCTGATGGGCGACATGATCGCCGAATCCGCGGTCAGCAACGGCTGGTCCGGTGTCGTCATCAATGGCGCCATCCGCGACCGCGTGGCAATGAAGTCGATGGCCATCGGGGTCAAGGCTCTGGCGAGCAACCCGCGCAAGAGCTCCAAAGCCGGCGCAGGCGAGGTAGACGTCACGGTTGAGATCGGTGGCGCGACTATCCGTCCCGGTGCGATGGTATTCGCCGATCCCGATGGTGTCGTTGTGGAGAAGTAGGCAGCCCCTGCTCGCTTTTCTGAACTGCAACTGTCCGGCATCGCAACGGATGCCGGAAGTTCTCGCCTGTCAATGAACGGCAAGTACAGTCGACGAACCCACCGAGTAGAGTCTCGAACATGAGCCACGGCCGTCGCATATTGTCGATCGAACCGACTGACAGCCGACACGGCTCTGTTCTCAATGACGAAGGGCATGTTCATGAAGGCAGCACGTTTCTACGACCGCAATGACATCCGAATCGAAGACATCTCCGAGCCTGAACTTCTCCCCGGAACTGTCGCCATCGACGTCGCCTGGTGCGGGATCTGCGGCACTGATCTGCACGAGTACCTCGAAGGCCCGATCTTCGTACCCCCGGCAGGGCATCCTCACCCGATCTCCGGAGAATCCGCACCGGTGACCATGGGACACGAGTTCTCTGGAACGATCACCAGCCTCGGCGAAGGCGTCGCAGACCTCGAGGTCGGCCAAAACGTCGTCGTTGAGCCCTACATCATCGCTGATGACGTCGATACCAGTATCGGCCAGAGCTATCAGCTGTCGAAAGATATGAACTTCATCGGGCTCGGCGGTCGCGGCGGAGGTCTGGCGGAGAAGATCGTGGTTCAACGTCGGTGGGTGCACCCCATAGGCGATATTCCACTCGACCAAGCGGCACTCATCGAGCCTCTCTCCGTGGCTCACCACGCGGTTGTCCGGTCCGGAGCAGAATCCGGGCAGGTCGCTATCGTCGGTGGAGCTGGTCCGATCGGCCTGCTCACTGCCGCAGTGCTCAAAGCCCAGGGGCTGACCGTTTACATCTCTGAGCTCTCCGAGGCACGGAAGAAGATGGCGATCTCGACGGGAGTCGCAGACGAAGTCTTGGATCCGCGCGAGGGTGACGTGGCGGAAAAGGTCCGCGAACGCACGAATGGTCGTGGTGCAGACGTCGGCTTCGAATGCGCATCAGTACCCGTCGTTCTCGACATGCTCCTCGACGCTATTCGCCCTGGCGCGGTCGTCGTCAATGTCTCCATCTGGGGACATAAGCCAGAGGTCGACATGCCGAAACTCGTGCTCAAGGAGATCGATCTCCGCGGTACCATCGGGTACTCGGGCGATCACCCTGCGACGATCGAGCTCGTGCGCAGCGGCGAACTTGATCTCTCGCCCTTTATCACTGGTCGCATCGGTCTCGATGAGCTGATCACGGGCGGGTTCGACGAACTCATCAACAACAACGAGCATCATGTGAAGATCATCGTCGACCCCCGAGCCTGACCGAGTTCCGGTTTTCTTATCTCTGCAGGGCCCCTTCTCTGATGAGTCGGGGCCCTGTCCCCGGCCCAATAGTTGGTGAGCGATTGCCCGCGGCTGACTATCAGCGGCGATGCCAGGTACTGCCAGGCGAATCACTGATGCACGGAGTCGTACACCTGATCAGCCGAGTCCCAGACCGAGTCGGCCTCGACGACCGCGCCGTCCTTGGTCAGCTTGTCGACGGTGTCGGCACTGTACATGTATGACCAGGTGCCGGTGTCCGTAGTGCCGGTGACCATGAGCACGTCGTAGTCGAAGTCCGCGCTGGCTGCACCCTGGACCGCATCCGCAGTCGCCTTCTGATCCGAGTTCGGCTTGCCCACTGAGGGGAACTCGACATGAAGCCGGTCGGCCTCATTATCTTTGTCGAAGTCCGGATTGCTCTCGGATTCTCGGTGCACTTCGACCTCGTCGATGCTGCCGAGTAGGAACTCTCCGAGCTCGCCAGTGTCCTTGAACGCCCCCGACGGCACTTCAGCGCTCTGCCCGGCTTCGGCGTCACCGCCAGCGCTGTTGTCGGAGCTGCATCCGGCGAGCACGAGGGCGACCGCCACCGACAGGGCAGAAAATGCCCGAGGAACTGACTTCATGGAATCCACCCTATCGGGACTGGCCCTGCTTCATCCTGGCGGCCACGTCGACTGCTCCCAGGCGTGCAGATATTCTGCGCTACAGCAGCACCTCGATGAGCCGAGGACCGGAATCTGACAAGCCCGACCGGAAGTCCCGATCGAGCTCCTCGATCGTCTCGACTCTGGTCGCCGGAACTCCCATACCCTGAGAGAGCGAGACCCAGTCGATATCCGGGTTGCCGATGTCGAGCAGCGATTCCGCCTTCGGGCCGAAGGCGGGGACGCCGACGTTCGACATCTCATTGCGCAGAATCTGATATTTCCGGTTGGCAAAGATGAGGACGACGATGTCGAGCTGCTCACGGGCATAGGTCCACAGCGATTGCGGCATGTACATTCCTGAACCATCGGACTCCAGGACCACGACCTTCCGCTCAGGGCTCGAGATCGCAGCCCCCGCGCCGACCGGCAACGCCCAACCGATGGATCCACCCGTCCCGCCGAGGTAGTCGTGCGGCTGCGACCCAGCCGTCTGAGCGTAGAAGTCCCGACCCGTGGTGATCGATTCGTCAACGACGATCGCGTTCTCCGGGATCGCCCCGGAAAGCCAGGCGGCAAGCTTCCCCACGGTGATGGTGCCGCTGGGAACGGGGGCCGGAGCCAACTCCGCACGCACCGACGGGAAGGCAGATGAACTGCTGGCAGCCTCGGCGAGGGTGGTTTCTGAGGTTCCCGAACCGACGGCATCACGCAGCGCGCCGAGTGTCTGCAGCGAGTCGGCGCCGATGGGGCTGAGCGTGAAGAACATCGACCCCGGCTGGGTGAGCACGCTCGGCTTGTCGGGATAGGCGAAGAACGCAACGGGCGGTTTCGCATCGATGAACACGAACGCATCGAAATTCTTCAGCAGCTCGACGGACGGCTCGACGGGATAGGGAATCTTCGTCACCGTCGGCCGACCGGCACCACGTTCGGTGCGCGCGGCGAAGGTCTCCGCCAACAGGGTTGCACCGGTGGCCGCTGCGATCTGAGCAGCCACCTCGAGCTGCGCGGATCGCAGAGCACGCCCGCCGAGGAGGATGGCCGTGCGTGGTCCAGAATCCCTCAGTCGGACTGCCGCAGCGTCAACCACGGCAGGGTCAATTGCGGCTGACGGGGGCGTGACCGCGGCCGGTGGGGTCGTGTACTGATCTGCGGTGTTCCACGCGGTGTCAGCAGGAAGGATGAGAGAACTGATCTTGCCGGGAAGGCTGTAGCCGATGGCGTCGGCGGCATCTTTGGCGATCGCATTCGCCGATGGCGAGGTCCGGACCCAGTTGCTGAAGGGTCGCAGCGCTCCTTCGATATCCGAGGTCAGCGGGGCGTCGAGGCCCCGGTGGTAACCGGCATGATCGCCGATGATATTGACCATCGAGGCGCGAGCGCGCAGCGCGTTGTGCAGACTGGACAGACCATTGGCAGCGCCAGGCCCCAGGTGAAGCAGGGTGGCGGCGGGCTTGTCGAGCATTCTCGAGTACCCGTCGGCGGCACCGGTCACGACTCCTTCGAAGAGTCCGAGGACTCCTCGGACATGGGGCTGCCGGTCGAGTGCAGCCACGAAGTGCATCTCCGACGTTCCGGGGTTCGCGAAACACACCTCGATTCCGTTGTGCCCCAGTGTCTCCAGCAGGCTCTCGGCGCCGTTCATGCCATCATCTCCTTTGAAGTCGGCCGCGGAGGTCTTGGGCATCCGCAGTCAGCATGTGGTTCTGTCGTATCACGATCTGCGGTTCGCCCGCTCGAGCGTGTTGACCCGTGGCCACTCAGACGCAGGACTCGGCGGCACCAGAGACAGCCGGATCAGTGCACGGGAATAACAGCCTTGCGCTTCCAGTAACACCTCTGTACAGTGGTAATTGAAAGTTAAACTATAGAGATCGCAGCCATTCGCATCGCCAGGAGGACGACATGACCGTCATCGAGAACACCACAGCATCACCCGCTGAATCAGCCGTCGTCAACGACACCCTGCTCAGCGCCGACACCGGAATGGACGCCGTCACCCTGCGCGTCGGCGATCTCGAGAAGATGTCGACTTACTACTCCAGCGCCCTCGCGATGGAGCCCCTCGAAGAGGTCTCACGCGGCAATGAGATCCACCGCGTCCTCGGCCGCGGCACTTCCCCGCTGGTCAAGCTCGTCGCCACCCCGAATCTGCCCGGCGTCGACCGCACCCAGGCTGGCCTCTTCCACACCGCGTTCCTCTTCGAGGACCAGGCCTCCCTGGCCGCAACCGTCGCCCACGCCGCACAGAACACGAACAGCCAGTTCGTCGGCTCGAGCGACCACCTCGTCAGCGAGGCCTTCTACTTCACCGACCCAGAGGGAAACGGCATCGAACTCTACGTCGACCGCGACCGCTCGGAGTGGAAGCTCTCAGCCGACGGCGAGGTCCGCATGGACACGATCTACCTCGACCCGAACGCCTTCCTGGCCGAGCACCTCGACGAACAGACTCTGGCCCAGGCCAATACCCTTCCGGGCATCATCGGCCACGTCCACCTGCAGGTCGGCGACGTGCCGACAGCGCGGAAGTTCTACGTCGACGCACTCGGCTTCGAGCCGACTCTTGCCTCGATGCCAGGCGTCCTCTTCGCCTCAGCCGGTGGCTACCACCACCACGTCGCGATGAACACCTGGAACAGCCGCGGCGCCGGTCCACGTGCGGCCAGCCTCGGCCTCGGGGATGTCGCAATCACCGTCCCCGGCCGCGAGGACCTCGACGCACTCGTCGCTCGCCTGAAGGCCCGCAAGATGGACTTCGCCGACAACGGACGTTCGGTCCGCCTCTCCGACCCTTGGGGAACGCAGGTGACTCTGGGCATCGGCGGCAGCTCGATCGATCAGACTCTGACGCGGTAACCTCGCCTCTCGGACAAGGGCCTTGGCAGGAACTTCGGCTCCTGCCAGGGCCTTTCTCACTGTGAGGCTGACACCGACACCTCCGGGCGAAGGTCCAGCCGACGCAGCAGCTGGGCGTTGAGCGCGACCACGATCGTGGAGATCGACATGAGGATCGCTCCTACGCTCATCGGCAGCACAAAGCCGATGGGGGCCAGCACACCGGCGGCCAGCGGCACCGAGATGAGGTTGTAGCCGGCAGCCCACCACAGGTTCTGCTTCATCTTCCGAAACGTCGCCCGTGAGAGTTCGATGACTGAGAGCACGGACCTCGGGTCATCGGACGCAAGAATGACTCCCGCCGAACCAATGGCCACATCGGTTCCTGCTCCGATGGCGATGCCGACATCTGCGGCAGCCAACGCGGGCGCGTCGTTGACTCCGTCACCGACCATGGCGACCCTACGGCCCTCCCCCTGCAGCTCGGCGACCCTTGCGGCCTTGTCAG
Organism: Brevibacterium sp. ZH18; assembly: GCF_022748595.1. GTDB lineage: Bacteria > Actinomycetota > Actinomycetes > Actinomycetales > Brevibacteriaceae > Brevibacterium. The sequence continues at coordinate 59,769 of NZ_JALDSX010000012.1, read as the reverse complement.
CAGGATGGACACCGGCGAAGACTCGGTCGATGCCGAGCTCAGCGGCCACCGTCTGCGCAACCGCCTCGGCGTCACCGGTGATCATGACGACCTGTGCTCCGTGCCGGTGCAGCGCATCGACGGCCTCGCGGGATTCAGGTCGGATCTCGTCAGCCAGCTTCAGTGCTCCGATGACGCGTCCATCGACAAGAACATGAAGGATGATGGCCCCTTCTCCGCTCCACCGTCTGACGATGGAGGCCTCGTCCACGCCATGCTCACGAAGCAGATTCGGTCCGCCCACAGCCACCTCGGCGCCATTGACCTCAGCCTTCACGCCGACCGCCGGGGAGGACGAGAAATTCGTCGCTGCCGGGACATCGAGACCACGGCTCTGGGCGGCGCGAACGATCGCACGTGCCAATGGGTGCTCACTGTCGGCCTCAGCAGCCGCCGCGAGCCCAAGGGTCTCATCCTCGGTGTAGTCATTGGTCGTAATCTCGACCGCGGTGACTGTCGGTTCGCCCTTAGTCAGCGTGCCCGTCTTGTCGAAGAGCACCGAGTCGACGGAACGCATCGTCTCCAGCGCCAAGCGGTCTTTGATGAGGACTCCCGCGCGGGCTGCGCGCTCGGTGGCGATGGATACGACGAGCGGAATGGCCAGGCCCAAGGCGTGGGGGCAGGCGATGACGAGGACGGTGATGGTCCGCACGACCGCCGAGTCCGGCATGCCGACGATCGACCAGACAAGCGCGGTGATCACGGCGGAGCCGAGTGCAAACCAGAACAGCCAGGCCGAGGCCGTGTCTGCGATGCGCTGTGCCCGCGATGTCGAGTTCTGAGCCTCAGCGACCAGCTTTCGAATGCCGGCGAGTGCGGTGTCATCACCGATCGCTGTGATCTCGATGCGCAGCCCGGAGTCCGTGGCGATGGTGCCTGCCACAACTCTGTCACCTACCGAACGGCGGACGGTCGTCGATTCGCCCGTGACCATGGATTCGTCCATGCTGGCCGAGCCGTCGATGACCCGACCGTCGGCGGGAACAGAAGAACCGGGACGGACCACGACCGTATCGCCGAGCCTGAGAGCAGCCGGGTCGACCATCACAGTCTCCCCGTCGACAATCATCTCCGCCTCATCGGGCAGCAGGGCCGCCAGGCTGTCGAGCGCCGAAGAGGTCTGTGCCAAGGAGCGCATCTCCAGCCAGTGCCCGGCCAGCATGATGACGACGAGAAGCGCCAGCTCCCACCAGAAGTCGAGTTCGGCATCAAGGAGTCCGAGCGAGGACCCCCACGAGGACAGGAAGGCGACGGTGATGGCCAAGGCGATGAGGAGCATCATGCCCGGATTGCGTTCCTTCATCTCGCTCAGCCCGCCGGTCAGGAACGGCTTGCCGCCCCAGAAGTACATGACAGTGCCAAGTATCGGCGAAAGCCACCGCAGCCACCCGAGGACACCGTCCTCCGGGACCTCGTAGCCGACGAGGTGGCCGAACATTGGGCTGAACGCAACGACAGGGATCGCGATGACGAGCATGATCCAGAACAGTCGACGGAATTGCGCGACATGGCCGTCGTGGCCAGCGTGGCCGCCGTGGCCGTCGTGGCTCGTATGGTCATCGACACCTTCGTGGCTGGTGTGATTCTCAGGTTCGTGATGTGCTCCCATTCCACCACCGTATACCCCTTAGGGGTATAAAACAACGGGGTCGATCGCCACCCCCGCAGACCCAACGAGCCATTCAGGCAAGAAAGTGTTGCGCACCACATATGTCTGCGCTAAAGTCGCACTATCGGTTTTACAATCGATTGCAAAAATGAATGCTCACGAGTCGCAGACGACGGCGAACAGCTCGGATCCCAACCAGATCCGACGAAAACGCACGCTGTCTTCAGACCGACGATCCACTAGGAACACAACACCTGATGGTTCTGTCGACGACCGATTCGAAGGCTGCCGTTCGCAGCAAAACACATGTCAATGGAGAAATGGAGTTCACATGTCCAAGAAGATCTACGTGTCCGTAGGAATCGACGTCGACGCTGTCGGAGGTTGGCTGGGCTCCTATGGCGGTGAGGACTCCCCCGGCGACATCTCTCGCGGAATGTTCGCCGGTGAAGTCGCCGTTCCCCGACTGCTCGAACTGATCGGCCGCAGGAACATGCCGGCCACCTGGTTCTGGCCCGGCCACTCCATCGAGACCTTCCCCGAACAGTTCGACAAGGTCGTCGAAGCCGGACATGAGATCGGCGTCCACGGCTACTCCCACGAGAACCCATTGGCCATGACGCGCAAGCAGGAAGAGGAGATTCTCGACTACTGCACGGACCTCATCACCGAGCGGTCCGGCACCAAGCCCGTCGGCTATGTCGCGCCGTGGTGGGAATTCTCCACCGTCACCAACGAACTCCTCGCCGAGCGTGGATTCCTCTACGACCACTCCCTCATGCACGACGACCACACCCCCTATTACGTTCGCGTCGGCGACGAATGGACCAAGATCAACTACGAGGCCGAATCTGCACACGAGTGGATGAAGCCACTCGTCCGCGGCACCGAGACCGATCTGATCGAAATTCCGGCTTCCTGGTACCTCGACGATCTGCCTCCGATGATGTTCATCAAGTCCTCGTTCACCTCGCACGGTTTCGTCTCCCCACGCGTCGTCGAAGACCTCTGGCGCGACCAGTTCGACTGGGTCTACCGCGAAATGGACTACGCAGTCTTCCCCATCACCATCCACCCCGACGTCTCCGGTCGTCCGCAGAACCTCCTCATGCTCGAGCGCCTCTTCGACCACATGGCCTCCCACGAGGGCGTCGAGTTCGCCTACATGAAGGACGTTGCCACGAACTTCGCCCAGCGCTCACCGCGGAAGAAGGGCTGAGGCGGCTCCGGTCGCTGACGAGGATCACATATGAGTACGACGAATGAAGCTCCCGCCCAGGGGCAGAAACCAGCACCCTGAGACCTGGAGCTCACCCCGAAGATCATCCGCCAGATCTCAGCCGTGTGTTTCGTGGCGTGGATCGTCTCCGTCTACGACTTCACCCTGTTCGGGACACTGCTTCCAGTCATCGCTGAAGACTTCGGCTGGAGCACCGCGCAGGCCACCACTGTCAACACCGTTGCTCAGGTGGGCGTCTTCATCGTCTCCCTCGTAGTCGGATCACTCATCGACCGCCTGGGTCGAAAGAACGCCCTCATCATCCTCATGCTGGCGGGTGCAGTGGCATCGGGGATGACGGGCATGGCGATGGGCGCGGTCAGCATGATCATCGTCCGCTCGCTGACCGGCCTCTCGCTCTCCGAGGAAGTGGTCAACGCGGTCTATCTCTCCGAGATCTACCGCAAGGTCAAGAACAAGGGCCTCTTCTACTCTGTCGTTCAGGCCGGATATCCGATCGGCGCACTCGTAGCAGCCGGTATGTCCGCTCTGCTGCTGCCGGTCATCGGCTGGCGCTGGAGCTTCGTCGTAGCTGCGGTTCTCGCGCTGTGCGTTGCACTGGTCGCCACCCGACTGCCCGAATCCCCGGTCTTCGCCGCGATGAAGGAATCCCGTCGTCGCGCCGAAGCCGGTGATGAGGCTGGTGCGGCAAGACTGCTCGACGAACACGAACTCGAACCGGACTCCGGTGAGAGAACCGGCATCAAGGACGTCTTCACGAAGACTCTCTGGCGTCACACCACTCTGCTCGCCGCGGCATGGCTGTTCAGCTGGATCGGCATTCAGGTCTTCTCCGTCCTGGGTACGACAGTCCTCGTCGAGTCCAAGGGAGTCAGCTTCGAGAACGCCCTGGTCATCCTCGTCGGAGCCAATGCCGTCGGGTTCGTCGGCTACCTCTTCCACGGCTGGCTCGGCGATCGCATCGGCCGACGTTCGACAGTCATCTTCGGATGGCTTGCCGGCGGAATCGCCTCACTGGTCATGCTGCTGGTTCCCGGTGGAACCTTCTTCATCATCGCCATGTACGGTCTCACGCTGTTCTTCCTGACCGGCCCCTTCGCGGCCCTGCTCTACTACATGGGCGAGTCCTTCCCCGCACACGTGCGCGGCATGGGCACCAACGTCGCCCACGTCATGGCACCGATGGGCAGCATCATCGACTCCGGACTGCTGAGCTTCCTGCTCGTCGCCGGCGTCAGCATGACTTGGGCCGCCGTCTTCACTGGAACAGCAGGCCTGTTCCTGGCAGCACTGTGCATGCTCGGCACCCGCAAGGTCGAACAGTGAAGACCCCACAGTCGCGATGACCACCGACAGCTGCGAAGACCGGTTCAGAACAGAACAACCAACGAACAAGAGGAGACGAATCAATGGCAAACGATGATGGACTGGCAGGAAAGGTCGCTCTGATCAGCGGCGGCGCGAGCGGTATCGGCCAGGCATTGGCCGTCGCGTACGCCCGGGCCGGAGCCCACAGCGTGGTCAACTACATCCCCGGCGACGATCACGACGTCCAGCAGACGATCTCGGCAGTCGAGGCCGAAGGCGCCAAGTGCATCGCACTGCCCGCCGATGTGCGCAGCACCGAGGAATGCGAAGCCATGGCGCAGGCAGCCATCGACGAGTTCGGTCGACTCGACATCGCCGTTGCCGCGGCAGGAATTCTGCGCCGCAACTCGATCGACGACATGACCGATGACTCGTGGGGTGAGATGCTCGACGTCGACCTCAACGGAGTCTTCCGCGTATTCCAGGCAGCAGCCGCGAAGATGAGCAGCGGCGGAGCGATGGTCGCCACCTCGTCGATCGCGGGCGGCGTGTACGGCTGGGAGGAGCACGCCCACTATGCCGCCGCGAAGTCCGGCGTCCTGGGACTGTGCCGATCGCTTGCCGTCGAGCTGGCACCTCGCGGGATTCGCGTCAACGCAGTCATCCCAGGGCTCATCGAAAGCCCCCAGTCACTGGACGGGAAGAACTCGCTGGGCAAAGAGGGCCTTGACGCCGCAGGAAAGATCATTCCTTGGGGCCGCGTCGGCACCACCGACGAATGCGCACGCACGATCCGATTCCTCACCAGCGATGACAGCGCCTATGTCACCGGCCAGGAATTGATCGTCGACGGCGGACTCACGATCCGCTGGCCCAGCTGAGCCCGTACAGCTACGAAGCCCGTGCAGCTGCGAAGAATCGGGTCCACAATGAACGACATCTGGCAAAGGAAGATATGACACAGGAACAGCTGAAGTCCAAGACCGCCCTCATCACCGGCGGTGCCAGTGGAATCGGGGCCGCGATTGCGAAGCTCTTCGTTCAGCAGGGAGCTGCCGTCGCCATCCTCGACGTCAACGGCGAACAGGCAGAAGCCACTGCCGCATCGCTGTCCGCCGATGGACGGGCCATCGCCGTGGCCGCCGATGTCACCGACGCCGACTCGATGAAGTCGGCGATCGATGAAGCGGCAGAGCGCCTCGGCGGGCTCGACATCGTCGTCTCGGCAGCCGGGATCCTCGACGAAACCCCGTTGGCACAGATGAGTGTCGAGACCTTCGAGAGGACGATCGACATCGACCTCAAAGGAGTGTTCCTCACGGCACGCTTCGCTCTGCCGCATCTCCAGCACCGAGGCGGTGGCCGGATCATCAACATCTCCTCGCAGCTGGGGATCAAGGGTGGAACCGGGCTGAGCCACTATGTGGCGGCGAAGGCCGGAGTCATCGGCATGTCCAAGGCCATGGCTCTCGAACTCGCACCGGAGAACATCCTCGTCAATACGATCGCGCCGGGGCCCATCCACACTCCGCTCGTCGATGGTCTCAGCGATGAGTGGAAGAGTGCCAAACAGGCTGAGCTTCCCATCGGGCGCTTCGGCACACCGGAAGAGGTCGCTCCGACAGCGCTGCTCTTGGCGTCCTCCCCCGGCGGGGATCTCTACACCGGGCAGACACTTGGGCCCAACAGCGGAGATGTGATGCCCTGATGTGCGGTGCGTGCGGGTCATCGCGGAAAGTTTCAGCGGCCACGGCCCTGGTCAATGAGAAGGGTCTGAAGTATCGACTGCTGGGCCAGCTGCGCTCTGCCCTGCCTGCCGGCCAGTCACTTGTGGCGATGCAGGATCGGTGGGCACTGAAGACCCGCAATGGCTCGCACATTGTCTTTGACGACATCGACGAACTGCTCGCCCATGTCCACGACACGTTCAACATCGACATCAGCGACTGGAAGCAGGGAACGATCCGCCGCGGCTGATCTCGGCCACCGTTGGCTGCCCGGTCGTATCCTGCGACCGGGCAGCTTCTGCATTCAGGACTGTTTCTGCATTCAGGACTGTTTCGCGAGCGGAGTCGAGGACTCGCGCACAACCAACTCGACCGGAAGCTGCACCGACTCGGGGTCTCCACCACCGATGATCGTCAGCAGCGACGAGGCTGCCAGATGCCCGAGTTCCCGCGTGGGGCTGACGATCGTGGTGAGCGCTATCGGGGTGGCCTTGGCCAACGAAATGTCGTTGAAGCCCACGACATAGACATCATCGCCGGGTTTGAGCCCGGATCGTGTGAACTCGCCCAGAGCACCGATTCCCGCTGTGTCGTTGACGACGAATGCTCCGAACGGTGCACGGGACTCGGCGACCATCTCCCGCGCTGCCCTCATTCCGTCCTCGGCGTAGATTCCCCCGTTGAGGTGGAATCCGTCGACGGCAATCCGTCCATGTTCGCGAACCGTCTGGAGGAAGCCTGCAGACCGGTGGACAAGGTTCATCGCATAGTCCATCGCCTTGTAGACGACGAGCGGCCCGTCAGTCAGCTCCATCAGGTGTTTCGCCGCGAGGACTCCCCCGCCGAAGTCGTCGCAGGTCACCGACCGGTGGCCCTCCAAGGGACGGTTGAAGAGCAGATACGGGATGCCGGCCTTCTTGACCTTGGGAAGCACCTTGGATCCGACCATTGCGTCACCGAAGAGGATCCCGTCGACTCCGCGCTGAATCGCGACATCGAGCTTGGCCAGCTGCACATCGGGGTCGTCGCCGGTCGAGAGCACCATGCACTGATAACCGTGTTTCTGCAGCTCCTCCTCGATCCCTTCGTACATCAGGGCGAGGACTTCGTCGCGGAGTCGTGGGACGAATACTGCGATGAGTTTGGTCGTGTTCGTCCGCAGCGAGGAGGCAGTGAGGTTGGGCGAATAGCCGAGTTCGTCGGCGATCTCCCAGATCCGCTTGCCCTTCTTGGTCCGGATCGAGTCCCGTTCCCGGCTGAGGGTGCGTGACACCGTCGACACGTCTGCGTCGGCGGCTGCAGCGATATCCGCCATGGTGATGCGGCTGATTCGCCTGCCGTCGGAACCCTGTGGACTCTGCATCTTCCCATCGTACAAACATCGCCGTGCGATCTCGCCGCCATACACGGCCATTGCCCCTGTTGAGAAGACCTCCACCACCGCCGAGGTGGGGGTGTCACCCCAGCGGCTGCTCAGCTCACGTGGCGCAGGTCGCCGAGGGCCTGGGCGAGTGCGAGCAGGTGGGATTCCGCTCCGGCACGGGCGACGAGCTGCACTCCTGCCGGCAGCGGGCGTCCTGCGCTCCAAACCGGGATGTTCACAGCAGGCAGCCCGAGGACACTGAAGGGAATGGTGTGGTGGAGTGCCACCTCGCGCGCAGACGTCCGGCCTGCGGCGAATCCGCTGCGGGCACCGACCAGTGGCGCCGTCACCGGCGAGGTGGCGCACAGGAGAATGTCCGCGTCGCCGAAGACGTCATCAGAGTGCTCACGCAGGCTGATCAGCGCCTCAAGTGCGTTGACGTATTGCCATCCGGCAATCTCGCGGGCGCTTTCTAGGCGGCTGCGGACCTCGGGTTGGAACAGCTGCGGACGGTCGGCCGTATTCTCGCTGTGCACAGCAGCAGCCTCGGCGCCTTGGACCAGATTGTAGAGCTCGATGGTCTGCGCAGTCTCCGGCAGTTCACTTCTCGTCAGCCGATGCCCCAGCTCGGAAAGGCGGGCACGTACGGTCACGACCGCCTCGGCGACCTCGGATTGCAGACTCGACCACTGCCCACCTTCGAGTTCGGCGATCGTCAGGTCGGCCGACCTCACCGTCACGTCGATCGCTTCTCCGGTGAGCGCGGCCCACAGGTCGCTCAGCCCTACAGCGTCTCTAGCCATCGGGCTGACCGTGTCGAGGCTCTTGGCCAGCGGGAAGACACCGTCCACGCTCAGCGAATTCGAGGTCGGTCGCAGACCGTAGACGCCGCAGAAGGCCGCTGGGGTCCGCCCGGATCCGCCGGTATCGGTACCCAGCGCCAGTTCGACCGAGCCTTCGCCCAGCAGAGCTGCCGAACCGGCGCTGGAGCCGCCCGACATTCGGGTCTTGTCGTGCGGGTTGAGAACCGGCCCGCGGTTCGTCACGTCGCCGGTCGGGCCATAGGCGAATTCGTGCGTTGCGGTCTTGACCCCGACGATCGCACCGGCACGTCGCAGACTGGCGACAACCTCGGCGTCCTCTGTCTGCGGGGTGTCGCTGCCCAGGTCGGAACCACATCGGGTGGGCATTCCCGCGACATCGATCATGTCCTTGATGGCCACGATCCGACCAGCGAGCGACGATCCACGACGAGCGGCCGTCTCTATCTGAGCCTCGTCGATCTGGCTCTCATCGACGTCGACGATCGCGTTGATCCGACGAGCTCCGGATCGCCTGTCCTGCAGGGACTCCAACGTCCGTCGCGATGCGGTCAGCTGTGAGTTTCTGTCCATTGCGTCTCCCCCGCTGCGTCTTTCCTCGTCTGTACCCTCTGTCATGCCCCGACCCCGGTGGATCTGCGCGCTGGCGCCCCTAAACGACCGGGACGGACGAGCGCCATGGCGATGACTCCGATTCCGGTGGCGACACCGGTGGCGATGAACATTCCGCCGAAGCCGCTAGCGCTGACGATGTAACCGGTGACGGTCGGTGCTGCGACTGCGGCAATATTCGCAATGAAGTGCGTCATTCCGCCGAAGGTACCTGTGCGCTCCGGCGCGGTGTCGATGACCACGGTCCAGTAGACCGCATTGGGCAGCGAGTTCAGGGCATTGCCGATCGCCATGACGAGCAACACTGCCGCAGCCGAATTCAGTGTGGGGATGAAGAGGAAGCAGATGGTCGTCAGTGCCAAGGAGACCATGGCGAAGCCGCTGCGAGCGATCCACAGACTACCGGTGCGGCGTCGCAGCCAGTCGCTGATCCGCCCGCCGAAGAGCACGGTGAAGCAGGCCCCGATCCACGGGATCATGCCCAGATACCACAGCGATCCAAGCTCGAACCCGAACTCGGACTGCAGGTAGCGCGGAGTCCAGGTGAGGATCATGAAGTTCACGTACATGAAGGCGAAATAGCCGATGGCATTGAAGACCAATGTCCGACTCTTGAAGAAGTCCCACCAGGCGAGCTTCCTGCTCGGTTCGTCGACAGTGGTCTCCACTGCGAGGACGTCGGCCTGACTGCGGATCGTGCGCAACTCGACCGGTGAGACACGCGGGTTCTCGTCGGGACGGTTGGTGAAGATCCGCAGCCACCAGAACAGCCACACGAACCCTGCCGCACCGAGGATGACGAAGACCCAGCGCCACGATCCGGTAAGAGTGATGAGTCCGACGGCGATCGGCGCTGTGAGCAGCGCCCCCAATGGGGTTCCCAGCAGGCCGACGGCGGACATGAAGCCGCGTTCCTTCACGGTCGCCCAATTGGCGACCGTCTTATTCACTGTTGCGTAGGTCGGGCCTTCAGCCAGGCCGAACGTAATGCGGAAGACGGCAAAGCCGACCAGAGCGGAACCGGCGAGTGCGACGCCCAGGTCTCCGGCGAAGATGACACCCACGACGAGGACTGACCAGCTCAACGTTGCAACCGTCCACATCCATCTCGGCCCCATCTTGTCGGCAAGGAAGCCGCCGATGAGTGCTCCGAACATGTAGCCGTACCCGAAGAAGCCGAGCACATTGCCCCACTCGGCAGGGTCGAGCGCGTACTCACCCATGATGCCTTCAGCGGCGTAGGAGATCGCTCCCCTGTCGACGTAGTTGATGACGGTGATGGCGACGATTCCGGTGAGTATCACCCACCGGAACTTGTCGGCGAAGAGCCTCGGGCGGGTTGTTTCGGTTGCTCGTCTTCGAGCGCTGGTGTTCGACATGATCAGAACGATATAGTCTGGATCACATTATTGCAATCGATTGTAGTTATGCGAAACGAGACCGCAGGAATTGTCGACGGCCCACCCGCCCTGAAGTGCAGCGCCGCGAGCGTCTAGCCGCAGCGTCGAACCGCGCCGTCGAACATTGCATAAATGTTCATGTATGAGTAATATTTGCTCATGTTGTTCAACTTCACATCCGACTCTCATGTTCGATGCCCGCGCTCGGCACCTCACCACAGCTCAGACATCGGCAACTGCCCAAGGTAACCAGCCCCGGGCCGCGCCGAGAGTCGGCCCGGCTCTACCCCGGCTCAGCTGAGCCGGCCTCACTCCGGAGGACCACATGGACCTGCAACTCATCTTGGCTCTGGTAGCCGGGATCGTGACGATCGTCGTCATCGTCCTGGCGACCCGGCTCGACGCCTTCATCGCTCTTCTCCTGGCAGCGGTCGTCACCGGCATCGTCGCCGGTCAAGACCTGCTCTCGATCATCGACTCCATCACCACGGGCTTCGGTGACACTCTGGCCAGCATCGGCATCGTCATCGGACTCGGCGTGGGCATCGGCAAGATCCTCGAAGTCTCCGGTGCCGCCGACTCCCTGGCCCGAGCCTTCCTGCGCATCTTCGGCAAGGGCCGCGAGCCCTGGGCCATGGGCACTGTCGGCTCGCTCGTGTCCATCCCTGTCTTCTGCGACTCGGGCTACGTCATCATGAACCCGCTCGCCCGCTCCATCGCCCGTGTGAAGAGGGGCGGCTACGTCACCCTCGCACTCGCACTGGGCTGCGGCATGACCTTGACTCACCACATGGTGCCGCCGACCCCGGGGCCGCTCGCTGCGACGGGCATCCTCGGCGCCGACATCGGTTCGGTCATCCTCGCGGGCCTCGTCTTCACCGCCTGCCTCCTGCCCGTCGTCGTCATCTACGCCCGCTGGATCGGACCCAAGCTCGAACCCGTCCTCAACAAGGCCGTCAAACACGACGTCTACGGTTCGGTGACCACCGCCTCGGCGGATGCGCATTCGGCCGGCTCGGCCACCGCCTCTGAAGGATCCGCAGGATCCTCCCGCGGTGGAGTCGACACGCTCACCGGCAGCGACTGGAACACAGCCGGCACAGCGGACAACACGGACACCGGCACATCCGACGCCGACGATGGGACCACCTCCGCGAAGAAGCCGGGAGCCTTCCTCGGATTCCTCCCGCTCATCGTCCCGCTGCTGCTCATCGTCGCGAACACGGTGAGCACCGCGATCGACAAGAACGCTCAGGGAGAACTCGCCGGCGACGCCTACGAACCATCCTCCTGGGTCGCACCCCTGGCGTTCCTCGGCAACCCCGTCGTCGCGCTCATCATCGGCCTCGTCCTCGCCGTCTACACGCTCCTGCCGCACCGGACCAAGAACAACACGGTCCAGAGCTGGCTGGCCGACGGCGCCGCATCCGCCGGACTCATCCTGCTCATCACCGGCGCCGGCGGCAGCTTCGGCCTGGTGCTGCGCGAGTCGGGCGTCGGCGATGCCCTCGCCGAGGCGATCGCCTCGATCAGTCTGCCCGCACTCCTCGTACCGTTCCTCATCGCCTCGCTCGTACGCTTGGCACAGGGTTCGGGTACGGTTGCGATGATCACCGCCGCCTCGGTCACCGCACCGCTCATCGCACCCCTGGGTCTGAGCCCGCTGGTCGCGGTCATGGCGTGCACCGCCGGCTCGATGGTCTTCTCGTACTTCAACGATTCGTACTTCTGGGTCGTCACCCGCTTCACCGGCCTCGACGGCATTAACGCAATCAAGGGCTGGTCGGGCATTACGACGGCGGTCTGGATCTGTTCCCTTCCGCTCCTGTTTGTGCTCGACTTGATCGTATGAGTGAACATTCCACGCCCCCGGCTCCGAAGCCGGACAAGTCCGCACCAGGATTCGGTGACGCGGCCAGCCCACGTATCCTCATCGTCGCCGACGACCTGACCGGCGGCAACGCCTGCGGTGCGCTCTTCGCCGAGGCGGGGCTGCGGACCATCACCGTGACCGGGACGAACCGGAGTGAGAAGGTCAACCTCGATGACCTTCTCGATGACTACGACGCCGTCGTGCTCAACGCCGACTCCCGGCACCTACCGCCGGAGGAGGCCGCTGAGATTACCGAATCGCTCATCAGCATCACCAGCGACATCGATCTCGTCGCCTGCCGTATCGACACAACCCTGCGCGGCAATGTCGGACCCTCCGCAGAGGCGGCCCTCAACGCCCGCAGGAAAGTAGCCGAGTCGGCCGCCGGACACGGTGGACAGAAGAAGCGGGTCATGGGTCTGTGCGTCCCTGCGTTTCCCACTGCGGGGCGAACCACCGTCCAAGGTCAACAGCTCCTTGAGGGACGACTGCTCGAACACACTGAGCTCAAACACGATGTCCGCTCCCCCATGCACACCTCCGATGTCGACGCGATCCTGCGAACCGGCACCGATCTCGACTCTCACCTCATCGAGATCTCGACGGTGCTCTCCGGCCACTGGGCGATTCGGTCCGCGGTCCTCGATGCCATCTCCGGTGGGGCTGACATCATCATCGCCGATGCCCTGACTGCTGATCACGTCAGACTCGTCGGATCTGTCGTCGCCTCAGTGACTCAGGAAATCGCAGAAGACCCCACCGGGGACGACAGCTTCGGCGCCCGAGCAAGGTCAGGTCTGCGCAACGGCGAGATCATCGACTGGGTGACCATCGACCCCGGTCCCGGCAGCCTCGCCCTCGCGCTGTCGCTGCTGCCGACTCGTCCCGGCGGCGCCATCCTCGGCATCTCGGGATCAGCCACCGAGGTGACTCGAGCTCAGCTGGCCACACTGGCCGACGACCCCACAATCACCATCATCCGTACCGTCCTCGATGAGGAGAACCTCCCCGACGTCGATGCCACACTCGAGCTGGTCGAGGAAGTCACCTCGGCGCGAGCGATCATCATCGCCACCGTACTCGAGTCGGGCGACCTGCTTGATCTCACCAACGAGCAGTCGGAGCTGACGACGAAGCGGCTGGCCATGATCGCAGCCGCAGTCATGACATCCCCTGTCATCACCGGCCTCTATACGACCGGTGGCGATGTCACGGCCATGGTGATGAGAGCCGTCGGCGCGGTCGGGATGGAGATCGAGAAGGAGATCATCCCGCTGGCCGTGGGCGGTCACCTTGTCGGAGGAAGCTCAGACGGACTGCCGATCGTGACGAAAGGCGGGCTCATCGGAGACTCGAGCACAGCCGTCAAGTGCCTCGACTACCTGATGGCGACCTCCCGCGTCGGACAAGGATGACATTTCACAGATCAGACCGGAGCCCAATGCCTGGACCCCGTCCTCCCGCACCGTCGAGACTGATGACACAACACAAGGAGAATGACATGACCGCGCCCGTACTCGCTGTGACCGTCGGTGACCCGGTGGGAATCGGCCCCGAGATCACCGCCAAGGTCCTCTCTGAATTCGCCGGACGCGATGACCAGCATGGCGTCGCCGTCGCTGACCTCGCCGTGATGAAGCGGGCCGTGGACGTCCTCGGCCTCGACGTCGAACTCCGTGCCATCAGTGACTGGTCGACACCTGCCGCTGGCGAAGGAGTCATCGACGTCTTCGACATCGGCGTCCTCGGTGATGACCTGCCCGAGTGGGGCGTCGTCGATGCCCATGCCGGCCACGCGGCCGTCGCTTCGATCGAGCTGGCCACGAAGGCCGCCATGGATCGGGAGATCGCGGGCATCGTCACCGGTCCCATCAACAAGGAAGCCGTGTGGAAGTCTGGCTCGAAGCACCTGGGCCACACGGAGATGCTCGGCGAGCTCACGGGCGTGACGAAGCAGGACACGATGTTCGTCGTCGAGAACACGAAGGTGCCGAACCACAAGCTCCAGATCTTCTTCGCCACCCGCCACATGTCGCTGCGCAAGGCCATCGACGCCCTGACGATCGACACCCAGGTCGATTCCATCGAGCGCGCCCACCGCGCCCTGCAGCTCTACGGAGTCCCCTCGCCGAGGTTGGCCGTCGCTGCGCTCAATCCGCACGGTGGCGAGAATGGTGCGTTCGGCGACGAGGAGATCGAGATTCTGCGCCCGGCAGTCGAGCGCGTGGTCGCAGGTGGGCTCGAGGTCGCCGGGCCGATCCCAGCGGATTCGGTCTTCCACCAGGGGCTGAGCGGCCGCTATGACGGAATCCTCTCCCAGTACCATGACCAGGGCCACATCGCGTCGAAGACCTTCGATTTCGACGGTACGATCTCGGTCACCGTAGGACTGCCGATCCTGCGCACCTCGGTCGACCACGGCACGGCCTTCGACATCGCGGGCCAAGGCATCGCCGATGCGGGCACCATGCGCTCGGCGTACACGGCCGCCATCGGATACGCGCCGTTCGTCGACGGGATCCGCACCGAGTACCTGCCGAAGTAAGCTTCACACCATGGCAATCCGCACGGGCACCCAGAAGCGCCGCGACGACATCCGGTCGCTGCTCAAGTCCGGTTCGTGGTCGATCTCCCGGCTCGCCGCGGAGTTGGACACGTCCGAATCGACGATCCGCCGCGACCTGCGGGAGATGGCGGAGTCCGGCGAGGTCATCCGCACGATCGGCGGGGCCACAGCGGCCGGCTATGTCGAGCCGCCTCTGGGGCAGAGGATGGAACTCCACGCCGAGGCGAAGGACACCATCGCGACCTGGGCGTTGACTCACATCAAGGATTCGAGTGTGCGCACGATCTTCCTCGATGCCGGGTCGACGACCGTGCGGCTGGCCGAGCGCATCCGCGATCGGGCCGATCTCACGGTCATCACGCGCGGCCTCGAGATCGCGCTCACGCTCGCCCATCCGATGGGGCCGAAGGTCATCATGGTCGGTGGTGAGGTCTCGACGATGTCGCACGGAACCACGGGGGCACTCAGCGACTACGCCCTCGGTCGGATCCACGTCGACGTCGCGTTCCTCGGCGCCGACGCGGTGGATCCTGCCCAGGGACTCGGCGAGCCGACCCTCGACGAGGCACGGACGAAGGAGCTCATCGCCGAACGCGCCAAGCGCGTCGTGGTGCTCGCCGACAGGTCGAAGGCCAGACGCGATGTGGCCGCGTGGGCACCCCTGCCCGAGGGGTGGATCTGGATCAACGAGCATGGAGTGCACGGCTAAGGTCAACGGCCAGCTTCACCGAGGGGCCCACCTCCTCGCTCACTTCATGGTCAGCTTCATTCCATGGTCAGCACCAGTTTGCCTGTCGTCGCGTTGGTCTCCCCTGCCTGATGAGCCTTCGCGGCATCTGTCAGCGGGAATGTGTCTGCGATCGTGGCCCGCAGCTGCCCGCTTTCGACGAGGGCAGCGATTTCGAGCATGCCCGCCTGATCGGCCTCGACGAGTATGGTTTTAGCCCGAACACCCAGAGCCTCAGCCTCCTCGGAGAGTCCCTCGGCCGGGACAGGAACCGTCGACACCATGATTCCCCCTGGCTTGAGAGTTCTCAGAGAGCGCAGCTGGTAGTCACCCCCGATGGTGTCAAAGGCGATGTCGATGTCGCGAACCTTCTCGACGAAGTCTTCCTCGCGATAGTCGATCATCTCGTCAGCACCCAGTCCTCGGACGAAATCATGTTTCGGTGCACTCGCCGTTCCGATGACATAGGCGCCTCGTGCCTTGGCGATCTGCACCGCCACGTGCCCCACTCCGCCTGCAGCGGCATGGACGAGAACCCGTTCACCGGGGGTGATCTTCGCGGTGTCAACCAAGGACTGCCACGCAGTCAGCGCCACGAGTGGGATCGCTCCCGCCTGCACGTGGTCGACGCTGCCGGGCTTGGGCACGAAGGCTCGTGTCGGACCTACAACGTACTCGGCGTGCGCGCCGACGCCGAAGGGATAGGGCAACATGCCGAAGACTTCGTCGCCCGGTTTGAACAGGGTCACGCCGACGCCCACCTGTTCGACCACCCCGGAGACGTCCCAGCCGAGGACGTACGGTGGGTCGGGGAGGAAGCGGGGGCCGCTTCGGTGCTTCCAATCCGTGGGGTTCACGCCTGATGCCTTCACCTTGATGAGGAGCTGGCTCGGTCCCGGCTTCGGCTTGGGCAGCTCCACCTCGTGGAGGACCTCGGGGCCGCCGAATTCGGTCTGGCTCATAGCCTTCATCGTCGTTGTGTCTGCTTGGGCACTGCTGTTCTCTTCGTTCACAGCCTCATTATGTCGGATGCCGAAGACCAACACCAGTAACAACATTGACGATATTCGATAGAACAGTGCCACACGGGAAGAAGCCCTCGACGAGGGTGGGGCGCAGTCAGTCTCATCTCAGGCCAGGTTCTGTTCCTTGGCCATCTGCCTGACATAGATCGGCGCCGCGAACAGTGAGGGCAACATGACAAAGCCCACCGGCACAGCGGTGATGACGATCGCCGATTGCAGCGCGTCGACCCCACCGTCTCCCAAGCTGATGAGCACGGCCGCAGTGACACCGATGAGCAGGGCCCACGTGGCCCGCAGCTTCGGCGATGGTTCACCGCTCGTCATGCATGACTGCGACATCGCGAACGACATGGAGTCCGTGGTCGTGGCCACGAAGGTCATAGTCAAGAGGAGGAAACCGAGGCTGATGATCAACGACAGCGGCAGGTTATCGCTGATGGCCATGACTGCGGCGGGCAGCCCTCCGTCCATCAGCGGTCCCGAGATGGAACCGGCAGACTTCTGTTCGAGGAAGATGCCTGTGCCGCCCAGGACAGTGAACCAGAACGTTGTGGCGATGGGAGGCAGAACCGTGGTGCTGATGAGCAGATCCCGAACGGTTCGGCCCTTTGAGATGCGAGCCACGAAGATTGCCATCAGCGGGGCATAGCCGAGGAACCAGCCGAAGAAGAACACTGTCCAGCCCGAGAGCCATTCGGTGTCTCCTCGGTAAAGCGTCATGGCGAAGAAGTCGGTCATGTACAAAGCGAAGCCGCTGAAGTAGCTCTTGATCACGAACCAGGCCGATCCGACCACGAGCACGGTGGCCATGAGTGCCAGCGCTATCCACACGTTGGCGCTGCTGAGGAAGCGGATGCCCCGGCTGACACCGGAGAAGACGCTGACGCCGGCGACGGCGGTGAGCACCGCAATCACAACGAGCTGCACGGGGTAGATATCGGGGATGCCGAACAGGGAGTTCAGACCGTAGGAGACCTGCATGCCGAGGAATCCGACAGGGCCGATCGTGCCGGCGGCGACAGAGATGACACAGACGATGTCGACCACGGCTGCAATCGGGCCGGTCGCAGCCTTCTTGCCCAGAACAAGGTAGAGCAGGCTGCGGGGACGCAGGGGCATCCCCTTTTCTGCGGCGCGCATCATCACGATCGTTCCCAGGGAACCGAGGATCGCCCAGGCCAGGAAGCCCCAGTCGATGAAGCTCGTGGCGAGCGCGGCGGCTACCTCGTCGAAGCCGCTGTCTCCGCTGTCGGCGAAGTAGGGCGGTGTCGTCGCGTAGTGGTACATCGGTTCCGCGGCCGCCCAGAAGACTCCCCCGGCAGCGAGCAATGTCGTCATGATCATGGCGACCCAGCTGAAGCGGTTGAAGTCTGGGCGGGCCTGATTGCCCAACCGTGCCTTGGCCCAAGGGGTGAAGATGAGGATGATGGCGATGAGTGCCGTGGCCAGCAGAAGGATCTGCCAGTACATGCCGAAGATGTCGGCGCAGGCGGCAAATGCGGTGCCCACCCAGGCTGACATCTTATCCGGAAGAATCAGGGCGAGGGCAACGAAGATCGCAAGGATTCCGACGCTGGTTCCCGCGACAGGGATGTCGATACGGCTGCGTTGGGCCACCTCGGCGGGCCCGGTCGGGGAATCGTGATCGGTGCCGACAGCGTCCGCCTCCTTTGCGGGAGGAGGTTCTGCATCCGTCTCGGATGATTCCAAATGGTTCCTGGTCTGGTCCACGTGTCGTGCTGCCTTCCGAGCCCCGCTGACCGAGGATTCGGCTACAGGACAGTCAGTTGAGTTGAGCGTTCTGTCAGGATTCGCAGTGCTCAAGCCTAGGACATCGGGTGGACGAACAGTCATTCCCTGAGCACGAAACCGTCTGGATGTGCGTCGACTCACTCGATTTCGCTGACTGTGTCATGCCAGGTAAGGCACTGGGCCCTTCTGTACCCAGCTAACGCCTGGGTCGGGGCAGCAGCACCATCGGCACCGGTGAGTGGCGCATGATGTGAGTGGCCGTGGACCCGAGGAACACACCGTGGAGGGCGCTCTCACTCGATCCGGCGACGAGGATGTCTCCGTCCTGCCAGTCGAAGGCATTGACCGCACTCGACCATCGGTCGCCGGTGACGATTTCCGTCCCGGTGACGTTGACCCCATCCTCACTGTTCTCGATCGCGGACACGATGTCGCTGTGTCCTGTCGTGACCTGGCTCCGCCAGTGGGAATACACACCTTGGTCGGAGAAGGCTCCCATGCCGGTGGGCCGCGAGGGTCTGACGGCGAAGGTCACGACCTCGACGCCGATGCCCAGCCAATGAGCTAGTCGTGCCACGGAATCGTAGTATCGCTCCGTCTTTCGCGAGGGGTCGACGGCGAAGACCAGACGCCTGATCTCCGTACGGTCCGAGTTGTAGCCGCGGGGCACCAGAGCAATCGGCAGCGGTGAGGAGTGGACGAGACGATCGGTCGTGCTGCCGAGGACGATGCGCCCCAGCGGCCCGCGCACCGAGGACCCGGTGACGAGAACTTGGGCGTTGTGGTCGATGGCTTCGGTGTGGAGCACCCGGGTCACGGATCGACCGGATCGCGTGACCACCTCGGCGTCCACATCCGCAGGAAGAGCCTCCTTGGCGTCGGCGATCGCCTGGGACGTCATGTCCTTGATCTCCTTCTTCCAGTCGTCGGAGACGCCGGAGAAGTCCGACATCTGACTGGAGGAGAACCGATCCTGGACGACACAGCAGAGGATGAGCGGTTCGCCCGAGGCTCGGGCGAGGTCGGCGCCGAAGCGTACAGCGGCACGGCTCTTCGTATCAACGCCGAATCCGACGAGAACACTCATTTCGAATCCCCCTCGCGTTCCTTAGCGCCCTCGCGTTCCTGACGAGCCAGACGTGATTTCCGGTTTCCGTAAGCGAAATAGACGACGAAGCCCAGCAACAACCAGACGATGAAGCGCAGCCAGGTCTCGACTGCGAGACTGACCATCAGTCCGAGGCAGGCCATGACCGAGACGATCGGCAGGAACGGCACCCACGGGGTCCGGAATGGTCGCTTCATATCCGGCGACGTCTTGCGCAGGACGATGACGGCGATCGAGACGACGACGAAGGCGAACAGCGTTCCAATGCTCACCATCTCCGCCAGCACGGAGATCGGCACGAGTCCGGAGAGGATGACCACGGCTCCGACGGTCAGCGCCGTCATCAGGACCGGGGTGCCCCAGCGCGGGTGGATGCGGGCGAAGATGCCCGGCAGCAGACCATCACGGGAGAGCGCGAAGCCGATGCGGCCCATGGCGACGATGTCGACGAGGATGACCGAGCTCAGGCCGGCCACGGCGGCGATGCCGATGAGGATTCCGGCCCAGCCGAGCCCGTTCTGCGTGAACACGTCGGCGACGGCGTCGCCTTCGGACAGCTTCGAGTAGTGGACCATACCGGTCACGACGAGGCAGACTCCGACGTAGAGGACCGTGCAGATCGCGAGCGTGCCGAGCAGCCCCATCGGCATGTCCTTGGCAGGCTTCTTCGTCTCCTCGCCGAGGTTGGCGATGGCTTCGAATCCCGAGTAGGCGAAGAATACGACCGCGGCTGCGACGAAGACGCCGACGACGCCGAAGCTCGAGGGTTCGATGCCCGAGACGAACTGCCACAGCGGAGCCTGGAGACCCTCAGCAGCTCCGGCCTCGACGTGCTTCGCCGGCGGGATGAAGGGCACGAGGTTGGCTGACTTGATGTAGAAGACGCCGACGACGATGACGAAGATGCAGACGAGGACCTTGATGACGACGAGTCCGTTGGTCACCCACTTCGATTCGCGGATGCCGCGCATCGCCACCCAGCCGAGGACAAGGGAGATGAAGATCGCGCCGAGGTTGACGATCGATCCCTCCTCGGCGAACCACTGCGAGGGCAGGTCGAACACACCCGCGATGTAACCGGACCAGCCGCGGGCGACGACAGATGCGCCGAGGGCGAATTCGAGGATGAGGTCCCACGCGATGATCCACGCGAAGATCTCTCCGATCGTGGAATATGCGTAGGTGTAGGAGCTGCCAGCGGTCGGGACGGCTGCGGCCAACTCCGCGTAGCAGAGTGCGGCCAGCAGGGCCACGAATCCGGCGATGACGAAGGAGATCATCACGGCTGGGCCCGCATTCTCCTTGGCCTCGAGACCGGTGAGCGTGAAGATACCGGTACCGATGACGATTCCGATGCCGAAGCCGATGAGGTCCTTGGCGCTGAGGTTCTTCCTCAGTTTTCCGCCCTCGCTCGCCTCATCGTTTTGGTGAATGACGTCGTTGACATCCTTCTTCCGAAGCACTCCCATGAGCAGATCTCCTCATCGTGACGGCCCAGTTCCGGTATGACCCAGGTCAGGTGCTTGGCAGACTACCACCGAGACAATCAATGGTGCGGAGAAATTTCGGGAGAACTGCGAAGATTGCAGATTTTGAATTCGACGATTGCAGATTATGAATTCGGGGACCGAGATCGGCGCGAATTCATGCGACGATTTCACCTCGAGGAGGCTTGGATATGTGACAATGCATTTTACTCGCTGATCGACTCCATCCGAAGTTGGTCATCGAATCGAATTGTTGTCAACCATCGGATGATAACGATATCCATGGCATTGCCTGTGAACCTTTTCGGCAGATCAGATTTTGGATTTCATTTACATCGCACCTGGTGAGAGGCTCGTATAGTCCGGAATGAGGCAGGGACACGCCGTTGATTTGACAGTATTTTCGCGTTGAAACGTTCAGCTGATGCTCGTAGCGTTCATAGTCGCTTCTCTCTAGAGGGCCACCTCGATGATGGCCCACACGATCGGAGGATTCCGTGAGCAACCCCAACACGCATCCCAGTTCAGACACCCCCGACGCCCCACCCGAACCAGACCTCAAGACTGTCCGCAAAGCCGTCGCAGCCTCTGCGGTCGGCAATGCGACAGAGTGGTTCGACTACGGACTGTACGCAGTCTCGATCACATACATCACCCAGCACTTCTTCCCCGGCAGCCACGGGCAGCTCCTAGCTCTGCTGACGTTCGCCGTCTCCTTCGTCTTCCGCCCGCTCGGCGGTATCGTCTGGGGTCCGATGGGCGATCGCCTCGGGCGCAAGACGGTCCTGGCCCTGACCATTCTGCTCATGGCCGGATCGACGTTCCTCATCGCCTTCCTGCCGAGCTATGCAACGATCGGCATCGCCGCGCCGATCATCCTCGTCCTTCTCCGCGTCGTCCAGGGCTTCTCCTCGGGCGGTGAGTACGGCGGTGCTGCGACGTTCATGGCCGAGTACGCACCGGATAAGCGTCGCGGCTTCTTCGGCAGCTTCCTCGAGTTCGGCACATTGGCCGGCATGGCTCTGGGCTCGCTCGTCGTCCTGCTGCTGCAGCTGGGCCTCGGCGAAGAGAAGATGATGGACTGGGGCTGGAGGATCCCATTCGTCCTCGCAGGACTGATGGGCGTCATCGGCCTCTACCTGCGGACCAAGCTCGACGAGTCCCCCGTCTACTCGGAGCTCGACGACAACGACCAGGGCAAGTCGGTCAAGGACGTCTTCCATACTCTCTTCACCGTCTACTGGAAACAGCTGCTCATCCTGGGCGGAATGGTCGTGGCCGTCAATGTCGTCAACTACACGCTGCTGTCATACATGCCGTCCTACCTGCAGGGACCTGTCGGCATGGGATCGAATGCCGCACTGACGGTCATGTTCCTGGCACAGGCCTTCATGATGGTGCTCATACCCTTCGGCGGAATGCTCTCCGACAAGGTCGGCCGCAAACCGGTGTGGTACTTCTCGCTCATCGGTCTCATCGTCGCCTCGGTGCCGATGTACATGCTCATGGCCAAAGGTCCGGTTTGGGCGCTGGTCGGATTCGCGGTGCTGGGCCTGCTCTACATCCCGCAGCTCGGCACGATCTCCGCAACCTTCCCGGCGATGTTCCCCGGCCCCGTCCGTTTCGCCGGATTTGCGATCTCCTACAACATCTCGACAGCGTTGTTCGGCGGTACGGCACCGTCGGCCAATGATGCGCTGATCGCGGCGACCGGGAACTCAATCGTGCCTGCCTACTACATGATGGGCGCCTGTGTGATCGGTCTGATCGCCACGTTCTTCATGAAGGAGACCAAGGGTGCGTCGCTGCGCGGCTCCGGTCTTCCCGAAGAGGGCGCCGACGTCGTCTTCGACGAATCGGAGCTCGCCGGCGACGCGAAGTGAGCTCTGAGTTCGCCGTCCACATGTGACGGACTCACCGATCGCTGAGAAGGATTTCGGGCCCGCTGATGACCAGCGGGCCCGAAGTCTGTCCGGCTGCCCTCCACCGGATTCCTCAGATCCTCGGCTAGTCTCGGCTTATGGTCACGTTGATTCCGCAGCAACCTGATTTCAAAGGCTCCACCGCCGAGGCGACGGTCTGGGAGTCCTTGTGCGAACAGCTCCCCGACGAGGCGACGATGGTCCACGGCCAACGTCTGACCGGAGACGACAAGGACGTCGAGATCGACATCCTCGTGCTCTGGCCCGGGTTCGGGATCGCCGTCATCGAGGTCAAAGGCGGCCGAGTCAGCGTCGAAGACGGAACGTGGATCACCCAGGACGGGCATGGCCGTCGAAATCGACTCAAGGTCTCCCCTGTCGAGCAGGCGATGGTCGCCAAGCACAACCTCGTCGACTATCTGCGCAACCGGGTCTCGACGCTGCCCGGGCCTATCAGCCATCTTGCGGTGCTTCCCTACACGCAGCTACCACAGGACTGGGATCAGCCGGACGCACCCCGGCGCCAGCTCGTCGATTCCACGCAGCTCGGTTCGATCGCCGGCGTCATCTCCGCCCAGCTGAGATACGACTTCAACCCTGAGCGCGACAGCATCTCCACTTCCCACGAGTTCGTCCTGAAGAACCTGCGCCGGACGAATCAAGCGGTGGAGAACGTCAGCCTCAGAGCCTCAGAGATCTCCGACCGCGCCGACGAACTCAGCCGGGAGCAGGCGAAGCTCATCAACATTCTGCGGCACCAGAATCGAGCCGAGATCAGCGGTGGCGCCGGAACCGGCAAGACCTACCTGGCGCTGCTCAAAGCCCAGTCGCTCACGCGCGAGGGCAAACGGGTCGCCCTCATGTGCTATTCCCGCGGTCTGGGCCGGTTCCTCCAGCTCTTCACCGCCCACTGGCCAGAAGAGGACCGCCCAGCATATGTGGGCCTGTTCCACGATCTGCCGATCTCCTGGGGAGCGGCACCGGGCAGCGATGACGATTCCGAGTACTGGGAGCGCGACCTGCCGCTGCAGCTCAAAGACCTCGCCGACGAGCGTCCGCGGAAGAATCTCTTCGATGCCATCGTCATCGACGAGGGCCAGGATTTCAGCCTCCTGTGGTGGGAAGCCGTCCAATCATGCTTGCGCAATCAGGTCGACGGCACGCTCTACGTCTTCACCGATGAACGGCAGCGGATCTTCGGCCGTCAGGGCGCGTCCCCGATCACGATGAACCCGATCCAACTCGATGAGAATCTGCGCAACTCCGAACAGATCGTGGCCGGTTTCGCCGACCTCGCCATCGACCCGCCGATTCCCCGCAACGGTCCCGGCGAGGAGATCGACTGGGTCGAGACCGACCTCGAGTCAGCTCTGGCCGAAGCGGACGGGCAGGTCGAATCGCTCATGGATGCAGGCTGGAACCCCGGCGACATCGCACTGCTCACCACGGGCAGCCGACACCCCGAGCAGCGATCGATCGTGGAGACCGAGGGGACGTCGGCCTACTGGGACCAGTTCTTCGCCACCGAAGACGTCTTCTACGGCCACGTCCTCGGGTTCAAAGGCCTCGAACGACCCGTCGTGGTCCTGTGCATCAACGGCTTCCGCGACGTCGAACGGGCAGTGGACATGCTCTACGTGGGGATGTCCCGGGCCACGACGAAACTCGTAGTCGTCGGCGACATGAGTGCGTTCGACCAGGTCTACGGCGTGTGAGAAAAGCTGACGACTCGCGCAGCACAGTGCGATTCATCCTGCCAGCGTCGCGGGATCCGGCAGCTTGCGTTTGACCAGCTTCCCCGTCGGCGTGCGCGGCAGCTCCGGGACGAAGTAGAACTCGCGGGGAATCTTGAACCGAGCCAACCGGTCGACCAGCCAGCTGCGGATCTCATCGGCCTGCCCCGCCCCAGCGACGCCATCGGCCAACTGCACGAACGCGACTGGAATCTGCCCGAGTTCGTCATCGGCCTTGCCCACCACGGCCACGTCGGCGATCTGGGGCCGCAGGGCGAGCGCATTCTCGATCTCCTGCGGGTAGATGTTCACACCACCGGAGATGATGAGGCCCGTGGTGCGCTCGGCGATGTAGAGAAACCGGTCCTCGTCAAGGTAGCCCATATCTCCGGTCGTCGCCCACGTGTCCGGGTGATCCGGGTGCCTGGACGCCGCGGTCTTCGACGGATCCTTGTAGTATTCGAACAGTGCCGAGGCGGCTTCGAAGTAGATGACTCCGACCTCACCAGCTGGCAGCTCCTCCCCACCTGGCCCGCAGATGTGGACGATGCCTTTGACTCCGTCACGCCCGACCGAGCCCGGCCTCTCGAGCGCCTGCTGACTATCGATGATGGTAATACCGTTGCTTTCGGTCGCGGCATAGTACTCATGGACCACCGGACCCCACCATTCGATCATGGCCCGCTTGACCTCCGGTGGGCATGGGGCGGCGGCGTGTATGGCGACCTTGAGGCTGGAGACGTCGAAGGAACGACGCACCTCGTCGGGCAGTTTGAGCATCCGGATGAACATCGTGGGCACCCACTGCGAGTGCGTGACACGGTGCTTCTCGATCAGCGCCAATGCGTTCTCGGCATCGAAGTGGGGCATGACGACAACGGTGCCGCCCTGTGAGTGCGTCGTCATCACGTACCGCAGCGGTGCGGCGTGGTAGAGAGGCGCGGGCGAGAGGTAGACCGTCTCATCGTCGAACCCGTAGAGGGCGCGGAACAGGCTGATGAGCGGAACGTCCTCGTCCTCGATGAGCAGGTCCGTGGCCCCGGGCAGGATGCCCTTCGGTCGTCCGGTCGTGCCCGAGGAGTAGAGCATGTCGTCACCGCGGGGCTCGACCTCGGGCCTATCCGCCGAGGCGGCCGCGAGCACCTCTTCATAGTCGTCCCAGCCAGCGAAGGTTTCCCCCGCCTCACCGTCGGGGACAGCATCGATGCGGATCCGGTTCTCGATCTGCTGGCACCCAGCAGCGACCTCGCCTGCATTCTCCATACGGGTCGAGAGAAGGAAGGCACGAGCGTCGCAGTCATCGACGATGTAGGCCGATTCCGTCGCCGTCAGATGAGAATTGACGACCGTGATGATGGTCCCGGTGCGCAGCGCCGCCCACAGTGCCTCGATGATCTCGAACCGGTTCTCGGCCATGACCGCGATGTGGTCGCCCTTCTCGAAGCCTTTCGAGCGCAGGTGGTTGGCCAGCCGAAGTGATCGGTCCTCCAGCTCGCCGTAGGTGAGCACCGCATCGGTGTCCGCCATGATGAGAGCGGGTTTGTCGGGATTCTGTGCTGCCCATTTTCCTGGATACATGTTACTTCCTCGTCATCGTCGACATCGGTGGTCATCGGGTCGGTTCAGCGCGGGTCCACGGCGGGTGCGTCCGTCAGGAGGGACCTGGCGATCTGCTGCCAGGTTGTGATCATCGGTTCGGTCTGGGGATCGAGGTGGGAGAACGTGTAGGTCACGGCCATCCCGCGCATGCTCGAGAAGAGCACGGAGAACATGTGGTCGTATCCTGCCTGCGACGCGATGGCCGGCCCGAACAGCTCGCGAGCATTCTCTCTCACTCTTTCGAACACGTTCTTCTCATGCGCCCTGACCTTGTCGGCGAGCGCATCGTCGGTTCGCGACGCTATCCACAGCTCCAGAGCGGTGAAGAAGCTCGAGTGCATCAGCCCCGCCCATAGGATCATCACGGCCCAGTCGGACCTCTTCTCCACCTCGGCGGCGGGCGGACGCTTTTCGGCCAGGGACAGACTGAAGTCATCGGTGCGGTCCTCGAGATTCCGGTTGAGGCGCTGTTCGCCGAGGCGGGTGACCGCAGCCGTGAGCAGCTCCCTCTTCGACGGGAAGTGGTGGAGCAGTCTGCCGCGGGTCACTCCCGCCTTCGCCTGGACCTTCATCGTGGTCGTCGCCGCATAGCCTTCGGCGAGCAGACACTCGATCGTCGCGTCGAGGATGAGCTCCTGCGACCGGGCGGTGCGATCTGCCTGGCCTACTCGGTCAGGGTCAGTCATTTCGAGGCCATCCGGATCGCGCCGTCGAGCCTGATGACCTCTCCGTTGCGCATCGGCTTGGCCACGATGTCGCGAATCTCCATCTGACGGCTCCTCTGCAATCGCTGGGACGAACAGCAGCCTCGGCGGCTATTCGCTGCCACACTGCATGCGTCCGTGTCTGCCGTACTGCTGTCCACTGACTTACGGTCGACCTTGACTGTTTCTCGTCTTCGTGGAAATCTTAACGCACGATCAGTTATCTGGGTCACATTTTCAGCAGCGGATTCCTTCGCCACCCTGAAACTGCACTGAACCCGCTCGACGAAGAGGACACCACCTGTGAAGAGGAACCTGTACAACGAAGACCACGAAGCCTTCCGCGGCACCGTCGCCACCTTCCTCGACCGTGAGGTCGTGCCCCACGTCGAGGCCTGGGAGGAGAACCATCTCGTCGACCGATCGATGTGGAAGAAGGCCGCCGAGGCGGGCGTCATCGGCCTGACCATCCCCGAGGAATTCGGTGGAGCCGGAGTCGATGACTTCCGATTCGAGATGGTCCGGGCCGAAGAGATCGCTCGCCGAGGCGTCGGTGGGACCACAAGTGGATGGGGCGTATCCGACGGCATCGTTCCCGGCTACCTCCTGGCCTTCGGCACCCAGGCTCAGAAGGAGAAGTACCTGCCAGGCCTTGCCTCGGGCGAGGCGATCGGTGCGATCGCCATGACCGAGCCGAATGCCGGCTCTGACCTGCAAGGCATCACGACCAAGGCTGTGCGCGACGGGGACGGCTGGGTGATCAACGGCGCGAAGACCTTCATCACCAATGGCTATCACTGCGACTTCGTCATCGTCGTCGCCCGCACGAACCCCGACGCCAAACCGTCCCAGGGGACTTCACTGTTCATCGTCGACGACGGCACACCGGGCTTCGAACGCGGGCGCAAGCTCAAGAAGCTCGGCATGGACGCCCAGGACACCTCGGAGCTTTCCTTCTCCGATGTGCGCGTGCCCGCCGATGCCCTCCTCGGCGAACTCGACCAAGGGTTCATCCACCTCATGGTCAACCTGCCGACCGAGCGCATGCTCATCGGTTCGGGAACACTGGCCGGCGCCAGAGCAGCACTTGCATGGACGGGCGAATACGTCTTCACCCGGCCAGCGTTCGGGCAGACGATCGGGGACTTCCAGAACACGCGCTTCGAACTCGCCGAGCTCGAAACCCGCGTCGATGCCCTTGAGGCATTCGTCGACCGCTGTGCGCTGGCACTCAACGCCGGTGAGCTGACTCCCGTCGACGCAGCCAAGGCGAAGTACCTGGGCTCCGACCTCGAGATCGAGGTCATCAACAGGTGCCTGCAGCTCTTCGGCGGCTATGGTTACATGCTCGAATACCCGATCACCCGAGCGTTCAAGGACAGCCGGGTCCAGGCGATCTTCGGCGGATCGAACGAGGTGATGAAGGAACTCGTCGGCCGCGACATCGCCAAGCGCCACCGCCGAAAGTGAGGTGTGCGGTGCAACCGTGGATTGCCCACAGCCGCACCGCACACTTGTGTTTTAGCGCTCTCTACTCGCCTTTGAGTTCGAGGAGGACCTTGCCCTGCACACTGCGGGAATCGAGTTCGCCGACCGCCTTCGCGGCGTCGCTGAGCGGGTAGGTGCCGTGAATCGCCGGATTGAGCTTGCCCGCGGCCACATAGTCGGCGATCGCGTCCCACTGCTCGGCAATGTAGCCGGGCCGCTCGCGGGTCGCGGCTCCCCACGCCACACCATCGACGGAGATGTTCTTCAGCAGCAGACGATTGACCTTGACCGAGGGGATCTCACCGGCAGTGAATCCGAGGACCAGAAGGCGTCCATAGGGTGCGAGCACTCGGGTCGAGTCGGTGAAGCGGTCCCCGCCGACCGGGTCGAAGACATAGTCGACTCCGTTCGGGTAGATCTCCTTGGTCGCGTCCTTGAATCTCTCGGCCATGACCACGTGGGTGGCACCGAGCCCTCGCACGGTCTCAGCCTTGGCCTCCGTCGAGACCACACCGACGACGTCGAGGCCGATGGCCAGCGCCATCTGCACGGCAGCCGAGCCGAGCCCGCCGGCGGCACCGTGGACGAGGATGGACTGACCGGCCTTCGCCTGCGCCCTCAAACGCAATGCGAAGTCCGCGGTGAGCACGTTCATCGGCATTCCCGCCGCATGCGCCAGACTGATGCCGTCCGGCACGGGCACCGTCTGCTCATCATTGACCACCATGAATTCGGCGAACGAGCCTTTGCCGGGGATGGCGGCCACACGGTCGCCCACGGAGAAGCGGGACCCAGGTCCAGCCTCGGCGACGATGCCGGCAGCCTCCGAACCGAGGACGAACGGCAGATCGTGCTTGACCTGATACATGCCCCGGGTCTGGAGCAGCTCAGGGAAGGTCACACCGGCATAGGCGACCTCGATGAGCACTTCGCGCTCCCCCGGGCTCGGCCGATCAACCTCGGCGAGCTCCACATCGTCGGGCCCGGTCAGAGCGGTTACGCGAATGGCTCTCATGATTTCCTCACTGTCGATGAAAGGTGCTTGGGACAACCCAATCATCACTATCACATTCGACCGTGACTGGCATCACGATTTCAGCTTGACTCACACGCCCGGGTTGAATACTGTGAACGAAACTGAACGATTGTTCACTTGGGAGGGTCGACGTTGACCACAGCACCTGCAGGATTCGATGCCGAAACCATCGGACCATGGATTGAGAACCGGTTCGGAGTCACCGACTTCGACGTCCAAGTCATGTCCGTCGGACGGTCGAATCTCACTTTCACGATCACCGTTGGAGGCCAGCCTCGATGGGTGCTCCGGCGTCCGCCGCTGGGACACACCGGCGGCAGCGCCCACAACGTCTCCCGCGAGGGACGGATCATGGCCGCGCTCAAGGACAGCCCAGTTCCCGTCCCGCACGTCATCGACATCGTCGACGATTCCGAGATCCTCGACGTGCCATTCGTCTTCATGGACCACTGCCCCGGCTTCGCCATGAACGCCGCGACCGACTGGGCGCGGATCTCAGATGGCCCCGGACTCGACGACAAACGAGCATGCGCGTTCGGCATGGTCGACACCCTGGCCGCGATCCATCACGTCAACATCGACGAGGTCGGCCTCGGGGATCTGCGCCGCGACGGTGGTCTCATCGAACGTCAGCTGCGGCGTTGGCTCGGGCAGGTCGAAGCGATCTCGATGCGCGACACCCCCGTCATCCACGAGGTCCACGACGCCCTCGCCCAGAGAATGCCCGACCCGGCAGGCAGTCCCGTCGGTCTGGCCCACGGCGATTTCAAACCCAACAACATGATCTTCGCCCCCGACGGCGCGGTCAACGCGGTCGTCGACTGGGAGCTCACAGCAGTCGGCGAGGTGCTCACCGATCTGGGCTACTTCGTCGCGATGCTCACCGTGCCTCAGGAGTACACGAGCATCTGGGTCCCGACCCCCGATCAGGGGTTCCCCGAATCCGCCGAGATCATCGACCGCTACCAGAAGGTCAGCGGCCACGAGGTCCACGATGTCGGCTACTACGAGGCCTTCGCCATGTGGAAGCTCGCGTGCATCCGTGAGGGTGTCTACACACGCCTCGTGACCGGCAAGATGGGCGACCTCGACCTCGATCCGGAAACCGCAGGCGCCGGAGTCGAAGACCTGGCCCGCCAAGCCCTGACCATTCTGGAGAAGTCATGAGCACGCACAGCGACAGCACACCCGACGACAACGCATCCAGCGACTACACATCCAGCGACAACGCTGCGGGTACGAACATCGTGAAAGCCCCCGCAGCCGGCAAACGCGTCATCGTCACCGGTGCTGCAGGCGGGATCGGCGCAGCACTGGCCACCGAACTCATCACACGCGGTGCCCGAGTGGTCCTCGCCGACCTCTCCCCCACAGTCACTGAGACCGCTGCGGCACTTGATGCCTCGGCTGATGCCTCGGCTGATGCCTCGGCTCACGCGTGGGTCGGGGACGTGTCCTCAGTGGCGGGGATCGACGATCTCATCGGCTTCGCCGACGACCGCCTCGGCGGGGTCGACATGTACTTCGCGAACGCCGGCATCATCGGACCCGCCGGCCTCGGCGACACTGACGGTGATTGGGACGCGATCATCGACGTCAACATGCGTGCCCACATCCGCGCCGCCCAAGCCCTGGTCCCCCGCTGGCAGGAGGCCGGGTCGGGATATTTCGTCGCGACCGCCTCGGCGGCGGGCCTGCTCACCCAGATCGGATCGGCGGCGTACTCGGTGACCAAACACGCCTCGGTCGGCTTCGCCGAATGGCTGTCGCTGACCTATCGCGATGACGGAATCCGAGCTTCGGTGATCGCTCCGATGGGTGTCGATACGGACCTGCTGCGCGCCAGCGGAGCCGACGGGCCGGCACAGGCCGCGGTCACCGAAGCCGGTACCGTGCTCAGCCCCGCAGCAGTTGCGACCGTGGTCCTCGACGCCGTCGAGAGCGAACAGTTCCTCATCCTGCCCCACCCTGAGGTGCTCGACATGTATCGCATGAAAGGCAGCGACTACGACCGCTGGCTCAAGGGAATGAGCCGCTATCAGAGACGACTCAACGAACAGACCCGACTCAACGAGGAGAGCACACATGCTGGAAACCACTGACCGCAGCCGCGACTACCAGGAGCGCCTGACGAAGTTCATGGACGAGTTCGTCTACCCGGCAGAATCCGTCTATGCCGAGCAGATGGCGGCTGCAGACAGCCCGCACACGCAGCCGCAGATCCTCGAGGACCTCAAAGCCGAGGCCAAGAGTCAGGGACTGTGGAACCTCTTCCACCCGGATCCCGAATGGGGCCCGGGCCTGTCGAACCTCGAGTACGCACCCCTGGCCGAGATCACCGGCCACAGCATCGAGATCGCCCCAGAGGCCATCAACTGCAACGCCCCGGACACCGGAAACATGGAGGTCTTCACCCGCTTCGGCACCGACGAGCACAAGGAGAACTACCTCAAGCCGCTGCTCGACGGCACGATCGCCTCGGCCTTCGCGATGACCGAGCCTGCCGTCGCCAGCTCGGACGCGACGAACGTCGAGATGAGTATGGAAGCCACCGACGACGGATTCGTCCTCAACGGCCGCAAGTGGTTCGCCTCGAACGGCATGCACCCGAACTGCCGCGTCCTCATCGTCATGGGCAAGACCTCCCCCAGCGCCGAGACGCACCGCCAGCAGTCGATGCTCGTCGTCCCGATCGACGCCCCCGGTGTCACCGTCGTACGCAACTTGCCTGTCTTCGGCTTCCACGACCGCGAAGGCCATGCCGAGATCACCTTCGAGGACGTCCACGTCTCCGCCAAGGACATCCTCAAGGGAGAAGGCGAAGGATTCGCAATCAGCCAGGCCCGTCTGGGACCGGGCCGCATCCACCACTGCATGCGCGCGATCGGCGCGGCCGAACGTGCGCTGGAACTCATGGTCAAACGCGCCGAGGAGCGCGTGACCTTCGGTGAGAAGCTGTCGTCGCGCTCAAACATCCAGGACTGGATCGCCGAGGCTCGCATCGAGATCGACCAGGCGCGACTGCTGACCCTGCACGCAGCGGACATGATGGACAAACACGGCAACAAGGTCGCGAAGAACGAGATCGCCGAGATCAAGGTCATCGCTCCAACCATGGCGCTCAAGGTCATCGATCGCGCGATCCAGGTCCACGGCGGCGCCGGCGTCACCCAAGACTTCCCGCTCGCGAGCATGTGGGCCCACATGCGCACCCTGCGCCTGGCCGACGGTCCCGACGAGGTCCACAAGCGCTCGATCGCTCGCAACGAGATCAAGAAGTACCGAAAGTAAACCAGCACACCCTGTTCGACACCCATTCAACGATGAAGGAAGCGAAGCAATGAGCACTTGGTTCGACACACGCCCCTGGCTGAACACGTGGGGCGACCTGATCACCGAGCCCCTCACTTTGGAGAAGTCCACGACGCTTGAGGACCTGGCGGCGACCGTCTCCGCACGCGGCGAGGCAGAGGCACTCAACTACTACGGGTTCACGCTGACCTGGTCGGACTTCGACCGGTACTCCACGGCCTTCGCCGCGTACCTGTCCGAGCAGGGCATCACCTCCGGCGACCGGGTGGGCATCTACGACCAGAACACCCCGGCCTTCATGATTGCGACTTACGGAATCTGGAAAGCAGGCGGCACCGTCGTTCCGCTCAATCCCATGTATCGCGGGGAGCTCGAGCACATCTTCGCCGACGCCGAGGTGAAGGCACTGATGGTCTCGAAGGCGGCGTTCCTCGACCGGGTGGCTCCGTACGCGAAGGACGTCCCGGTTGTTGTGCTCAGCGACGACCGCGCCTTCCAGACCGAGGGCCCGGACTCGATCTTCGCGATGTTCGACGCTCTGCCCGGCACCCCCGGGAAGAATCCGGGGACCGGGGAGGTTCCCGACCGACCTGACTTCCAGGCTGTCGTCGACTCTCACCTCGATGCGGACTTCACCCCGGTGACTCCCACCTCTGAGGATGAGGCGATCGTCGTCTACACCTCGGGCACGTCGGGCAAGGCGAAAGGTGCTTCCGGTACCCATGCCTCCGTGTCGAGCAATTCCCGCTACTGCCTGCGGACCCCGACCTTCGAAGCCGGCGACGGATTCCTCACCCTGGCACCGATCTTCCACATCACCGGGTTCATCTGTCAGTTCGTCGCGGGTGTCGCCGGCGGTGCCCGTCTGATCCTGAACTACCGCTTCGAACCCACCGCGTTCCTCGACCTCATCCTCAAGGAGCAGCCGACGTACATGGCAGGGCCGGCAACGGTCTACACCGCGATGCTCGCTCATCCTGCCGTCACACCAGCGCACTTCGCACCGTTCAAGCGCATGATGTCGGGTGGAGCACCGCTTCCCGAGGGACTGGTCAACAAGTTCGAGGAGAAGACCGGCGTCTACATCGGACAGGGCTACGGGCTGACCGAGACCTGCGCTCAGGCCGCCACCGTACCGCCGGGGATGAGGGCTCCGGTCGACCCCGACAGCGGGAATCTCTCCTGCGGTCTGCCTCAACCCGACACCATGATCCGCATCCTCGACGACTCCGGGGAACCGCTGGGACCCAATGAGATCGGTGAAGTCGCGATCTCGGGACCGGAAGTCGTCTCCGAATACATCAACAATGCCAAGGCCACGTCGGAGCAGATCCCCGGCGGCGAGCTGCGCACCGGTGACGTCGGCTATATGAACGACGACGGATGGCTGTTCATCGTCGATCGGAAGAAGGACATGATCAACGCGTCCGGCTTCAAAGTGTGGCCCCGCGAAGTCGAGGATGTCCTCTACACACACCCGGCCATCCAGGAAGCAGCCGTCGTCGGCATCCCCGACGAGTACCGAGGCGAGAGCGTCGCTGCGTTCGTCACCCTGCAGTCGGGACCTGAAGCGGACACAGTCAGTGGGGCGGAGATCGTCGCCTTCTGTCGGGAGAAGCTGGCCTCGTACAAGGCTCCGCGTCAGGTGACGATCATCGACGAACTGCCGAAGACGAGTTCAGGCAAGGTCCTGCGCCGTACGATTCGTGCCGATGCTGTCGCCGCGGCGAAGGCCGCGCAGGAGGCCGCCGGCACGAACTGAGAGTTTGAGCCTCTGAACGTATGAGGCTCTGTGTGCAAGCGACTCCGAACGTCACCGGGTCACGAATACGCCACTGTTCGATCGTTCGATTGCTCTTGGCGAGCGGTCGCAGTAGCGTACTTCTGTGAAGCCGGTGACGTTCGCCGACCAAGGGAAATGTGAAGAGGGTAGTTTCGGGTATGAGCGATTGGTGCGAGACGCGACCATGGTTGGCGACACTGGGCGAGAATGCTCCGCAGCCCTACCGATTGGAGGCGTCGACGACGCTTGCCGATCTGGCCGCCACTGTTGACGAGCATGGTGAGCGTGAGGCACTCAGCTACTACGGATTCTCGCTCACGTGGTCGCAGTTCGACCGCTGGTCCACCGCGTTCGCCGCCTACCTCGCCGATCAGGGCATCACTCGCGGCGACAGGGTCGGCATCTACGATCAGAACACCCCGGAATTCGCCATCGCCACCTTCGGCATCTGGAAGGCGGGCGGCACTGTTGTCCCACTCAACCCGATGTACCGCGGAGAGCTTGAGCACATCTTCTCGACTGCTGAGGTGAAAGGCCTCGTCGTATCGAAGGCCGCTTACCTCGATCGAGTCGCACCATTTGCACAGTCGGTTCCCGTCGTCGTCCTCAGCGATGACCTCAGCTATCAGGTGGACGGTCCGGAGGCCATCTTCTCCGGGTTCGCGAAACTGCCTGCAACACCTGACAACGTGGTCTTCCATGAGATCGTCGAGCGGTACCTCGACACCGATTTCGTCCCCTTTGCTCCCTCGCCGGATGACGATGCGCTCGTAGTGTTCACGTCAGGCACCTCTGGCAAGTCCAAGGGTGCTTTGGCATCGCATGGGAACGTCTCGAACAACGCCCGCCAGACTGTGCGCTCAGCTTCGTTCACTCCGGGGGACGGTTTCGCGACACTGGCGCCTTTGTTCCACATCACCGGCTTCGTCAGCCAGTTCATCGCGGCTGTTGCCGGTGGAGCGCGTCTGGTCCTGAACTATCGTTTCGCACCGGGTCCGATGCTCGAGCTGTGCCGGCGTGAGCGGCCGACCTATATGGTCGGACCGGCCACCGTGTACACGGCGATGATGGCTCATCCTGATTTCACGAGGGATCATTTCGCTTCGTTCACGCGCATCAAGTCCGGCGGCGCCCCGCTTCCGGAGGGACTGGTCAACAAGTTCGAGGAGAGGACCGGCCTCTACCTTGCTCAGGGGTACGGCCTTACCGAGACCTGCGCTCAGGCCGCTACAGTCCCGACGGACCTTCGCGCTCCGGTGGATGAGAGCAGCGGCAACCTCGCCTGCGGACTCCCCCAGGCGGACACGATGATCCGGATCCTCGACGGCTCAGGTCAGGCGCTCGGGCCGAACGAGGTCGGCGAGATCGCGATCTCTGGTCCGCAGGTGATCTCCGAGTACCTCAACGATCCACAGGCCACTGCCGAGCAGATTCCCGGTGGGGAGCTGCGCACCGGCGACGTGGGTTTCATGGACGCCGAAGGGTGGCTCTTCGTCGTTGACCGGATGAAGGACATGATCAACGCTTCCGGCTTCAAAGTGTGGCCGCGTGAGGTTGAGGATGTCCTCTACACTCACCCGGCGATTCAGGAGGCCGCGGTCGTCGGCATTCCCGATGAGTACCGTGGTGAGGACGTCGCCGCGTTCGTCACGCTGGCACCCAGCGCCGATACCGATGCCGTCAGCGGCGCCGATATCATCGCTTACTGCCGCGAACGTCTCGCCTCTTTCAAGGCGCCGCACCAAGTGACGTTCATCGGCGAGCTGCCGAAGACGAGTTCGGGCAAGATCCTGCGCCGAACGCTGCGTGAAGACGCGGTCGACGCTGCGCAAGCAGCCCGGGCTGCGGCACTCAGCTGAGACTGACTGTCGTCGCTCCGCCGATGCTCCCGAACCGGTCCGGCTGGCAGGTGAGCAGGATAACCTGTGCACTCTGACCGACGTTGCCGAGGATGACGTTGAGGGCGTTGAGACGCTCGGCGTCAGCGAAGCCGAAGGCATCGTCGAGAATGACCGGTGCTCCCGAATCTCCGTCGACGAGCGTGGCGACGGCGAGGCGGCCGATGAGTGCCAGTTGTTCCTTCGTGCCACCGGACAGTGACTCGAAGGGAACGGTCCGCTCGTTGACGGTCCGCGAGACTATTTCGAGGTTCTCCGACACTTCGACGGAGAGTCCCTGCCCGAAGACCAAGCGTCCCAGACGCTCGATCTGCTCCTTAAACGGAGCCACATACTTCCGCTGCGCTTCTTCTTTGTGCGCAAGAACCGTGGACCTGAGCAGGTCGATCGCCTGAGCCTGGCGTCTCAGACGCGCCAACCTCTGACGGGCCGAGTCCATCGTCTCTTCAGCGGCAGCGAGCTTCTCGTAGATGCCTTCGCTCGCGCGGTCGTCGATGAGGGCCGACAGCTGGTCGACCTTCTGCCGGTCGGTCTCCCGTTGCGCCTCCTTGCTGATGACCAGCTGGCGAGCGTTCTGCAGCTGCATCTCCAGGGTCTCCGGATCAGCAGCCTCATAGTTCGCTTTGGCTTCGGCCATCTTCACAGCGATGGATTCGGAATCGGATGCGGCGGCTGTCGCAGCCTTCTCGAGATCCTCATCTGCTGCTGCAGCACGGGCCTGCGCAAGCGATTCCTTGAGACGAATGTGCTGTGCAGCGGCCTCCTGCAACGTGGTCTGGGCACGGACGGTGGCGACTCGGGCTTCGTCGCGTGAGGTGCGGAGTCGGTCAAGTCTTGATCGGGCTTCATCCACGTCGTGCTGCGCTGTCTCAGCGGCTTTCTCAGCCTCGTCGAGTGCCGCTTCCAGCTCTTTGATAGTGCGGGAGGCAAAGGCATTCGCACCATCTTCGACCGTTGCCCCCGCCAGATCCTGGGCTCGTGCCAGCTTCGCTTCGAGGTCCTGACGCTCATCATTGCCGAGCAGTGCGGTGAGAGTCGATGATGCTTCAGCCAAGACTGCCTCTGCGTCGGCCCGCCGGTGAGCCCGCTCCCGTGCCTGCTCGACCGAGTCCACCCCGAGCTTCTCGCACTCGGCGTCGAAGGCACTCTTCGCCGAGGTGATCGCCTTGTCCAGCTCTCCCGGGGAGACACCTGGCCGGACGATGATGTCAGCGATTCCGTCGATGGTGATGTGCACGTCTTTGACGACAGCGACGTCTTCAGTGGCCGCTTCCCCGATGACCGCGCCATCGATCGTTACCGGCCGGTCCCCCACTTGAGTGGCGACGACCTTCGCCGCCGCGGACGTCTTCGCATTTTCAGCGATGCGCAGGTCCGTCGCCAACGAGTTCAGCGTCTCGACGTCTCGACCTGTGACCGCTATCGATGAGATCGTCGCCTGTGCCCGTGTTCGCCGCTCGTCGTGCTCTCTCACAGTTTCCAGGCGCTGTCGCAGCTCGGTCAGTTCTGCTGTGGCGCGGGCCCGGGTGAGTTCGCGAGTCAGTTCCTTCGCCGAAGTGCGCGATTCATTGAGCACCTCCTGCTTCTCGCCGAGGGCCCTCTGCAGAGTCTCGAATTCTGTGTCTTTCTCCTTCTGGGACGTTTCCAGCTCGGACAGTTCTTTCGAACCAGTTCCCACGGCTGCTTCCGCTGCGGTCACTTCGTCGATGAGTGCCGTACGACGATCCCGGGACTCCTGGGCGATCTGTTCATCGCGCGCGGCGGACTTCGCGCGATCGACGATCTGGTCGAGGACGGTCTTGAGTTCGGCGATCGCTGCCGAGGCCTTCTCTGCTTCGTCCTTGTCGGCGACAGCCCGCGCCAACTGGGTGCGCACGGTCTCCAATCGCGCCGCGGCTCGCGCATGGTTGTCGACGAGATCGTCCATTCCGCGACTGCGATCGAGCAGGTCCTCGTAGGCGGCTTCGACAACAGGCACCTGAGCAATGAGGTCCTTATACTCCCCTGTCTCCCGCCCCTTGGCGGTGAAGTACTTGAGGTATTCGGCCTCGACCCGGACGAGGAAGTCATCGTGGTCGGCGACTTCGGCCCCGGATTCCCCCAAAGCACTGTGCAGTGCTTTGATCTGCGCCAGAGGCGCCTGTGCCAGGCTCTCTCCCTGCGCCACATCGAGTGCGACGAGGAGGTCGACGTCAACGGTCTCTTCGAGGATCGTCAAGAATCTGTCGTGGGCGTCGTCACTGCTCAGCTGCTCGGGGACAGGCCTCAGAACATTGAGCTGCGTCTCCTGCTGTTTGAGCCACCGTTTCCGATATTTGAGCTCATAGTCGCCAGTCGTCAGATGCAGCTCGACTTCAGGACCTACATCGGCTCCGACCGGCTGTATTTCTTTGATGCTTCCCTTGCGCGAACTCGATTTGTCCTCACGCAGGTGGGTGATTGCTTGGTGGATCGAGGACTTCCCGACCTCGTTCGGCCCTTCGACGACAGTCACGCCGTCCGCGAATTCGACGCGCGCGTCCGTGATCCCTCGGTAGTTCCGCAGGTGGATGGAATGGAGTTTCATGATCCGCTCCTTGCAAACCGGTAGAGCAGTCCCAGGGCATCCTGTGCGACCACCGCGCTTTCGTCGTCTCCGGCAGCCTGTGCGGAGAGTTCGTCGAGCGATTCCTGCAGATATCCGCTCAGTCCCAGTCCGGCGAAGTCGTCATCGGCGGCGATGACTGCGACGTCAGTGTGCCGCTCCCATAAGGAGACCAAAGCGAAGAGGTCCGAGGCGTGGTCGAGGACTTCATCGAGTCTCGACTTGGCCGCGGTCGACAGTGTTCCGCGCAGAATCAGCCAGACAGCCGTGCAGTCTTTGTCAGGGACGTCGGCCAAGCGCTGCTCGAGGTGGGTGACATCGTCATCGGAGTTCACGTCCTCTTCGACGACGAGGTAGGACCAGGCCCCGACGTGCACCTTCTCCACGGAGCTGGCGGAAGTCTCGGGATCGATGTCGACGAGGAGGATGTTGCCTGGATCGTCCTCGCGTCGAGATGTCACCTCAGGTGCACCGGGATACCAGATGCGATCAGTCACCGAGTGAGTCGCGTGCCGATCGCCCAGGACGACGAATTGGGCTCGGTTCTCGCCGAGCACTCTCCGAAGGGAAGAGTCATCGATGGTCGCCAGCGAATCCCGATCGGGGTCAAGAGAGCTCACGGCACCGTGACCGGCGATGATGCGCACATTCCCGGGGACAACCTCGGCGAGGTCATGGGTTGCCTGGGCGAGCAGATCGGCCTGGGGACGCTTCGAGAACCAGGGGGCACCGACGATTTCAACACCGGGGATGACCTCGAACGGTTTGCTGTCTCGCAGGACATGGACATGGTCGGGCTTGCGAGAGGTGAAGTCCGGTGAGTCGTAGATCGAGGCGGCGTCGAGGGGGTCATGGTTTCCCGGCAGGAGAACGACGGGAACGGTAAAGGCGCTGAGGACTTCGAAGGTGCGGGAGACGATCGCTCGATTGAGCTGGTTCGACTCGAACACGTCACCGCAGACGACGACGAATTCGCAGGACTGTTCAGCAGCGATCTCACCGATACGTTTAACAGCGTCGAGGCGGGCACGATGGAACCGGGGTCGGGCCTCAGCACTGAGGTAGTGCGCAGTCATGCCCAGCTGCCAGTCGCCAGTGGCTACGAATCTCATGGGTTCCTCCTTGGGTCTCCCCCATCCTATGTAGTCAGACCCCACCCTACGATTCGGCACTGACATGGACAGGGAGAAGCGTCGTTTTCGCGCGCATAACAAAGCGCCCCGGGCCTGCCGAACCGGTTGGATTCCGTCGGCAGTGCCCGGGGGCGCTCACATCGTCACATGATGCCGGTTGGCACCAGCAGAGCCCATGACAGCAGCGGCGCGCTGAGCACGACGAAGCCCGCGTAGATCATGAGATCGCGCCAGATGGTCTTTGCCTCTTTGCCCTGTGTGTTCGCAATGATCAGTGCACCGTCCGTCGAGAACGGGGAGACATCGACGATCGTGGCGGACACGGCGAGTGCGGCCATCACCGCTGTCGCACTGAGATCGCTCTGCTCAAGCAGCGGGATCGACAGTGGGATCAGCGCGGTGAGCAGCGCCGTCGAGGACGCGAAGGCCGAGCTGATGCCGATCACATAGCAGAGGACGACGGCAACGAGGAGAGGTGCACCGATGGCCACCGCCATCGTCGACAATGAGTCGATGACTCCGGCATGAGTGAGCAGACTGACGTAGATGATCATGCCCGTCACCAGCAGGACGGTGGACCACGAGATTCCCGAGACCAGACTCTCCGAGTTCTTCAATGAGGTGAACGCCAGCACCAGCCCGCAGGCCAGCGCGAGAAATCCGATGGGCAGCGCAAACCCGACGGCGCCGATGACCATGACGACGATGAGGGAGATGGTCAGCCACACCTGGCCGGTCATGCTCGACGTCGCTGTCGGCGCGGGTGCTGCAACGGCAACAGCCGTCCGCTGACCACCGCTCGTCATGTAACGCCCGCCTGCCGGATCCGATCCCGTCGTATCTGATCCCGTCGAGGGGGAACCCGCTGTGGGCTCGGTGTTGAAATCTTCTGGTTCCGGCACTGTCCGCAGTCGTTTGAGAGCCTTCATCACGACGACGGTGAGAACCGTGATGATGAGGTTGACGGCGTAGGCGGCGACGAAGAGCGCACCGGAGTCGATCTCGAATCCGTTGGATTCAGCGATGTCTCTGACGATGTTGCCGGAGACGGAGATCGGAGAGAAACCGCCGGCGTGTGCTCCGTTGATGACCATCGCGGCCATGACGACGCCGCTGTAGCCGGTCGTCGCGCAGAAACCCATGGCGGCCGGCGCCAGCAGCGCAACTGCTGCCGGGGAGAAGGTGCCCAGTGCAGTGAGCAGTGAGGAGATGACGAAGAAGATCCACGGCACGACGTTGATGCGACCGCGCACGGCGCGGATGGCAAGATCGACGAGGATCTTGATGGTGCCGTTGCGCTGGGCGATGCTGAAGAAGAACGTCACGCCGACGATCGTGAGAACGATGCTCGCGGGAAATTCCTCCAGTATCTCCTTGTCATCCATCCCGAATACGAAGGTGCCGAAGGCGAATGCGGCGACAAGCCCCATGATTCCGATGTTGACCGGCCACTTCGTCGCGGCGATGAACATCACCACCAGCACCACGAGCATAAGAATTTGAATCATCGTCATTGGTGTTCCTCCAACTTCATTGTCAGCTGATCTTCATTGCGAAGACTCAGAGTGTCCGTGTTGCGGTCGCTTGGCCGACCTCGTTCAGCCGACCTTGTTCAGCCGACCTGAGGAAGATCGATGTCCGCATGCGCGATCCGGCGGGCTACTCGCCTGACTCCCAGGCGGGCGACACCTCCTGCCTCGTCGAGTTGGACTTGGCAGGAGATGACTCCGACCGGTGTCCCGATGCGGATGGAGATCTCTTCGCCTCCGGCGACGGCCGAGAGCGCCCTGCTCCCGACGATCGAGTTGACGAGACTGCCATCGACGAAGGCATCTCTGGCCAGAGCGATCGCGGAAGTGATCCCAATGGCCGGATGTGGGTCAAACATCGACACCATTCGAGCCGAAATGTCGTAGTCGGCCGCGGAGATCCTCTCCCCCGAGATGCTTGTGTAGTCAGTGGGGGCGGCGACTGTCCCCACTTTGGGAACAGCGGGACTCGGCACTTCGTCCTCAGCCGAGAGCCCCATAGCCACCGATGCCGCAGACCGGATCGCGATGAGCTCACCCAGTCTCAGCCGTGTCTCGGCAACCGATTCGATTCCTGTCATGCCGAGCTCTGCTGCGTTGACGAAGCAAGCTGGGGCACCGGCATCGATGCAGCTGGCGGCGACGAACCGGTCGGCGTATGCCAAGCGAGTCATCGCGCCTCCGGTCGGCAGCAGCTCTCCGGTGGACGCACCGTCGACATTCTCGAAGAAGACGTTGATGGGTACGCCGGGCATCGACGAGCCCGGGATAGTCTCAGCGCCGTTCGACGGAATCCTCTTGTCCGGCGTCGCCACATCGGCAACGAGGACCGAGCGGGTGTTCTCATTGACCATGCGCACCGGGGTGGTTTCGCCCTGCGGACGGACCAGTCCGTTCTGAATCGCGTAGAGCGCCACCGCCGAGGCGCAGTTGCCGCAGTTCGACGTGAACTCGACCCCAGATGCTCCGATCCCGACCTGTGCGAACAGATAGCTGATGTCGATGCCGGGAATCGCAGACGGCGAGATGACAGCAGCCTTCGATGTCGTCGACGAAGCGCCGCCGACACCATTGAGCTGACGCTCGTCGCCGGAGCCGAAGGCAGCGGCCAGGGCGAGCGCTATGCCTGCCCTGTCAGCCGGCATCTCGTCATTGGCGAACAGCCAGCACTTGGATGTTCCACCTCTGTACCACTGGCCGTGGAGCTGATGAGCCACTCGAATCTCCTTGATCCTTCGCCGCTGTCTGCGACGACAGGAATCAAGTTTTCACATCGGCATATTAAGTTCAATCAATACTTATTTACATCTCTATAAGTTATTCTTAAACCATGAGTTCAGCGCCCTACAACGTCGATCGACTCCTCCTGCTGCTTCTCGTCTATCGGACCGGCAGCCTGTCGGCAGCAGCGGACGAACTTGCCCTGTCCACCTCGGCGGTGTCACAGCAGATCAGCAAACTCGAACGCGAAGTGGGACTGCCCCTCGTCATGCGCCATCCCAAAGGAATGCGGCTCACCGATGCAGGAGTCAAGCTCTCCACGTACGCGACGACGATCGACAATGCCCTTACCGCCGCGCGCAATGACATGTCGGCATTCGCGCAGCTCGAACGCGGCGAGGTTCGAATTGCGACATTCCCGACGTTCGCAGCCTCGGTGATGCCGAAGGTGCTCCAGCACTTCCACGACCTCCACCCCGAGGTGGACGTGACGGTC
Source organism: Brevibacterium sp. ZH18 (assembly GCF_022748595.1). Taxonomy (GTDB): domain Bacteria; phylum Actinomycetota; class Actinomycetes; order Actinomycetales; family Brevibacteriaceae; genus Brevibacterium. The sequence goes on along the minus strand of NZ_JALDSX010000012.1, from coordinate 16,674 downwards.
AAGAGCTACCGGCTCGGCCGGATCCAAGAGGCACTTGAACGACGTGAAGTGGACCTGGCAACCCTGTGGGACTACCCGTGGGCGCCGATCGACCAGGAGATCCCCGTCCGGACGACCCTGCTCAAAGAGCCCACGAAACTGCTCATCCCCTCCTCGCATCCTCTGGCCAGACGCAGAGTCATCACTCTCGAAGAGGTCGCAGAGGACCCGTGGATCACCCGCTCTTCCCACCCTGTCGCCTCGGTGCTCGGCCGCATTTGCCGCGAAGCCGGATTCGACCCGCGCATCGTCTTCGAGGCCAACGACTATCAGGAGCTGCTCGGAATGGTCTCGGCCGGCCTCGGTGTCGCCATCGCTCCCAGCCTGGCCGTGCGCTCACACGGCTCCGACGTCAAAGTGGTTTCGATCAGAGGGAACCCAGCGCCTCGTCGGATCGTGCTGTCACAGCTGCCTGAACGCGTTCCGTCACCGGCGGTACTGGCTCTGGTCCGTTCCTTCCGCAAAATCAGCAGCTCGAAGGAATGGCACAGCTGAGGCGACTGCATTCTGCAACCGCAGGCCAAACATGCAGAGATAGTGCAGAGGCGCCGCGCCTGTACACGTTTGGCCAGCAGCTTCCCGCCCAGGTCAGGCCTCCCACCTGGTGAGACATTGGTGGAATGCCACAGCAGAAAACACTCAGCGTTGTGGCATGGCTGATTGAACGGAGGCTGATTGGGATTTAGTGTGAGCTACAACACCTAACGTAAGGAATCCCACATGAAGGCTCGTCTCCCCCACCGAGTGCTCGCAATCGGTTCAGCTCTCGCTCTCACCTTCGGTCTGGCTGCTTGCAGCGGAGGAGACAAGGGAGGGGGTGACGCCAGCGACACGCTCGTCGCCGAGACCGCCTTCAACCTCAAGACGATCGATCCCCACCGGCAGTTCGAATTCACCGGCTCGACCATCGACAACGCGATCTATCAGACCGCTTTGGAATTCAAGGACGGCGACCAGACCAAACCAAGCGATGGTCTGTGCTCCTTCACAATGTCCGATGGCGACAAGAAGATGACGCTGACGCTCAAAGAGAAGGACGCAAAGTTCTCCAACGGAGATCCCGTCACCGTTGACGACATCGTCTTCTCCTTCAAACGGCTCCAAGGCCTCAAGGGCAATCCCTCGTTCTTCCTTGACGGCGTGACCGTGAAGAAGGTCGACGACGAATCCCTCGAACTCATCAGCAAGAAGCCCAATCCTGCTCTGCCCTACATTTTGCCCAACTCCTCGATCGGCATCGTCAATTCGAAGGTCGTCAAGGAGAACAAGGGCAACACCGATGAGAAGGACGGAGCCGAAGCCTTCCTCAATGAGAACTCGCAGGGCTCGGGGCCGTACAAGGTCGACACCTACAATGCCGACAGTCAGGTCGTGCTGACCGCGAACGAGAACTACAACGGTCCCGCTCCCAAGTACAAGCGAGTCGTCCTCCGCAACGTCTCCGCAGAGACCCAGCTGACCGACATCCAGTCCGGCCAGGCGCAGGTCGCCTTCGACCTCAACTCCGACCAGGCGAAACAGATCGATGACTCCATGGGTAAGATCTCCAGCCTGCCGTCGACGAAGAGCCTCTACATCTTCAACAACACCGACAAGAAGATCGGCGGACCTGCGGCCAACCCCGATTTCCGCAAGGCCGTCACGTCCGCTATCGACTACGACAAGCTCACCGAGCTCGCCGGTGAAGGCTCGCAGCGTATGGCCAGCCTGGTCCCCAATGAGTTCGTCGGAGCCGTCCCCAAGGACCAGGCACCCGAACGTGACCTTGAGAAGACAAAGAAGTTGCTCAAGAAGGCCGGTTACAAGGGTGAAGAGATCCCCTTCCACTATTCGAGTGATCAGTCCGTCAACGGTGTCGATCTGGCGCAGCTGGCTGAAACCCTGCAGGCTCAGCTGAAAGAGGCGGGCATCAACCTCGCGCTCAAACCGGCACCGAGTTCGACACAGCTTGATGGTTTCCGCTCGGCCAAGCAGCCCATGGGCATCGGCACCTGGGGTGCTGACTTCCCGGATCCCACCAACTACAACGTCTTCATCCCCGGCGGCAGCGTCGCCGAACGCGTCAATTGGGGCAAAGATGGAGACCCTGAGCTGACCAAGCTTGCTGAGGCTGCCGAGAAGACTGAGGGTGAGGCTCGTGACGCTGCCTACGCCAAGCTGTACAAGGCGACTGCAGACACCGGTGTCTGGATCCCCCTGGTCCAGCCTGTCAATACCGTGGCTGTGGGGTCGAGCATCACCAAGTACGTCTCCAACGCTGACGTCTCATTCGACTTCGCGAAAGCTGAGTGAGAATGACGGTCGGCACCACCGATAGCTCCACCACTTCCCCACCGAGCACCGACGAGGCACAGCGGATAAAACCGCCCCTGCTGCCTCCGCTGCTGCGCTACATCCTCATCCGGATAGGGATCAGTCTGCTCCTCATCTGGGGCGTGACCATCGTGACGTTCCTGCTCACGAACCTGGTCCCCACCGACCCGGTCGCCGCCATCCTCGGCGACCGGGCGGCCGCGGATCCCGCGATCGTAGCGGCGACCCGCGAGCGTCTCGGGCTCGACCAACCCCTGATCGTGCAGTACTTCACCTATCTGAGCAATCTGCTGCAGGGTGATATGGGTGTCTCGAACCAGACCCGGACACCAGTCCTCCAATCGATCGGACAGGTCTTCCCTGCGTCGATCGAACTGGGCATCGGGGCCATCCTCATCTCGGTCATCATCGGCCTGATGCTGGGTCTGGCCAGCGCGCTCAACCAGAACCGGTTCCTCGATCACGCCATCCGCACGCTGAGCCTCATCGGCATCTCCGCACCGACGTTCTGGATCGCGGCCGTCGGCTACTACGTCTTCTTCTTCAAACTCCGTGTGGTTCCCGGTGCCGGGCGCCTTGATCCGTGGCTCCAGCCACCGCCCAGGGTCACCGGTCTGTACACTCTCGATTCCCTCTTGGCCGGCCAGATGTCGACGTTCGTCAACGCCTTCGGCCACCTGATCCTGCCCTCATGCGTCCTGGCACTGTTCACGATCGGCCTGCTCACACGGTTCAGCCGCTCAAGTGTCCTCGACATCATCAGACTCGACTACGTCACGGCGGCCAAGGCGAAGGGCCTTCCTGCTCGCACCGTCATCTTCAAATACATCTTCCGCGGCGCTCTCGTCCCCATCATCACGGTGGTCGGCCTGGCTTTCGGCTCACTCCTCTCCGGCGCGGTCCTGACTGAGACCGTCTTCGCCTGGAATGGTCTGGGCCAGTACGCCTTCCGTGGCGCGACGACCCTTGACCTTCCGGTCATCATGGGCGTGGGTCTCGTCATCGGAATCGTGTACATCCTCGTCAATTTCATCGTCGACCTGATCTACGGCTTCGTGGATCCGAGAGTGAGGGTGCGATGAGCATCAGTTCACCCAAACAGCCACCGACGAACTCCCCCGACACCGACGCCGAGGTGCTTGAGGGCAATCCTGTCGACCTCGGTGTCAAACGGTGGAGAGTCCGATTTCCCAAGGCTCTGCGCACCCCGTTGGGATTCGTCGGAGCCGTCATCCTCGCCATCTGGCTGATCGTCGCGATTTTCGCGCCGCTCATCGCCCCGTTCAATCCGCTCGCCCAGGACTTCACCCGGCTGGCCCCACCCGGAGGTGAGAACCTGCTGGGCACCGACACCCTGGGCCGCGACGTGCTCTCCCGACTCGTTGTCTCCGCGCGCACCACACTGCCTGCAGCGATCTTCGTCGTCATCTGCTCGTCAGTGCTCGGATCGGTCCTCGGCGCAATCGCCGGCTATTTCGGGCGAGCCGTGGACGAGGTCATCATGCGCATCGCCGACCTCGTCTTCGCTTTTCCGACCATCATCCTCGCCATGGTCATCGCTGCAGCACTGGGCCCAGGTCTGAAGAACGCCATCATCGCAATCCTCCTCGTCTCCTGGCCCTCCTACGCACGCGTCACCAGATCTCTGGTGATGACGGCACGCAACAGCGAATATGTCGTCGCGGGAAGGCTGCTGGGATTCAGCGCCGGAAAGTCACTCCTGCGCGAGATCTCACCAAACGTGCTCTCTCCCGTCGTTGTCCTCGCCACCCTCGATGTGGGTTCGGCGATCCTGACCATGGCCGGACTCTCGTTCCTGTCGCTGGGCGTCGTCCCACCGACACCCGACTGGGGCGCGATGATCAGCGAAGGCGTCTCACAGTTCGCTTCGTGGTGGATCGCGTTCTTCCCCGGCCTGTGCATCCTCACGATCGTCATGGCCTTCAATTTCATCGGCGACAGTCTGCGCGACTCCCTTGACCCGCACACCGCACAGGAAGTGGGAGAGACCACCTCATGAGCATGATCAGCATAAGAGACCTCAGCCTGTCGGTGACGACGGGCAAGGACGAGAAGCACATTCTGCGCAATGTCTCATTCGATCTGGAGGCGGGCAAGATCACCGGTGTCGCCGGTGCCTCCGGGTCCGGCAAGACCCAGACCGGGCTGGCGATCATGGGCCTCTCCCCCGCCGGTGCCCAGTTGAGCGGCAGCATCGACTTCGACGGCACCGAGTTGGTGGGAATGCCCGCCAAGGTCCACAACCGACTGCGTGGGGTGCAGCTGTCGATGGTGTTCCAGGATCCCGCCTCGGCGTTTCATCCCATGCTCACCGTCGGTGACCAGATCACCGATCACCTCCGCCACCACAAGAAGGTCTCGAAGAAGGAAGCTCTCGAACGCGCCGTCAACATCCTCGAGCGCACGCGCGTGCCCCACCCTGAGGAAGCGATCGGGAAGTACCCGCATCAGTTCTCCGGCGGTCAGCTGCAGCGCATCGCCTTCGCCTCGGCGATCATCTGCGACCCGAAGGTGCTCATCGCTGATGAACCGACCACCGCCCTCGATGTCACCGTGCAGGCGGGAATCCTGCGACTGCTGCGCGAACTCTGTGATGACCTCAAACTTGCCGTTTTGCTCGTGACTCACGACTTCGGTGTGCTGTCCTCGGTGGCCGACACCATCGTCGTGATGCAGAACGGTGTGGTCGTCGAGACCGGCGATCGTGAACCTGTGATCACCGCACCGAAGCATGAGTACACCAGGTCACTCATCGAATCACTGCCCGGAGCGGAGGTCTCACGCTGATGACAACCACAACAACGACCGAAGACATCCCTCGTGAGTCCGCGGCACCGCTGCTCGAACTCGACAATGTCTCCTGCGAATACAAGCTCAATGGCGGCGGCCGATTCCGCGCCGTCAGTAACGTCTCCCTCCAGCTGGGGCACTCGGAAGTACTGGGCCTCGTCGGCGAATCCGGTTGCGGGAAGTCCACGCTGGCCAAACTCATCTGCGGACTCGAGAAGACGGCAGGCGGCACTATCACCTTCGAATCCCACCCGGTGAAACCCCTCGGCCTTGGCCGCCGGCCCAAGAACCTGCTGGGAGTCCAGATGGTCTTCCAGAATCCCTACGCATCATTGAATCCCCGCAGACGCATCAGGGATCAGCTCACCGACGCACTCGCGCTCGACCCCGAACACACCTGGACGGTGGAATCTCTCCTCGAAGCGGTCGATCTGCCCGTCGATGCTGCGGACAGGTTCTCGCATTCGTTCTCCGGCGGACAACGCCAGCGCATCGCGATCGCGCGGGCATTGGCGGCCGGGCCCAAGGTGCTCGTCGGTGATGAGCCGATCGCCTCACTGGATGCGTTCCTCCAGGCGAGGATCGCGCGGATGATGAGGGACCTGGCCATCGACTCCGGTGCGTCGATGATCTTCATCAGCCACGACCTCTCGGTGGTCCGCGAGATCGCTGACCGGGTGGCTGTCATGGAGGCAGGTAACATTGTCGAAGTGGGTTCGACAGAACAGATCTGGAATGACCCGCAACATCCCTATACGAAGAAGCTCCTCGCAGCCATCCCGAAGGTCGACGGCAAGGGGATCATTCCCGGATAGGTCGGGGCGCTTCACCCGCGTGCGCTGAGGTATTCGCTCGGAGTGTATCCGGTGACGCGGCGGAAGTCAGCGGTGAAGTGCGATTGATCGAACCATCCGAGCTCTGCAGCCAGGTCACTGAATCCTCCGTCCCATCCCCGGTCAAGTGCGGCGATGGCGTCCCTGATCCGTGCCCGGACCAGGATCTGTTTGACGCCGACGCCACAGTGGGCCTGGAACAGTCTCTGCAGCGACCGCTCGCTTGTACCGCTGCGCATTGACAGATCGCCGAGGCTGATGATCCTCGGGTCATCGAGCAGACCGAGGACCTGGCGGAACTTGGCATAGCCCTTGGTCATCTGCGGGCGAAAGCACAGCAGCCATTTCTCTAAAGACCCCACAGCAGCTGCCAGGTTGTCATCGGCGCTCAGACCACCACCAGCATTCAGGTCATCCCCGACAGACAGGTCGTCGTCTACGCCCGGGAACCAGGTCCGAGCGGGCACCGTCGTGTCCCGAATCGTCGCGGGAGATTCGTTCGCGAAGGCCACAGTGCCGCCGAGGTGGAAGTTGACTCCGATGACGCCGCCGCGGCCGAAAAGTCCGACGTCGAATCGATGCCCCGTCACCGGGCCGGTCAGCCAGATTCCCGCGCCGCTTGTATTCGCTCGGTGAATGTCACCGTATTCGACAGTGAGATTGATCGTCGGCTCCGAGACCGTCGCCGTCTGATAGCGCTCGCCGGCCGACTGATCCCAATTCACCGACCAATAGCGCTTCACCCACGGGCGCAGTGATTCAGCGACATCAGTGACGGCCGAATAGTGAGCGTGCTCGAGCATCTGAGCCGGTCTGAGCACGATCCCGAAGAAATGCTCCGGAGGCGATTCGGGAACCACTCCAGCCTGTTTCCCATGATTGGGCGTCGCAGTGCCGTTACGTGGCGGATTTTTCCTAGCGACGACATCGTCCATGGAACAAGAATGGCAGACATGACTGACACAGAGATGAATGAAGCCGATTCCACAGCCACTGCGGGCACAGTTCCTGTTGCGAAGCTCGCTATGGTCACGCTCGACGCGCCGGACGCCGCGGCGCTCGGCGATTTCTATTCAGCGGTGCTGGGCTGGCCGGTGGCGTATTCGGATGAGAACTATGCGATGCTCACCGGCCCCAGCCACGCACTGGGCATCGGGACGATCCCCGACTTCAAACGGCCGAGCTGGCCTGATGATGGGCACAAACAGTTCCATCTGGACCTCGCAGCCGACGACGTCGAGGCTGCGGCCGACCGTTGCGTCGAGCTCGGAGCAACTCGCGCCGATCCGCAGCCGGGTGAGACCTGGGTGGTGCTCATCGATCCCGCCGGCCACCCGTTCTGCATCTCTGACGCAAAGAACTGGGGCTGAAGAGACCCAACTCGTTCACAGAAGGCGTGCCAGAATCAGGAACATGATTGAACCAGGCGCCCTCACTGCACTTGCTGAACTAGGAGAACGGGAGACCGAACTGCTCGCGCAGGTCCTTGCTCGTGTTCGCTCAGATTTTCCGAGTTATGCAGATGTCAGAGACGAGGCTTTGGAATCCTCATTCCGACAGAATATCGAAATGTGCTCGCTCGCAGTGACCGACCCCGCCGCTCCGCAGTCAAACCGCCTATATACGTGGGCACGAATCGCCCGACGGCGTTTTGAAGCTGGCGTGCCCATCGACGATCTCATTCGGTCTTACACGTTCAGCATCGGTCTGATCGCGGACGAACTGACTGCACTTTTTGGGGATCACGGCGTCCCGACGGAGAAGATCCTCGAGACCTACCGCACGATTCGCAATGTTATAGACGCGTACACAGCTGCACTGGCAGCTGAATACCGCCAGCACCGGATTCAGCTTGACACCCACACACATGAGCTGAAGATGGATGTCATTGAACGGTTGAAAACGGGCAGTTTTGAAGAGCCACTGGTGAGCAAGGCCCTAGCTCGGTTCCGACTCAATACCGAACTGCATTTTCGGGCGTTCACGGCACGGCCCTCGCCAAATTCCGATATCGATATCTACAGCCTGATGGCACTCATCGAATCACAGCTCATCGGCGGTCGAGGAATTAGCGTCATTCACACGGACCAGATCATCGGTATTACCGTGCACGAGTTTACGCCAATGCCCGAAGTGTCGGTGTCGTATGGGCACCGCAGCCGCCTAGATACGCTTGCCTCATCATTTGACACTGCCGAACAGGTCGCCGCTACTTCAGGCGCCCGCACGGAAGGCAATCACACGCTTGAAGAATCCAGTTGGAGAATCGCCGTAGTTGCTCAGACTCCCCTCATAGACCACCTACAGAGCCGCTTCCTCGCCCCACTTCATCTTTCCAAAGTAGGCGAGGGAGTCCTGCTGCACAGCGTGCACCACTTTTTGCGGCACAACCGTTCATATCGACAGGCAGCACAGTTTTTACACTGCCATCCGAACACGCTGCGGTACAGGATCTCCCGTTTCGAAGAACTCACCGGCACAACGATTTCCAATACGGAAACCATCATCGCTCTCGAGTGGATGTTCGAGGCACAGTCTCGTTTGTAATTGAGTACAATCCAGGGGCGCAAAATTCGCAATTGCACCCATACACAGGTGTCCAGTAAACAACCAAAATGGGAGACGGAGCATTGGACCGCGACGGTTCAAAACGCTCGTCCCGACACCTGCGATCAATTGCAAAGGAGCAATCTATGAGAACAATTTCGCGAGCCCTCAACCTCGCAGTGGAACGGTTCCTTCCGAATGCCTATCTGTTCGCCCTGATTCTCACTCTGATCACTCTTGTCCTTGGCATGACTTTGGGAGGACAGTCGCTTCCTGAGATGTCGGAACATTGGTACAACGGGTTCTGGACGTTCCTCGAATTCGCCATGCAGATGCTTGTTGTCCTCGTCACTGGTTATGCCCTGGCCAAAGCGCCGATCGTGAATCGGTTGCTCTCACATTTCGCCTCGATTCCGAAGACCCAGATCGCTGCGCTGATCATGACGATGGTTGTCTCGGGCGTTCTCGGCTTCATAAGCTGGGGTCTTGGCTTTGTCGGCGGCACATTGATCGCCATCGAAATCGCGCGCCGGGTTCGCGTAGCCGACTTCCGTCTCCTAGTCGCCGCATCCTATGCCGCGGTAATCGCCACTCAACCGGTCTCCCTGGCGCTGACTGCTCCCCTCCTCGTCAACACTCCCGGTCATTCGTTGGAGGACAAGATCGGACTCGTCCCAGTCACAGAGACATTGTTCAGTCCGACAATGATAAGTGCCGCCGTACTCGGTTTCTTTGGGGTCCTCGTCGCTTTCATATTCATGGCGCCGAAAGATGCCGAAGTCGTGTCATATTCAGCGCCCTCTTCGGCTGGCACATCTCAGGGAGTCTCGAATCCTACTCTCGCAACACGTTCAGCTACTTCCAGCGGAAGGCAGAACAGCGTCTCCGCTACAACAGTGGCTGTAGACGACGATCCAGAACCTGCTCAAGCGACCGTCTCCGATCGAATCAACAACAGCCGACTCATTAACATCACCATTGTCATATTCGGGCTCATCGCGATTACGACGTATTTTATTGCGCAGGGGTTCAACCTCGAACTGAACATCATCAATTTCATCTTCCTGATCGTCGGAATGGCTCTTCACGGCAGTCCAGTGAAATATGCGCAATCCATCACAGCAGGCATTCCTGCAGCCTCTGGCATCGTTTTGCAATTCCCGTTCTACGCAGGAATCATCGGAATGATGACAGGTTCAGGTCTCATCGTGCTGATCGGCCAATTGTTCGGTTCGATTGCCACCGAGGCGACTTTCCCCTTCTTCACCTATGTCTCCGCAATGATCGTCAACGTCTTCGTCCCTTCTGCCGGCGGACAGTGGCAGGTGCAAGGACCGGTCATGATCGAAGCCCTCGGCGCAATGAAGGTCGCCCCGGCGACAATCGTCAATGCCATCTCAGTCGGCGACATGACCACTAACCTCCTCCAACCGTTCTTCGTCCTTCCTGCGCTCGGACTGTCGGGACTCGGGCTCAAGGACATATGGGGTTACTGCATGACGGCGATGGTTGTGCTGATGCTGATCTGCGGTGCGATCTTTTTACTTGTACCAGTACTCGGCTGGTGATTAAACAATTGGCTGACGGGAAAACAACATGAAAAGAGTTGAACTTTGGAGACCCAGCGTCGAGCGTGTCGCAGGATCCGAAATACGCAGATATCAGACATGGCTGGAGCAGACTCGAGGCATATCTACCGATTCCTACGACGACCTGCACGCTTGGAGCATCGCAGATATTGACTCGTTCTGGGAGTCGATCTGGGAATATTTCTCCGTTATCGGCGATCGCAGTTTGGGTCCTATACGTTCCGGGAACGATATGGTCAACACCCGCTGGTTCGCAGGTACCAATGTGAACTACGCCGAGAACCTGCTCAAGCAAGCTGAGGTCACTCCTGATGCCGAGGCCATCGTGGGCATCCACGAATCCGCCCCGCGAACGTCGAAGACCTGGCGAGAGTTGCGCCAGGATGTCGGCTCGTTGGCCGCGCATCTCAGGTCTCTCGGCGTTGAACCCGGCGACACTGTCTGTGCAGTGCTGCCGAGCATTCCAGATGCAGTGACTGCTCTGCTTTCTGTCGCAAGCATCGGGGCTGTGTGGTCGCTTGTGAATACCGATTTCGGTGTTGATGGGATCGCCGACCGTTTCACCCAGCTCCAACCGAAAGTACTCATCACCGTCAACGTGAACGAGTTTGCAGGCCAGGTCCATGAACAGTTGCCACTGTTGCCCAAGATACTAGGGGCTCTACCTTCAGTCAGGAATCACATCCTCATTGAAACAGACAGCAGCGACACTCTCACCGGATGGAGCGATTCGTTGACGCCCGAGCGCGCGAACGGGGACACATCTCGCGAAGGCCAAGCGACTCCTGTTCGAAGTGTCCGTTTGCGCGAGATTCTGGCACAACCGCAGGAATTGGAATTTGCGACAGTTGAATTCTCCCACCCGCTGTGGGTGTTGTACTCATCAGGGACGACAGGAAAGCCGAAGGGCATTGTGCACTCGCACGGCGGTATCGTTCTCGAAACGTTGAAGAGCAACGGGTTGCAATACGACATCTGTCCAGGTGATCGAGTGCATTTTGCCGTATCAACTACTTGGGTGGTGTGGAACATGCTGGTCGACTCAATGATGCGGGGCGCCACTATCGTCACCTATGACGGGTCGCCAACCTATCCGCGAGTCGACAGACATCTACTGATCTGCAGCGATGAAGATGTGAGCATGTTCGGCACAGGAGCGGCGATACTCTCTCGGATCGAACGCTCTGGCGTGCAACCACGTGAACTATACTCGCTCGACAAGCTGCGCTCGATTCTCTCCACAGGGTCTCCCCTCCCGGCTTCCGCGTGGGAATGGGTGTATGGCTCGATCAACTCTGAAATCCGGCTCGGCTCAGATTCCGGCGGCACGGACATTGCCTCCGGGATACTGGGCTCGAATCCTTTGGACCCCGTCTATGTTGGCGAGCTACAAGGTTCCTACCTCGGCGTCGATGCCCGCACAGTTCGCGAGGACGGAGAGGCTGTCGAGGGTGAGGTCGGCGAACTCGTCATTGCACAGCCCCTTCCGTCAATGCCAGTGAAGCTCTGGAATGACCCCACAGGTGAGAAATACAGAAGCGCATATTTCGACGACATTCCTGGAATGTGGCGGCAAGGGGATTGGGCGACGAAGGTTCCTGACGGTGGCTATGTTCTCCATGGACGTTCTGATGCGACGATCAACCGGGGCGGAATTCGAATGGGATCCGCCGACATCTGTCATGTAGTCGATACTGTCCCGGGTGTCCAGGCGTCGATGGTCATTGGCGCCGAGCTCGAACAGGGCGACTATTTCATGCCGCTGTTCGTCGTCCCCGATGACGAAGTCGACGTCGACAATAGCCTGCGGGAGGCAATCATACAGGCAATCCGAACACGACTCTCACCACGATATGTGCCCGACGAAGTCATCGAGGCCCCCGCAGTCCCGAAGACGCGCACCGGAAAGCTCATGGAAATCCCCATCAAGAGGATCTTCCAAGGCGCTGATCCTTCAGCCGTCAGCAGGACCGCTGCCGAAGACCCGAAGGTACTCGAGTGGTACCTCAACTATGCCTATGAATTCGCCCGGAGCCGAACACCGAATGCGAACCCCTACCAGAGCTGATCGCACCGCATTTGGCTCTCAGTCAGTCCCGGATCAGCTTCTCGACGCGGACGATGTAGTGGGAGGAGTCAAGACCGTCGACGAGGATCGTGGCTGAGAACTTCTCGTTGGCGCCGGTGACGAGCCAATTGGGTTTGAGGATCCCCCGAGGTGGCGCCACCTCGTCGAGGGTGATTCCCATGCCCAGCTTCACCGTCTTCACAACCTTGGTCCGCACCAGCGAACGGGCCGTTCGCGAGACCTCGAACAGACTCGGCCTCGGACCTGCCTGGTCCGATGGCTCGAGTGCAGCGTCCCACTCGGCAGCACCGACGGCAGTACCTCGCGGCTCGAAGTCTGCGATGAACCCTTTGCCCGAGTACGCGTTGACGAGGACATTCATTCGCTGACCAGACACTGGGCCCACACCAACAGCACCGCTGCTCAGCGGACCATTCCGGGAACGGCTGAAGATGCCCCGGGTGCGAGCAGTAAGCACCGTCCACCAGAACGGGTGGAGCACTTCCCGGACCTCGGCGTGAGATCCGGGGAGCTTGCGCTGAAATACAGCGAGTGCCTCGGCGACGGTGATGTTCGGGGTCAGCCGCAGCGCGGGTTCCCGAGTGCCCGGACCATCGGCATCGCCCCGAGCAGATGGAGCAGGCTGACCTGTTCCCCCACCGGGCACATTTTCCGGGTGCTCACGCATCCTTGGGCACCTGTGCTGCCAAGGCATCGTTCTGACCGGTGAGCATGTGGGCCGGGATGGCCCCGATCTTGTCAGTCTCCTTCAACGCGGCGACAACGTGTGCCGGCACCGGGTGGGACTTCTGGCTGGCCAGAGACACGAGGATGAGTCCCAGAGTCGAGCAGACGATGCCCACGCCCATAGGATCGACTCCGGTGACATCGACGAGCCCGGTCAGCTGCCAGACGACCGAGGACACGGTGCCCAAGACCATCGAAGAGATTGCGCCGGGAACGTTGGCCTTCTTCCACCAAGCGGCGGCCACGTAGACGGGAACGAATGCGGCACCGAGCACGGTGGTGGAGAAGATGACCACCTCGGCGACGGCCGGAGGATCATTGACCGCCACAATGTAGCCGATGATGGCGAGGATGAGGACGGTGAAGCGTGAGACCCACACGGACTGGCTGTCGGACATGTCCTTCTTGATGAAGCGCTGGAACAGGTCCTGGCTGGCGATCGTGCCCGACTGCAGCAGCAGGGCATCCGCGGTGGACATGATCGCTGCCATGATGCCGGCCATGACGATGCCGACGGCGAAGTTCGGCAGCACCGTGTCCGCGACCTGGAACACCGCGAGCTCGGGGTTATCGAGGTTGGGCAGGATGATGAGCGCCATGATGCCCACGATGTAGGGCGCGGGGATGAACAGGAGGTTGAAGCCGGTGGCGTACATGCTCGCTGTGCGCGCGACCGAGGGCCGCTTCATGGCCATATGGCTGACGTTGACGTGCGGCCAGCCCATGTAGCCGATGGAGAAGACGAGGACCGCGCCGATGATGACGCCCCACTGGACGGAGTCGATGCCGTCGGGGCCCCACATTGTGAGCAAGTTCGGGTTGATCTCACCGACGGCATTGTTGCCGGCCGTCCAACCGCCCACGGCCTGAAGTGTGCCGATGAGGATCCACACCATGCCGATGAGCATGATGATGGCCTGCACGAAGTCGGTGTAGGCCACGGCCAGGTAGCCGCCCAGGAAGGTGTAGAAGACGATGACGCCGACGGCGATGAGCAGGGCCCATGCATAGGGAACGCCGGTGACCATCTCCAGGCCGCGACCGCCGGCGATGAACTGGCTCATAACGTAGAAGAAGATGCAGAACACGGCGACAGGGGCGGCGATCGCGCGGATCCACTTCGACGGGTAACGGTGCTCGAGGTATTCGATCGAGGTCAGGGAACCCAGGATCTGTGAGAGCTTGCGCATCCGCCTGCCCAGGATGGACAGGTTGAGCACACCGCCGCCGATATCGCCCATCGCGTACCAGAGCGAGAAGTAGCCCTTCGTGTACGCCAGGGACCCGGCACCGAGGAACATGTACCCCGACATCGATGAGCTCTGCAGCCGCAGTGCGGTCACGGCCGGCCCGAGGCTGCGTCCGCCCAACAGGTAGCCTTCGCTGTCCTTGTTGCCGATCTTCAGCGTCCACACACCGATGCCGGCCATGGCGATGAAGTAGATGACGAGGAACCAGGTCTCGAGGTTCATACCAGTCCCCCGTTCTCAGTTTCCGAGCCCTGCTCGGTCACCGAGGCTCGAGCGACGAGGTCCTGATCTTCAGCGACATCCTCGGCCTTCCACCCTCGAGAGAGGTAGACGAAGGCGAGTGTGTAGATCACCCAGATCGCCGGGATGCCGAAGATGATGACGACTGTTGCCGTCGGTAAGCCGAACACGAAGACCACCTCATTGTGCTGTCGAACAGGACGTACCGGTGACCATACAATGTTCTGTCAGATATTTCACAAGCTTCTCAGAAACGCGTCCCCGCGGGGACGCATGCGTGTGAGAAGACTCTGCTGCTTCCGCGCAGGTCGGCTCAGTCGACGGTGAAATCCCGACTGTGCAGTCCGGTCGCGCTTCCCGGGATGGCAGGTCGACGTTCGGAGATCTGGACATTGCCCTCGGCATCGGTCGCCCGCACCGTCACCGTGTGAGAGCCGGTTTGAACGCCGGTGAGTTCGCAGCGCCACTGCCGCCAGGTGTCCTTCGTCAGCTCGTCGCTCAGCTGCGCCGACTGCCAGTCGCCGTTGTCCAGACGTACTTCCACCTTCGCGATGCCGGTGTGCTGGGCCCATGCCATTCCCGCGGTGACGATCGTGCCGCCATTCTCGGCGGTGACGTGGATTCCAGCCTGGGGCACATCGACGCGGGAGGCCACCAGCACTGGCCCGTGAGTCGACCATCCGCGCGTCGTCCAGTACGCCTCCTTGTCCGCGAACCGGGTGACTTCTATGTCGGTCACCCACTTCGTTGCGGAGACAAAGCCGTAGAGGCCTGGCACCACCAGCCGAGCAGGGAACCCGTGCTCGCGCGGGAGCGGTTCGCCGTTCATGCCGACCGCGAGCAGTGCCGCGCGGTCGTCGGTGAGCACCTCGAGCGGGGTCGAGGCACTGAACCCGTCGTCGGAGGCCGACAGGACCATGTCGGCCCCCGCTTTCGGTCGCGCTCGAGCGAGGAGCTCGCGCACCGGGTAGCCCAGCCATTTCGCGTTCCCGACCAGGTCACCGCCGACTTCGTTCGACACGCACGCGAGGCTGACGTAGTGCTCTTCCAAGGGCAGGCCAAGCAGTTCGTCCATCGTGATCTCGACCTCCTGTTCGACCATTCCGTGGATGCGCAGCGACCACGATGAAGCATCGACTGCTGGTGGGATCAGTGCGGTGTCGATCCGGTAGAAGTTCTCGTTGGGTGTGATGATCGGGGCGAGGCCCGGAAGCTGGAAGCTGGCGCCCGCCGGAACCGGTGCCGCCGAGGTGGCCGGACGTGGCAGCACGAGTTTCGTCAGGGTGCCTGCCGCATTCCGTGCGAGGATCGCCGCCGACTGACCAGCTGCGATCGCGGCAATGCCGACGGCGGAGACACCTGCGGCCAGGCCGAAGAAGGCACGTCGGTCGGGTTGGCCCGGAGTTCCTGTCGCTGGACCTCTGTCTGAGCGTGTGACGTCGCGCATGGAGTGCTCTGAGCGCTCGCCGAGGCGGATAAGTCCGAGATATGCGGCGATGCCCACTGCCAGACCGACGAGAGCAGGCACGGCCGCGGCCAGTGATCCTCCGGTGCTCAAACCGAGCACCACGGGGAGGAGACCGAGGCCGATGAAGAGGACGAGAGCCAATGACCGCCGGTTGACGCCGATCCGGCCGATGCCGGCTCCGATAGCCACTCCGACCACAACGATGGTGAGGACAAGCGCCAGCTTGTCATGGGTGCCGAAGACGGCGATCGCGGCCTTGATCAGGGCGGTCGGCGTGAGCGGGATGATCGCCTGTCCGAGGATGAGCAGCGGCGCTGCAGCGGACTGGAAGGCACCAGCGATGAACTCGGCGGTGCCGAAGTAGATGAGTGTTGCGGCAATCCCGGCCAGGGTGAAGTGGAGCGGACGTCGGTCGATCATGGCAGGTCCGTCATTGCTGATCATTCATAGCTCGACATTGCCTTTCAGGCGAGATTGCGGCGCAGCCGAACCGCGGCGTCGAGGAGCTGCGTCATCTGCTCGTCGCGTTCGCTTTCGCCCAGCTCTTCGGCGCTGAGCCTGCCTTCCTCGAGCAACACGACGACCTGATCGGCCAGACTCTGGTCACCGAGGTCGGGAACCGTACGGCTCTCCGATCCGATCGCGGAGAACTCGGCAAGCGCCTCGGTGATGGTGTCCCGACGGGACCGATCCGGCGTGCGCTCCCCCGCCTCGGCGAGGTGTCGGGGGTTGAGCCCGATGATGCGGATGCGCAGACGGCGGACCTCGG
>NZ_JALDSX010000126.1 GCF_022748595.1 Brevibacterium sp. ZH18 | reverse complement strand
TCACCCTTGCCAAGGGTGCGCTGCGAAGTTTCACATGTATTCGATTGAGGCTTCATTACCTGTTTAGTCGACATCGCAACGTGGCCGAGGCCGAAGGTATGTCCGAACTCATGGGTGGCGACTCCGCGAACGTCAAACTTGCTGCCCGAGCATTTGCTCGCTGCCGACCATGCCTTTTTCGTGGAGTAGCGTTGGTCAGATTCAAGTGCATCACCGAAATTGTTTGACCACGTGCAGGTCGTTGCGAGATTACTGGAAGTCGCCGAACCCCAACCGACAACGTTTCTCGAGTCACGCTTTCCGCA
>NZ_JALDSX010000125.1 GCF_022748595.1 Brevibacterium sp. ZH18 | reverse complement strand
TGGGACTGGTGATTGGGACTAAGTCGTAACAAGGTAGCCGTACCGGAAGGTGCGGCTGGATCACCTCCTTTCTAAGGAGCACACATAAGAACCCCGCCTCAATGCCCGTTTGTGGTGTTGGTGGGTGCTCAAGGGTGGAACATCATTATCTTCGCTCATCGTTTTGGCTTGGCCGCGGTATCTGCTGTGTGTTGGGTTGGGATCGGTGGGCTAGAGCGAATACGTTATTGGGTCCTGGAATCACAAACCCCACGCACTTGTGTGTGGGTTCGTGGTTTCGCCAATGGACCGACCCAGGTCTGATGCTGCAC
>NZ_JALDSX010000124.1 GCF_022748595.1 Brevibacterium sp. ZH18 | reverse complement strand
CCCGAGGCTTATCGCAGATTTCCACGTCCTTCATCGGCTCCTGATGCCAAGGCATCCACCATGCGCTCTTACACACTCACACCACCATTTGCATGATCGGTATGCGTGTGTGCGAAAAAAACACTCTAAGATGATTACAAGAAAAATCACATTACATAAACAACACAACAAAAGTTGCGTCATTGATGCTCGCGTCCACTATACGATTCTCAAACCACTACCAAACACCACCCCAACACACACACCAAACGGTGCAGCATCAGACCTGGGTCGGTCCATTGGCGAAACCACGAACCCACACACAAGTGCGTGGGGTTTGTGATTCCAGGACCCAATAACGTATTCG
>NZ_JALDSX010000123.1 GCF_022748595.1 Brevibacterium sp. ZH18 | reverse complement strand
TGGGACTGGTGATTGGGACTAAGTCGTAACAAGGTAGCCGTACCGGAAGGTGCGGCTGGATCACCTCCTTTCTAAGGAGCACACATAAGAACCCCTTCGTGGTCACCTCTCGTGTGGCTGGTTGGGTGCTCAAGGGTGGAACATCATTATCTTCGCTCATCCTTCTGGCTTGGCCACGGTATCTGCTGTGTGTCTGGTTGGGATCGGTGGGCTAGAGCGAATACGTTATTGGGTCCTGGAATCACAAACCCCACGCACGGTTGTGTGTGGGTTGTGGTTTCGCCAATGGACCGACCCAGGTCTGATGCTGCACTGTTTGGTGTGTGTGTTGGGGTGGTGTTTGGTAGTGGTTTGAGAATCGTATAGTG
>NZ_JALDSX010000122.1 GCF_022748595.1 Brevibacterium sp. ZH18 | reverse complement strand
CGGAGTGCCTCATGTCAATACCCCCGGCTAATGAGGGTCGTGCCTCACACAAATTATCCCCGGGAACAACTCTCACCCCACCCGACTCGGCCTGACCCGAATACCCGAGGAATCGGGCAATGCCTGCTTGGCCTCGATCTCACGTTCCATACGCGCGGTCTTCCCGGCAGCGAGCTTGATCAGCCTCTGCTGGATCCGATCGATCTCGGCCGCGATATGGACCGGGTCAAGACCAGCCTTGTAAGCCCTGAGCTCAGCGACTTGCTTTCTGTTGAGGATCCCGGAATCCAGCAGACGCACGAACGGGGTCCGCGGGGTGTCATAAACACGTTTGCGACGACCCACCGAATCAGTGGAATACCCGGTGGGTTT
>NZ_JALDSX010000121.1 GCF_022748595.1 Brevibacterium sp. ZH18 | reverse complement strand
TCGAAGAGCGCATTGGCCCGATATGCCTCAACGAGATCGGTATCAGGGACAGGCGCGGCCAGCCACCGGTAGTAGGGCTGGCGGGAGAGCTTCAATACCCGGCACGACACCGCCACGGGGATCCCGTCGACGGCGAGCTCTCTCACGAGCGGGTAGAGCCTTTTGACGGCAGGTTCGCCTGTGACAGATAGGCGACCGCGCGGCGCAGGACCTCGTTCTCCTGCTCCAGCAGGCGAGTCCGTCGCCGTAGTTCTCGCAGTTCTGCTGATTCGTCGCTGGTGTTGCCGGGTTTGTTGCCGGCATCGATTTCTGCTTGGCGGAGCCATTTGTTCAGGGTGCCTTCATGGATCCCGAAGTCCTTGGCGATCTGTCCGAT
>NZ_JALDSX010000120.1 GCF_022748595.1 Brevibacterium sp. ZH18 | reverse complement strand
GGCTGTCGTGGTCACCGGCGGACAGCGCCACGACGGGGTGATCCTGCCGCAGGTGCTGGCTGACATTCGAGTACCGCGGGTCGGCGGTGGTCGTCCTCGCACGTGTCCGGACGCTGTTCTGGCGGATCGAGCGTATGGGTCCAGAGCCAACCGCGACTATCTGCGTTCGCGTGGTATTCGGGCGGTGATCCCGGAGAAGAAAGACCAGATCGCGACTCGTAAGAAGCGCGGTAGCAAAGGTGGGCGGCCGCCGGCGTTCGACGCCGGTGTCTACCGGAACCGCAACGTGGTGGAGCGTTCGTTTGCCTACGTCAAGCAATGGCGGGGGTTAGCGACGAGATACGACAAGCTCGCCATCACCTATCGAGCGGCCGTCGTGATCAGCGCGATCCTGACATGGCTCCGCCAATAAAGGAGACATGCCCTAG
>NZ_JALDSX010000011.1 GCF_022748595.1 Brevibacterium sp. ZH18 | reverse complement strand
GGGACCCAGCCCCCACCTCGGCGGACATCATGCTTGAGTTTTGGGACCGCTCTGTTGCCTGTGAGTTTGGGCAGGTGTCGCGTTGGCGGGGAGTTCCGTGGTTCGATGACTGAGTGGAGTCATCTTCAGAGAAGCAGAAGGCAATGATTGATTTTCGGCAAGAAGAGGCTGCCCTGACCGGACGCTGATCCGCTCGCGCCTCCAACTGGGTCCTCTCAGGCGCCAACGGCTATCATCATTCCTACGGTCGCGGATTCGCCGGCCGCGCAACGGTGCGAGGAACTCCCGACTCAAAGGTGTCGTCATGGCGAAGCAGAACGATCGGCCGACTCTGGCCACGGTCGCTTCGCGCGCAGGCGTCAGCATCAAAACAGCTTCTCGAGTCCTCAACGGCGAAAAGCACGTGGCCGCTTCCACTGCAGAGAAAGTCGAAGACGCCGCGGCTGAGCTGGGCTTTCGCCTCAACTCAACGGCCAGACGCCTACGCGCCGGAAGCCGATCGCCCTATATCGGCGTGATCATGAGCGACGGAGCCGACCCGTTCCAGGCCCGACTCTTCACCCGCTTGGAAGCCGCACTCGGGCAGGTCGGACTGCACCCGGTCGTGACGGTGACCAACGACGATGCGAACCGCGAGCAGATCTTCCTCGACGAGTGTCTGGCCACCGACATGGCTGGAGTCTGCGTCATCCGGGCCCACCCTGACGTCGCCCACTTCTACACCCGAGCCGCACAGTCCTCATCTGCAGTGATCGTCTCCTTCGACCCCGCAGTCACCGGCGATGGAGTCATCGTCATCACCGGCGACGAAGAGCGTGCCGGTCGACTCGCCGCCGAGCAGCTGCTCGCCCACGGACATATCAGCCTCGGCGTCATCGGCGACCATTCGACGACCCAGATCAGCGCGGACCGCCTCGCCGGAATCCAATCGGCCTTCGTCGGGCGCTCCGACATCGGCTGGCGTGCCTACATGCAGGAAGAGGCGCACGACCAAGCGAGTGCGAAGAACGTCGTCGCCGCGTGGCTCGGCTCCCGCAGCGCCCCGAGCGCCCTGATCACCTTGTCCGCGACTCTGACTCAAGGAGCCATCGACGCGTGCCGCCGCCTCGACCAGTGGCCGGCGCTGGTCGGGATCGACGATTTCCCCGCCGCTGAGCTGCTCGATGTGACCGTCATCGATCGCGACATCGACCTCATGGCCGCCGAGGCGGTCCGCCGTCTGCAGGGTCCGCCGGATTTTGAGGATGGGCCTGAAACCGTCGCCGATGCCGACGACGGAGATCGTTCGCAAGGACAGGGCAACCTCGGCGATCGTGGGGGAGCGGGTGCGATCGAAATTCCCGTCCATGTGATTCCCCGCGGAAGCGGCGAGGAGCGTCCGGACCACTGACAGACTGCAGGCAGGCGAAATCAGGGCAGTTCGTCTTGTCCTCAGAGACGACACCGGCGAACTCATTTCATCGAAACAGTTGACACCGGGCCCCGATGGGCGAATTATATTGACCAGCCTGACAACGTTGTCAGAAAAATTGAAAGGTTCACAATGACGCACAACCTGCAGTCCCGTAACAAGCAGTCCCGGAAGAGATTCGCCCTCCTCGGTGCCTCAGTTGCCATAGGCGCCCTCGCGCTCAGCGGCTGCGGAAGCCAGAAGGGTCAGGGCAATGAGGAAGCCGACAGCGGTTCCTCGAGTGGAGACGGCGACGTCACCATCGCTCTGCTGCTGCCGGAGTCCAAGACCACCCGCTACGAATCGCTCGACAAGCCGAACTTCGAGAAGTACGTCAAAGAAGCCAATCCTGACGCGAAAGTCGAATACCGCAACGCCAACCAGGACGCGACTCAGCAGCAGCAGCAGTTCGAAGCCGCTGTGACCGAGGGCGTCGACGCCATCGTGCTCGACCCGGTCGACGCATCGGCTGTTGCCTCCTCGCTGTCGAAGGCCGAAGCGAAGAAGATCCCTGTCATCGCCTACGACCGCTTCTTCGACGGCGCTGACTACTACACTTCCTTCGACAACAAGAAGATCGGCAACCTCCAGGGCCAGGCTGTCCTCGACGGACTCAAGGCCAAGAAGGTCGACCCGAAATCGGGGCCGGTGTGGATGGTCAACGGTGATCCGAAGGACCCGAACGCCGCTGACTTCAAGGCCGGCGCCGAGGAGACCCTGAAGAAGGCCGGCGTCGACATCGCCGCCAGCCACGACACCCTCGACTGGAACCCGGACGACGCCCGCCAGTGGGTCGAAGGCCAGCTGCAGAGCTCGGACAAGAAGCCCATCGCCATCTACTCAGCCAACGACGGCACTGCCGGCGGTGTCATCGCCGCTACGAAGAAGGCCAAGGACGAACCCGTGGTCACCGGCCAGGACGCCGAGGTCGACGGTCTGCAGAACATCCTCAAAGGTGATCAGTACGCCACGATCTACAAGTCGATCCCGCCCCAGGCGGAATTCGCGGCCAAGGCCGCAGTCGCTCTGGCCGGCGGCGAAGATCCCAAGGGCTCAACGACCTACAAGGACACCCCGACGGACTTCGTCGAAGCCAAGGTCGTCACGAAGGACACCATCAAGGACATCGTCGGTGACCAGATCAAGGCCTCTGACATCTGCACCGGTGACGTGAAGAAGCTCTGCGACGACGCCGGCGTCAAGTAAGCATCGGCGAGTAGGAATACATGAACACTCAAACCAATGATCCGGCGCCCGCAGACCAGCGGGCGCCGGCGGGCGGAGTCGAGCCAGTGCTTGAGCTGCGCGGAATCAACAAACGATTCGGCGCCGTCCAGGCACTGACCGACATCAATCTCACGATCGGCCGCGGTGAAGTCGTCGGTCTCGTCGGTGACAACGGTGCGGGAAAGTCCACGCTCGTCAAGGTCATCGCGGGCGTCCACGGCGCTGATGAGGGCCAGGTCCTCATGGATGGCCGGCCGCAGAAGTTCACATCACCCAAGGATGCTCAGAAGGCTGGTGTGGCCACCGTCTTCCAGGATCTCTCCCTGTGCGAGAACCTCGACGTGGTGGCTAACCTCTTCTTGGGACATGAGAAGACTCGCGGCGGCGTCCTCGACGAAGTCACGATGGAGGCCAAATCCTGGGAGCTGCTGCGCAGCCTCTCGGCGAAGATCCCGAGCGTGAGGGTCCCGATCGCAGCCCTGTCCGGCGGCCAACGTCAGACGGTCGCGATCGCCAGGTCCCTCCTCGGCGAACCATCGGTCGTCATGCTCGACGAGCCGACCGCGGCACTGGGTGTAGCCCAGACGGCCGAGGTGCTCAACCTCATCGAGCGTCTGCGTGAACGCGAACTGGGCGTGCTGCTGGTCAGCCACAATATGGCCGATGTGCAAGCCGTCTGTGATCGAGTCCACGTACTCCGATTGGGCAAGGATGCCGGCGACTTCCCCGGCGACGAACGCACGGATGTGCTGGTCGCCGCGATCACCGGTGCCAGCGACAACGTCGTCACTCAGCGAGCGACGCGAAGGGGTGAGCGTCGATGACCCGCAACTCATTCATCACCGACGAACGGATTTCCAGCGAGGGATTCTTCGCCACGTTCGTGCGCCGAGTCAAGGAGGGCCAGCTCGGCTCGTTTCCTGTCATCCTCGCGCTCATCGTCATCATCGTCGTCTTCCAGTCGGCGAACAGCAAGTTCATCTCACCAGCCAACCTCGTCAACCTGTCCACCCAGGTCGCGTTCCTCGCGATCCTCGCGCTGGGCATCAACCTCATCCTGCTCCTCGGCGAGATTGATCTTTCCCTGGCGCAGTTGGGCGGGCTTTCGGCCTCACTCCTCGGCGTTCTCGTGGTCAGGCAAGGGGTGCCACCGCTGATCGCGCTCGTCATCATGCTGCTGTTGGGCCTGGTCGTCGGTGCGATCCAGGGGTGGTTCTTCGCCGTGGTCGGCATCCCGGCCTTCGTAGTCACCTTGGCTGGTCTGCTGGCATTCACCGGGCTGACCCTGACAACGCTGGGCGTGCAGAAGAACCTGTCGATGGCCGACACCTTCGCCTTCGACTTCTCCAGCTACTACTTCCCAGCCGTCTGGGCCTACGTGTTCGGAGCAGTTGCCGTCATCGGCTTCGGCGCCGGCATCGTCTACTCGAAGATGCGTCGCCATAAGGAAGGCCTCGACAGCCCCAGCTGGACCTCGGTCACCGTGCGCATCGTGCTGTTGGCAGCCATCGTGTTCGGCTTCCTCGTCCTCGTCAACCAGGACTTCGGTCTGGCGATGCCGTTCTTCCTCATGATCGTCATCGCGATCGGCATCGATCTGGTGCTGCGCAAGACCAAGTACGGTCGTTCGATCTACGCCGTCGGCGGCAAGGTCGAGGCGGCGAGGCGTGCGGGTATCCGCGTGACCTGGGTGCGCATCAGCGTGTTCATGGCCGCCGGTGTGCTGGCCGCACTGTTCGGATTCATCAAGACCGGTGTGACGACGAATGCGGGATCGACGCTGGTGAGCACGCAGGACCTGCTCAATGCCATCGCGGCAGCAGTCATCGGCGGCACGTCGCTGTTCGGTGGGCGCGGTACCGCTTGGGCAGCCGTGCTCGGTGCCTTGGTCGTCGGTGCGATCAACAACGGTCTCTACCTCATCGGCTTCAACTCCGATGCGCAGCAGATCATCACCGCGCTTGTCCTGCTCACGGCTGTCGTCATCGACGCCTTGAGCCGCCGCGGACAGCGCTACGTCGGACGCGGCTAGCCCCGATTCGCCGATCTCGCCCAGCGAGTTCATCGAGTGCAGTGAGTGCATCTCGCCCGGCGAGTTCATCGAGCGGACCACTTAACGTCGAAAGTACCAGTTGTAACTGGTGCTCTCGATGATAAGTGGTCCGCTCGACGCGTTGGCGGGCGCTGAGGCGCCGAGGTGGGGAGGGCGCCGAGGTGGGGAGGGCGCCGAGGTGGGGCCTGAGTTCCAGCGTGCCGTCACAGGGTTGCTGCCTCGGCGGTGCTGGGCCTGGGCTGATACAGTCGAAGGCATTGACATGGGGTGCCTGACGCTGATCGCGTGAGGCTGAGAGAACACCCATCGAACCTGATCTGGGCCATACTAGCGAAGGGATCGTCATGGTTGACTTCGACCTGCGTTCTGCCAATGCGCGACTGCGTGCGAACAATCCACTCATCCAATGCATCACGAACACAGTGGTGCAGCAGTTCAGTGCCAATGTGCTTCTGGCGATCGGTGCCGCCCCGGCGATGCTCGACCATGACGCCGATGCCGCACAATTCACTCACATCGCGAACGGTCTGCTGGTCAATTTCGGCACCGCTACGAACCAGCAGTTCCTCGCCGCCGACGCCGCCATCGAGGCAGCCAACGCTGACTCCAAGCCCTGGGTCCTCGACCCGGTGAGCGTCGGAGCCGTCGACTTCCGAACCACACGGATCCACCGCGCTGCCGCGTCGTCACCCACAGCGATTCGCGGAAACGCCTCCGAGATCGCCGCTCTCGCGGGAGTCGGTCTGGGCGGTCGCGGAGTCGATTCCACCGACGAGGTCGACGCAGTGCTTCCTGCGGCAGCAGCCCTTGCGCGAACGACCGGTGCCGTCGTCGCTGTGTCCGGCCCGCGGGACGCGATCATCGCTCACATCGATGGGACAGACCATGTTGCCCGAGTCGACGGAGGACACTCGTTCATGCCGCTCGTCATCGGCACCGGTTGCTCGCTCGGTGCGGTGACTGTCGCGTACCTGGCGAGTGCCGGTGGAGCAGTCGACGACTCGACGGGGGCTGGTGCGTCGGAGGCCAGTCAGTCGCGGCCCGGTCAGTCGGAATCGGCTACCGCCTGGGCGAGGTTCAATGCCGTGGTCGCCGCTCATGCCCACTTCGCCGTAGCCGGCGAAGTTGCTGCCGCAGGGGCGCAGGGACCGGGCAGCTACTCGGTCAACTTCCTCGATGCGCTCTACTCGATGACCGGCGATCAGCTGGCACAGGCTCGCGTCGAGGTCGCAGCCTTCGAGGAGGACGCATCATGATCGAGTCGGACATCTCCGCAGGTCAGAATTCGTCGTCGAGCAGCGAGACTCAGTCTGCTGATACTCAGTCTGCTGATACTCAGTCTGCTGATACTCACCCTGCAAACCCGCGCCTGTCCGGCATCGACTCTCGCCTGTACCTCGTCACCGACACTGCCCAGTGTGAGTCGGCTGGGCGCAGTGTCGCCGAGACTGTTCACGCAGCCGTGGCCGGGGGAGTCGGAATCGTCCAGGTCCGTGACAAGGACATCGACGATACGGCGTTCTACACACTGACGCGCGAAGTCATCGCGGCCGTCGACAGGGCCGTGGCGGGCACGAACCGTCGGGTTCCCGTCGTCCTCAACGACCGCGTTGCCGTCGCCCAGCGACTCCTCGCCGAAGACGAGGCCGTCCACATTCACGTGGGGCAATCGGACACCTCGGTCGAGAAAGTGCGAGGGTTGGTCGGACCGGAACCACTCATCGGACTGTCCGCGGCGAACAGCGCAGAGTTCGACGCCGCCCGCGCTTCGGGCGTCGTCGACCTCATCGGCATCGGGCCGGTCTACGACACCACGACGAAGACCGACGCACCCGACGGGATCGGGCCCGACCGCCTCGGCGAGCTGGTGAGTGAAGCGGGACTTCCCGCGGTCGCCATCGGCGGGATCAGCACCGATCGTGCTGCCGAGCTTCGGGGTCGGGGACTGGTTGGGATCTGCGTGGTCTCTGCGATCTGCCGTGCCGAGGACCCGCGTCTTGCAGCCGAGGAACTGCTCGCAGAATTCGGCAACGGTACTGCTGACGGCAAGGGCAGCGCTGACGGGGACGTCAGTACTGACAGCAACGGCACTGCTGACGGCGACGACTCGACGACCGAGGGCGACGCATCATGACCGGGGCAGAGCAGACCACCCGGCCGCCGATCGTGCTGTCCATCGCGGGCACCGACCCCAGCGGGGGAGCGGGCATCCACGCGGACCTCAAGACCTTCACCGCGCGCGGGGTGTTGGGCACTACGGCCATCACGGCGCTGGTCGCTCAGAATACACACGGAGTCTCGCGCGTCTATCCGATCGACGACGACTTCGTCTCCGACCAGCTCGACAGTGTGCTGACCGATATGCCAGTCGACGCCACGAAGTCGGGGATGCTGGGCTCACGCTCTCTCGTGGAACTCGTCGTTGAACGAGCGGCCCAAGGTCAGCTGGGCTTCTACACAGTCGATCCGGTCATGGTCGCGACCTCCGGACACCGCCTGCTCGAGGTCGATGCCGTCGACGCCGTCCGCGACCACCTGCTGCCGGTCTCCGACCTCATCACCCCGAACCTGCCCGAGGCGGCCCTGCTCCTCGGCGATGATGTGCCCGCGGCGCAGAATCAGAAGCAGATGGTCGAGCAGGCGAAGGAGCTCGTCGCCCGCGGTCCGCGAGCGGTCCTGCTCAAGGGCGGTCATGCGCTCGACGGGGATGTCGCCGATGTCCTCGTCACCGCAGATGGCGAGCTCACCGAGTTCACCCACCCGCGGGTGCCGACGCCGAATACCCATGGCACCGGGTGCACCCTGTCGGCCGCAATCACCGCCGAGGTTGCTGTGCGCAAACGCGAACGTGGAGTCACCGAGGTGAGCACGTCACTTCTGGTTGATGCGGTGGACAGTGCGCTGAACTACCTGGCCCGTGCACTGCGCTCAGCAGCCGACTGGCAGGTCAGCCTCGACCCGGACGGGGCCCACGGTCCCGTCGACCACCAGGTCGACATCGTCCGTCGCTGACACGAGTGGGCTGCGTGGTCGGTTCACCGCACTCGCACACCTCAAACTGACACACACCTCAACTGACACACACCTCAACTGACACACACCTCAACTGACACACATATATAAGGAGAATGAGATGACGACCGACTTCTCTGCCGGATCGCAGACCACGCAGATGTGGGAGCGCGTTCGCCCGATCATTGATCAGATTGAGAGCCTGCCATTCCTCAGCCAACTGGCCGACGGCAGCCTCGATGTGAAGGCATTCACGAACTACATCACTCAGGACAGCCTCTATCTCACCGGCTACGCCAAGGCGATGTCATTCCTGGCAGCATCGACGAACGACCGGGACGAGTCGCGTTTCTGGGCAAGCTCGGCGGCAGAGGCCATTACGGTCGAAGAAGAGATGCACGATCAGCTGCTCGCCGATCCTCGTCTGGCTGCAGGCCAGGAGGAGCTGGTCAACAGCGGCGCCCGGTTCAAAGCCTCTCCCACGACCCTGGGCTACGTGTCCTACCTCGTGGCCACCGCTGCCAGTGCACCATACGGCGAAGGAGTCGCCGGAGTCCTGCCGTGCTTCTGGGTGTATGCGCACATGGGCAAGGTGCTCGTCGAGCGGGCAGGCCAGATGAGCGAAAATCATCCGTATCGGACGTGGGTGCAGACCTACGAATCTCCGGAGTTCGACGAATCGACTCGGCAGGCCGTGCAGATCCTCGAGCAGGAGCTCGACAAGGCTTCGGCCGAAGATGCCGCGAGGATGCGGGCGACCTTCGAACAGGCATGTGTCTACGAGCTGCACTTCTGGGCCTCGGCGCATGCGCTGCAGGACTGGGATGCGACAGTGTTCGTGCCGAAGAGCTGAGCCACTGAGGCGATATCCGGGGTCGGCCCAGTTTCAGGGCTTGAGTTGCCGATAGGTGCGCCACGTCGCCAAACCGGCGATGACGAGAAAAAACACGGTGGGGACGAAGCTCATGCCGGTCGGCATCGATGCGCCGCGACCTTCGCGCAGGATCATGACAAGAATCGTCGTGAAGAGCAGGGCCAGCGAGCCGCCGAGGGTGCGCAGGAACTGCATGAGGCAGTCATAGAGATACGCGTGCTCGCCGCGTTCGAGCCAATAGTCCTTGTTCGGAAAATTGATGATCGCTGTCGGCAGCTTCTCCCAGATCCACCGGATCGAGAAGATCAGCGGAAATCCGATGCCGAGCGGTACCAATACCGCCATCATTCCAGCCTTCGACGACCAGTCATCGGGTTGCCCGGACGCGTCGAAATGGCTGGCGACGGTCTCCGGAGCCTGAGTCCAGAACCATATGGAAGCACCGATGAACACAAGAATCGAGACCGTCGCGAAGACGAGCGCGGCGGTGGCCTCGAGCGGATTCTGGCGCGGAGCTGATGAGGAAGTCACCCTGCCAGACTAGCAATGTCAGCCGATCAGGCTGGGTGAGTTCCCGGCGGTCCTTCGGTCTTATTCGTGATCGGTCCGAACGAACCCATGGCATGCCAACCGCGACGCAACGTGGTCCACAGGAGAATATGGTCGACTTCCATGAGAGGCACGCGATCTCGTCGCGGACAGGCATATCGTCCGATGAAGAAAACGATCGTGGTGAAGGACACCCCGATAACGAAGAGAATCAGCAAATCCATGACGGCCCCCTCGCGCCCGTGTGGAATACTCCCTTCTATTTTCGACCCAAAATGGGCATAAAGATAGAGCCACTTAGCGAGAAGTGGACTGCTCATGCGGAGACTCACATATAGCTGAGCGCCAAGTGATTCGCCGCGGCAACCACCGCTTCGGCAGCCTGACGTCCCTGGTCAGCAGTGATGCTCGACGGGAACGTGAAACGGACGCTTGTCTTGGCGACCTCGGCGTCAATGCCCATTGCCACGAGCACATGCGAGGGTTCGTCAGAACCGACCGCACAGGCTGACCCGCTCGAAGCGGTCACGCCCAAACGCTCGAGTTCGAGCAGCACCGCCTCTCCGCTGGTGCCCGGAAAGCAGAACGACGCATGGTTCGGGGTCCTGGACTCAGCGCTGCCGGTGAGGAAGACACCCGGCACCGAGCCGGTCACCTCGGCGATGAAGGCATCCCGGATGGCCTGGACACGATCGGCGGCCTCGATGCGCTCTGCCTCGGCGAGGTCGAGGGCAGTGGCGAAGGCAACGGCCAACGCGACGTTCTCCGTCCCCGACCGGCGCCCGGACTCCTGGCCGCCACCGTGGATGATCGGCTCGACCGGGATGCGTGCGCGGATCGCGACCACGCCGATTCCCTTCGGTGCACCGACCTTGTGCCCGGCCAGGCTCATGGCGTCGACGCCGAGCCCGCTCAGCGGCAGCCAGCCCGCCGCCTGCACGGCATCCGTGTGGAACAGGGCACCTGCCTGATGGGCGGCCTCGGCCAGAGCTGAGACATCGCCGACCGTTCCGACCTCGTTGTTCGCATAGCCCAGACTGACCAGCGCCGTGTCCTTACGCAGCGCGGCGCGGAGGGCATCGGGCGTGATGGTGCCATCAGGCCCGACCGCAACCTCCGTGACTTCGAACCCGTGCCGACGCACCAAGAAATCCACCGAGGCGAGCACGGCTTCATGCTCGATGGCCGAGGTGACGATATGCCGCCGAGGTGACTCATCATCGGCATTGCCACCACCTGAGGGAACGCCCGCATCGGCACCGAGCCCCATCCCGATGATCGCAAGATTGTCCGATTCGGTGCCGCCGCTGGTGAAGATGATGTCCGTGCTGCGCATGCCCAAGACCTTCGCGACCCGGCGCCGGGCATCCGTGAGCGCTTCTGCCGAAGTGCGCCCAACCTCGTGGTGGCTCGAGGGGTTGCCGAACGCTGCGGTCAGATATGGCCACGCGGCTTCGAGAGCCTCTCGACGGACCGGTGCCGCCGAGGCGGTGTCGAGGTAGAGCGGAGTGCTGCCGTTGCCGAGGGGCGAATCGAGCGTCATGTCAGCCCGCGTCCAGAACCAGGTCGAGCCCCAAATCGATCGCGCGGACACTGTGAGTCAACGCCCCGGACGAGATCACGTCGACCCCGGTGGCCGCAATATCGGCAACCGTGTCGAGAGTGACGTTGCCGCTGGCTTCGACCACCGCGCGACCGGCGATGAGTTCGACTCCGGCACGCAGATCGGCCAGCGAGAAGTTGTCGAGCATGATGATGTCGGCACCACCGTCGAGGACCGGGCCGATCTGCTCGAGTCGGTCGACCTCGACCTCGATCGTCGTCGTATGCGACAGCTGCGCTCGAGCCGACCGGATTGCGGCGCTGACATCTGCCTTCTCACCGGCGAGGACTGCGAGATGGTTGTCCTTGACCATGACCGCGTCGGAGAGGCCGAACCGGTGGTTGTGTCCGCCGCCGCAGCGCACCGCGTGCTTCTCGAAAGCTCGCAGACCCGGGGTCGTTTTGCGAGTGTCAGCAATGCGCACACTCATGCCGGCGGAGTTCGTGGCAGCAGCATCAACGAAAGCCCGGGTATGCGTCGCGATGCCACTCATTCGCTGGCAGAAGTTGAGCGCGATCCGCTCTGCCCGCAGCACTGCCCGGGCCGGGCCCGACACCGTCGCCAGGGTGTCACCGGGGGAGAAGGACTCGCCGTCGGCGGCGGTGACATCCACTTCGACACTGGCATCGACGAGCGAAAATGCCCTGGCGAAGACCTCACCACCAGCAAAGATGCCGGCCTCACGCGCACTGAGTACCGCCTGCGCCGAGGCGGTGGCCGGGATGAAAGTGTCACCCGTGATGTCGCCCCAGGGAGCATCCTCGTCGAGTGCGAATCGAAGCGCGGACTCGATCGTTGCGGTCGTCAGCATGAAACAGCCTCCTGAAGCAGGGAAGTGGTGGGCGTGGATTCGACGAATCCGGGCTGCAGAACCGGCACGGCGCCCGTCGCGGGGAAGTCGGTGCGGGTATGGGCTCCGCGACTCTCCTTCCGCGCGAGCGCATGAGCGGCGATGTGCCGCGCGATGAGGGTGAGGTTCGCGGTCTCGAGTTGCTCGCGCAGCTGCTCGTTGTCAATGTCCGACGCGAATCGATCCGCGGCGCCGGAGATGGACCGATCAGCGTTTGCCTCAACCTCGCCGAGGCGGTCGAGCAGTGTCCGCAGTCCCGTTTCGCTGCGTTCGACGCCGAGGTGATCCCACGCGAGATTCTGCACTTCGTTCCGAGCAATCTGACCGTTCCGAGCGATCTGAGCGAGGGAGGGAGTGGTGCCAGGGAAGCGAGCAGCCCCGGGGGATGCAGTGCAGCCAGAGGAGCCACGGGCGCCCGCCGCGATCGCCTCAGCGGCTCGTGCTCCGAACACCGCACCTTCAAGCAGAGAGTTCGAAGCCAGACGGTTGGCGCCGTGAACGCCGGTGAAGGCAACCTCGCCGATGGCGAAGAGTCCGTCGACCGAGGTTCGGCCGTCCAGATCAGTGGCGACACCGCCCATGAAGTAGTGAGCCGCAGGAGTGACAGGAATGAGGTCGGTCGCGAGGTCGAGTCCGTGGGCTGCGAGACCGCGGGTGATCGACGGGAAGTGAGCAGTCACCTCGGCGATGGCCCTCGCATCGAGGTAACAGGGTTCCCCATCCTGCGCCGCCATTGTCCGGTGGATCGCCAGTGCCACGACGTCGCGGGGCGCGAGTTCGGCTCGGCGGTCGACGTCGGGCATGAAGCGGCGACCGTGCGCGTCGAGCAAGATTGCACCAGCGCCGCGGACCGCTTCCGAGATGAGGAAACCGGCCCCGGCAAGTGCCGTCGGGTGGAACTGAAAGAACTCCAGATCAGCGACGTCAGCACCAGCACGGATCGCGGCGGCCAGACCGTCACCTGTTGCGGCCAGTGGATTCGTCGTGTGGGCGAAGAGCTGTCCCGCACCACCGGTGGCCAGCACCACAGCATCGGCGGCCAGTATTTCGAGTCTTCCGTCGTGGAGCAGGCTGACGCCGGTGGCTCTGCCCTCACCGATTGCGACGTCGACGAGCATCGAATGCTCACGCACAGCGATGGTCCCAGCGGCCGCCTCGGTGCGGGTGGCCTTGACCAGGGCATCGGTGATCGCGTGGCCGGTGGCATCTCCGCCGGAATGGACGATGCGCGCCACAGAATGTGCGCCCTCCATGCCTCTGGCCCAGTGCCCGGAAGTATCCGTGTCGAAGGTGACGCCGGCTGCGGCGAGCTCAAGAATCCGATCGGGGCCCTCTGTGCACAGCACACGGACGGCGGCCTCATCACTGAGCCCAGCGCCGGCGATCAGGGTGTCGTCGATGTGCGAATCGACGCTGTCATCGGCCGCGAGAACGCCGGCGATCCCGCCTTGGGCCATGGCCGTATTCGACTCTCCCAGACCGTCCTTGGTCACGACGGTCACCTCGTGGCTGCCTGCCAACCGCAGCGCAGTGGTGAGGCCCGCAATCCCGGAGCCGATGATGACGATATGAGCCATGATCAGATCCGGGGCTTCGCAGCGAGCATTCGCTCCAGCGAGACACGAGCCGGATCGGCC
The DNA here is from genome assembly GCF_022748595.1 of Brevibacterium sp. ZH18. Taxonomy (GTDB): domain Bacteria; phylum Actinomycetota; class Actinomycetes; order Actinomycetales; family Brevibacteriaceae; genus Brevibacterium. Next base: position 85,561 of record NZ_JALDSX010000011.1, on the reverse strand, counting down.
ACCTCGGCGTCGACGGAGATCTGGTTGATCACGGTCCCGTCGAGCAGCGACTCGAGGACCCAGGCGATGTAGCCGGGGTGGATCCGATACATCGTCGAGCATGGGCACACGACAGGATCGAGGCAGAAGATGGTGTGCTCGGGATGTTCGGCCGCCAGGCGCTGGACGAGGTTGATCTCGGTTCCGATGGCGAACGTGGTCGGCTCGACCGCCTCGGCGATGGCCTTCGTGATGTAGGCCGTGGACCCGGACTCATCGGCCGCGGCCACGGTCTCCTGCGGGCACTCGGGGTGGACGATGACGCGCACATCGGGGTGATCGACGCGTGCCTGCGCGATCTGCGCGGGGGTGAAGCGTTTGTGCACGGAGCAGAATCCCTGCCACAGGATGACCTTCGAGTCCTTCACGGTGTCGGGGGAGTTGTTGCCCAGCGGCCGGGCCGGGTTCCACAGCGGCATCGCCTCGATGTCGATGCCCATGGTCAGCGCGGTGTTGCGGCCCAGGTGCTGGTCGGGGAAGAACAGCACGCGCTGCCCGCGCTCAAACGCCCACTCAAGGACCACCTCGGCGTTGGAGGAGGTGCACACGATGCCGCCGTTGCGTCCGCAGAACCCCTTGATCGCGGCCGAGGAATTCATGTAAGTGACCGGGATGACGGGCACCTTGCCCTCGGCATCGGGCTCGGTGCCCAACAGATCGGTCAGCTGCTCCCAGCAGTCCTCGACCTGGTCGATGTCGGCCATGTCTGCCATCGAGCAGCCGGCGGCGAGGTTGGGCAGGATCACCGACTGGTCAGAGGTGGAGAGCAGGTCCGCGGTCTCAGCCATGAAGTGCACGCCGCAGAAGACGATGGCCTCAGCCTCCGGGTGGTTCTGGGCGGCCTTGGCGAGCATGAACGAGTCGCCGATGTAGTCAGCGTGCTCGATGACCTCGACCCGCTGATAGTGGTGGCCGAGGATGACGACCCTGTCGCCGAGCTTGTCCTTGGCGCGGATGATCCGGTCATTGAGTTCCTCAGCGGAGGCGTCCCTGTACTCGGCGGGGATCTCACCCTGGCGTGGAGATGCAGCGGGAATCGGATCGTCCATCGAAGCGCCGGGCCCGTATCCGGGTTTGACGTCGACGTCCCACGGGGCATCGATGAGGTCGGTCGAACACATGTCGTCGTTCGCACCCTTCGCGGAGATGTCCCTGAGGGTGAGCTCGATCGAGGCTGTTGTGGTCATCATCGTCCTTCGCGGTAGGTGCGGGTCCTTCGCGGTGCAGTGTGGCGCGCAGCGAAATATTTACGCAGATTTGAGCTTAATCACCTGAGGTCGTAATGTACAACTCCGACGCCCGCCTCTGTGATGTCCGAGCCGATGCCATAGGCTGGAATCAGGCTCGCAACCCGGGTCGACTCGATTTCGATACTGCGCATTCCGGCATGGGGCAACCGACCGACGCCGGTAGTGTGCCGAACACAGCCGACCGAAGAGGATCCACAATGCCCATGCCCGAAAACTCACTCCCATCCGAAGAGCCGTCGCCGTACGGGGGAGGTGTTGGTGCCTCCGCCCCGTCGAGAGGCGTCGCAGCAGATGCCGCCGATTCTGCCGGAACGGCGAAACCGCCGCGACGGGTGCGCACGCTCGACCTGATCAAGGCCAAGGCTGAAGGCCGGCGGTGGGCGATGCTCACCAGCTACGACCAGTACACGGCCGCGATCTTTGAGCAGTCCGGCGTCGAGGCGCTGCTCGTAGGAGATTCCGCCGCGAACAATGTCTACGGCCACGAGACGACGCTTCCAGTCACAGTCGACGAGCTCATCCCCTTGGCCAGAGCGGTGTCGAAGGCGACATCGCGCGCCCTCGTCGTCGCAGACCTGCCCTTCGGCAGCTACGAAATCTCCGACGAGCAGGCGGTCGCGACAGCCGTGCGGTTCATGAAGGAGGCCGAGGTCCACGCGATCAAGCTCGAGGGCGGCGTCGGTGTCGCCTCGCGCATCCGGGCGATCACGAGCGCCGGTATACCTGTCATGGCCCACATCGGGTTCACGCCCCAAGCCGAGCATAACCTCGGCGGGTACAAGGTTCAGGGTCGCGGGGACGCCGCCGAAGCGCTGCTGGCCGATGCGCATGCCGTCGCCGAGGCGGGTGCATTCTCCGTGGTCATGGAGATGGTCCCAGCGGAGTTGGCCGCCCAGGTGACGGCCGCTGTGGCGATCCCGACCGTGGGGATCGGGGCCGGCGCCGGGTGCGACGCACAGGTCCTCGTGTGGCAGGACATGGCCGGTCTGCGCCCCGGGAAGGCTCCGCGCTTCGTCAAACGGTATGCCAACTTGCATTCGATCCTGTCTGAAGCCGTCGGCAATTATGTCGCTGAAGTCAAAAGCGGAGAGTTCCCCGAGCCGGAAAGGAACTTCGAGTGATGGAGATCGGTGGAATCCAGGCCCTTCGCGCCTGGAGGAAAGGACAGTCCGGAACGGTCGCGCTGGTGCCGACGATGGGTGCATTGCATTCGGGGCATCAGGCGCTGATGGACCGGGCTCGGGAGTCGGCCGATCTGGTGGTGACGAGCATCTTCGTCAATCCTCTGCAGTTCGGAGCAGACGAGGATTTCGTGAAGTATCCGCGCCCGTTCACCGCCGACAAGGCACTGTGTGAGGAGGCGGGAGTGGATTTCGTCTTCGCCCCGGCTGTGGGGGAGATGTATCCCTCGGCTCCGGAGGTTCGCGTGTCGTCGGGACGCATGGGTGAGGTCTTCGAAGGTGCGGCCAGGCCCGGACATTTCGACGGCGTCCTCACCGTCGTCGCGAAGCTCTTCACCTTGGTGAAACCCGATATCGCGGTCTTCGGGCTCAAAGATATTCAGCAGTACTGCCTGGTCAGGCGCATGATCGAGGATCTCAACTTTGACCTGGAGTTGGTCGGACTGCCGGTGGTTCGAGATCCTGATGGCCTCGCAATGTCGAGTCGCAATACGTTCCTCAACGCCGAAGATCGGAGTGCGGCACTGGCGATTCCCCGCGCGCTTGAAGCGGCAGTCGAGGTGGCGTCGCAAGGAGCTGGGCCCGGGGACGTTGAGCGTGCTGCCCGTGTGGTCCTCGATGCCGCCGTGACTGCCGGCGGTATCGATGTCGACTATCTCAGCCTCGTCGATGCGGGCAATCTGCAGCCGTGCCCGAATGACTTCCGCGGTTCAGCGCTGCTGCTCGTCTCTGCGATCGCCGGTGCAACTCGGCTGATCGACAACGCCCCGTTTGAGTTCTGAGCCTGAGGCTGCGGCCAGGAATCGAGAGCTCAAACGGGCATGGCGATGACGAGGGCTCAGACGGGCATGGCGATGACCACGATGCCCATGATGACGAGGATGCCCGCTGAGACGGCTTCGATCCAGAAGTCTGTGCTTCTGCGCTGCAGGGCTGCTGCTGCGTATCCGGCAAGCAGGGCCAGGATGATCTGGTAGACGAGGCCGATCGCGATGACGACTGCAACGAGGAGGACGAAGTCCGCGCCCGCCGCCGACGCTGGGATGAAGGTCGGCATGACGGCTAGGAAGAACAGTCCTGCCTTCGGGTTGGTCAACGACGAGATCAGGCCACGACGGTACGAGATGACCGAGCGCAGCTGTCCCCAGGATCCCTTCGCGCCGGTGCTCGCTGCAGCCGGGACATCGTCGGAGACGAGGTCATCTGTGGCAGCGGCGATCTCACCGACCTGGCCGAGCGGGGGAGTCCCTCGCAGCTCGGTCCTGATGCGCTTGGCCTGGCGGGCCGCCAGCACACCGAGGAAGCACAGGTAGAGCCCGCCGACGACCTTGAGCCCGATCAGCGCCGAGGGATAGGCGGTGAGCAGGGCCGAGACGCCGGTCAGTGCCGCGATCATCCACACCGTCATGCCCGTGGCCGAACCGAACGAATAGATCAGCCCGGCCTTGCGCCGCAGGGCGGCCAGTCGCACGGTGAGAATGGTCTCGGGGCCGGGCGTGACCGCAAGAACGGCGGCTGCGCCGGCGATCGTGATGAGCTCGGGTCCGGTCATGGTGCTCCTTGGTGCATAGCGATGCGATGTGGACGGGTGGGGCGGTGCGTGCAACGCTGCACAAGAGCGACCCCAACGGGGCCACAGCCAATTCTGCCTGCCCAGACAGGTCGAGAAAAGCAATCATTTGCTAACAACCATTCGGTTCTGCCTAACATTCATCGCGTACGCTGAACTGCATGTGGGAACTCAACCGTCTGCGCGTGTGGCGAGCCGTCGTGGCCACCGGCTCCGTGGTGGCCGCAGCGCGGAGCCTCAACTACACCCCGGCCACGGTCAGCCAGCACATCACCACGCTGCAGAAGTCCGTCGGTCTGCCTCTCTATCGCCGCTCGGGGCGGGGCATTGAGATCACCGAGCTGGGCAAGCGCCTGGCCGAGGAGTCCAACGACGTCTTCACCGGTCTGAGCCGACTCGACTCGCTCGTCGAGAGTTTCCGCACCGTGAATCGCCCGCGGATGCGCATCGCAGCCTTCACCTCATTCAATGCCGGACTGCTGCCAGGCATCATCGAACCGATCGCTCTCGACCACCCCGATCTGCGCTTCGACATTCAACTCAACGAACCGGCCAAGGTCCGTCGCAGCCATTGCACGATCGAGATCCGCAGCGAGGTCCCCCAGGACGAAGCCGTCCACCTGCCGGGGATGACGCGCACCGTTCTCTTCGACGACGACTACCGGGTCGTCGTCTCCGAGAGGCACGAGTTCGCCGATCTCGACGTCGTCCCGTTCAAAGACCTCGAGGATCAGCGTTGGGTCGACTACGACCTGTGGGCCGGCCCAACGAGCAAGGTCGTCGAACTCGCCTGCGCCGCCGCTGGCTTCGAGCCGCGGACCTTCGCCGCCTCCGAGGACGACTTCGCTGCGCTCGCCCTGGTCGCGGCCAACCTGGCCATCACCGTCCTGCCGCGCTTGTCGACGCTCCAGCTGCCGCCCGGGTCGGTCGCCGTGCCACTGACCGACCCGCTGCCCGTCCGCCGGGTGGTCATGCATGTGCGTGAGCGCGAAGCCCATCTTCCGCATGTGCGGGCCTTCGTCACCGCCGCCGAGGCGGTCGTGGCCAACTACCTGCACGCTTAGGTTCCGCTTCACCCTTCACGCTCAAGCTCCGCTTTCTACCAGGGGAGACTCCCCGTTCCTCATAGTGGGCTGAGTCCCCGGCGACAGTGGGGTGGGATAGGCTATTCGCGTGACTTCAGAAATCGAAATCGGCAAAGGCAAGCGCGGTCGTCGCGGCTATTCGCTAGATGACATCGCCGTCATCCCTGCTCGGCGAACGAGGGACCCCGAAGATGTGTCCCTGACCTGGCAGATCGATGCCTATCAGTTCGATCTTCCATTCATCGGCGCCCCGATGGACTCGGCGATGTCTCCTGAGACGGTCATCGCGCTGGGCCAGCACGGCGGCCTCGGCGTCCTCGACCTCGAGGGACTGTGGACTCGCTACGAGGATCCCAACCCGCTGCTGGCCGAAATCGCCCAGCTGCCGGCCGAGATGGCCACGGCACGGATGCAGGAGCTCTACTCCGCACCGATCCAGGCCGAGCTCATCACCGCGCGTCTCGAGCAGATCCGTGAAGCCGGAGTCACCGTCGCCGGTGCGCTGACCCCGCAGCGGACTCAGCAGTTCTACAAGACAGTCATCGACGCCGGTGTGGACATCTTCGTCATCCGCGGCACCACGGTCTCGGCCGAGCATGTGTCCTCGCAGTCGGAGCCGCTCAACCTCAAGCAGTTCATCTACGAACTCGACGTTCCTGTCATCGTCGGCGGCGCCGCGACCTACACTGCTGCCCTTCACCTCATGCGCACCGGCGCGGCTGGCGTGCTCGTCGGCTTCGGCGGGGGAGCAGCAGCGACGACCCGTCGAACCTTGGGAATCCATGCCCCGATGGCCACCGCCATCGCGGACGTCCACGCAGCGCGCCGGGACTACATGGACGAATCCGGAGGCCGTTACGTCCACGTCATCGCCGATGGCGGACTGGGCACGAGCGGCGAGATCGTCAAGGCCTTCGGTGTCGGCGCCGACGCTGTGATGCTCGGCACCGCGCTGGCCCGGTCGACCGAGGCACCCGGTCGCGGCATGCACTGGGGCGCCGAGGCGCACCACCCCGAACTGCCCCGTGGCCACCGCGTGGAGCTGGGAACCGTCGGCAGCCTCGAGCAGGTCCTGTTCGGCCCCGGCCGGACGGCGATCGGCGAACTCAACCTCGCCGGTGCCCTGCGCCGAGCTCTTGCCACCACGGGTTACGTCGACCTGAAGGAATTCCAGCGCGTCGACGTCACCGTGTCGCCTTACCAGCCTGGCTCGGTGGTCTGATCTGTTCCGTCTGGCGCTGACCCCCAAATGGTTGGGGTCTCTGCTCCTCGTCCTGCTTCTCGTCACCTGCTTCGTCGGGCTCTCCGCCTGGCAGGTCGATCGGGCCGAGCACAAGAACGACGTCGTCGAGTCGTCTAGCGTCAATGAGCTCAAGGACTTCAACGATGTCATGGGCGCCGAAGCCCCGATGCCCGGGATCCTCGCCGATCAGCGAGTGAGCCTGTCGGGTCATTGGATCCCCGACGCCCAGGTGGTCGTGCCCGAACGAGTCCTCGATGGGGAGAAAGGGTACTGGGTGGTGACGATGTTCGCCCCCGACGGCGCCCACCTCGGCGAATCGGCTCGCGTGAACTCGGACGACAAGACGATCGCGATCCCCGTTCTGCGCGGATTCACCACGGACGAGAAGACCGCTATGAACTCGCGTGCCCAGGAGGGCGACGTGAAGATAGCGGCACGGATCGGGCCGATCGAGGGCCCGCTGCCGGGCAACAGCCTGCCCGAAGGTCAGGTTCGCAGCGTCTCCACTTCGCAGATCATCAACATGTTCCCGGACCTGCTCACCTATTCCGGGTTCCTGATTCCCGAGTCGGCTACCGGCGCCGCCTCATCGATCGGCACGGACGGTCTGACCCTGGTCCCGCCCACGACGACGCGCGACGAAGGCGGATTCGATCTGCAGTCGGCCGTCTATGCCGTCGAATGGCTGATCTTCGCCGTCATGGCCCTGTACATGTGGTGGCAGCTGCTGCGTGACGACTATATGAGGCGCCGACTCGATGGCGGCTCCGACTCTCAGGACCCTGCGAACCAGGTCGAGTATGTTGTGGTCAAGGCTGCGGGCCGGTCCATGATCGATCCCGAGGTGATGTCGGGACTGACGGGGCTTCCCGCCCACAGGCACGGGGCCAAGAAGCCGCGGGGCAGACGTTCCGGTGCCAAGGCCGGCGATACCGATCACGGCGATACCGAATTCAGCAGCACCACGAACAGCAGCACCACGAACGACAGCGACACGAGAACGACCGGAGGAAACTGAGCGTGAGTCACGAACCTGAGTCCTTGGATTCCCGACCCGACGTCGACGAGAGCAATGTGTGGAGCGTTAAGCGCTTCACCTCGGCGCGCAATGCCCTGAAGTTCTACCGGGTGATGGCCATCATCACCGGCACGATGCTGCTCATCCTCACCTTCGAGATGATCTACAAGTACCTCATCGCAGCCGACTCGGAGGCGGCGCTGAACTTCGGCGGCTTCAACCTCGCTGCGGCGATCGCGATCTGCCACGGCTGGTGCTACGTCGTCTACCTCATCGGCTGCTTCTGGCTCAACCAGCAGATGCGCTGGAGTCTGGGCCGCTACATCGTGCTGGCGCTGGCCGGCGTCGTCCCGGTGATGTCGTTCATCCTCGAACGGCGCATCAACCGGCAGGTTGAGGGCGAACTGGCAGCGGCCGTCGTGGTTGCACCCAAGAGCTGAGCCCCACCTCGGCGAGGTTCCGACGGCGCGGTTCGTCCGCCCGCTGAACCTCGTGTTGGGTGCTGGGGGCCCGGTGTTTAGAATTGGGGCATGACGCAAACCCAGAGCACACAGGTGCCTCCTGTCCTCGTAGTCGATTTCGGTGCGCAGTACGCCCAGCTCATCGCCCGGCGCATCCGCGAGGCGGGACTGTATTCCGAGATCATCGCCCACGACGCACCGGCCGCGGAGTTCGCGGCGAAGAACCCGGTGGCCATCGTGCTCTCCGGCGGACCCTCGAGCGTCAACGACGAGGGTGCACCCGGCTTCGACACCGCAGTGTTCGACCTCGGAGTGCCGACCATGGGCATCTGCTACGGCTTCCAGCTGATGTCGACCGCCCTCGGCGGACGCGTGGCGAAGACCGACAAGCGCGAGTACGGATCGACACCGGTCTCAGTTTCAAGCCCCGGATCTCTGCTGGCCGAGACCCCGAGCGACTACAAGGTCTGGATGTCCCACGGGGACTCCGTCGCCGAGGCGCCTGCTGACTTCGATGTCCTCGCCTCGACCCCTGATACCCCGGTCGCAGCTTTCGAATGCGCGGCCCGGAAGTTCGCCGGCGTGCAGTGGCACCCCGAGGTCCTCCACTCCGAGCACGGACAGAAGATCCTCGAGAACTTCCTGTTCAACGTCGCCGGCCTGAGCGCCGATTGGACGAACACCTCCGTCATCGATGAGCAGGTCGAACTCATCCGCGCTCGCGCCGGATCGAAGAACGTCATCTGTGCTCTCTCCGGCGGCGTCGACTCCTCGGTTGCCGCGGCACTCGTGCACAAGGCGATCGGCGACCAGCTCACCTGCGTGTTCGTCGACCATGGCCTCCTGCGCGAAAACGAACGTGAGCAGGTCGAGAACGACTACGTGAACTCGATCGGCGTCCGTCTCGTCACCATCGATGCGCGTGAGCGCTTCATGAGTGAGCTCGCCGGAGTCTCCGACCCCGAGACCAAGCGCAAGATCATCGGTCGCGAGTTCATCCGCACCTTTGAGCAGGCCGCTGCCGACCTCGTGCTCGAGGCCAAGGACGAAGGCGAAGAGATCGGCTTCCTCGTCCAGGGCACGCTCTACCCCGACGTCGTCGAATCCGGCGGCGGATCCGGGACTGCGAACATCAAGAGCCACCACAACGTGGGTGGCCTGCCCGACGACATCACGTTCGAGCTCATCGAACCTCTGCGCGCCCTGTTCAAGGACGAGGTCCGCGCGATCGGCCGGGAGCTCGGCGTGCCGGAGACCATCGTCTCCCGCCAGCCGTTCCCCGGACCGGGGCTGGCGATCCGCATCATCGGCGAAGTCACCGAGGACCGCCTGGCGATCCTGCGCAGGGCCGACGCCATCGCCCGCGAGGAGCTGACGAAGGCAGGCCTCGACGACGAGATCTGGCAGTGCCCGGTTGTCCTGCTGGCTGACGTCCGCTCGGTCGGCGTCCAGGGCGACGGCCGCACCTACGGCCACCCGGTCGTGCTGCGCCCGGTCTCGAGCGAGGACGCGATGACCGCTGATTGGACTCGCGTGCCCTATGACGTGCTCTCGGTGATCTCGAACCGCATCACGAACGAGGTCGACGAGATCAACCGAGTCGTCCTCGACGTCACCTCCAAGCCTCCGGGCACCATCGAATGGGAGTGAGTCGGACCCCCGGCTTCCTCTCCTGAACAGTGTTCAGTTATGGTTGGGTGAACCCGAATCGGCCTCGGGCCACCCAACCAACGGAGAACTCATGACACACGCGCATACCGGTACCCCCGCCTCGGCGAAGGTGCGAGCCAGCAGAGCTGGCGACGTCGCTCTCATCGCGGTCTTCGCGGCCCTGCTGGCAGCGTTCGCGATCATGCCTCCGATCCCCGTCGGCCCCGCCGGCGTCCCGATCACCCTGCAGACCTTCGCGGTCGCGCTCTGCGGTTTGGTGCTCGGGCCGTGGCGCGGTGCCGGTGCGGTGCTGCTCTACGTCGTGCTGGGACTCATCGGCCTGCCGATCTTCTCCGGGATGAACGGCGGCATCGGCGTCCTCGCGGGCCCGAGCGCCGGCTACATCACGTCGTTCACCCTCTACGCCTTGGCCGTCGGCTTCGTCGCCCGCTGGGCCATCCGCCGTTTCCGCGGATCGAAGCTATGGATCGTGCTGTTCCTCGGCGGCCTGGGCTCGAGCCTGCTGCTCAACCATCCCCTCGGCATCCTCGGAATGTCGATCAACGCGCACCTGCCGCTGGGCGTGGCCGCCGTCGCCGACCTCGCGTACTGGCCCGGTGACATCATCAAGAACGTGCTCGCGGTCTCTGTGGCCATCCTCATCCACCGGGCGTTCCCCGATGTCCTCCGCCGCCGAGGTGTCCCCGTCCATGCTCCGAATGCTCAGTCCGTGAATGGTGGGGCTGCGGACTCGACGGCCAAGGGCACGCCTGCGCCATGATCTTCGGACGACGGCCAACCTCGGTGCCGGGGGAGGGCGGCGCAGCCTCGAAGGGTGTGAGTGCGGCTCCGGGGGAGCAGGCGATCCGCTTCACGGACGTCTCTGTGGGAGTCCTCGACGACACCCCCACCGGTGACGTCTACCGGCCGATCCTCACCGCCGTCGACCTCGCCCTGACCGAGCCGAAGATCGCGATCATCGGAGCCAACGGATCCGGGAAGTCGACACTGCTGCAACTGTTCAACGGGTTGGTCACGGCGAACTCAGGGCAGGTGCTCATCGACGGGCTCGACCCGATGGCACAGCCCGGGCAGGTGCGCTCACGCGTGGGGTTCGTCTTCACCGATCCGGCAGCCCAGTTGGTCATGCCGACCCCGCTCGAAGACATCGAGCTCTCCCTGCGCAAGCGCGTTCCCAAGGCCGAACGACGGGATGCCGCGCTGGCAGTGCTCGACGAACTCGGCATCGCCGATCTTGCTGAGCGCAGCGTCTACGAACTCTCCGGCGGTCAGCGTCAGCTCGTGGCGCTTGCCGCAGTCCTCGCCGTCGACCCGCAGATCCTCGTGCTCGACGAGCCGACGACACTGCTCGACCTGCGGAATCGAGAAAAGCTGCGGCTGTGCCTCGAGGACCTCGTCGATCGCCGCGGAGTTCGAGTGATCTTCTCTACCCACGACCTGGAGTTCGCAGAACTCGCCGACCGTGCCCTCGTCGTCGACGACGGACGCATCATCTGTGACGCCACTCCCGCCGAGGCGGTTGCTGAGTACCGCCGACTGATCATGAGCGACTCGTCATGAGCCGAGCATCCGACGGCGGCGACCCGGGAGCCGCTGCCGCTCGACGACCGGCTGGAATCCGGCGACGTGCTGGAATCCGGCCGCGTGCTGGAATCCGGCCGCGGCCACAGCTGTTCGGGAAGGTCGCACACACACCTGGTTGGCTGCACAGGACTCCGACCGGTCTCAAACTCACAGCCATCGCACTCATCGGCATCGTGGCGCTCGTGTTCCGTGACCCGGTCGTGAACTGGTCGATGTTCGCCGTCCTGGTCGTCCTCGGGTTCACGGCGAAGCTGCGACCGCGTCATTTCGTTCGGACCTGGATCTATGCCGGTGTTCTGGTCATCATCGTCATCGCTATGCAGTTCTTCTTCGGATCGCTGACTGCAGGCCTGACCGTGGGCGGGACAGTGTTCGCGTGTGTGCAGGCGGCGATGATGCTGACGCTGACGACGACCGTGGCCCAGCTGCTCGACACCTTCACGGTGATCGTCTCTCCGCTGCGTTTCGTCGGTGCTGACCCGGCCGCGATCGCCTTGACTGCAAGCCTGATGGTTCGCGCGATCTCCCACATCTCCGGACTGCTCGGTGAGGCGGAGCGTGCGGCCAGAGCCCGGGGCCTCGACTCGAGCATCAAGGCCAGAGTTGTCCCCGCGATCCTGCGGTCGGTGAAGTACGCGCAGGACACGGGCCGGGCCCTCGATGCCCGCGGCATCGTCGACTGAGTCTTGGAAAAGAATCTACTGGTGATCGGGGTGGACGTTGTAGAAGATGTCACCTGAGATAGCTGTGAACTCATGGCCAGTGAAGCCTGATCTGATTCCAGTAGTCGTTGTTCTTCCTCCGAATTTGAGTACTGGGAGATAGTCGAAGTAGGCCTTCTGCAGATCATCTTTTGCGGACACAGCTTTGTCCGTACTTGGGGCATTGACAATCCGGTCGAAGGCATTTTGGATCTCCGGGCTCTCCGTCCAGCCGGGCCAGACAGGGTCGAAGAACACCTGGGTCAGAGGCGTCGACGTTGGTGAAAATCCAGTGATGAAGATTTCATAGCTTGTATCATCGGTTCGATTCTGGAGAACTGTAGCCCAGTCGGTGACAATGAGGCGGGCGTTGATGCCCACTTCGTTGAGCTCTTGATTCATCACCACCGCGTTGTTGTAGTGTTCTTCGTACTCTCGTGAGGTGAGAATCCGTACCTCTTCACCGTTGTAGTCAGCCTTCTTGAGCAGCTCGGCAACTTTGTCACGATCTTGGTGGTTATATGAGGCGAGTCCCTCGGTCGAATACCATTCCGAAGTTTTGGGCATCAGCGCGCCATTGGTGTCATAGAGCTTTTCCTGAGAAAATGCGGCCTTCTGAATGTCATCGATGTTCGTTGCGGCGAGAACGGCCTGACGCATATCAGGGTTCGACATCACACCAGTCTTTTTATTGAAAACTGCGGCATTGAATCCGTTGTCGCCCGTCACCACGGAGATGTTCTCATCGCTTTCGAGCATGTCGATATTGTCCGGCGGAAGAGCATTTGCGGCGTCGTACTCGCCAGTCTGCAATCCGGACATTCGAGTGGAAGGATCATTGACGAAATAGAAAAACATGTTGTCGAAAGCTGCATTCTTCTTGCCTGCAGTTCCGCTCGGAGGTCCAGTCGGAGACACATAACCGTCGAATCGTTTCAACTGAACGTATTGGTCAGTGTCCCATTTTTCCATCGTATAAGGTCCAGTCCCAATGAACTTTTCGACTGGGTCCGCACCAGCAGCATCGAGAACTTCCTTTGGCTGGATCGCGGGAAGTTGCCCTTGGTCAGCAAGTAAAGAGAGTGCGATGAAGAGCGGTTCGGGAAGTTTGACCTCGACCTTGTTCTTCACAGGTGAATACACCTTCGCGTCGGAGAAGAATTGTTGCCCGACGGAAGCCTTTGCAATCCAAGCCTTGAGCGAGGCGACGACGTCTGTTGCCTCCATCGTTGATCCGTCGTGGAATTTCACATTCTCGCGAAGGGTGAAACTGATGAGAGTTCCGTCGTCCGAGAAGGAAAACGATTTCGCCAGAACTGGTTTGACTTTATTGTCAGCATCCAAGGTGATGAGCGGTTCGAAGAAGTTGCGTGAAATGTCTCGCGTAGCGGTTGACGTGGTCATGAGTGGATCGAGAGTAGGTGGCTGTGCATTCCAAGCGACAATAAAGTTGTTGCCCTGGCCGCGTTGAGCATCTCCGAGGCCACCACCGGTGCACGCGGTCAAGGGAAATATCAGTACAAGGATGGCGCAGAGGAGTAGCTTTTTCATCCGTGTACTCCTCGCTGAGTCGTGGTAGCTCCGTTGAGTAGAGCCTTCCCGGGAGATATCGCTTGTAAAGTTCCGTTCTCGACGAGCAGTTCACCATTGACGAAGAGATGTACGACTCCGATTGCCGGTTCAACAGGAGCAGGGTTAGTCCGGGGCATTGCTGAATCGAGGTCAAAGATGACGATGTCGGCATCGGACCCCACTCCGAGGTGACCCTTGTCGTTGAATACGGGAGCACAATTGCTGAGAATCCTGGCTGGTATGTCACTAGAACGTGAGATCACTTCACTGAGGTTCATTAACCCGGTATCTCGATGCAACCATGTCAGCGCGCGAATGAAGCAGGAGCTGCTTCTCGGGTGAGCGGCGAAACCCTCCGGGACAGGAAGTGTTGTAGGCAATGTGGTTTCTGATCCGGTGGAACCGACCGTTGTCAGAGGCATTGCGTCAGAGGCGAACGCGGCTCCGGGGAAAGACAATGCCTTCAGGAGTTGGTCGACTCCAACTTGTTGATCGTCTCCGTAGTATTGGATCAGGCAAAGCCCGCCCGGGTCCTGATGTCGCAGTTCCGCGAGCCGCTCGTATGAAACGACCACTTCTGAACGTGGAAGGTAGGTGATCGTTGAAGCTGGTGTTCCGTTGCCTTCGAGAATTTCCGGTGCGAGGAAGTCCGCTCCGATCACCGTTGAGGCGAATTCGAATGGATACGACTCTGTAGTGATGGAGACACCTCGATTGATTGCTTCCAGCAGCAGTTGACCCGATTCGTCGCTCCCGTCCGCATTGGAACTCGCGAAATGGCAGATGTGGATTCGTACCCCAGTAAGCTTGCTCAGCTCGATCAACTCTTCAACCGACTCATGCGCAGGATGTCCAGGGATTCCAGAGCCGAAGCGAGCGTGGACAAACAGAGTAGTATTTCGCGACACTGCCAGCTCTGCGAGCGCTTTGAGTTCCGCTGCGGAAACTTTCGGAGCATAGCCGAGGAGTACTCCGATTCCGATCGCTCCATCATCGAGTTGTTCGGCGATCAAATCGATGATGGCTTGCTGTTGTTCGGGTGATGATGGGTTCGGCCAGTCTCGACTGGTCTGCAACTCGCCAAAGGCGTCGAGGGGAAGTGTTGGAAGGGCATTGATCTCAGAGGGGTTCATGCCCTCCATGACGATCATTCGGGCGAGAAGCCAAGAAGCTGAATATCCATAGTTGAGGACACGCCCTTCGTATTCTGCGGCATCAAGAGCATGCAGAAAGGGGGTCGCACCGCACTCAAGCTCCAAACTCGTTGTCACACCATCGTGTGCCTGGAGTAGGTGACCTATCGGATTCTGCGCATGTGAGTGCAGGTCAACAAACCCGGGGGCGACGATAAGTCCGTCAGCGTCGATTGTGCGTTCTGCAGGAATGGCATATTTGCCCACGTGAACTATTCGACCGTCGGTGATGCCCACAGTGAGCACTTCGTCGACTTCGTGACGCGGATCCACCACGCGACCGCCTGTGATGAGGACCTGGCACTGTGTTGTCATGAAAAGACTTCCTTCCGAGGGCTTGTCATCGAATATCCGGAAACCGGTCGAGTGTGGTCGCGGTGTCGATTGTGGGGGTGATGCTCCATGAACCAATGCGGTCCTCAACCCGTTTAGCGATCTCCAAGAGCCGGGCCTCGTCGCGAAACCGTCCCACCAGCTGAATTCCGACAGGGAGGCCTGCAGAGGTGAAGCCGACTGGGACCGAAATCGCGGGGTGATTCGATGCTGTGATGATGCTCGGAAGTGTCATCCAGTCGAGATAGTCTGACATTTGTGTGCCATCGATTTCCCGGGGATATCGGAGACGGGCGTCGAATGGTGGAACTTGTACAGTCGGCGTGATGAGTACATCGACCTTTTCGAGAAATTCGGCCATCGACGACCACGTTTGTGCCTGACTCCGCATCGCCGATGCGGCGTCTTCGCCGGTGACTTCCCGGCCGGCTTGCACGTTCCACAGAGCGTCGTTCTTCATATGTTCGCTGTGCTCAGTGGCGAGCGGCCCTAGGGTGGCGAGCATCTGCAATCCTCGCAATACTCGAAATGAATCTTTCGCTACAGGCAGCTCAGGATGGGAATTGACAACTCTGAAGTCACTTGCGTTCAACTGCGAAATTGCGCTCTCAAAGATGGATCTGACTTCGTTGGAGACCGGATACATTCCGGAGAAATCAAGGGTGCAGGCCGCAGTGATGTGCGAGTCGCCCATCATTGAGCCTTGCGCTGACTGCGCCACCTCGTGAAGCACGCTGGCATCTGCAGCATAGGAGTAAGGGTCAGTAATCGAGAAACCTACCATCGAAGCTAGCAGGTGAGCTGCATCTCTGACAGTGCGTGCCATGGGCCCTTTGACTGAAAGAGTGCCGAACGCAAAGCCGTTAGGAGAGTTTGGCACCGTTCCCAAAGATGGACGCAACCCGACGACATTGCAGAATGAAGCCGGGTTCCGCAATGACCCACCTGTGTCGCTTCCGTCGGCGATGGGCAGCATGCGTGAGGCTAGAGCTGCGGCCGCGCCGCCGGAACTTCCGCCGGCAGAATGCTCGAGCGAATATGGATTGCGAGTAAGGCCGGTAACGCCGTTGAATGTGTGAGAACCGAGACCGAATTCTGGAGTGTTCGATTTGGCTACAACAATGGCGCCAGCTTGCTTCATTCTCTGGACGATAACGTGATCTTGTGAGGCAACTCGCTCCGCAAATATCAGACTGCCCTGAGTATGGCGAAAGCCAGCTGCAGGTATGAGATCTTTGACAGCCACTGGCAGACCAGCCAACGGCAGGTTCTGACGCTCAGCCGGAGACAAGTGGTCAATCCGGGAGGCCTCGGCCAGTGCCCGATCTGATTGAATATCAAGGAGTGCGTTAACCGTCGGATTGGTGTCAGAGATCTTCTCCAGATGTGAGGTGATCACCTCAGCTGCAGTGAAATCGCCAGATCGAACGCCATTGCTCAACGCAACCGCGGTGGCATCAGTGAAGCTCAGTTCAGAAATGTTCCGCATGCTCATTGACCGGTTGCTTCGAATTCAGAAATATCCGTTGTAATGGCTTCCAGCTGCTCAGTATCGATGTCAAACCCGATGCCGGGGCCAGCTGGAACTTGAACGCTTCCTCGATCCATCGTCACCTCGGGAATGATGACATCACGATCCCAGTAACGGGCTGAAGGTGCGGTGTCACCTGGCAACGTGAATCCCGGAAGCGAAGCAATCGCAAGATTATGAGCGCGCCCAATGCCGGACTCAAGCATTCCTCCACACCACACGTCGATACCTTCGCGCCGGCACAGGTCCTCAATATCTTTGGCCTCGCTGATTCCTCCTACACGCCCGATTTTGATATTGATGATTCGGCAGCTGCCTAGCTCAATGGCTTTGCGAGCATCGCCGAGGGAATGGATGCTTTCGTCTAGACAGATCGGTGTTCGAAGTATTTTCTGAAGATGACGATGGTCGACGATATCGTCATGCGCCAAAGGTTGCTCGATCATCATGAGGTTCAGGTCGTCGAACAGTCGAAGGTGCTCAACGTCATCCAGGGTGTATGCGCTGTTGGCATCGGCCATGAGGGGAACATCCGGGTGTTCTTTGCGAACAGCTCTCAAATACGACAAATCCGTGCCCGGCTTGATCTTGATCTTGATCCGCGCAAAGCCTTCGTCCACGGCTTGTGAGACGAACTCGACCAACTCATACTCTGAACCTTTGATACCAACGCTGAGCCCGACCTCTACCGAAGGTTTTGTTCCGCCTATCGCCGCCGCAAGGGACGTGCCTTCGTGCTTCGCCCAAAGATCCCAGATGGCTCCTTCTACTGCAGCCTTTGCCATGTTGTTCCGCTTAAGCGGAGCCAAAGTAGTACGCACCTCCGCCGGGTGCGAAACCTCAGTGCCAACAAGCAAGGGAACGAGATGGTCTTTCAGGACAAGCTGGCAGCCCGGGGTGTATTCCTCGGAGTAGTAAGGGAACGCGAATGCTCCACACTCGCCGTATCCGATCAGGTCTCCTGAGTGGGCTTCGACTATGAGAAAGTCACGATTCGACTGTGTTGAGAAACTCGTCGTAAATGGGGTGATGAGGTCCAGGCTGGCCCTGCGAATAATGATCTTGTCGATGTTCACTAGTTTTTGCCCTTTGCTTCAGCTCGTTGAGATGGGTGGTGAATCGGTACGGATGCCAAGAGGCGCTTGGTGTAGTCGTGTTGAGGGTTTGCGAAGAGGTCAGCGGTGTCGGCTTCTTCGACGATCTTTCCTCGGTGCATGACACCGACCCGATGTGCGAGATAACGGACGACGGTCATGTCGTGGGTGATGAAGAGATACGCGAGCCCCAATTCGGCCTGAAGCTTACGCAACAGGTTGAGAATCTGAGCCTGGATCGAGACGTCGAGTGCCGATACTGGTTCGTCGCAGATGATGATCTTGGGCGAAACGACGAGCGCACGGGCGATGCCGATCCGCTGTCGTTGTCCACCTGAGAACTCGTGAGGGTATCGCTGAGCGTGTTCTTCTCCGAAACCGACTGCAGCGAGGGCTTCGTCAACTTTGGAACGAAGCACGGCTGGCTCACGTTCACCAATGATGCGAAGGGACTCTTCGAGAATGCCGCGGATCCGGCGTCGTGGGTTGAGAGACGAATATGGATCTTGGAAGATCATCTGCACATCTCGATTGGCTCGTGAAATGCTCTGAACCGATGTTGAGCCGTTGGAGGCTCTGATCGTGACTTCCCCCGCGCTTGGGGAGATAAGGCCTTGGAGGAGACGACCCGTGGTCGATTTACCCGACCCTGATTCCCCGACAAGGGCATAGGTCTTTCCCGCGGTCAGAGACAGACTGACGTGATCCACTGCCCGGGTCTCGGAGGTGGTGCGCCCCAACAACGACCGGGATGAGAAGGTCTTGGACAGATTTCGCGCTTCAAGCACGGTGTGGTCGTCGTTCATCGGGCGACTCCGTCCGACATTGCGGAATCTTCGAATAATTTGACGCTGCGTATACACCGAGAAGAATGGCCGTCAGACAGCACTTCCAAATCGATTGGACGGTCGCGACATTCCGGCAGTACAAAGGAACAACGGTCGGCGAATCGGCACCCTACTGGCACATTATGCAAAGTTGGCACAGTGCCTGGAATGATCGGAAGATCTATGCTCGGGTCTGATGCAATATCCGGAGTCGATGCCAACAAACCCCGCGTATATGGGTGCGCGGGGGAGTCGAAGAGCGTATGTACGTTTGCAGATTCGACAACTTCGCCCAAGTACATGACTACAACTCGGTCGCAGATCTCTGCCACAACACCTAGATCGTGCGTGATGAAGAGAATGCCAGCATCAAATTCATCTTTGAGTTCAATGAGCAGCTTGAGAATTTGTGACTGAGTGGTGACATCGAGAGCCGTCGTTGGCTCGTCTGCGATAAGCAGCTCAGGATCACAGGAGAGGGCCATGGCAATCATCACCCGCTGCCGCTGTCCGCCTGAAAGCTGGTGAGGATACTGCCGCATACGTCGCTGCGGTTCCGGGATTCCAGTCTTTTCCAAGAGCTCGGTAGCTTCTGATCGCGCACGTTGTTTACCGATTCGCCGGTGCGCGAGGATTGCCTCAGTGAGCTGATCGCCGATCGTGAAGACGGGATTGAGTGCACTCATCGGATCCTGGAAGATCATGGAAATCCTGTTGCCGCGAATCCTGCGCATAGCCGTCTCACCGAACGTGAGCAGATCCTCGCCTCCGAACCGTACCTGGCCTGAATAGGTGGTGGATGCAGGGTCCAGAAGTTGCAGGATAGATTCCGCTGTCACACTCTTGCCGCATCCGGATTCGCCGACGATTCCGACGACTTCTCCCGGGGCAACCGTGAAAGAAGCGCCGTCGACCGCAGTAACGGTACCGCGTTCAGTGTCGAAGCTGGTTCTGAGATCGACAACTTCCAACAGATTCGTCATTGTGTGGCTCACTTTCTGCGGTTGAAGGTCGGGTCCAGGAGATCTCTGAGACCATCGCCAAGAAGATTGACAGCCAGGATTGTTGACATAATGAAGGCTCCTGGGAAGACAGTCATCCACCATGCGTTGTAGATGAGTGTCTTGCCGTCAAGGAGCATGTTTCCCCAGCTCGGTGCTGGGGGCGGAACGCCTGCCCCCAGGAAGCTCAATGCAGCTTCGGTGATGATCGAATCAGCAAAGACGAATGTCGCTTGAATGATTAGCGGCGAGAGAATGTTCGGAAAAATATTGATCCACAGTATGCGGAAGAGAGACGCGCCTTGTGAACGGAGCGCTTCCACGTAAGTTTGTTCTTTGGCCACAAGCGCAGCCGATCGCACGATTCTTGCGACATATGGGGTAAAGACGATGCTCAGAGCGATGATGACATTTGATATCCGCTGCCCCATCGCTGCCATGATGGCTATTGCCAAAAGGATCGCAGGAAAAGCCATCAAGCCGTCTGAGATACGCATGAGGATGGCGTCCGCAATTCGGTTGTACGACGCGAACAATCCCACGATCGCACCGAGAACCGACGTGATGATTGCAGTAACTGCTCCGACAAGTAGCGAAACTCGGGCCCCGGCCACGGCACGAGCAAATGTGTCGCGTCCATAATTGTCGGTTCCGAAAGGATGCTCGAAACTCGGTGATGCGAGTCGCTGCGAAGGGTTGAGCGCGAGTGGGTCGCCAGCCAGAAGCGGCCCGATGAGTGCGACAAGTACGACAACCGCGAGAACTATACCGCCAGTCACAGCCAATTTATGTGCGCCGAAGCGTCGCAGAAACATTGATCGCCGCGAGTAGGTTTTGTTGATTCGGTTGAGTGAACCGACCGTCATTGTGTCTGTCATAGCCGGTTCACCTCAGGAGAATCGAACGCGTGGGTCGAGGACACTGTAAAGAACGTCGACGAGAAAATTGATGAGGACATAGGAGACTGCAATGAGAAGGATGACCCCTTGTATGACGACGATGTCGCGTCGTTCGATCGAATTGACTATCAGCTGACCGATGCCTGGAACATTGAACACTGTCTCAACTACCGCAGCTCCAGCAACCAGGGTGCCCAGAGTTTGTCCGATCGTTGTCAGGATGGGCATGGCAGCGTTTTTCAGTGCGTGCTTGTAGATAATGCGGTTGCCCGACAGTCCCTTGGCTTTTGCGGTTTTCAAATAGGGCTTCGAGAGTGTCTCGAGCATGCTGGTGCGTGTCATTCGGGCGATGAGTGCCGCTTGCATACTCCCGAGTGCTATTGCCGGAAGAAGAAGATATCTCAACGTTTCGAATACACCGTCTTCGAGTGGCGAATAGCCCGCGACTGGTAGCCAACCTAAAAGCACGGCGAAGATAAGCATGAGGAACAGGCCGAGGAGAAAGCTCGGAACAGAGATTCCGAGGAGAGCGCCGACCATTACGGCCTGGTCGGTGCCCGTTCCCTGCTTTCGCGCGGCGATTATTCCCGCTGGCACGCCCACAAGAATCGCAAAGATTTCGGCAAAAATCGCCAAGTTGATTGTAGGCGCCAGCGCTGCTTGGATTACCGATATGACGGGAAGACCGATGAAAAACGATTGGCCTAGATCGCCCTGAAGCGCATTGCCAACCCACGTGAAGAACTGGATGTAGAGGGGCTGGTTCAGTCCCAGACTCTCGCGCAATGTCTCGACCTGTTGCGGTGTTGCCTCCGGTCCTAGCATCACAGCGGCGGCATCACCCGGCATCAGGTGGATGAGGAGAAAAGTGACAATCGCAACCACTATCAATACTGGTATCAGCGCCGCAGCCCTGCGTAGGAGGAAACCGCCCATGTGAACTTCCCGTCTTTGGCACATGTCACTTTTGTGGAGGATTCGTCCAGTATTCAGCCAGGAAATCTCGAGGTCAACGATGTCCAGCACAATGGTGATATCAGACACAACAGTGGCGAATAATGGCATAGAGGTGGTGGCCAATGACTGAAAATCATACAAATCAGAAGATTCTCGAGGCGTTACATATCGATGGCCGTGCCTCGTGGCAACGAATTGCGGAAGCGATCGATGAGAACGAGCGGACTGTAGCCCGACGCGGCAACGCCATGCTTAAGAGCGGAACGGTCCGCATCGTCGCATTCAATGTTCCAGCTCACGGTTTCGTTCTCTCCGTCAAGAGTGGGCTCGGTCAGACCAGAATGGCTTCTCTTGCATTAGGGAAACTTGAAACTTCTATGTGGGTTCATCTGACTACGGGAACGAGTGACATCGTTGGTGCAGTCGGTGTGTCGCCAGCTGGCCAAGAGGAATTTCTGCTCGACGAGATGCCCGCCATACCCGGAATTGCGCAGTGGCAGGCATATCCTGTCCTGAGCTATTTGCGGACTGCCAGGATATGGAGACCTGGCGTCCTCACATCGGGGCAGCGGCAGATGCTCATGGATACCTCTCCGCAGTCAGCAGCACTCAAGCTCGGTTATGAGATCGATCTTGCTGGAGAAGACGCGGCTATACGAAAGGTTCTGCAAGAGGACGGCCGTCAGAGTTACGACGAAATCGCGCGCCAAGTGGGCACCTCGGTTGCAACTGTCAGACGTAGGCTCGATCGGATGCGACGAGATGGACGACTTCAGATACGCGCAGTAGTCGCCCCTCTGCACCTGGGGCTGGATACGGAAATCATCATGTGGTTACGCGTTCGCGATTCAGATATCGCTGAGGCTTCCCATGCACTTGAAGCTGATGAAGCAATCAAATACGCGGTACGGGTAGCCGGGGATTGGACGTACGTTCTCAAATTCGATGTCATCGACCAACTGCACGTCGATGATTTTCTTGGCTCCCGTAGTTGGATTCCGTTCGTCCGGGACAGCAGTATTGCCGTTGTGGTTGCTACGACGAGGCGCAACAGCACCCGACGTGCTTTCGGCGAAGGGTGACCAGTGTGAGATTCATGGTGATACAACCTGTATATTCCCCGCTACCGCTCGGCAATTATGTCCCGAGATTTCGTGCCTTCGACTACTAACGGCATTCTGTTCACACGCTGAAGAGCTGCGCAGAATCAGCAGAGAGCTGCTCCTGTCGGGCGGGAGTATCGTCGGCAGAGAACCGTTGAACAGCACTGCGGCAGGCAGTGCCGCCGATTCGTGAAGGAGCCACAGTGACTGCATCCGCGACGCCCACCACCTCGTCCTCAGACGCTCGCACCACCCCCGAGCGGTCCGTCATGCTCGCGATGGACTTCCAGAACGGCATCGCCGGCAGCGACGCCTTCACTAAGACCGGGGTCCTCGAGCGCGCTCGGGATGCAGTCGCCGCTGCTCGGCAGAAGAACATTCCTGTCGTGTGGGTGCGAGTGGCGCTGCGGGAAGGAGCGCCGGAGCTGGCGAGTGAGTCATCCTTCGCGCAGATCGCGGCCCATGGGGACCTCGATCAGGCTCATGCCTCGACGAGCATCCACGACATGCTCAATCGCCACGAGTCCGAGCCGATCGTGACCAAACGCCGCATCAGCGCCTTCACCGGCAGCGACCTCGAAGTTCTCCTGCGCGGCTATGGGGCGAACACTCTCATCCTCGCAGGCGTGACCACCAGCGGCGTGGTCCTCTCGACCATCCGCCAGGCCGCGGACATGGACTTCCGGCTGACCGTGCTCTCCGACGCCTGCGCTGACCGCGACGAAGAAGTCCATCGCGTGCTGATGGAGAAGGTCTTCCCGAAGCAGGCGACAGTCCTCACCGTGGATGATTGGGCCGCGCAGGCCTGAGCCGCTCTCATCGAAAGCCGACCGCAGCGTCGAGAGCCGAGTGCCGGGTGTCTGCTCTCGACGCTGAGGTCTGCTCTCGACGAATGTCGCTGCTGCCGGCGGTCTATCGCGGAGTGTAGTCCTCGAGGTGGTATCGCGGGGCAGTCGCGAAGGTGCGGCCGAGGACCTGCGGTGCCGGGCTCTCGATTGCTCGTGAGTAGTGCCCGATGAGCTGTGAGCACACGCTCTTCCAGGTTCGGCTGAGCACCTGCTGGCGCCCGGCGATGCCGAAGGCTCGGCGCTTGGCCTCATCACCCAGGAGATCGACGGCGTGCGCACGCATCGCAGAGAGATCTTTCGGGGTGTAGAGCCATCCGGTGCGGGAAGAGTCGACGAGGTCGAGGGGACCGCCTCGGGCAGGAGCGATGACTGGAACCTCGGAAGCCATGGCCTCTTGGATGGTCTGGCAGAAGGTCTCGAGCTCACCCGGAGCGACCATGACGTCGAAGCTAGCGACGGCCTGCGCCAGGGCGTCGCCGCCGAGAAAGCCGGTGAAGTGCGCGTCGGGAAGCATCCGCTCGAGCTTGACCCGCCACGGGCCATCACCGACGATGACGAGCTTCGCATTAGGAATGTCGCTGAGCACGGCAAGATCCTCGACCTGCTTCTCAGCTGCGAGACGCCCGACGTATCCGATGATCTTCTTCCCGCCGGCACTCCGATCGCTAGCACTTTGACCCTCGGCACTCCGATCCCCGGCGCTCCAACCCCCGGCACTCCGGTCCCCGGTCACGGACCTCCGCCACGCCTCGGACCGGTGGCTCGGATCGAAGCGGGAGGAATCGACCCCGCGGGCCCACAGATCCACCTCGGCGACACCGAGTGTGCGAAGCTGCTCGATCGTGTACGACGACGGTGCCAAGGTCAGGGACGCATGCTGGTGGATGTTGCGCACATGCGACCACAGCATCGCCTCGATCCCGTGCATCCCATAGCGAGCGGCGTAGGCGGGAACCTCGGTCTGGTAGATGGCCACGGTCGGGAGGTCGAGGCTCTGGGCAGCGAGCACTCCGCGCCACCCGAGGACGAAGGGACTCGCCAGATGGACGACGTCGGGGGCGAACCTCTGCAGAAGTCGCCGGATGCGAGTCACCCCGCCAGGCGCGACCCGCACTCGCCGATACTTCGGCAGAGCGATCGAGGGAACACGGACGATACGGGCACCGGCGACCTCTTTCGGACCGTCGCGGCGGGTGCCCGGGGCGATGACGAGAACCTCATCGCCGCGGTCGGCCAGATGGTCGAGGACCCGCAGGAGTGAGTGGGTGACCCCATTCATATTGGGGAGGAAGGATTCTGCAATGA
Source organism: Brevibacterium sp. ZH18 (assembly GCF_022748595.1). Lineage (GTDB taxonomy): Bacteria > Actinomycetota > Actinomycetes > Actinomycetales > Brevibacteriaceae > Brevibacterium. The sequence goes on along the minus strand of NZ_JALDSX010000011.1, from coordinate 61,095 downwards.
TCGCTACTCTCACAGGACCCAGTCCACGCCTCCCGGGTGAAGCCGCGGCGACGTCGAGGCGACCAGTCGGGGACGTTTGGTCGAAATCGTGACGCAGCACCGCCGTCTCAGTGACGAGAGGCTGACCTGTTCGCGACGAGCCTGAACCCCGCGTAAACTCGAGGGGCGGAATGCCAGCAGAAAAAAAGGGGGAGTCGTCGATGGGTTGGTTCATCGTGACGGCATGTGCACTTGCCGTACTCGTCGTCCTCGCCCTGGTCCTGACGATCATCCGGTTCAATCAGCTGTCCATGGCGCGCTCGCTCTGCGACGAGGCCAAACGCCAGCTCGTCGTCGAACTCCGCGCTCGGCACGCTCTGGTGCCTGCGTACATCGGAACCCTCAAGCAGATCACCGCGACCGACTTCAGCACCGTTGAACTCGCGCTGGCCTCTGCCGAGCGGGCGCCGTTCGGTCGCCGTGGAGCCGCCGCAGAGTGCGCTCTGACCAACGCCATCGACGATGCGGCGCTGATCCCGGGCACGCTATCGGATAGAACGCTGGCCACCGATTCGACGCTGACGATGCGAGACGGCGCCCGCGAGGAACTCGACACCACAGTCCAGCTCCTGCACGGTCAGCTGGGTGTCTTGTCCGATCGCATCCTGGCGGGTTCGCGCATCTACAACACGAATGTCGAGCACTATCACCGGCAGCGTCGGAGGTCGCTCTCCCGCCTGTTCCAAAGGGTGTTCAAAGCACGCGAACCCTTCGCTGAGGCTGAAACGGTCGAATCATGACGCGCTTCCGCATCGACCTCGGATATCGGGGCACCGACTTCCACGGCTGGGCGAAGCAGCCGGGTCTGCGCACGGTCCAGAGCTCGCTGGAGGCGGGACTGACGCGGATCACCGGTGCCGAGGAGGTGCCCACCGTCGTCGCCGGTCGCACCGACGCCGGAGTCCACGCCAGACGCCAGGTCGTCCACATCGATCTGTCGACGGAAAGCGTCGAGAAGCTCATCGGCCGTGCGTCGCGATCCGCCGAGGCGGCGCTGCTGTCCCGGCTGCGCGGGGTGCTCACCGTCGATGACACCGACGACATCGTCATCCATGCCGTGAGCGAGGTGCCCGAAGACTTCGATGCCCGGTTCTCCGCTCTGTGGCGCTCCTACCAGTACCGTCTGGCCGACTATCGGTCGTTCATCGATCCGCTGCTCACCGCTGTCACCCCCCGGCACAAAGGCGAACTCGACGCCGAGGCGATGGCCGAAGCAGCACGTGAGGCTCGGGGGCTCCACGATTTCCTTCCCTTCTGCAAGCCCCGGGAAGGTGCGACGACCATCCGGACACTCTTCACCCTCGACGTCGCCCGCGACCAAGAGGCTGTGATCACGATCGACCTGCGCGCCGACGCGTTCTGCCACCACATGGTCCGTGCCCTTGTGGGCGGACTGATCAAGGTGGGTGCCGGGACCTGGCCCGTGACCCGGCCCGCAGAACTCCTCGCCGAGGCGGACGCCGGCATCGAGCCCGGTACGCCGATGTTCGTCACGCCTGCTCACGGTCTTGTCCTCACCGAGGTCGGCTATCCCGAGGCCGAGTTCTACGCCAGCCGAGCGGCCCAGACGATGGCCCGCAGGGATACCGAATAGCCGATTCCTGTCAGCCGACGACCGGACTGTGAGTAGTCGCTGGCACGGGCGCCGACAGACGCCGGTACGGGCGCCGACAGTCGGCGGCACCGGCGCCGACAGTCGGCGGCACCGGCTCCGACAGTCGGCGGCACCGGTCTGAAACGGCAACGGTCAGGTTCCTTGCCTCATCGCTTCACCAGGTTCCTTGTCGTGATGGGCGATGATATCTGCTGCCTTTTTGTGAGAACCCCTCTTCCCAGTTGTGAAAATCCTGTGTACATTCACGTGTAGGTAACTCACCGTTCGCTTAGGCACTGCAGGATGAATGTGATCGATTCTCATCCTGATGCACGGCTGCTGTGCAGTGGACGTCCCAATTGAAGGAACTGAATACATGTCGACCCTTGTGACCAAGATGCTCGCGACCGGAGCTGCAGTGTCAATGCTGACTCTGCCGGGCATCGCTCCCGTCGCCGCCGCACCGTCGTTGGGCGGTGATTCCGTCAAGGAAGCACCCTCCGAAGCAGGCACTCCCGCCCCATCGTCAACCGACTCAGGCTCAGCTGCCGGCAAAGACGCCGTGGGCGAATCCGAGCCGAAGAAGTCGGATTCCACAGAGGGCAAGGCCTCCGCGCATGCCGCGGTCGAGGGCACGAAGGTCCAGCTGCTCAACATCACCGACTTCCACGGGCGCCTCGATGAAGCGGGCACCCAGGTGGCCTCCGTCGTCGAAGAGGAGCGCGCGAACTACGCGAAGCAAGCCGGCACTGCTGGCACTGGATTCCTGTCTGCCGGTGACAACATCGGTGCGTCGACCTACGTCTCCTCCTCTCAGCAGGACACGCCGACTCTCGACGTGCTCAACGCGATCGGCGTCGAGGCTTCAGCGGTCGGCAACCACGAGTTCGACCAAGGCATCGACGACCTGACAGGTCGGGTCTCCGACGAGGCGGACTTCCCCTACCTCGCTGCCAACGTCTACGACAAAGGCACCACCAATGTGGTCGACGGACTCGACGACTACACCACGATCGACGTCGGCGGCGTGAAGATCGCCGTCATCGGCGTCGTCACCAAGGACACGAAGTCCCTGGTCTCTCCCACAGGAATCGCGGACCTCGAATTCGGTGATCCCACGGATGCCGTTAACCGCGTCGCCGGTGAGATCGAGGACCTGCCCGTCGACCAGCAGCCGGACATGACGGTCGTCGAGGCCCACCTCGGGGCCTCGAACACCGACAGTCTGGGTGAGGCTGAAGCCTCGAATGCGGAGTTCAAGAAGCTCGTCACACAGGCAGACGCCTCCGTCGATGTCCTCTTCACCGGCCACACGCACCTGCCGTACTCGTTTGAAGCCCCCGTGCCGGGCGAGTCCGATCGCACCCGTCCGGTGCTCGAAGCAGGCAGCTACGGTTCGGTCGTCGGACAGGTTCAGCTCGAGTCGGATGCCGACGGAAACTGGACGACGGAGAAGTCCGAGCTGTTGTCGACGAAGGACAAGCAGTTCGACTCACCGGTCGTCAACGAGGTCGCGAAGATCATCGCCGAGGCTGACGAGAAGGCTCGAGAAGTCGGTTCCGAGGTGGCAGGATCTATCACCGAGGACATCACCCGGGCTGAGAAAGACGGCAAAGAGGACCGCGGTGCGGAGTCCACTCTGGGCAACCTCGTTGCAGATGCGCTGAGGGACGGAGTCGACGATACCCAGCTTGAAAAGGCTGACTTCGGCATCACCAACCCTGGCGGTCTGCGCACCGACCTCAAATGCGACGATCAGTACAACGAAGAGGACAAATGCGAAGTCACTGTGGCTGAACTCAGCGGTGTCCTGCCCTTCGCCAATGACCACGGGGTCGTGACGATGAAGGGTGCCGATGTCATCGGACTGTTCGAAGAGCAGTGGCAGCCGGAAACGGCCTCGCGTCCGTTCCTGCACCTGGGAATCTCAGACGACCTCGACGTCGTCTATGACGAGGATGCCAAGAAGGGCGAACATGTGGAGTCAGTCAAGGTCCATGGCAAGGATATCGACCCGAAGAAGGAATACCGCGTCGCGACGCTGAGCTTCCTGGCCGCGGGTGGAGACGATTTCTCCTCCTTCGCCAAGGGAAAGTTCGAGCTCTCGGGCCTCACGGACTTCGAGACCTGGGAGAACTACTTCAAGAAGAACACCCCGGTCGCCCCGGATAAGTCCGAGCGCCAGGTCGATGCGGCTCTCGACGTCATCGACGGCAAGAAGCTCAAGGTCGACTTCAAAGCCCCGAGCGGAGGCATCAAGCCCGGCGAGACCAAGGACTTCGTGCTGAGCACCGATGCGAAGGAGAAGGTGGACGGTCCGGTGGACGTGTCCGTCGATGTGCCCGAAGGCTACACCGTGAACGTCGCGGGGTCCGGTCAGGCAGCCAGCTCGAAGGCAGCGAAGTCTGAGTCAGCCAAGTCTGAGTCAGCGAAGTCGGCCGATGCCGTCATTCCCGAGGTCGAGGCGAACGCGGTCGCGACGACCCTCCCCCCTGTTTCAATCCCGGCCGGAAAGTCCGAGACACGGATCACCATCACTGCTCCAAACAATGCTCACGACAAGGTGACCGTGACAACGAGTCTCCAGGCTGGCGACGCCGAATGGTGGGACAACAACCCACTTCCGGTCAGCCACAAATACGAGGCAACCGCCACAGTCAACGACGACGCGAATGCGTCTGGCGGTGACGACGGCGGTTCCGGCTCGAACGGCGGTTCGGACTCCAGTGGCAGTGCCGACGGTTCCGGCTCGAACGGGAGCGCCGACGGCGGAGATGCGAGCACTTCGGGGTCCACCTCGGCGGATGCTGACGGCAGCGGAGCCGACGCCGATGGAAGCGGATCGGATGCGAACGGTTCGAAAGATGGTGGGGACCTGCCCCGCACCGGCTTCGAGGCGCTCAACATCGTGGCAGCAGCTCTGGCGCTCATCGTCGCCGGCGGCGCTGCAGTGGCCGCAGTCCGCAGGAAGAAACTCGACGCCTGAGGCAGCTCACCGGCTGCAATGAACAGTAAGGAGGGCTGGGACGTGATTCGTCCCGGCCCTCCTCACTGCATCTCGTGGTGTCCGAGCCTTCAGTGCTCGGTGGAGTCCTTGGCTGCGGATCTCGACCGCTGCTCGGGAACGGCAACGGCGTCCTCGGCGAGAGGAAGCGTCCTCGGGAAGGTCTCGAGGTGGACCAGGACAGGGACGAGGAAGAGGATTCCGACAGCCGGGACGACGATGCCCGAATCGTTGATGATCGTGCCGACGCCCAACAGGATCGCCAAGCTGATCATTCCCGCCTTCAGAAGCGGGATGCGCTGGTAGGCATCCTGTATTCCGCTCAGGTTGAACCGCCTCGGCGAAAGGGCGAGCCAGAAGACTCCGATGATGATCAGCGGCAGCAGCAGAGTCATCCAGGACTGGGTGAGGATGTCGATGTTCATGCCGATCTTGCGCGCCAGGACCCCCAGCGCTTCGCCGCTGATGATCGAGTCGAAGAAGCGGCCGAAGTGAGTGCGCTGATCGGGCGGGCGCAGCCAGTCGAGGAAGAGGACAGCGAGCATGACGAAGCCGGCGATGCCGACCGTGAGCAGAAGCCGTTTGAGCGAGAACCGGATTCCGGCGGCCGCCAGCGCGAGGTAGGCGACGCCGATGATGAGCGTGGGCACGGACCCGAACTTCGTGCCCAGGCCCGGCGCGGCCAGAATCACGCACGAGACCAGGACGGGAACAATGACGATGAGGATGCGCATGAGCGGCTTCTTCGACAGTGAGGCGAAGCCCGCGACCGCCAGCAGCAGAGCACAGCAGTACAGTGCGAGCGCAGAGTTGCCGATCCCGTAGAAGCGTGAGGCGATGAGCAGCGGCTCACCCAGCAGCGTCGACATCTGCAGCTGCGAACCGGTGATGACGTCGTAGGCGAGGACCCCGACTGAGACGACGGAGACGAAGAGCACGGGCCCCAGCTTGTGTTTGCGCCACGGTCCCAGCAGCGCGATCGAACCGAGGATCAGCGACCACCCGACCACAGCGCCGAGCATCGCGATGTCCGGGTTCGTCGCCCTCTCCCACGGCACGGTGTTGACCAGATACGTCGACACCGGCATCGAGGCGAAGGCGATGCCGAGCCGGTAGGCACCGGAATGGACGAGGTCACGGTGGTTCTTGCGCAGGAACCAGGCCAGGACCAGCAGGCCGATCATCAGCGTGGCAACGACGGGGAAGAACCATGTCGACAGCTCGTTCTGCGTCGTCACCGCCACCTGACGGTCGAGGACGTCCTGATAGCGCGACTCCCAGCTGCCCGATGGATCGGAGGTCATCGGAGCTCCGGCGACATTGTCCATGGACTCGCCGCCGCTGAGCGCGACGAGCGTCGGCGCGATGTCGGGCACCTGGACCAGACCCGGCTGCCGCGTCGACGAGGAGGTCAGCAGTCCGGGGGAGTGGCCGGGCTGAAGCATCATCGTCGACTGCATCGAGGACCCCTCATCGGATCCGTCGGCGATTGAGGAGAAGATCACAGGTGAGCGGCCGGCCTTGAGGCGCTCGGAGGTGCCGTCTCCCAACCATCCTGTGGAAGCAAGGATCTCTCCGATTCGGCGATCGAGGTCCTTGAGAGAATACCCGTCGGCGGCGGTGTTGCCGAGGTCGACCAGGGTCAGTCTGCCGTCTTCGGAATCCTGTGCTGCCTTGTGGCCGAGGTCTTCGGACACCGGCGACCACTGGTCGACGTGGCCCTCCGGATCCGCCGCGGCAATGGCCGAACCGGGACCGATGGCCGAGATCTTGGGCACCGCTTCGGCCAGTCCGCCCAGTGCCGCGTCGTAGTTGTCGCCGCGCGCGACCTGGGAGTAGACGTCCCAGTCGGAGACCCAGCCGTCGAGAGGGGCCAGAGGCTCACGGCACTGCTCGCGCGGCTCGTCGGCGGCTCGGCGACCGGACCCTACACCCAGCCAGCCGTCGACCGGGCAGCTCGTGGAGCGCACGCTGCGGGGTGTGATGGTTCCGATCTGGCCGGACTTCATCATCTTCCACAGGTTCGGCGTGGTGCGCGGGTCGAGGTCCTCGAATTTGAATCCGGAGACTCCCACGAAGATCGGTGCTGCATCCGCCGAGGTGGTCGTGCGTGAGGTGCTCGTCGACGTGGCGGATTCCGTCTGCTCGCTCGCGAACGAGGACTGCGGCAGACCGAGGATGAGCAGCGCGATGGCGAAGGCGCCGAGCAGTACGCGCAGACCTCTGGGGACGGCGTTGGCAATCATGCCCGGCCCGTGCGCTTCGAAACGGCGGTGTCGCGCGAACCCGCGGCACCGCCTCGGCGGGTGGAGGACCTGATGCCTGCGGTTTCGTCAGCGTGCTCGGCGCTGAGGGCCAGCAGATAGGGCAGCAACACCATCGCACCCGTCGAGGGTACGGCGATGCCGGAGTCCGTGAGGACGAGCCCCACGGCCATGCCGGTCACAGCGGCGAGGAAGCCGAAGTGGATGTCCTGATCCTCGAACACCTGTGGCAGGCGTCCCCGCCATTTGTTCGTCAGTCGGCCGGTGCGGCTGGCAGGCCCGATGCGCGGGAAGTGGAGCAGGTAGCGCAGGAAGAACAGAATCGCGATGACCGCCAGCGGAGTGACGATCGCCAGCGCAGGATTGACCTGGATGATGTGGAGATTGGCGCCGAGCTTGCGCCCGATAACCTGCAGCGCCTCCCCGGTGACCAGCTGGTCGAAGAAGTTTCCGAAGTGCGAGCGCTCACCCGGAGCACGTAGCCAGTCGAGGAACGCGATGCCGATGAGCACGGCCAGGGAGGCCGCTCCGATGAGTATCAGCCGGAAGACCGAGAGGCGGATGTGACTGACCAGCGCCAGCAGCACCAACAGCCCCGCGAGAGTTGCGATCGTGCCGCCGAACTTCGCGCCCCAGGACGGATTGCCGGAGACGAACACAGCCGCGAGCCCGAGCACGACCGGCAGGACGATGACGAGGCGCCGGTGGCCGTGGGCGCGCAGCCAGGAGATCGCCAGCCCGAGGAAGATGAACAGCCCGACGATGAAGATTGCAGCACCCTGATTGCCGAGACCGTAGAAGCGGCCGCCGACGATCGGGTTGTACCCAAGCAGCGAATTGCCCTGCAGGCGAGATCCGGTGGCCAGGTCGACGGAGATGACGAGCACGCTCAGCAGTGCCAATGCGGCCACGCGTCCGCGCCAGGTCCGACCCCAGGGCGGCAGCAGCGAGACCGCGAAGACGAGGATGGATCCGACAGCGACGGACACGCTCAGACCCAAGCCCGGCTGGGACAGTCGGGCCCACGGGAACAGCCCTGCCAGGAACGCTCCCATCGGCAAGGACGCGATGAGGAGCGAGACCCAGGCCAAGGAGCGGTGGATGAACGGGGCGATCGTCGCACCGCCTCGGCGACCGAGGATCGAACGGCTGAGCACAATGCCGCAGACGATGAACAGGACGTAGAACGTGATGTCGAGGAGGAGGGAGAACGTCGACAGGTGCTGGTAGATCGTCGTCGCCTTCTGCGAGGCGGAGACGAGATCGTCGAGACGGTCCTGCGGGTCATCCGAGTCGGGTGTGGTTTCGAAGGCAATGCCGCTGGGGGAGTCGAGGCCCAGCTGGTTGAGCAGCCCCGGGGCCAGGTCCGTCAGCTGGAGCAGCCCGGGCGTGCGCGTGCTCGCCGAGGACACGGTGCCGGGCTCATAGCCGGGTCCCGAGGCGATGAACGCACGCAGCTGCGGCAGCCCGGAACTGTCGCCGAGGCCGGCCACGATGATCGTGGGATCGGCGCTTCCAGGTTCGGCCGACTTCTGGATCTCGTCGAGTTTGACGCCCAGGCGCTTGTCCGCCTCGGCGACTCGGGTCTCCCGGTTGAAGTTCACGGGCATCGTGTAGGAGTAGTTCGGGATCGGGTTGAACAGCCAGGAGCGGGTGCCGATCGCACCGAGGTCGATCAGGTCGAGGCGGCAGTTCGTGGCGATCGCGTCGTCCGTGTAGTTGCGGACGATGCCTTCAGAATCGGCGACAGCGTAGGCTGCGCCGGAACCTTCGGCTGCGACGCATGCGTCGAGGGAGGCATCGTTCGCCGAGGCATCTGCTGGCTCGGTCTCGCTCGCTGCGTTCTCGGCGACGAGGCGGGAGAGCATGCCGTAGTCGACGGTGTATCCGGTGCCGATGTTGGGCGCCTTCACGCTGTCGAAGTCGTCGATCTTCGCCGTCGTCGTGCCGGGAACGGATTTCGCGTCGAGATCTTCATCACTCCCGGACGCATCGCTGCCGGTCGACTTCGTCGTCCCGGGAGTGCTTTCGTCCGTGTCGCCATCGTCGCTGGTGTGGGTCGACGGGGCGGTCATCGTCGGGCAGCGGGCCGTGCGATCCTCGTCGTCCTCGATGGCCTCCTCTGACGGCCCGGCCATGGCGCGGGCGCCCGCACCCATCGACAGCCATCCGGATCCCGGGCAGGTGGCGGAGCCGATCGTGCGCACATTGAGGTTCGCCGAGGCGCCGCTGCGGAAGAGTTCGTAGAGGTTCGGAGTCCGATCCGGATCGATGTCGTTCAAGGTCAGACCGGGTATGCCCACGACAACCGACCTGCCGTCCGGCTGATCTGCGCCGGCGGTGGACGCGGCAGCCGACGACGCCGAAGCGGTCTCCGATGCAGTGTGCGGTGCCGTCTCTATGGACGGCTGGTCCGACGATGAGGGGGAAGGCGCGGCCGATGCGTGAGAGGCCGGCGGCCCGAGCACCAGTGCCAGGAGCCCGAGAGTGAGACCCAGCACCAGGATTCTGAATGCGGGAAGACGTGTGGGCAGGCTGGAATTGGGCGGCACAGGACAATAGTATCGGCTCAGCTTTCCACCCGCTCTGTCACTGGCCTGAGCGTTTGCTCCGCGGGAGCGGGAGCGTGTATATTTGATTGTCGTTGTGTGTGTCCGTCGTGCTCCCTTACATAGCCTCATGCGTTGCAGGCCCGTAGGTGAGGGGAAACCTCGGCGGACAGACCCGATTGAAAACAATCAGTGTCACTGACTCATCGACCTCACGACCGGATGAGTCCACAGCACTACACCAAGAGATACGAAAAGAAGGCTACTTTTGCGTACGTACACTCCCAAGCCCGGCGATATTGAGCGCCAGTGGCACGTCGTTGACGCCACTGACCAGGTGCTCGGTCGTCTTGCTGCCAAGGTTGCAACCCTGTTGCGCGGCAAGCACAAGACCACCTTTGCTCCTCATATCGATACCGGCGATTTCGTCATCATCATCAATGCCGACAAGGTCGCATTGACCGGTGCGAAGCTCGATCAGAAGCGCGCTTACCACCACTCGGGTTACCCGGGCGGCCTCAAGAGCGTCAACTACGCCGAGCTTCTTGCCACCAACCCCGAGCGTGCAGTCGAGAAGGCTGTCAGCGGAATGGTTCCGAAGACTCGTCTCGGACGTGCCCAGATGCAGAAGCTGAAGGTGTACAAGGGTGGAGAACACCCTCACGCCGCTCAGAATCCGCAGCCGTACGAACTCGGTCAGGTCGCGCAGTAAGCGCCCTGTTCGAGACCTAGACTTTTCGAGGAGAACCGTGGCTGAAGAAACCACCAATGAGACAGAGGCTGTCGAAGAACCGACAGCAACCGAATACACTTCTGAGACTCCCGCATCCGCAGGCTTGGGCGAACAGACCGCCGGCGGTCGTGGACAGTCCCTGACCGCTCCCGGCAGCGCAGTCGGTCGTCGCAAGCAGGCAATTGCTCGCGTCCGCCTGATCCCCGGATCCGGCGAGTGGACCATCAACGGACGCACTCTCGAAGAGTACTTCCCGAACAAGCTGCACCAGCAGCTCGTGAACGAGCCGTTCCGCCTTCTCGACCTCGAAGGACGTTTCGACGTCATCGTGCGCATCGGTGGCGGCGGACCTTCCGGCCAGGCCGGAGCAGTCCGTCTGGGCATTGCCCGTTCGCTCAACCAGATCGACGAAGAGTCGAACCGTGCCGAGCTGAAGAAGGCAGGCTACCTGCGCCGCGACGCACGCGTCCCCGAGCGCAAGAAGGCCGGTCTCAAGAAGGCTCGCAAGGCACCTCAGTTCTCGAAGCGCTGATTCTGCTCTCCGGACTGCGCCTGGCCTGCCGCTGAAGCGCAGTTACCAGCAGTCACGCTCGACGAACACCGCGATGCGGCCCCGAACCCGGTTCGGGGCCGCATTTCGCGCATTCACTCCCTTATTCGCACCACCACCTCTGTACGCAGACGGCGTACTCTCTCCCTGCGGTGAGACAGTCTTCGCGACGAATCTGCACCGGCGACGGTCAGTCACCACCGCCTCGGCGATGGCATGTACTAATATCGACGGGAACTTGAGGAAAGGATCTTCCATGACACGACTCTTCGGCACCGACGGGGTGCGCGGGCTTGCAAACCGCGACATCTCCGCCAAGCTGGCCCTTCAACTTTCGGTCGCGGGCTCGCGGACACTCTCCCGCGGCTGGAGCGGCGGCAAACGACCCTTCGCCGTCGTCGGCCGCGACACCCGTGTCTCCGGTGAGTTCCTCTCCGCTGCCATCAGCGCTGGCATCGCCTCGGCCGGAATCGATGTGCTCGACGCCGGCATGCTGCCGACGCCGGGCATCGCCAGCGTCGTCAAGGACACCGGTGCGGCCTTCGGCGTGGTCATCTCCGCCTCACACAATCCGATGCCCGACAACGGCATCAAATTCTTCGCCGCCGGAGGAACGAAACTCGACGACGCCGTCGAAGACGAGATCCTCGCGATCCTCGACCAGGACTGGGATCGCCCGACCGGCGCCGACGTCGGACGCATCTCCCGCTATCCGGCCGCTGCCGATGAGTACACGGAGAAGCTCGTGCGCTCCCTCGACGCCGAGGGCACCCGCCCCCTGTCCGGACTCAAGGTCGTCGTCGACTGCGCCCATGGTGCCGCATCCATCGTCGGTCCTGCTGCACTGCGCCAGGCTGGCGCCGAGGTCATCGTCTCCGCCGCCGAACCTGATGGCTTCAACATCAACGACGGTGTCGGCTCCACCCATCTCGAGCCCCTGCAGCGTCTCGTCGTCGAGACCCAGTCGGACCTGGGCGTGGCCTTCGACGGTGACGCCGACCGGTGCCTGGCCGTCGATTCGCTCGGCCGTGTCATCAACGGCGACCAGCTGATGGGTATCCTCGCCATCGGCCTCAAGGAGCTCGGCGAACTCACCGGCAACACTCTCGTGACGACCGTGATGTCGAACATCGGCCTCAAGCAGGCCATGGACAAGTACTCGATCGACACGGTCCAGACCGCTGTCGGCGACCGGTACGTGCTCGAACGCATGCTCGCCGACGGTTTCGTCCTCGGCGGTGAGCAGTCCGGTCACGTCCTCATGCTCGATCACGGCACCACCGGTGACGGAGTGCAGACAGCTCTGCACCTGATGAAGCGCATGGCCGACTCGAAGCGGACCCTTGCCGATCTGGCTGCCGAGATCCCGCAGCTGCCGCAGGCACTCGTCAACGTCAAGGGCGTCGACAAGAACGGAGTTGATCATCCTCAGGTGGCGGCCGAAGTCGGAGCCGTCGAAGCCGAACTCGCAGGCTCCGGCCGTGTCCTCCTGCGTGCCTCGGGAACTGAACCGTTGATCCGCGTCATGGTCGAAGCTGAGACCGAGGACGCGGCTCAGGCCCAGGCTGAGCGCCTGGCCGCCAGCGTCAAGGAGCACCTGGCGCTGTAAGTGTGTGGCGCGGGCCGTGCCGCTCCCGCCGCCCGTGCCGTTCTGGCTGCGCCGGCGGATGCCTCAGCTCGAGGCGAACTGTGTCTTGTAGAGCTCCGCGTAGCGACCGCTCTGCGCCAGCAGTTCGTCGTGCGATCCGGATTCGACGATGCGTCCGGCTTCGATGACGAGGATGGTGTCGGCCTGCCGAATGGTCGAGAGCCGGTGCGCGATGACCATCGCGGTGCGACCGCTCATGGCCTGGTTGAGTGCTGCCTGCACGGCCGCTTCGTTCGTCGAGTCCAGCGCGGAGGTTGCCTCGTCGAGGACCACGACCTCCGGAGAGGCCAACAGCATCCGTGCGATCGTCAAGCGCTGGCGCTCTCCGCCGGAAAGGCGGTAGCCGCGTTCACCGATGATCGTGTCCAAGCCGTCGGGCAGGTCCGCGATGACATGGTGGAGCTGCGCGCGGTCGAGAGCACTGTTGAGTTCGGCATCGGTGGCCTCCGGTTTGGCCAGGGTCAGGTTCGAGCGGATCGACTCGTGGAAGACGTGCCCGTCCTGCGTGACCACGCCGACGGTCTTCCGCAGGGTCTCGCTCGACAGTTCCCGCACGTCGACTCCGCCGATCGTGATTGAGCCCGAGGTGACGTCGTAGAGGCGGGGCAGCAGCGAGGAGATCGTCGACTTGCCCGCTCCGGAGGAGCCGACAAGGGCAACAGTGTGTCCGGCTGGAATCGTGAAGTCGAGTGAGTGCAGGACCTCTTCGCCGCCTCTGGCATCGAGGACCGAGACGTCCTCGAGGCTGGCGAGACTGACCTGCTCAGCACTCGGGTAGGCGAAGTCGACGTTCGAGAACGTCACGTCGAGACCGCCCTTGGGCAGTGACTTCGGGGACTCGGGCTCCTTGATCAGAGGCACGAGGTCGAGGATCTCGAAGACGCGCTGGAAGCTGACGACGGCGCTCATGATGTCCAGGCGCGCGTTCGCGAGCATCGTCAGGGGTGTGTAGAGGCGGGTCAGGAGCAGTGCCAGGGTGACGACCTGACCGGCATTGAGGTGGCCGAGGACTGCCTGGGCACCGCCGACACCGTAGACCAGAGCCAGGGCCAGAGCTGAGACCAGCGTCAGCGAAGACACGAACGTCGACTGGAGCATGGCGACTTTGACGCCGATGTCGCGGACCTGACCGGCACGATCGGCGAATTCGTCGTTTTCGATCCTGGGGTTGCCGAAGAGTTTGACGAGAGTCGCTCCGCCGGCGGAGAAGCGCTCGGTCATCCGGGTCGACATACTCGCTGAGTTGTCCGCCGCCTGGAACTGCAGTGAGGCGAGCTTCCCGCTGAGCATCTTCGTCGGGATGATGAACAGGGGCAGCAGCAGGATCGACATGACTGTGACCTGCCAGGAGATCGTGACCATCACACCGACGGTCAGCGCCAGCGACACGAAGTTCGACACGATGCCCGAAAGCGTGTTCGAGAATGCGCGCTGAGCGCCGATGACATCGGTATTCAGCCGCGAGACCAAGGCACCGGTGCGGGTGCGGTTGAAGAAGGCGATCGGCATCTTCTGCACGTGAGCGTAGACCGCCGTGCGCAGGTCGAAGATGAGACCCTCACCGATCCTCGACGACAGATACCGGTTGGAGATTGTGATCGCAGCATCGGCGATCGCCAGTCCGCCGATCGCCACGGCCAGCCATGCGACCGTCGCCACGGGACCGCCGCCGGTGATCGCGTTGACGACTTTGCCGGCCAGGACCGGGTTGAGGACGCCGATGACGGCGGATCCGACGGAGAGGATGAGGAAGACGACGAGGCGCTTCTTATGCGAGGTCGCGAATGAGGCGATCCGCCGGTACGTGCCCGGCTTGATCGAGGTCTGTTGGGTCTTCTTGCTCGACACGGAGTTGTACATCACCCTGTGCGCTGACTGCAGACTCATATCGGCCTCTTCTCCTTTTGGCACCCCGGTGGGGGCGTTCGATGCCCGGACTCAGGTCCCCGGCGGCACGTGTGTGCGGGACCGTGTCGTATTGCGCCGGGTCGAACGGTCGCAATCGGACAGAGCTGTTCTCAGATTCGAAGCCGTCGCAGATGCCGAGGCATCGAACCATGCACTCAGTGCAACTATGGCGGGGTCGAATCTATTTCCCCGAGGTGGTCGCGCGGGGGCTCTGGTGAGAGACGTCACGTGCAGGCCGCAGCAGACTGGCTCAGAGTTTGCGCAGCGGACTGACTCAGAGCTTGCACAACTGCCTAACTCAGAGCTTGCGCAGCTGGACCTTGCGGATCGTGTGATCGCCTGACTTGTGCAGCACGAGATCCGCGCGGCCCCGGCTGGGCTGAACGTTCTCACGCAGGTTCGGGAAGTTGATCGAGTCCCAGATCTCCGTCGCCAGCGTCACTGCCTCTTCGTCGTCGAGCTTCGAATAGCGGTGGAAGTACGAGTCCGTGTCCTGGAATGCACCGTGCTTGAGTTTGAGGAAGCGCGAGATGTACCACTCGCGGATGTTCTTCGAACGGGCGTCGACGTAGACGGAGAAGTCGAAGTAGTCGCTGATCGACAGTCCCAACGTTCCGTCGCTGCGCGGCCGGGCGGGTTGGAGGACGTTGAGGCCCTCGACGATGAGGACATCGGGGGAGCGGACGACCACCTCGGCGCCGGGGACGATGTCATAGGTGTGGTGCGAGTACACGGGTGCGCGGACCTCGGGGGAGCCCGACTTCACCGCCGAGATGAACCGCAGCAGCTTGCGCCGGTCGTAGGACTCGGGGAAGCCCTTGCGACCGTTGAGTCGTCTCCGATCGAGTTCGGCGTTCGAGTAGAGGAAGCCGTCGGTCGTGATGAGTTCGACGCGCGGGGTGTCGGGCCAGCGGGCCAGCAGCTCGCGCAGGACGCGAGCGGTCGTGGACTTACCCACGGCTACGGATCCGGCCACGCCGATGACGAACGGCGTGCGCTTGGCCTCCTGCGGCTCCATGCCCTGCTCGTGCAGCGGAGAGAAGAACTCGCGCGTCATGTCGTGCTTGGCCCGGCGGGCGGAGACGTAGAGGTTGAGCAGGCGCGACAGTGGCAGATAGACCTGCGCCACCTCGTCGAGGTTGATGCGATCGCCGAGACCGCGCAGACGCTCGATATCGCGCTGCTTCAGCGGCAGGGGAGTGGCCTGGGCCAGGGTTCCCCACACCTCGCGGTCGAACTCCCAGAACGGGGAAGTCGGTTCAGCATCGGGTTTGCGACCGATGTTGAGGCCCGCGAGGCGCCGCGCGCGGTCAAGGATGGGATCGACGTGGGTCATGGCCCCAATTGTGTCATGCGTCATGTCCGCACCGCCGCCGAGGTGGTCGATGCGAACATATTTGACTCCATTGCGTAAAATTCGACTCATGTGTGGAATCGTTGGCTATGTATCCAAAGCATCCGTTGATAATGCTGATCACTCGGCGCTCGATGTCGTGCTCAGTGGGCTCAAGCGGCTCGAATACCGAGGGTATGACTCCGCGGGTGTTGCTCTCGTCACTGCTGGCGGCGAGCTGGAGACCGCGAAGAAGGCCGGCAAGCTCTCGGCCCTGACCGATGAACTCGCCGAGCACCCGCTGCCGGCAGCGCAGACGGGCATCGGACACACCCGGTGGGCCACCCACGGCGGTCCGACCGACGCCAACGCCCACCCCCATCTGGCCGATGGCGGCAAACTCGCCGTCATCCACAACGGCATCATCGAGAACTTCGCGCACCTCAAGGCCGACCTCGTTGCCGAGGGCGTCGAGTTCCTCTCACAGACGGACACCGAAGTCGCCGCCGCTCAGCTGGCGAAGAACTTCCAGACCACCGGTGACCTCACCGAAGCCATGCGCGTGACCGCCACTCAGCTCGAAGGCGCGTTCACCCTCCTGGCCGTCCACGCGGACGCCCCCGGTACGGTCGTGGCAGCTCGTCGCAATTCGCCTCTGGTCATCGGCCTGGGCGAAGGCGAGAACTTCCTCGGCTCCGACGTCGCCGCGTTCATCGACTACACCCGCACAGCCGTCGAGATCGGTCAGGACGAGGTTGTGACCATCACCCCCGACGCCGTCGTCATCACCGACATCGAGGGCAACGAGGTGCAGGGCACACAATACGAAGTCAACTGGGACACCGCTGCCGCTGAGAAGGGCGGCTTCGCCTCCTTCATGGACAAGGAGATCCACGACCAGCCGCAGGCCGTCGCCGACACCCTCCTGGGCCGCATGGACACCGACGGCAAGCTCGCGCTCGACGAGATGCACATCGACGAGACCGTGCTCAAGACCATCGACAAGATCGTCGTCATCGCATGTGGCACGGCAGCCTACGCCGGTCAGGTCGCAAGGTACGCGATCGAGCACTGGTGCCGCGTGCCCGTCGAGGTTGAACTCGCCCACGAGTTCCGCTATCGTGACCCGGTCGTCAACGAGAAGACCCTCGTCGTCGCGATCTCCCAGTCCGGCGAGACGATGGACACGATCATGGCTGTCCGTCACGCCCGCCAGCAGGGCGCGAAGGTCATCGCGATCTGCAATACCTACGGCTCGACGATTCCGCGCGAATCAGACGCCGCTCTCTACACGCACGCAGGCCCGGAGATCGCAGTCGCCTCGACGAAGGCGTTCCTCTCCCAGGTCGTGGCCTGCTACCTGCTGGGTCTCTACCTGGCACAGCTGCGCGGCAACAAGTTCCGCGACGAGATCGCAGCGATCCTCACCGAGCTGCAGGCCATTCCGGCCAAGGTCCAGCGCGTCCTCGACGAGGACAAGGAGCAGGTGCTGGCCCTGGCCCGTCGCAACCAGGATGTCGACTCGGTGCTGTTCCTGGGCCGCCACGTCGGCTTCCCTGTGGCCATGGAGGGCGCACTCAAGCTCAAGGAGCTCGCTTACATCCATGCTGAGGGCTTCGCAGCCGGTGAACTCAAGCACGGACCGATCGCGCTGATCGACGACGGCCAGCTCGTCATCATCGTCGTGCCCAGCAAGCGCGGCCGCGATTCGCTGCACGCCAAGGTCATCTCGAACATCCAGGAGGTTCGGGCCCGCGGCGCGAACACCGTGGTCATCGCCGAGGAAGGTGACGAAGAGGTCCGCGAGTTCGCCTCGGAGGTCATCTACGTCCCCGAGACCACGACCCTCATGGCTCCGCTGCTGACCACGGTTCCGCTGCAGATCTTCGCGATGGAACTGGCCACGGCCAAGGGCCTCGACGTCGATCAGCCACGCAACCTGGCAAAGTCCGTCACCGTCGAATAAGGGGAACGACATGGCGATTCTGGGAATCGGCACCGACATCGCCGATGTGCCGCGCTTTGCCGAGCACATCGAGCGTGTCCCCGAACTCCTCGATCGCCTGCTCACCCCAGCCGAACAGCTCAAACGCAACGGCAAACGACGCACGGATGCCTCCTTGGCGGCGAGATTCTCCGCCAAGGAGGCCCTGAAGAAGGCGATCGGCTTCCCCGGATGGCTGCCCTGGCAATCCGCCGAGGTGGTCCCCGCGAGGTCCGGTGCGCCCTCATTCCGCCTGCGGGGTCTGGTCCTCGAACATTTCCACCGCATCGGGGCAACGAACATCCACCTCTCGATCACTCACGACGCGAACCTCACCATGACCTTCGTCATCGTCGAAGGCGAGGGGCCCTCGCTCAGCCCCGGCGTGGATTGGGATGCGGAGCATTTCGGGCACGCACTTGGGCCCAGGTAGGGTTCTGGTTCCGACTTCAGGCGCGCGATGAGGTTCCGCTGTGCGGACCTCGGCCTCACCTCGGCGAGGTCGGCAATAGACTCGGACCATGAGCTCCGATACCGACACCGTCACCACCGATACCACCGATACCACCGATACCACCGTCACTGACGCCGCTGCGACATCCGACGTCCACCTGCCCAGCACCGAGGATGCCGCGGATATTGCGCCCGGCCTCGTCACTCTGCGTCGTGCCCTGCATGAGAACGTGGAAACCGGGCTTGATCTGCCGGCCACGCAGAAGCTGGTCCTCGAGGCCATCGAAGGCCTTGATATCGAGGTCACGAAGGGCAACGGACTCTCCTCTCTCGTCGTCGTCCTCCGCGGCGGCCAGCGGAAGAACGACTCGACCGGTGTTGTGCCCGCAGTGCTGCTGCGCGGAGACATGGACGGCCTGCCGGTGTCGGAAGCGACAGGATTCGACTTCGCAGCCACGACCGGCCGGATGCACGCGTGCGGTCACGACCTGCACACGACCGGCCTCGTCGGTGCGCTCAAACTCCTCCACCGTGACCGGGACTCCCTGCCCGGCGACGTGGTCTTCATGTTCCAGCCCGGCGAAGAAGGCTATGACGGAGCCGGGAAGATGATCGAGGAAGGTGTCCTCGACGCCGCCGGTCCTCGGGTCAAGGCTGCCTATGGCATCCACGTCTCCGCTGACCAGGACCTCGGTGTTGCCTACTGCCGGCGGGGCTCGTACATGGCAGCGTTTTCGAAGATGTCCATCACGGTCCGCGGCAAGGGCACGCACGCTTCCCGCCCGGCGACGGGCCGCGACCCCATCCAGGTCGGGGCCATGCTCGTCGGGCAGCTCCAGGAATACGTGACCAGGCGATTCGACATCTTCGACCCTCTCGTCATCACCGTCGGCCAGTTCAACGGGGGCACTGCCCCCAACGTCATCCCCGACTTCGCGGAACTCGTCGTCAGCGTGCGCACGTTCTCCGATGAGGTCACCGCCCGCGCCGAGGCTGAGCTGCCTCAGCTGGTCACCGAACTCGTCGCCGCCCACGGCCTCGAAGCCGACGTCGACTACGAACGAGTTCTGCCGCCGACGATCAACAACGATGAGGAAGCCGACTTCTTCCTCGACACGTTCGCCGACCTCTTCGGTGCCGATCGTGCCGTGGTCCGACCGAACCCGATCCCCGGGTCCGAGGACTTCTCCCGCGTGCTCGAACAGGTGCCGGGGGCCTACGGACACTTCGGAGTGGCCCTGCCGAACCTGCCCGTCGAGGAACGCGAAGCCAACCATTCGCCGCGGGCCCGTCACAGTGATGAGGGACTGGCCGACCACGCGCTGTTCCTGGCCCATCTGGCTGGGCGGAAGCTCGCTCAGCTCTCGCACGAGTGAGAAGGAGAAGTCGATGGTGGTATTCGCCTATCCCAGCACGGTCATCCGTGAGGCCGAAGGTCCGCTGATCGATGCCGGCGTCCCACTCATGGCCCGCGCCGCGCAGGCACTGGCACGGTTCTGCGCCGACGAGATCCGAACGGCTCGGGGCCAAGTCGCGGGCGCTCGCGCGTGCGTGCTGGCGGGGCCGGGCAACAATGCCGGCGACGCACTCTTCGCCGCTGCCGCGCTGAGCCGCAGGGGTGCCAAGATCACCGTCGTCACCCTGTTCGAGGGCACTCACATCGACGGGCTGGCCGCTGCGCAGCGTGCCGGAGCCGACGTCATCGCGTATCCCGCAGCCAGGTCTGCGGGTGACACCCGCGGGGACATCCTGCGGGAACTCACCCGGGCCGACCTCGTCCTCGACGGAATCCTCGGCACCGGTGGCAGGCGCGGACTCCCGCCCCATATCGCCTCACTCATCAAGGACTGGACCCCCAGGGACGACAGCATCCTCGTCGCCGTCGATGTCCCATCTGACCTGTCTCCGGCCGAGACCGGTGCCGACGATCGGCTCCACGCCGATCACACGGTGACCTTCGGCGGGCTGAAGGCCGAACTCATCGACCCGCGGGTGAGCAGGTTCACCGGCGAGGTCCACGTCGTCGACATCGGTCTCCACCCGGCACAGTCGGCGGCGGCGGGCGAGGTGCTCGACTCCGAAGATCTCATCGCGGAATTCCCCCGCCCCGACGCCCAGGGGTATAAGTACTCCCGCGGAGTCGTCGGCGTCCTCGCCGGGTCCGAGGAGTACCCGGGTGCAGGAGTCCTGACGACCACCTCGGCGGTCAACTGCGGCATCGGAATGGTCAGGTACCTGGGTTCGCCCTTGGTTGCGGAGTTCGTGCTCGGACTTCACGCCGAGGTGGTCACGGCATCGGGACGCATGAATGCCCTGGTCATGGGCCCAGGCGACCCCGAGGACGAATTCCTCCGGGACGCCGTCGACGCGCTGACCGATACGAGCATTCCCGTCGTCCTCGATGCGGGAGCCCTCGAGATGGTCGGCCGCGCCGACTCCGTGAGAGGGACCTGGCTGGCGAAGAGGCCTGTGGTCCTGACCCCGCACGCGGGGGAGCTGGCCCGCCTGCTCAGCCGCATCCTCGGCGAGATCATCACCTCGTCGAGGATCACCGCGGACCCGATCGGGTGGGCCAAGCGGGCGGCGAAGCTCAGCGGCTGCATTGTGCTGCTCAAAGGCCACCAGACGGTCATCGCCTGCCCCGACGGTTTCTGCGTCCTGCCCGAAGCGGGACCCGCGAGCCTGGCCACGGCCGGTTCCGGTGACGTCCTGGCAGGCATCATCGGCGCCATGCTCGCCGTCTTCCACGCCACCCGGCAACAGGCATCGGCGGAGAGTCAGCAGACCTCGCCTGAGGCTCCGCTGCCGGATCGGGACTGGGCGCACATCGTCGGCCTCGCCGTGCTCATCCATAATGCGGCCGGATACCGCGCGGTGAATGCGGGCACACTCGTCGACGCCGTCGTCGAGGTTGCGGGCGACCTCATCCACAGTCGCTCGCTGGGTGGAGGATGACCGCAGGCGAACGCCTGGGCATGGCGGACGGTATTCTTATCCAGTGACATCAATCGACACTTCAGAGGCACTGGTCCGGGCAGAGATCGACGTGGCCGCGCTGCAGGCCAACGCGGCGGTCCTCGCCGAGCGACTCGCGCCGGCCCGACTCAAATGCGTCGTCAAGGCCAACGCCTACGGTCATGGCGTCGACATCGTCGCCACAGCGCTCTTCGCCGCTGGTCAGCGCGACTTCTGCGTCGCGACCATCAGCGAAGCCCTGCAGCTGCGGGAGATCCTCGGCGACGAGGTCACCATCACCGCCTGGCTCTACAGTTCGACGACAGACCTGGATGCGGCCGTCGCGGCCGGGATCGAACTGGGCGTCTCGACAGTCGACAGTCTCGACCGGCTCCGCGCCGCAGCCGAGGCCACGCACACCGCTGCTCGCATCCACCTCAAAATCGACAGCGGACTCGGCCGCAATGGGTTGGCCCCTGTCGACTTCGCCCTGGCGCTCAAACGTCTGCAGACCGTTGCCGACGAGCCCGAGCCCCGGCTCGAAGTTGTGGGCATCATGAGCCATTTCGCCGTCGCCGATGAACCCGCACGTCCTGAGACCGGCGAGCAGATTCAGGCCTTCACCTCAGCCCACCGGGATCTGACGGCGCTTCTCGACGCAACGCAGGGCCGCCTCGGCGAATCGGACCGTCTTGAGGTCCACATTGCGAATTCGCCCGGTGCGCTCTCGCTGTCTCCGTTCCCAGGGAACTCAGCGCGGGTCGGCCTGGCACTCTACGGGCTCTCCCCGTTCGAGGATCGCGGGCCCACAGACATGGGGCTGACACCCGTAATGCGTTTGGTCTCCCACGTCATCAACGTCAAGGACATCCCTCGCGGGCACGGTGCCTCCTACGGGCTGACATTCACCGCCGAGGCGGACACGCGTTTCGCTCTCATCCCCGGTGGGTACGGGGACGGGATCCCTCGGTCGGCGTCGAACCGGGCAGAGGTCAGCGTCCGTGGCAAGCGGTATCCCGTTGTGGGTCGGATTGCGATGGACCAGATGATCATCGACGTCGGTGACGACGAAGTGGCCATCGGCGATGAAGCCGTGATCTTCGGGCCGGGCGGTCCCAGCGCCGCCGAATGGGGTGCATGGGCGGACACGATCAACTACGAGATCGTCGCCCGTCTCAGCGCGCGTGTGGATCGTCGGGAAGTCTGATGAGAGTTCAGATCTCATCGTTGGCGCAGATGAGGACCTTCGCCGAGGTGCTCGCAGAGAATCTGCGGGCCGGCGATCTCCTCATCCTCAGTGGCAATCTCGGTGCGGGCAAGACGACGTTCACCCAGTCCCTGGGGCGGGCCCTCGATGTCGCCGGGCGGATCACGTCGCCGACGTTCGTCATTGCGCGCGAGCACCCCTCACTGGGTGAGGGCCCAGCACTTGTGCACGTGGATGCGTACCGGCTCTCGGATGCCGAGGAACTCGAGGACCTCGATCTCGACTCCGAACTCGACGAGTCGATCACGGTTGTCGAATGGGGCGAAGGACTCGCCGAGCAGCTCAGTGCCGACTACCTGAGTCTGACGATCACGCCGGTGTTCGAGGATGAGATCGGCGCCGGCGGCGAAGACGACACGGACGTCACCGCCGGCGACGACGAGTCCGAACCAGACGAGCATCGCATCGTCGACCTGCATGGTCACGGCGACACTTGGGACGAACGCTGGCAGCGGCTGGATGCATCAATTCGCGCTATCGTGACAGTCACCGCAGACGAAGAGGACACAGCATGATCATTCTCAGCATCGATACGTCGCAGTCAGCGTCTGTCGCTCTCGTCGACACGGAGTCGGACACCGTACTTGCCGCCGAGCATGCCGATGACCAGCGCAGACACGTCGAATTCATCGGACCCGCCCTGGCGCGCGTGCTGGCCGATCCGGTGGAGCCTGAACTCGTCGTGACCGGGATCGGTCCGGGACCCTTCACCGGTCTGCGGGTCGGCATCGCCGCCGGAATTGCGGTCGGCCAGGCGCGAGGCATCCCAGTCAAGGGACTCCTGTCCCAAGCAGCGCTCGCCGAAGAACTGCAGCGAACCAACACCCAGACTGTGGGACCAGTGCTCATCGCCGCTGATGCGCGGCGCAGAGAAGTGTATTTCAGCGTCTACGAGGCCTCGGATGCGTCGCTGGCCGCCGGCCCGTTCGTCGCGAAGCCTGCCGAAGTCGACACCGTCCTCGCCGCTGCTGGCCAGACGGAAATCGCTGGCCGCCTCGGCCGCGGGTTCGTCCTCTATCCCGACGTCCTCGGAAAGTCCAGCTTCCCCACGATCGTCGATCCGCGCGCCGAATACCTGGCGTTCGCCGCATCCAGAGAGATCGTTGCCGGCCGTGAGCTGGCCGAACCGGTCCCGGAGTATCTGCGCGATCCCGATGCCAAGGCGACACCGGTGCGCGCGAGCACGTTGAAGTGAGCCGATGATGACCGGACCGGCGGTGCGCAGCGACACGACCATCGGCGATCTCCACTGGTGGGACCTGGCGGAGATCGCTGACAACGATGCCCGGATCTTCGGCCCTACCGCGTGGACCGTGAGCTACTACTGGGCGGTCATGGCGCAGTCGGGAACGGCCATGTTCCAGGCCAGAACCGCCTCGGCGGGGGACAGCTCTGCTGCTGTGGGAGGGCAGCGACCTTCTGATTCGGTGGGGCAGCGACCTTCGGATTCGGTGGGGGAGTTGGCCGGGTGGATCGTCATGTCTGCCAGTGGCAGTGAAGCCGATGTGATGACGATCGCTACCACCGAGGCGGCTCGCGGCCAGGGCATCGGACGATCCCTTCTGAGCGCTGGGATCGACTGGGCTCGTTCGAGAGGTGCCCATGTCGTCCATCTTGAAGTCGACGAGCGCAATGAATCGGCCTTGGCCCTGTACCGATCATTCGGGTTCGAGGAGTGGGGCCGGCGTTCGGACTACTACCCGGGAGCTGACGCGATCCTCATGCAGCACCGCTTGCCGCCGGAGTAGCGTGCTCATCGAGGTGTGGAGTTCGCGATTCAGGCATGCCCTGTATCTGCGATCTTCTTCATCAGGTCGAGCAGCGGTGCGGGCATCGGGTGGCCGGCGAATTCGCGTGGCTGAGGGTTGAAGGGCATCTGGAACAATTTCTCATCATCGGACATAGGCCTATTCTGTCGCACACAATCCTGCCTGTGCGGATCAGGAACGGAGGCTGCAGTGATTCCGGCGCGGGATTCGGACTCCCTCATCCGCGACACCGCGGACTAGGCGCAAATGGATCGGTCGGGCCTCAGATGATGGTGAAGTCTGGAGGCAGTTCCTCCCGGCCCGTGATCGTCCGCAGCAGCCGCAATGACTGCTCTGGTGTGGCAATCAGCGAGCTGAGTGCAATGGCAGAGCTGATGTTCTGATGAAGGTGCTCGGGTACCTGCTGCTTCGTGACCACAGCGAGGTCGATTCCATGCACAGTCAGTTCGAACGCACGTGTCGGCAGATAGGCGTCGAGCTGCATGGCACCGACAGGTGTCATGACAATGGCATGGTCCGGTGTCCGAGCGACCAGACTGCAGACTCGTAGGATCATCGCCTCGGCACTCGCAGCGGGATCGTCCCCGAGGTCTCGGCCGGCGTCATTCCCTCGTTGCGTGACCCGCTGAGGGTCGGACAGCGAAGCCGCAGCGGCACGAAAATAGTCCTCGGCCGAGTCGAGATCCGGTTGTGTGTTCGGCGGCGCGTCGGCGCCAGCGCTGAGATAGCGCTCCACAGTGATGAAGGCACGACATGTGTGTCCGAGAAGTGCGCGTACATCCCATTCCCCAAGAGCTGGAACGTCCAATCGGCCGTTGACAGCGGGGAGGAGAGTCCTCAGCCACTGTGCTGATGAGTCGAACCATGTGCGACTGTCCATGTGCCAAATCCAACAGCGGAGATGATGCTGCTGTCAACAGCACTTCCGTGGTGGTTGAGGCTCCGGGTGCTTCGTGCCGCAACTACGCGACAGGGACTGCCGGGTGCTGAGTCATCGCTGTCAGCTCGGCGAGAAGTTCGCCGTTGAGCGTGAACGCGGTCATCGTCTCGTCGATGACGACCTGCTCATCACCGCCGGTGCTTGCGATCTCATTGAGCCGCAGGCGGTAGGCATCCTTGTACGGCTTCGTTTTGCCCAAGTCGGTGAAGTCCCAGATCGTCAGTGCGCTGGAGGGAAGTCCGTAGTGCCTGCCCATGAGAGCGCCGATTGCCTGCCCGCCTGACAGATCGCCGAGGTAGCGAGTGTAGTGGTGGGCGATGATCTGTTCAGGAGTCTCGAGAGCGTCGAGGTGTGCCGCATAGGCTTCGGCGCTGCGGGTGGCCGGCAGCTCGGTTCCGCCGAGCTCACGCAGATCATTGCGGATCCGATCATGACGGGACAGTGATTCGTCGTGGAACGGTGCGAAGACGGGATCCTCAGCGAAGTCGCGTGACTTCTTCTCCAGGGCTGCGTAGACGACCTCGTACTGCCTGATCAGAAGCGAATAGGCAGCTGCATCGAGGCGGCCCTCCATGAGGTCGATCATGAACGTCGTGTGTTCGACTTCGTCGTGGATGGTGGCGGTGCTGGCCTTGAGCCGAGTGGAGAATGGTTCAGTCATGAGTATTCCTCTGAGTCAGCGTTGATCCGGACGAGTCACACGGTGCACTACAGCCCTCGTTGATCACTGAGTCTAGCCTGTCCTAATGAATCCCCGAACCCTCCGGCCAGCTCTACCAGCGGGTAAGCTGGGGCTATGACACGAGTGCAATTGGCAGACACGAATCTGATGGTCCATCCGCTGCAGCTGGGAGGCAATCCCTTCGGCTGGGGCGCCGACCGCGACCAGAGCTTCGCTGTCCTCGATGCCTACGCTGCAGCCGGCGGAAACTTCATCGACACTGCAGACGCCTATTCCGTCTGGGTCGACGGAAATGTCGGCGGTGAGTCGGAGACGATCATCGGCGAATGGATGAAGGCGCGCGGCAACCGCGACGAGATGATCATCGCCACCAAGGGCGGAATGCATCCGAAGCACAAAGGCCTCGATCCGGCCAACATCCGCGAGTGCGTCGACGCCTCGCTGCGTCGACTCGGTACGGATCGCATCGACGTCTACTACGCCCATGCCGATGATGAAGACGTCGACCAGGTCGCCGTGGCCGAAACCTTCGACGCCCTGGTCCGCTCCGGAAAGGTCAGCTACCTCGGTGCCTCGAACTTCCGCCTTGACCGCCTGCAGTCGGCAATGAAGATCAGCGCGAAGTATTCGCTTGCCTGCTACCGAGTTGTGCAGGACCGGTACAACCTCGTCTCCCGCGGCGCGGTCGATCCGCAGAAGCAGGCCTACCTGCGCAGCCAAGGCATCGCAGAGCTTCCATTCCACTCCCTGGCCTCCGGCTTCCTCACCGGCAAGCACACCGGTGGAGACGCCACCGGCAGCGTCCGCGGCGAACGCGTGGCCGACTTCCTCGACAACCAGGAAGCACTGCGTGCCCTCGAGATCCTCCACGATGTCGCCTCTGCCCACGACGCAACGATGACCGCGACAGCCGTGGCCTGGCAGCTGACACACGATTTCATCCCCTCGACGATCGCCTCAGCGCGGGTGCCCGAACAGCTGACCGAACTGTTCGTCGGAACCGAGATGCAGCTGGCGGATGATGAGATCACCGCCCTCAACGAGGCTTGGGTGGAAGCATGACCACGACCAGTCCACGCTTGGTGAACTGGGAGAACGGCACCGATCTCGTCATCGAGCTGCCGCTGGCCGTCGACCTCTCGACTGTCTGGGCGAAGCTCGTCGACAGTGAGACGGCTGGCGCCTGGTTCGCGCCCTTCACCGTCAGCGACCCTGCCGGTGAATCCACAGACGATTCCGAGGACGCCAACTCGGCGATCAGCTTCGACCTCGGTGAGACCACGCTCAACGGCGAAGTCCTGAGCTTTGAGCCCGAGGATCACATCCTCGTCGAGTTCGACGACTTCGGTGTGCTCGGGATCCAGCTGCTGCGCCTCGAACTCACCGACGGTGAGGCGACGCTCCTCGTCTTCACCCAGTCCGCGCCCGATGACGAGAGCGCTCGCCTCAAGGCCGCCGACTTCGGACCGATGTGGGACACCCACCTGCGACTGTTCGCTCGAGTCCTCGGACTCGACGTCCCCGAAGCGACCGAACCGGAACTGCTCACGATCTACGCCGATCTCGATCTCGAGCACAGCGAGACCGGCGCGGACACGGCTGCGGAGGGCAGCCTCGGCGGGGGAGCTGTATGAGCGAACCTCGTGGCAGCGAACCGCTCGTCCTGGGCATCGAATCCTCCTGCGATGAGACCGGAGTCGGGATCGTG
Source organism: Brevibacterium sp. ZH18 (assembly GCF_022748595.1). Lineage (GTDB taxonomy): Bacteria > Actinomycetota > Actinomycetes > Actinomycetales > Brevibacteriaceae > Brevibacterium. The sequence goes on along the minus strand of NZ_JALDSX010000011.1, from coordinate 33,715 downwards.
CGGGGACGCGCTCTGCTGACGAACACGGTGTCGTCCTCGATGGATGAACATGTTCGGTTCGGTGGAGTCGTCCCCGAGGTCGCTTCACGCGCCCACGTCCAGGCCATCGGTCCGGCCATCGCCTCGGCGTGTGAGGAGGCCGGTGTCGCGCTGACCGACCTCGACGCGATCGCGGTCACGGCAGGTCCCGGCCTCAGCGGTGCCCTCATGGTCGGAGTCGGCGCGGCCAAAGGACTCGCAGCCGCACTCGACCTGCCGCTCTACGGGGTCAATCACCTCGCCGCCCACGTTGCCGTCGACCTCGTGGCCGAGGACATCGACGGCCTGACGACCCCGACCATCGCCCTCCTCGTCTCCGGTGGGCACACGGAGATCCTGCGCATCGGCGACGTCGTGACCGACATCGAGCTCCTCGGCGCCACGATCGACGACGCTGCCGGTGAGGCCTTCGACAAGACTGCGCGCCTGCTGGGGCTCAACTACCCGGGCGGGCCCAACATCTCGAAGGCCGCTCTGGGATTACTCGACGGCACTGGAACGCCAGGTGATCGCACTGCCGTGAAGTTCCCCAGAGGGCTCGCAAAGAAGCAGGACCTGCGCGATCCCGAACGCCGCTATAACTTCTCGTTCTCCGGCCTCAAGACCGCAGCCCTGCGGGAGGTCACGAAGGCAGAGACTCTCGGTGCCGATCTGCGCGTCGCCGACGTCGCCGCCGGATTCGAAGACGCCGTCGTCGACGTGCTCGTGACCAAGACGCTGCTGGCCGCCGCCGACACCGGGATCAACCACGTCGTCCTCGGCGGGGGAGTCGCCGCGAACTCCCACCTGCGCGAGGTGCTCGGAGCCCGGTGCGCCGAGGCGGGGGTGACCCTGCGAGTGCCACCGCTGAAGCTGTGCACGGACAACGGCGCCATGGTCGCAGCGCTCGGCACCGAGCTTGTGCGACGCGGCATCGGACCCAGCGATCTGTCGTTCGCCGCCGTCTCCTCATTGGATGTTGATCATGTCCTCGTCTGATCCGAACTCAGCGGACCTGCCCCACTCCCTGCCGCCTCGGCGCTCCGGGGACGGGCTGACCGTCGGTTCCGACGGGCAGAAGCATTGGGGCCTCAATGGTGCGGCCGGACTCATGCTCCTCGACCCGGAGCAGGGAATCCTCATGCAGCATCGGGCGCTGTGGTCGATCGAGGGCGGCACCTGGGGATTTCCCGGCGGAGCCCGCGACATCGGGGAGTCTGCAATTGATGCGGCCATTCGCGAATCCTGGGAGGAAGCCGGGGTTCCCGATCCCAACGGCCACGACATCGAGATCCTTGAGACTCATGTCCTCGACCTCGACACCTGGTCGTACACGACGGTCATCGCGCGGACTCTGCGCCATCTGGAACCCGTCATCAGTGATCCGGAGAGCATCGAGCTGAGCTGGGTGCCGATCGCGGAACTGGGCGACTACAACCTGCATCCGGGGGTCGCCTCGGCGCTTCCGACACTCTTGGAGCTGCTGCGCCCGCACCTGTAGGCAGACTTGCCGCACCTGCAGGTGACTGCGACACCTATCGGCAGACTCAGGTGTACGAGGTGCGCAGATCCTTGATGAGCGAGCGTGTGACCTCGGTGAGCGATCCAGTCGTCTGGAACACGTTCTTCAGCCGCTGGTACGGCACTCCGCGCTCGATGATCGCCGTGATCGAGTTGAGCTCGTCGAGGCAGCCAAGACGGGTTGCAACCGGAGTCAGACGCTCGATCTCATCGGCCAGGCACTCGGTGACGAGACGCTCATCGGCCTCGGCGTTCTCGATGATGATCGCGTCCATGCCGTAACGGGCAGCGCGCCACTTGTTCTCGTCGTGGAACCAGTCCGGCATGGTCGGCAGGGTCTCACCGTTGTCGAGGCGTTCGGAGAAGTCATCGACGAGGCACTGGATAAGAGCAGTGATCGCCGTGATCTCCTCGAGAGTCGGCAGGCCGTCGCAGACCCGAACCTCGACCGTGCCCCAGTTCGGGGCGGGGCGGATGTCCCAGCGGATCTCGTTGATGGTGTCGATGATGCCGGTGGTGAGCATGTCCGCGACGTACTTCTCGTAGTCCGACCATTTCTCGAACTGGAACGGCAGGCCCGCAGTGGGCAGCTGCTGGAACATCATCGCGCGGTTCGACGCATAGCCGGTGTCCGTGCCGCCCCAGAAGGGCGACGAGGCGCTGATCGCCTGCAGGTGTGGGACGTAGGCGAGGAGGGAGTTGAGGATCGGCAGGACCTTGTCGCGGGAGTCGATGCCGACATGGACGTGCACGCCGAAGATCAGCATGTTCCGGCCCCACCACTGAGTGCGGTCGACGAGTTCGAGGTAGCGGTCCTTGGCCCGGACCTCCTGCGACTGCCACTGCGCGAACGGGTGCGTGCCGGCCGACATGAGTTCGACTCCGCGTTCCTCGGTGAGAGCGCGCAGGGCACCCATCGACCCAGCCAGGTCCTCGGCGATCCCGGAGACCGTGTGATGGACGCCGGTGACGAGTTCGATCGTGTTCGTGAGCATCTCGCCCACGATCTTCTTCTCGAACTCGGGTGCATGCTCGGCGACATCGGCCAGGAGTGCCTCGGCGGCGGGAGTCAGATCAAGGCTCTCACCGTCAAGCAGAGCCAGTTCCCATTCGACTCCCAAAGTGGAGCGGGGTGAGCGTGCAAAATCGACCATGGACCGATCATAGTGGCCAGTGCCCGAATTTCCGGTCCCGACCCCGTGATTCGAAACGCAGATCACTCGAGCCGATAGCATGGTGGCATGCGTGTAGGCCTCAGCATCATGGCATTGACCACGGCACTTGTCCTCGCCGGCTGCTCCGGTGGAACCAGTGACCCTAAGGCGAGTTCGTCAGGGTCCGGACCCGGTACCGGCGCCGAATCCGCTCAGTCCCCGTCGCCGGCTCCGACAGAGGTCGGTCCCGCCGACTTCGCGGATCAGGCCAAGGGCATCGTCGATTCCTTCTCCGACGAGGAGCTCGCCGGGTCCCTCATCATCGGCACCTGGTCGGGCACCGACACCCAGACTGGGGTGAACCTCGTGACGAAGAACCACCTCGGCGGGGTCATCATCATGGGTGACAATCTGCCGCAGGATCCAACGTCTGACCAGGTCAAGGGCGTCACCAAGGCGATCACCGGGGCGCGCACGAAAGGTCAGCCCGTGTCGATCGGGGTCGATCAGGAGGGCGGTCCGGTCTCACGGCTGAGCACCGGTGCTCTGCCGTTCCCGCCGCTCATGGCGTTCGGCGCCGCCCAAGATCCGGAGCTGACGCAAACCGCGACGGCCGTGCAGGGACGCAACCTTGCCGACCTCGGATTCACGATCGACTTCGCCCCCGATGCCGACGTCACGACGGGACCCAAGGACGTGGCGATCAATGTGCGCTCGGCCGGCGATGACTACAAGAACGCCGCCGAGGTGGTCGCTGAGGCGGTCACCGGATACCACCTCGGGGGAGTGGGCAGTGCCGCGAAGCACTTCCCAGGCCACGGTCGCCTCCACGTCGATTCGCACAAGGCACTGCCCGTGTCGCAGAAGAGCATCGACGAGCTCGAGGACACGGACCTGCTGCCGTTCAAGTCCGCGGTCAAGGCCGGCGTGCCCATGGTCATGATGGGCCACATCGGTCTGCCGGACGCGAAGACCACGCCTGCCACGCTCAATCCCAAGGCGTACACAGCGCTGCGGACGAAGCTCGACTACGACGGGGTCATCATCACCGATGCTCTGAACATGGAGGCTGTGAACCAGAATCTGCGCGGCGGTGAGACGGTCAAGGCCCTGCAGGCGGGTGCAGATCTTGCGCTGATGCCGCCGGACTCGGCCGCGGGGCAGCAAGCCGTGGTCAAGGCGATGAAGGACGGCGACCTCAAGAAGTCCGACCTGAAGAAGAAAGCGCGCCGAGTCGTCGCAATGCAGCTGGCCACCGCCGATGTGCAGAAGGGTCTGGCGGACGCCGAATCGTCTGGTTCCGGGTCGGACTCTTCCGGGTCGGACTCAGACGGCGCGGGGAATGCTGGGGCGAAGGATCTTGGGGCGAAAGATCCGGAGAAGGTCCTCACCGAGGTGGGCGAGAAGTCCCTGACGGTCCTCAAGGGCAAGTGTTCCTACAAGGGCACCGATTCGATCTCGATCGTCGGTGGCAGTGAGAAGGAGAAGACCGCCCTGACGGCCGCCGCGAAGGACGCGGGGATCAGTGTGGGATCCGGTGGCACGAGTGTGAGCCTGAGTCCCAACACCTCCGCCGAGGTGGCTGTGGGCACCGCTGCCCCGTGGACGATGCGCAATACCTCGGCCAAGGCCGCGGTGACCGCCTACGATAGCAACGAATACGCGTTGAAAGCCGTCGCGAAGTGGCTCAAGGGCGACCTCACAGCGGCGGGGAAGCTGCCCGTGAAATACGACGGCAGTGATCAGGCTCCCGACTGCAGCTGAGACCCCCAGCTGCAACTGGGGCCCCCGGCTGCAACTGAGCTGCCCGGCTTGTGTGGTTCAGGCGCCGGTCTCGACCGGGCGCTGCGGATCCGAGGACCAGCCGGACCAACTGGCAGGGTAGAGGCTCGTCTCGATGCCGAGGGTCGCCAGTGCCAGAGCATTGTGGCAGGCAGAGACGCCGGATCCGCAGTAGACGCCGACCGGCTGATCGAGGGCGCCGAGGCCCGCGAAGCGCCGGCGCAAGGAGTCCTCGTCGAGGAACGTTCCATTGTCGGTGTTTTCCGATGCCGGCGCGTTCTTCGCGCCGGGGATATGGCCGGCCTTCGAATCGAGCGGTTCGGTCTCACCGCGGAAGCGTTCGCCGGCGCGGGCGTCGAGGAGGACTCCGTTCCAAGCGGCTGCGGCGTCGGCATCGATGACCGGCATCGAATCCGGGATGATGGTGACGGTGCTCGGCTGGACAGGTTCGCCGGCTCCGGTCGCCAGCTCGCCACCGGCTGCGACGTAGGCGCCCAGGCCGCCGTCGAGGACTCGGGCCTTCAGGCCAGCCCACTGCAGCAGCCACCATGCGCGGGCAGCGCCCTGCCCGGAGTTGTCGTCATAGACGATGACGTCGGTGAGCTGGTCGATGCCCCAGGCCCGGACCTGCTCCTGGAAGGCCGCAGCCGAGGGCAGCGGATGACGACCGGCAGTCGCATCGCGAGAAGAGTGGTCGGCGAGTTCGGTGTCGAGATCGACGTAGATCGCACCGGGGATGTGGCCGGCGGTGAAGTCATCCCGACCATCGGGCTTGGTCAGGGTCCAACGGACGTCGAGCAGCCTCGGCGTGGATCCGTCGTCTGCCAGGCGAGCGAGCAGCTCTGGTGCGGTGATGAGGGCATCGGAACGGTTCATGGTGAGTCTCCTCAAATCGGGGATTGGGGCAGTGTCGGAGCGAGCAGTTGGCGGAAGGCCAGTCGGGTCAGAGCGGTTGGGTCAGGAGGACGACGTGGCGATCGCCTAGTCGGGTGAAGACCAGGGTTGCCTTGTCACCGCCCGACGGGAGCTTGAGCTGGCGTCGGACCTGGTCGGGGACGATGTCGGCGCCGCGCTTCTTGATGACGACCGAACCGATGCCGCGGCTGATGAGCTCCTTGCGCAGGCTCGGGACCTTCGCGGGCAGGACATCGGTGATCTCAAAGGCTCTGACTCCCGTGGCTGCGGGACCGGTGGGTGCGACGTCCGTGGTCAGATAGGCGATCTTCGGGTGCAGACGACGAGCCTGCAGCGGTGGGCAGAGGGCGGTGACGAGGCCCGCACGGACGATGGCGCCGTCAGGTTCGAGGAGGTACTGGCCGAGTTCTCCGACACCGTCCTCATCCTCGGTCGGCAGATCGTCCTCGTGGACGAGTAGCGTGCGGTCGCCCATGACGAGGGCGTTGCGTCCGGGGCGCTGGCGGGCGGTGCCGAAGTAGAGGCAGACCTCGACGACTTCGCCGGCGTGGGAGACCCACTGGGCTTCAGCCTCGTCGGGAATGAGCTCATGATCGAGGGCCGGGCCGAGCTTGACCCCGGCTGCCTTCGCCGCGATAGCCTTGTCGATGACCCACGACAGGGACGGCGAGAAGTCCTCGGGGTCGGCGATGCGCAGGGTCGAGCCGCGTTTGTTGCCCTTGCCGATCGAGCGTCGGGCGGGGTCGAACCACAGCGCGTCGAAGTCGGCGGTGTCGATGTCTTCGGCGTGCGCGTGTTCGACATCGGCATTGGCCAGGTGGCGCAGGTTGAAGCTGGCTATGGCTGCTGTGACCTCATCGGAATCGACGGCCGTGACCTGGGCACCCATTCCGGCGAAGGCGAAGGAGTCCGCGCCGATCCCGCAGCCGAGGTCCGCGATCGTGGTGGGCGCGGCTGCACTTCCTCCGGCACTCTCGCCGGCACCCTCGCCGAGGAGGCGGCGGGCATGGTGGGCCGCGACCGGCAGACGCGTGGCTTGGGCCAGACCGTCGCGGGTGAAGAGCATTTCGGCGGCGAAAGGACCGAATTTCGCTTCGGCCTCCGTTCGCAACCGCGCCTGAGTGAGCAAGGCGGCAGTCACTTCGGCGGAATAGCCCTCTTTGCGCAGCGCCGTTGATCGGGCGAGCTCGTCCGCAGGCAGGTCGTCGATCCGGTCGAGCCGGTCGAGGACGGAGACGTCGAGGAGTTCGGTGAGAGTCTGCGGATCCATACCGTTCACCCTATCGCGCAGGGTGCGGGTGTGGGTGCGGGTGTGTTCGGGGAACGCGGTGAAGAACCAGTGATGTAAGTTGTTGGCTGTGACGTTATTGACCGCCCGCGACATCCGCGAAATCGCCGCTGACATCGGCCTGCGCCCAACGAAGCAGAAGGGGCAGAACTTCGTCATCGACCCCAATACTGTGCGCTCGATCGTCACGTCGGCCAAACTCGAAGGCGTGCAGAACGTCGTCGAGATCGGGCCCGGCCTCGGTTCTCTGACCCTGGGGCTCCTGGAAGCCGGCCACCACGTGACTGCTGTGGAGATCGACGAGGTCCTGGCCTCGAGGCTGCCCTCGACGATCGCGAAATACACGGATTCGTCGACATCCGCTGCGACCGTGTCCTCCGCCGAGCCTGCCGCCGACCAGGGTGCGAACTTCGACCTCGTCAACGCCGATGCCCTCAAGATCACCGAACTGCCGCGCGAACCCCAGGCTCTCGTCGCCAACCTGCCCTACAACGTCGCCGTGCCGGTGCTCCTGCACTTCCTCGAGATCTTTCCGAGCCTGAAGTCCGTGCTCGTCATGGTCCAGCTCGAAGTCGCCGAACGCCTCGCCGCCGGCCCCGGTTCTCGCACCTATGGGGTCCCGAGCGTGAAGGCTCAGTGGTACGGCGACGTCACCCTGGCCGGACGAATCGGCAAGAACGTGTTCTGGCCTGCCCCGAACATCGACTCCGGGCTCGTCCACATCGACGTTTCCCGCACCCATCGCGACCCGGCCCAGCGCCGACGCCTGTTCAGCGTCGTCGACGCTGCGTTCGCCCAGCGCCGCAAGACGCTGCGCGCGGCACTTGCCACGTGGGCCGGCAGCCCGCAGCACGCCGAAGAGCTGCTCATCGCCGCCGGGATCGACCCGAAGACCAGGGGAGAGGCGCTCGGAGTCGCGGACTTCGAACGCCTGGCCGCAGCACGCCTCGCTGACACCTCGGACGAAACACCCGAAGCAGGGTCCCCGTCATGACTGCCCAGCTGCACCCGGTCTCGGGCATCCCGACACCGGTGAAGGTGTGGGCGCCCGGGAAGATCAACGTCCACCTCGGCGTGGGCAAGTCGGGTGACGACGGGTATCACGAACTCGCGACCGTGTTCCAGGCGCTCAACCTCGGTGAGACCCTTACCCTCGTCCCCGGCGGCAACGGTTCAATCGTTGTCAGGGGCAGGTACGCCGATGCCGACGTGCCCCAGGGTGATGCGAACTTCGCCCGCAGAGCCGTCAACCTCCTCATCAGCGCCCTCGAGGACGAACGCGATGTCGACGTCCTGCGCGACCTCGACATCATCATTGACAAGCAGGTGCCGGTGGCCGGCGGCATGGGCGGCGGATCAGCCGACGCCGCCGCTGCGCTGTGCGGTGCCGCGCACCTTATCGGGGGAGTCGACGACGGCCTGCTCCACGACTGCGCGGTCGAAGTCGGAGCGGACGTTGCGTTCCTCCTCCGCGGGGGAACGGCCATCGGCCACGGACGCGGGGAGAAACTCAGCCCCGTCCTGACCCGGGGATCATTCCATTGGGTCATGGCCACCTCGGCGAGTCAGCTGTCGACCCCGACGGTCTACTCCCGCTTCGACGACCTCAACCCGGATCCCGAGCCCGCTGTCGTCCCTGCTGAGGTGCTCACGGCGCTCGCCGCTGGCGACCTCGACACGCTCGCCGGTGCGGCGGTCAACGACCTCACCGAGGCGGCGGTGTCGTACATGCCGGAACTCGCCGAGGTGATGGAGGCCGGACGCGACGCCGGTGCACTCCTGCCCCTGCTGAGCGGATCAGGGCCGACGATCGGATTCCTCGCCCGCGACGCCCACCATGCCCTCGACCTCGCGGTTCTGCTCCAGGCCACGCGCGGAGTCAAAGAGGCGCTGCGGACAACGGGCCCGGCGCCCGGGGCCCACATCATCGACGAGCACTGAACCGACGAGCACTGATCAGGGCCCAACGGCAGCCTCGGCGTTCTCACACTTCGGCCTCAGTAGCCCAAACCCGCCGAACGTGGCAATGTTGGGGACATGACTTTGCCACATGAAGATATCGACCCTGACGGCCTGCTCGAATACTCGGTGGTCTTCACCGACCGATCGCTCAATCACATGTCCGGTCGGTTCGTCTCCGTGATGCAGGATGTCAACCGCGTCCTGCGAGAGGCCTACGACGCGCACAGCGTGGCTATCGTCCCAGGTGGCGGTAGCTACGCGATGGAGGCAGTGGCCCGACAGATCGCGACCGGCAAGAAGTGCCTCGTCGTGCGCAACGGCCTGTTCTCCTTCCGCTGGTCGCAGATCCTCGACGCCGGATCCATCGCCAGCGAGACGACCGTGCTCAAAGCCTCCCCGCAGTCCGACGAGCACCAGTCGGCATGGGCTCCCGCCCCCGTCGCCGAGGTGGTCGACGCCATCGAGCGCGAACGCCCGGCCGTCGTGTTCGCTCCCCATGTGGAAACCGCCTCGGGCATGCTGCTGCCCGATGACTACATCAAGGCCGTCAGCGACGCCGTCCATAACGTCGGCGGAGTCTTCGTCCTCGACTGCATCGCTTCGGGTGCGGTGTGGGCGTCGATGAGCGACCTCGGCGTCGACGTGCTCATCAGCGCTCCGCAGAAGGGCTGGAGCGGAACCCCGTGCGCCGGTTACGTCATGCTCAGCGAGGCCGGACGGGCCGCCGTCGAGGCCAGCACCTCGTCGAGCTTCGCCATGGACCTCAAGAAGTGGCTGTTCATCGCCGACGAGTACGAAGAGGGCCGCGCGCCGTACCACGCGACGATGCCCACGGACTCGCTCGCGCACAACGCCGCACTCATGCTTGAGACTCAGGAGCGCGGCTTCGACAAACTGGCTGCCGCTCAGTTCGAACTCGGCGACCGTGTCCGCAAGGTCTTCGCCGATCGCGGACTCCCGTCGGTCGCAGCACCGGAATTCGCCTCGCCCAGCGTGGTCGTCGTCCACACGGACAACCCGAAGCTGGCCACCGGTGCGAGCTTCAAGGAGGTCGGCGTGCAGATCGCTGCCGGCGTACCGCTGCAGTGCGACGAGCCGGAGGACTTCTCGAGCTTCAGGATCGGCCTGTTCGGTCTCGACAAGCTCGGTGACATCGACGGCACGATCGAGCGTCTGGAGAAGGCACTCGACTCGATCGGCGTGACGCCGCAGGGCTGACGCGGCTGGGCTGAAGGTGCCGCCGACGTGGCACCGCCGCTGTGCTGCGGCCGAGCCAGCGGCACAGCATGCCAAAACATCTCGCTGCACACTAAGAGCGTCAAAACCTCCCGTTGCAATTGGAGGTTTTGACGCTCTTAGTGTGTGATGGTGGCCGAGTCGCTTGCTGCTGACTCGCCGTCTCTGGCAGAGCACAGTCTCCACAAATACACTGTGACGATGACCCAGAGAGAACAGCGTCGGCGCCTTGGGACGAATGACTTCGACCTCGAAGACGAACTGGTGGATGAAGCAACCGCGGCCGTGGTTGCGGGGGCAAAACGTCTGAATCGGAAGTGGCCGGAGCTCGTCGTCACCGGATTCTTCGGCGGTGTCGACGTGGGCCTGGGCATTCTGGCGATGGTGTTGGTCAAGCAGACAACAGGTTCTGATGTGCTGGCAGGTCTCGCCTTCGGTACGGGTCTGCTGGCGTTGAAGCTTGCACACTCGGAACTGTTCACTGAAGAGTTTCTGCTGCCCATCAACGCGGTGATCGCAGGCCAGGCCAACGTGCTTCAGGTCGTCCGCCTGTGGGCGGTGACCCTGGTGACCAACCTGGTCGGGGGCCTGGCCTTTGCTGGGCTGATGGTGTTGGCGCTTCCCGACTACCACTCGACGATGATCGAAACGGCCGTGAAATACATCGACCAACCGTCGCTGGTGGTGATGATCGCGCTGTCGCTCTTGGCGGGCGCCACCGTCACATTGTCGACTCGGATGTCACAGGGCACCTCGAACGACGTCGTCTTGGCCATCGTCAGCATGGCATCGGGTCTGCTGCTCATCGGCCTCGGCATGCTCCACGGCGCTCTCAACGCGATCGTCATCTTCGCCGCCATGTTGGCCGGGGCAGATATCTCGATGCTGGATCTGCTGAAATGGTTTGCGATCGTCATCCCGTTCAACATGCTCGGCGGGCTGCTCCTAATCACTCTGCCTAGGGTGGTTCGGACCTATCGTGTGCTGCGCGCGGTGCGCACGGGCACAGTCTCCTTGGAAGAGCTTGAAGACCAGTCCAGCTAGGCGATAGCCACCTACACCTGAATCTCCTACCGGAAGTCGCTACTGACACATGTAGCAACGCGTCAAACACTCAGTGCCATAACCTCCCCTTGCAACTGGAGGTTATGGCACTGCTGGTGCGTGGTGCGTGATGCTGTTGGCTGCTGTGCCTTAGGCAGTGCTGCCGAGGGCGACGACGTTCTCAGCTAGGCGCTCGTTGTCGCCGTACATGAAGTGGTTCTTCATGTTCTCGGAGAAACGGCTGGCGTCGGTGGTCAGCCCGACCGCCTCGGCGACTTCGCGGATGTGCATCGGGGTCGCGCCGCAGCACACGCCGATGTAATTGACGCCCAGGTCGTAGGCTTCCTTCGCGAACGCGCCGATCTCGTAGCGGTTCGTCTGCAGCGGGTCGAGCGCGGTCGGGAACGTCCGTCCGTGCGGTGAGGCCACTGCGGCGTGCGGATCGGAGAGGTTGAAGAACGTTGGCTCCTTCTCCGTGGTCCGGTAGGGGATGGGCAGCGCACCGACGTGACAGGACACAGCGGCGCGGATCTGCTTGAGCCACGGCAGCATCGTCTCAGGTCCGCGGAAGCAGTTGAGGCCGACGACGTCGACGCCCAGCTGTTCGAGTTTCTGCGCAGTCTCGACGATGCCGACGCCGTCAGCCATCTGCTGGAAGGCCATGGGAGCCAGAGTGAGAACGACGGGCAGTCCGCTGGCCTTGGCGATCTCGGCTGCGGCGATTGCTTCGCCGGCGAAGTAGAAGGTCTCTCCGATGATGAGGTCAGCACCCTCGTCCACAGCCCAGCCCACCATCTCGGTGAACATCGACCGGACTTCGGCCTGACGCTCGGGGCTCTCCGGATCCCAGATGTTCGAGTTCGAGATGTTGCCGGCCATGAAGTTTCCGGGCTTGGCATCAGCGACGCTGCGGGCGATCTGGAGAGCTGAGCGGTTGAGAGGTTCGAGCAGGTCCTCCTTGCCGATGACCCGCATCTTCTCACGGTGCCCGTTGTAGGTGAAGGCCTCGACGATGTCCGAGCCGGCGCGTTGGAAGTCCACGTGCAGGGAGCGCAGGGCATCGGGGAACTCGAGGGCAACCTCGGGCACGAATTCACCGGCGGACAGGTATCCGCGCTTCTCGAGCTCGAACAGGAAGCCTTCGGCGCAGATCACCGGACCGGCATCGAGGCGTTCGGTCAGGGCGTTGGTCTGGGACATGAGTTCTCTCCGTATGGAAGGTAGAGGACAGGTGGTCGGTCACGACCAGGTTGGACACCTGGACCTTCGCATGGTGCCACGCCCGATTTCGTGCCCGCCGTCACAACGACATATTCATGTGTGCATGGACTTGCGGTGTCACATGAGGTCACAGAGCGACCCGGTGGGGTCAGCCCGACTGGACCCGCCTGTCGACGGTCACGTCGACGACGGAAGTGGGGACGAAGCGACCTGGGCCGAGTGCTTCCCAGGCTTCGACCGGAGCTGCGCGAAGGGCATGAGGAGCAGGGCGGTGACCGTACTTCCGTACCAGCGCAGAGCGCGCTCGAAAGGCGCCAGTGACAGCAGATACGTCGTCAGCAGAGCCAGCAGGAGGCAGATGGCGAGGACGACCGGCGAGCTCAACGTGTCGCGACTGTCGTCGAGCAGTGGTTGGAGTCCACGGACGACGAATCCGTGGATGATGTAGACGGCGAGACTGTGGCGGCCGATCTTGGCGATGAGGTTGTCCCCGTCGCCCACCCACATGAGGAGCATCAGGGTCATCAGCACGGAGCCGATGTCGATGATGAGTCGGAGGCCGACTCCTTCGGGAATGCTGACACCGAAATGGGCGAAGTTGAGGCTGCCGTAGAACCAGTCATAGTCGACCTCGTCTCGGTAGAAGTAGCCGACGGTGCCCAGCGCCGCTGCGGTGAAGAACAGCTTCTGCCAGATGCGCAGGCTGCCCGCCCAGTTGAGGATCTGCTTGCCGTAGAGCTTGCCGATGACGAAGAACGGCCAGAAGATCAGCGACCGCGCGGCGGAGAGCTCGGTGTCCAGGATCGGCAGGACGCCGCCGAAGAGCCCCACCACCACCGAGGTGACGAGCAGTGTCCGCGGGAACCGTTCGATGAACGGCACGGTGATCATCCAGCAGGCCATCGACAGCAGGAACCACGAATACCAGAACGGAGTCAGGAAGCTGTAGTCGGGATCGAGCCCGAACATTCACATCCAGACCCACATCATCGGCAGGCCGGTGAAGAGGAACACCAGGAACGTCAGCACTCGTTCGGGCAGTCTGTTCGACTTCGCCGTGATCCCAGCGAGAAAGACGAACGCCGGCATGTGGAACGAGTAGATGAGGTACATCGGTGCCCTCAGGACATCCGATTCCCAAGCCGATGTCCGCGCCAGAAGGTGGCCGAGGACGACCGTGAATATGAGGATGCCTTTTGCGCGGTCGAGTCGATGATCACGTAAGGGCACGTCGACACGATACGTGCACGTCCCGCAAATGATCAAGATTTTATAACGTTTTGAGGTGGTGCTCAGGTTCCTCAGCTCGCGCAGGCGACGCACATCGGGGTGTAGGGGCGAACTTCGAGGCGCACCGCGGGGATGGCCTGTCCACAACTGGTACACGTCCCGAACGTGCCGTCGTCGAGTCGCTCGAGTGCCTCGGCGATCTGGGTCAGCCGATCTCGGGACTGAATGAGCACGGCATCTGCCTGTGAGCGCTCGAACGCCAATGTCGACCCTTCAGGGTCGTGCTCGTCGTCGCTGTTGTCACCTTCACGCGCGCTCGAGAGGTCGTCGATGTTCGAGGTCAGCGAGTCGATCAGCGCCTGCGTCTCGCGCGCCTCCTCGCCCAGCAGCTCGCGCATGGCAGCGGAGTCTGTCATCGCGACGGTGCGTTCGCGTCGGTGCCTGCGCGCCGTCGGTCAGTGTCGTGGTGGTCGATCATGCTTCGAGTGCTTCAGTGGATTCGAGCCAGCGCTCTTCGAGTTCGCTGAGTTCGTCCTCGAGCTCACGCACCGAGGCGGTCAGCTTCGCCAGTCCTTCGAAGTCGGTCTGGTCGTGGTCGGCCATGGCTTCGTGCTTCTTCGCGATCTGGGTCGACAGCTTGCTCATCCGCCGTTCGATCGACGCGACTTCCTTCTTGGCGGCGCGCGCTTCGGCACCGGAGAGTCGTTCGATGCCCGCACCATCAGCAGGATCGTCGGCAGACGAACCGATGTCGGTACCGGCACCTGCAGCCCCGGCTCCGGCACCGTTGGTCCGGGATGACCCCGCTGCCGCCGAACCCGACTTGGACGAACCCGACTTTGCGCTCTGAGCCCGCAGTGCAAGGTACTCGTCCACGCCGCCGGGCACGTGCCTGAGCCCATGGTCGAGGATCGCGTACTGCTGGTCGGTGACGCGTTCGAGAAGGTACCGGTCGTGAGAGACGACGATGAGTGTGCCCGGCCAGGAGTCGAGCAGATCCTCCATCGCGGCCAACATATCGGAGTCGACGTCGTTGGTCGGCTCGTCGAGGATGATGACGTTCGGTTCGGACATGAGCAGCAGCAGGAGCTGCAGACGTCGTTTCTGGCCGCCGGAGAGTTCCTTGACCCGAGCGGAGAGATGCTCCTTGGCGAAGCCGAGGCGCTCGAGCAGCTGCGCCGGTGTGAAGTCCTTGCCCTCGATCGTGAACGAGGTCTTCGAATCCGCCAGAACTTCACGGACCTTGCGGCCGCCGAGGGCCTCGAGATCCCTGAACTGCTGATCGAGGACGCCGACCTGCACGGTCTTGCCGCGCTTGACGCGTCCTTCATCCGGTTCGATCTCACCGGCGACGAGGCTGAGCAGCGTCGACTTGCCCGCACCGTTGGGGCCGAGGATGCCGGTGCGCTCACCGGGGCCGATGCGCCAGGTGACGGTGTCGAGGATCTGATTGTCCCCGAAGCTCAGGGACACGTCGAGGAGGTCGACGACATCCTTGCCCAGCCGCGCGGTCGCCATCTTCTTCAGCTCGAGCGGATTGCGCACCTCGGGGACGTCGGCGATGAGCTGGTTTGCCGCCTCGATGCGGAACTTCGGCTTCGACGTGCGGGCAGGAGCGCCTCGGCGCAGCCATGCCAATTCCTTGCGCATAAGATTCTGGCGCTTCTGCTCCGTGGCGGCGTTGATGCGATCGCGTTCGACGCGCTGGAGGACGTAGGCGGCGTATCCGCCTTCGAAAGGTTCGACGATGCGGTCGTGGACTTCCCAGGTCTTCGTGCAGACCTCGTCGAGGAACCACCGGTCGTGCGTGACGAGAAGGAGGGCGCCGGAATTCTTCGGCCATCGGTTCTTGACGTGCTTGGCCAGCCAGGCGATGCCGTCGACGTCGAGGTGGTTCGTCGGCTCGTCGAGGATGATGAGGTCCCAGTCCTGGACGAGGAGAGCGGCAAGTGCCACACGGCGGCGCTGACCGCCGGAGAGGCTGCCGACGGTCGCCTGCCAGTCGAGGTCGGCGATGAGCCCGCCGATGATGTCGCGGATCTTCGCATCGGAGGCCCACTCGTGGTCATCCATGTCGCCGACGACGGAGTAGCCGACGGTCGCCTCGGAGTCGAGGTCGTCACGCTGGCTGAGCATGCCCAGCTGCAGGCCGCCGCGGTAGGTCACGCGTCCCGAATCGGGATCGAGGGTACCGGCGAGCATGTTGAGCAGGCTCGACTTGCCGTCGCCGTTGCGGCCGACGATGCCGATCATGTCGCCGGATTCGACGCCGAGTGTCACGGAATCGAAGACGATGCGGGTGGGGAATTCGAGGTGCAGGGCTTCAGCCCCCAGAAGATGTGCCATAACTCCATCAAGCCTAGAGCACCGGTAGGAGACGGGCACTCGGCGCCCACGCAGCGAACGGTTTCCGCGTCACCAAGCGAACGGTTTCCGCGTCACGAACCGAACGGTTCTCGACCCCGTCGTCAGGCTCCCGGGAATCGCCTCAAGATGAAGTTATGTTGCGTTTTCATATCGGTGTCGGAGATTCCGGTGGTACTCGCGCCTGACGCGCGCCTTGAGTGCATTAGACTGACGAAAACTCACCAAAATATGACAGTTCATACAGTGGTTTCACAAGTTCGGCAGAGGCGTATATGGGCCTCGACCGGGTCCATTGTCGGTCACGAGAAGTGTCGGTAACGAGAAAAGAGTAAACGTGAAGAAGCTCGTATCAGCGGTGTCCATCGCCGCCGCATCTGCCCTTGTGCTCTCCGCCTGTGGCTCAGGCGACAGCGGAAGCTCCGAGTCCGCGGACTACATGGCATGCATGGTCTCCGACTCCGGCGGCTGGGACGACCAGTCGTTCAACCAGTCCGGTAAAGAGGGCATGGAAGCCGCGAAGAAGAACCTCGGCATCGAGGAGAAGCTCGCGGAATCTGCAGGCGACTCGGACTTCAAGCCGAACGTCGACAACATGGTCCAGGCCGGATGTAACCTGACCTTCGGCGTCGGATTCCTCCTCGAGGACACGATCCAGGAGGCCGCTGAGGCGAACACCGACCTCAACTTCGCGCTCATCGACTCGACATTCTCCGATGCCGACGGCAACCCCGTCACGGTCGACAACGCCAAGCCCCTCGTCTTCAACACTGCAGAGGCCGCCTACCTCGCGGGCTACGTGGCAGCAGCGACGTCCGAGTCCGGCAAGGTGGGCACCTTCGGCGGTATTCAGATCCCGTCGGTCACGATCTTCATGGACGGCTTCTCCGATGGTGTGAAGAAGTACAACGAGGACAACAAGAAGGACGTCAAGCTCCTCGGCTGGAACAAGGAGAAGCAGGACGGATCATTCTCCGGTGACTTCGAGAACCAGGGCCAGGGTCAGGAACTGACCAAGCAGCTCATCTCCCAGGGTGCCGACGTCATCATGCCGGTCGCCGGTCCCGTCGGCCTCGGTGCCGCCGCTGCCGCGAAGGAAGCCAAGGACGTCAAGCTCGTCTGGGTCGACTCCGACGGCTACGAGTCCACTGAGTACGGCGACATCATCCTCACCTCGGTGGTCAAGGAGATCGCCAATGCGGTCGAGGACACCATCAAGGAGGGCAAGGAAGACAAGTTCTCCGCTGAGCCCTACGTCGGGACCCTCAAGAACGAGGGCGTCGGACTGGCTCCCTTCCACGACTTCGACTCCAAGGTTCCGGACAAGGTGAAGAAGCAGGTCGAGGATCTCAAGCAGCAGATCATCGACGGCAAACTGACCGTGGAATCCGAGAGCACGCCTAAATAAGCGAATAGGTTAAACTGCAGGGCCGATATCTTTCGGCCCTGCAGTTTTCGAATTTGTGAGGAGTACCGGAAGCAGTGAAACTCGAGCTTCGCGGGATGACCAAGGTGTTCGGATCGTTCGTGGCCAATGACCACATCGATCTCACCATCGAGCCGGGCGAGATCCATGCCCTGCTGGGTGAGAACGGCGCCGGTAAATCCACCATGATGAACGTCCTCTATGGACTCTACGACGCCGACGGGGGAGAGATCCTCATCGACGGCAAGCCGGTGAAGTTCTCCGGCCCCGGCGATGCTGTGGCCGCAGGCATCGGCATGGTCCACCAGCACTTCATGCTCGTGCCCGTGTTCACGGTCGCCGAATCGGTGGCGCTGGGATACGAGCCGACGAAGAGTCTGGGACTCCTCGACCTCGCCGAGGCGCGGAAGAAGGTCCGGGACATCTCCTCCCGATTCAACTTCAACATCGACCCTGATGCCCTCATCGAAGATCTGCCTGTTGGTGCTCAGCAGCGGGTCGAGATCATCAAGGCGCTGTCGCGCGATGCGGAGATCCTCATCCTCGATGAGCCCACTGCAGTGCTCACTCCGCAGGAGACCGACGAGCTGATCTCGATCATGCGCCAGCTCAAAGAGCAGGGCACCTCGATCGTCTTCATCACCCACAAACTGCGTGAGGTCCGCGCGATCGCGGACTCCATCACGGTCATCCGCCGCGGCAAGATCGTCGGCGAGGCCTCACCGGAATCCACCGAGGCGGAACTGGCCAGCCAGATGGTCGGCCGCAACGTCTCCCTGACTACCGAGAAGGACACCGCTGATCCCGGCGATGCGACCTTCAAGGTCAGAAATCTCACCGTGGTCGACAAGACCGAGAACGTCGTCGTCGACGATGTCAGCTTCGACCTCCACCGTGGCGAGATCCTCGCCGTCGCCGGTGTGCAGGGCAATGGCCAGACGGAATTGGCCGAAACCATCATCGGACTGACCGAGCCGCGTCTGGGCACGATCACGCTCGACGGCAAGAACCTGGTCGGGCAGTCGGTGAAGAGTCGTCTGGGCTCCGGCATCGGCTTCGTTCCGGAGGATCGATCGACCGACGGCATCATCGCCGAGTTCGCGATCCGCGAGAACATGATCCTCGACGTCTACGACCGTGCGCCGTACGCGAAGGGGCTCAACCTCAAATCGGCCGTCATCACCGAAGCGGCGAAGCGCAAGGTCGACGAGTTCGACATCCGCCTCGGCAGCGTCTTCGACCCGATCGCGACGCTCTCGGGCGGCAACCAGCAGAAGGTCGTGCTCTCGCGCGAGCTCGGCCGTGACCTGCGCCTCTTCATCGCCAGCCAGCCCACCCGCGGCCTCGACGTCGGATCCATCGAATTCGTGCACAAACGCGTGATCGCCGAACGCGATGCCGGCACCCCGTGCCTCATCGTCTCGACCGAACTCGACGAGGTCTACGGCCTCGCCGACCGGATCGCGGTCATGTACTCGGGGCGCATCGTCGGCATCGTCGGCGCTGACACCTCGCGTGAGGCACTCGGTCTGATGATGGCTGGTGTCCCGGCCGAAGAGGCCCTGGCCGCCACCGCGGGACATGACGACGCCGCCACCGCGGGACATGACGACGCCGCCACCGCGGCATCCGAGACGAACTCAGCCACCACCTCGGCGGAGGAAACCAAATGACGACTGACATCTCCCCGGCTGCTCCATCGCCGGCACCACCACCGACCGCCGAGGCGGAACCGGGCAAGGAACAGAACCTGCTGCAGGAGATCCTCTCGGGTTCCTGGCTGGTCTCGGTGCTGGCCATCGTGCTCGCGCTCCTCCTCGGTGGGGTTCTCATCGCGGTGTCGAACGCCGACGTCATCGACGCCGCGAAGAACCTCTTCGCCGCACCCGGTTCGTTCTTCTCGACACTGTTCTCGACAGTCGGTGAGGCATACTCGGCACTGTTCCGCGGCGCCGTCTTCGACTGGGACGCCCGCACCGCTGAACGTTCCATCCGCCCGCTGACCGAATCCATGGTCAACGGCACCCCGCTCATCCTGGCGGGCCTCGGCATCGCCATGGCCTTCCGTTCGGGTCTGTTCAACATCGGCGGTCAGGGCCAGGTCATCCTCGGCGCCACGATCGCCGGTTTCCTCGGTTATGCCCTGCACCTGCCGCCTGTCGTCCACATGCTCATCGCCGCCGTCGGCGGCATCGTCGGCGGTGCGATCTGGGCAGGCATCGCCGGCGTCCTCAAGGCACGCACCGGTGCCAACGAGGTGATCGTGACGATCATGCTCAACTCCATCGCCGGCTACATGCTGGGGTACCTGCTCAAGCAGAACTGGTTCACCCACACCACTTCGGCGAACCCGCAGTCACGGACTATCGACGATTCCTCGCAGATGTTCCTGCTCCTGCCGGCTCCGTTCCGTCTGCACTTTGGCTTCATCATCGCCATCCTCGCGACGATCTTCGTATGGTGGCTGCTCGAGCGCTCGACCATCGGCTTCGAGTTCAAAGCCGTCGGCGCGAACCCGCATGCGGCTCGGACCGCAGGCATCTCGGTGTCGAAGGTGACGATCATCGTCATGGTCGTCGCCGGTGCCCTGGCCGGACTCGGCGGGGCTGCGCAGGTCCTCGGCACCGAATACAAACTCACCGGCGGAATCAGCGGATCGATCGGATTCGACGCGATCACCGTCGCCCTGCTGGGACGCTCGAAGCCACTGGGAACGTTCCTCGCGGGCCTGCTGTTCGGTGCGTTCAAGGCCGGCGGCTACCTCATGCAGTCGCAGACCGGAACCCCGATCGACATCGTCCTCGTCGTCCAGTCCGTGATTGTTCTGCTCATTGCGGCCCCACCGCTGGTGCGGTCCATCTTCCGGTTGCCCACACCGGTGCTCAAGCGGAAGGAGGCCTGACATGACTGCTCAGATCCTTGAAGAGAAATCTGCGTCCCAGTCGAAGGCGCTGGCCCCGATCGTGTGGAAGTTCCCGATCACCTATTCGATCCTGGCCCTCGTCTCGCTCATTTTCTTCGGCATTCTCGGCCGCGACGGTGAGACGACGTTCCGGATCGCGACCGGCGGAGATTTCTTCGCCATCCCCGACGTCGTCGTGTCCTCGACCGTGGCCGGGCTCGTGCTCTCGATCATCCTGGTGATCATGGCTGCGGCCGCGATCTACTTCGCAATCAAGCGGGTCACCCTTGCCGCATGGTTCCCGATGGTCTTCGGCATCCTCTTCGTCGTCTCGTTCCTCGCCTGGGCCGGCGGCGGCAGCGGCGGCGTGATCCCGTTGACGACCCTGCTCGCCGGTGCTCTTGCACTGTCCGTGCCGCTGATCTTCGGTGCCATGTGCGGGCTCGTCGGTGAACGGTCGGGCATCATCAACATCGCCATCGAAGGTCAGCTGCTGGCCGGTGCGTTCCTCGCCGCAGTCGTCGCCTCGGTGGTCAAGAACCCCTACGCGGGACTGCTGGCAGCACCGATCGCCGGTGCCCTCGTGGCCGTCGTCCTGACGTTCTTCGCTGTGAAGTACTGGGTCAACCAGATCATCATCGGCGTCGTCCTCAATGTTCTCGTCGTCGGCCTCACGAGCTTCCTCTACTCCACGGTTCTGACGCAGAACCCCGAGCTGTGGAACGCGCGGCAGAAGCTGCCCAATCTGCCGATCCCACTGCTCTCGGACATCCCGATCCTGGGCCGGGTGCTCTTCGACCAGAACATCCTCGTCTACATCATGTACGTCGTGGTGATCGCTCTGCAGATCTTCGTGTTCCGCTCGAAGTGGGGCCTGCGCATGCGTGCCGTCGGCGAACACCCCAAGGCCGCCGACACCGTGGGCATCAAGGTCAACTTCACCCGCGTGCGCAATACGCTCATGGCTGGTGCCATCGCTGGACTCGGCGGTGCGTTCTTCACCGTCGGCTCAGGCCTGGCCTTCGGCAAAGAGATGTCCGCCGGGCAGGGATACATCGCCCTGGCCGCGATGATCCTCGGCAAATGGAACCCGAAGGGCGCACTGTTGGCAGCGCTGCTGTTCGGCTTCTCGAAGAGTTTGGGCAATACCCTGCAGTCCATCGGCACCCCCGTGGCCAACGAACTGCTGCTCATGCTTCCCTACATCGTCACGGTCCTCGCCGTCGCCGGTTTCGTCGGCCGGGTTCGCCCGCCGGCAGCTGAAGGCGTGCCGTACGTCAAATAGGTCACCATTGAAGAAAGAGGTATCCCCATGACTTCTGCAGATGTCGAAGCCT
The DNA here is from genome assembly GCF_022748595.1 of Brevibacterium sp. ZH18. Taxonomy (GTDB): domain Bacteria; phylum Actinomycetota; class Actinomycetes; order Actinomycetales; family Brevibacteriaceae; genus Brevibacterium. Next base: position 12,315 of record NZ_JALDSX010000011.1, on the reverse strand, counting down.
CTGAACACGTGTGGAGTGAGGAACCGATCCCCGTCTCGGTCGATGACCTGAGCGAGGACACCTGGTCGCTTCTGCGCGACGAGGCCCTGCGCGCGATGAGCCAGGCATACGCCCCGTATTCGTCCTACCCGGTGGGTGCAGCCGCGCTCGTCGACGATGGACGGATCGTCAGCGGTGCCAATATCGAGAATGCCTCGTTCGGAGTCACGCTGTGTGCCGAGTGCTCACTGGTCTCCGATCTGTTCATGTCCGGTGGAGGACGCCTCGTCGCGTTCGACTGCGTGGACGGGAAGGGTGCGACCCTGGCGCCCTGCGGTCGGTGCCGCCAACTGCTGTTCGAACACGGCGGCAACGACATGGTCCTCAACATGCCCAACGGCAGAGTTCCCATGTCCGTCGTGCTCCCCGAGGCCTTCGGTCCCGCTCATCTGCGGGTCGAAGCCCAGACCGAGGGTTCCGGTTCGCACAGCGCAGCGAAGCACTGAACCCGATATCGCCGAGGTGGCACTGCGATCCCAGCACCACCTCGGCGATCGACCGCGGCCGGGAGTCCGGCCGCATCCGAAGAACGAAGGACTGACACTGTGACCATAGAGGCATTCGACGCCGTCGACGTCATCGCAGCCAAACGCGATGGCCACACCTTGAGCAAGGACCAGATCGACTGGGTGATCGACGCCTATACCCGTGGTGTCGTCGCCGATGAGCAGATGGCGGCCCTGGCCATGGCCATCTTCATCAACGACATGGAACCGGGTGAGATCGCGGACTGGACGCAGGCGATGATCGCCTCGGGTGAGCGGATGGACTTCTCCTCGTTGTCACGGCCGACCTCGGACAAGCATTCGACAGGGGGAGTCGGTGACAAGATCACCCTGCCTCTGGCCCCGCTGGTGGCAGTCTTCGATGTCGCCGTCCCGCAGCTCTCCGGACGCGGCCTTGGTCATACGGGTGGCACCCTCGACAAGCTCGAATCCATTCCCGGTTGGCAGGCCGGTCTGAGCAACGAGGCGATCCTCGACCAGCTCGAGGACCTCGGTGCTGTCATCTGCGCTGCCGGGTCCGGCTTGGCACCGGCGGACAAGAAGCTCTACGCACTGCGCGACACCACGTCGACGGTGGACTGCATCCCGCTCATCGCCTCCTCGATCATGTCGAAGAAGATCGCTGAGGGCACTCAGGGACTTGTCCTCGACGTCAAGGTCGGATCGGGTGCGTTCATGAAAGACCTGTCCAAGGCGCAGAAGCTCGCCAGGACCATGGTCGATCTGGGCAAGGCGGCCGGGGTCAAGACCTCAGCTCTGCTCACCGACATGTCGACCCCGCTGGGGCTCACGGTCGGCAACGCACTCGAGGTCCGCGAATCCGTGGACGTGCTTGCCGGAGGAGGCCCCTCCGACGTCGTCGATTTGACGGTGGCCTTGGCTGAGGAGATGCTGCGCCTGGCCGGCAAGACCGACGTCGATGTGCGCGCGGCCCTGTCCGATGGTCGGGCGATGGATGTGTGGAAGAAGATGATCCGGGCCCAGAACGGTGATCCGGAGGCGGCTCTGCCCGTGGCAGAACACACCGAGGTCGTCACCGCGCCTGCGTCCGGGGTTCTCAGCCGACTCGATGCCCTGTCCGTCGGAGTTGCGTCCTGGCGCCTGGGTGCCGGACGGGCCCGCAAGGAGGACCCGGTCCAGGACGTGGCCGGGATCGAACTCCACGCCAAACCGGGAGACACTGTCAGCGCCGGCCAACCCCTGATGACGCTGCACACGGCCACCCCGGAACGCTTCGCCCGGGCCCTCGAATCTCTTGAGGACGCCGTCGAGATCGGTGGCAGCCTCGGCGCTGTTGCGGATTCGATCGTGCTCGAGAAGATCACCTGAGCCCAACGCTTCTCACCGGTGCAGCGTCCCGATCACAGGCGTAGCACGAACCACCTGAGCACTCACAAACACAGCACGAACCACACTGGAGGACACCATGACCAGCAGAGCCGAAGTCGCAGCACTCATCGACCACACGCTACTCAAGCCTGAAGCCACACCAGCCGATGTCGAGGCTCTTGTGAAGGAAGCCAAGGACCTCGGCGTGCTCGCCGTCTGCGTCTCGCCGTCGATGCTTCCCGTTGCCGATACCGCCGAGCTCCTCGTCGCCACAGTGGTCGGTTTCCCCAGCGGTCAGGTCAAGCCCGAAATCAAGGCCGCCGAGGCCGCTCAGGCAGTCGCCGACGGCGCCGATGAAGTCGACATGGTCATCAACATCGGTCAGGCCATCGCCGGTGACTTCGACGCGCTGGAGGCCGACATTCGCGGCGTCGTCGACGCCAGCGGATCAGCCCTGGTCAAGGTCATCATCGAGTCGGCTGCGCTGAGCGACGAGCAGATCGTCGAAGCCTGCCGCCGTGCCGAGGCCGCCGGGGCCGGCTTCGTCAAGACCTCCACCGGCTTCCACCCCGCAGGCGGAGCCAGCGCACACGCTGTCTCTCTCATGCGCAAGACCGTCGGGGACCGCCTCGGCGTCAAAGCCTCCGGTGGAATCCGTACCGTCGAAGCTGCCGAAGAGATGATTGCCGCCGGCGCCTCACGCCTCGGGCTCTCCGGTTCCGCTGGGATCCTCGCCGGTCTCTCGGACTGAGGCTTGCAGTAAGTTCAGGGCTCGGTCTGTGTTTCAGCGCTCGGTTTCAAAACCCGAGCCCTGAAACACAGACCGAGCCCTTTCTCACGCGCACACGTGGTCAGAGGCCGCGTACACGAAATCTCAGAGGCCGAAGAAGTCCTTGAGCTCGGAGCTGATCGAGGTCAGTCGCTCCTTGAGCGCAGGAGCCAGCGACGCACTCGCCGAGGTTGTGGTGAGGCTGATCCCGGCAGCGGCGACTGCTCGCTGGTCGGCGGCAGCTGCTGCGGCTATACCCTCCGGGTCGGCGACGACCTCGAGATAGCACTTGAGCTTCGGCTCCGTTCCCGAAGGACGCACGATCACACGGGTGTTCGACTCCGAAAGCAGCAGAATCCCGTCCGTCGGGGGCAGGCCCTCATACCCCTGGGACAGGTCATGGACTTCAGCGACAGGAGAGCCAGCCAGAGTCATCGGTGGGTTCTCCCGCAGCTTCGCCATCGCCGAAGCAATGAGACTGACGTCCTCGAGGCGGAAGCTCAGCGGTGCGGTTGCGAAGTATCCGTCGCGGTTGCGGATCCGGTCGAGTTCGGCGTCGATGCTCGAACCCGATTCCTTGAGGCGTGAGGCCAGAGCCGCGAAGGTCACAGCTGCTGAGATTCCGTCCTTGTCTCGGACCGCCGCGGGATCGACACAGTAACCCAGCGCCTCTTCGTAGCCGAAGACGAGGCCGGGCACTCGCGAGATCCACTTGAACCCCGTGAGCGTGTTCGTCGCCGTGAACCCATGACTGCGGGCAGCAGCGGCCAAACCTCGCGAAGAGACGATCGAGTTCGCGAACACCGGCGAGACGCCGCCAGCGTGGTCCGTGTGATGGTCACCCTGCGCCAGACGGGTCGCGATGTCTTCGCCGAGGAGAAGACCCACCTCGTCGCCGGACAGCTGCCGATAGCCTGCAGCGAGTGAGGAGTCAGGGATCGCTGCGGAGAACCGATCAGCGTCCGGGTCGTTGGCGATGATGAGTTCTGCACCGACCTCCCGGGCCAGTGCATACGACTCGTCGAGAGCTCCGGCCTCTTCGGGGTTGGGAAACGCCACGGTCGGAAAGTCCGGATCAGGTGCCTGTTGGGAGGGGACAGGGTGGAGGTTCGTGAAACCGGTGCGGGCCAGTGCCGCCTCGGCGACGGAGGCTCCGACACCGTGCAGGGAGGTGAGCACAATGGACAGGTCGGCACTCGAGGACACGTTGAGTGCATCGATGCGCTCAAGGTAGGTCTCGACGATGGTGTCGTCGAGGCATTCCCACCCGGATTCGGCACGCGAGACGGAGGCCACGGATTCGACGGCAGCGATCTGCTCGGCGATGAGAGCGTCGGCAGGGCTGACGATCTGGGCACCGGCCCCCGCCTCGGCGGCAGCAGGATCGGACTCGATCGCCAACAGCGGACGCTTGCCGAGGTAGACCTTGTAGCCGTTGTCGGCCGGCGGGTTGTGGGACGCGGTGACCATGACGCCGGCGTCGGCCTGCAAGTGCGACAGTGCGAACGCGAGCAAGGGGGTGGGCAGCTGATCGGGCAGTTGGATAGCTGTTCCGCCGGCCGCCGTGACGACAGCTGCGGTATCACGCGCGAAGTCAGAGGACTTGTAGCGGGCGTCGCAGCCGATGACGACCGTGAAACCCTCGCCAACTGTGTCGAGGAGGAAGCGGGAGAGCCCGGCCGCGGCACGGATGACGACGGCACGGTTCATCCGGTTGGGTCCGGCAGCGATCTCTCCGCGCAGTCCGGCGGTGCCGAAAGTCAGGGGGCCGGCGAATCGGTCCTTAAGGTCGGCTCGCGCCGCTTCGTCGCCATCTTTCGCCGCGGCCAGGATGTTGGCCAAGGTGGTCGCGGTCTGCTGATCGGGATCATCGGCGATCCACGCCTCGACGACGGCGGCGTCGAAGCCGTTGGTGAAGCGATCGGCTACTTCGGTCATGTCTGTCCTTGTCCAGTGCTGCTGGGGTGTGGGAATTCGGTCGGTGAGACGCGTGCTGTCGATGAGGAGTGCGCCGCCTCAAAGGGGCCTGGGCTGGTCGGTCCGATCTCTCAGTACCGACCAGCCCTACGAGGTATTGCTAGTTGCTCAGAGCTTCGCGACGATGTCGGCGAGCAGCTGGGAGATGCGCGGGGCGGCTGCGACCCCGGCTTCGATGACCTCGGCGTGGGAGAGTGGGGTCTCCTGGATTCCGGCGGCCAGGTTGGTCACGAGGGAGATTCCCATGAGCTCCATGCCGGCCTGTCGGGCGGCGATGGCCTCCAGCGTGGTCGACATCCCGACGAGGTCGGCGCCAAGGACACCGGCCATGCGCACTTCGGCGGGGGTCTCGTAGTGGGGTCCGCGGAACTGGGCGTAGACGCCTTCGTCGAGAGTCGGGTCGATCTCTTTGGCGATGGCGCGCATGCGCGGCGAGTACAGGTCGGTGAGGTCGACGAAGTTCGCGCCCTCGATGGGGGAGGTGTCGGTGAGGTTGATGTGATCGGAGATCAGCACCGGGGTGCCCGCGGCCCAGTTGCGGTTGAGTCCGCCGCAGCCGTTGGTGAGCACGAGGTTCTGACATCCGGCGGCAGCGGCGGCGCGGACGCCGTGAGCCACGGCACGCACGCCCTTGCCTTCGTAGTAGTGGGTGCGCGATCCGAGGACGAGGGCATGCTTGCCGCTGGCTTCGATCCGGATCGTGCGCAGGGTGGCACCGTGGCCCTCGACGGCGGGGGCATGGAAACCGGGGACCTCGGCGGCGGAGATCTCGCTGATCGTCTCGCCCAGGAGTTCGGCGGCGCCGCCCCATCCTGAACCGAGAACGAGAGCAATGTCATGGGCATCGATTCCGGCCTTGGCGTTGATGGTCGTGGCCGCAGCGCGCGCGGCGGCGGTAGGATCGCTTAAGTCAGTCATGACGCCAAGATTATCAAGTTCTCGAGCTGTCCAAGGAGCGAACACCATGCCGATCAGAGAGCTGACCGACGGCGACGATCTGCGCCTGAACGAGGTGTTCGCCGACGCCGAGTCGCCGGCGGCCCACATGGCCAGGTCCCTCTTCCGCCCATCCTCGGATTCGCCGCTGCTCAAGTCCGTCATCGCCGAGGTGGTCCCCGGGGTTCCCGTCGGCGCCGCCGTCATCGCTGAATCCCCGCTTCACCCCTACCGGGCGTGGGTCCACGTCGAGGTGGCGAAGGAGGAGCAGGGACACGGGCAGGGCCGAGAACTCTTCGAAGCCGCGTGTGCCGACACGGTCGGCACAGCGCTCGAAGGTCTCGACCTGCGGGCCCGTGTGCAGGCAGGCAGTGCAGGTGAGGGCTTCGCCCAAGCACTCGGGTTCTCTCCGCTGACGACGACGAGAGTCATCAAGGTCGGAGCCGGAGCGCTCCCGCCCAGCGGCGGCGGTCGCGCCGAAGACCTCGATATCGTCGCCACTGGTTCGGTGAAGCTGACGAAGGCGTTCCTCGCCTGGTACACAGCCGTGAACAAGGATGATGCGGTGGGGCCACTGACCATCGGCCAGGTCAACAACGCGTTCCTCTCCGAGGCCGCCGGCGCCCATGGTGCCGCACTGCTCAACGGAGAAGCAGGCTCTGCCGATGATGGCGGACTCAGCGCTTTCGCCGTGTCCTATGCCCGGGAAGCCGACCAGGCGGGTGTCGAGATCACTGATGCGAAGCCTGCCGCCGGTGAGGAAGAAAAAGCGCCTACCGAACTCATCCTCGGCTCGATGTTCGAGACCCGTGAGGAAGCACCTGAAGCCACGAGCGAACTCTTTGCGGCGGCCGTCGCCGACGCTGAGCTGCTTCTGGCCCGGCTCTCAGTCGATGCTGACGTCGTCCTCGAGGTCACGAGTGGCATGCCGGTGATCTCAGCACTGGCCGATCGCCTGCTCGAAACCGGCACGGCCACCGAGCTCTACCGCTATGAGACTCTCACAGGACCTCCTGCCGATACGCACTGATGTGTGTACCTGGTCGCGTGAACTGTCAGTGACTCTGGCTGGTGAAGGCACTGTCCCCACGAGGGATCGCGTCAGCCTCTGCGGGGAAGATTCGCACTGCTCGCGTCCGCTGCTCGGTGACGAACCAGGCGACTCCGGCATCTCCGTCGAGAGGCGGCAGCCGGAGGAGCCCCAGATTGCTGAGATCCTGTCGGCTGTGGGCTCCGAGGATCAGCATCGGTCCCACGCCCTGTGCCTTCGCCAGTGGTGATCCGTAGCCCGGAGTGAAGCGCATCGGAATCGTCACGACATGGACCCTTCCGTCGAGAAGATCTATGTCGTCGGGATTCACCGCAAGATGCGCATCGTCATGGGTGGTACAGGTGGACCGCAGCAGTCGTGTCAGAGTGGTTTTTCCGCTTTGCGACGATCCGCGCACGGTGAGCACCGGACCGTCACGAACCGGATTCCAGGCAACGACTTCACCGAACGGGTCGACTCCGAGGGGGATCGCCGTGTCGGTGGAAGACGGCCGAGTCGGCAGCAGTCGCTCTCCGAGGCCATGCCACCTCGGCTCGAATCCCGGATCTGATCCTTCGATTCCGGAGAGGCAGACATCCTTCGAACTGGGAGGCCCAGAAACAGGAGAGCCGAAACGAGGAGCCCCTGGCCCAGGAGAGCAGGAACTGGCAACGTGAGACCGAGCGCCGTGCCCGCGAACGGGTTCCTGTCGCTGTGGAATGAGCTGAACATCTGCGCCGTCGCTTCCGGCGTCCTGAGCGCTCGGACCCAGCAGGACTGCTCTGTACTCGGGCCAGGTGCCGACGAAGCGCTGCCGCGACAATCCGACGGTCAGACCATCTCCGCCAGCGGCCGGAGGGAAGATGATCTGAGTTCGGAAATCCGCGCTGGTACTCGTGGCGGTTCTGCACCCGGCCAGCAGGAATGTCAGTCCCAATCCGGCCCCGTGTTTGAGCAGCTGCTCCGCTGCGGCAGCCTGATGATGGTCCATGGAGTCGATGAACTCGCTCCAATTTCCGCAGACGACGAGGGTAGGCACGTCCTCGCTGTGGTCGTCGGCGGCGGCGTCGGCGCGGTGCCGGCTGAGATGGTCGAGAATCGCGTGGAGTTTCCATCCGGTTTCCATGCCGGAGCTGATTTCCGCTCGATCCAGGTTCGTGGCAATCCTGCCCAGGGCAACGATGCGGTGGGTTCTGGCTGCGCTGGCCGACATGCGGGCCAGTACCGATGTGACGGTCGACGAGCCGCGGCCGACGATGAGACACGAACCGTCGACGACCGGCGTATACGACCACTCGTGCTGGCTCTGGTGACTCGGTATGTCGACGATGCCGGTGGTCCAACGGTCAGCCAGCACTGATCCGTCCAGCACTGATCCGTCCAGCGCGTTGCCCCCGGTGACTGCGGTGGACTCAGTGAGAACAGTGGCCTCGACCAGTTCGGTGAGAGTCGGCAGTGCTGGGAGGACGACGGGGTGCCGCGAGGGTGGTGGGCTCGGAGCTCCGTCGGTGGCGAGGGCTGCCGCCTGTCTGAGGCAGTCGACTCGGACTCCGTTGACTTCGGAACGGGTAGGCAGTCCCTGTCCGCGGTTCCAGGGTCGGAGTCGCGGGCGATGGACAGCCTCGGCGGGTGGACGGGCTGCGAACGGAACGGCGACGCGGAACTGCATGATCGACGATCCGGAGTCGAGGCAGGCCGCTCCGGGCTTATCCGGAGGAAGTCTGGCAGCATCGTCGACGCCGATGACGTCGAAGGAATCAGCGTCGTCGCGTACGCGCAGGCACATGCGGATGTTGATGTTGGCCTTCATATGACCGGTCACGACGCCTAACGGACGTTGAGTCGCAAGGATCAGGTGGACGCCCAGAGACCGTCCCAGTGCGGTGAGATGCTCGAGGAGTTCTGCGGCCTTGGGGTGAGTGGCCATGAGCGCGTGGAATTCGTCGATGACGACGACCAGCCTCGGCGGTGGATCGGACAGGCTGAGGACATCGGAGCAACCGTGGTCGGCCAGGAGCCGTTCTCGGCGTGTGATCTCGGCGCGGACGGAGACCAATGCTCGAAAGGCTGCGGCGGAGTCGAAATCGTCGAGGACGCAGTCGGTGTGCGGCAAGTCTTCAAGCGGAGCGAATGTCGCCCCACCTTTGAAGTCGATGAGGACGAACGTCAGCCGCCGAGGTGGGTGTTCCAAAGCCATCGCCAGCAGCCAAGCCTGAAGGAGGATCGATTTCCCACTGCCTGTCGTGCCTGCGACAAGGGCGTGTGGACCGTCGCTGAAGAGGTCGATGCCAACATTGCCATCGAGTCCGCGACCGATGAGCACGGGTCCCGAGCTCGGCCTCTCCCAACGGCTTGAAATCGCCTGAGGACCGTCATCGTAGAGATCGCCGAGGCCGTGGTCGGGCAGTCGTTCGAGCCCGACTTCATTCGTGTGTCGACGTTCAAGAGTGAGGAAGCGCCCCGGTGGCATGAGAGACGCAATCAATGATCTTCCGGGTACCGGGCCACCCTCCGTGGTCGACGAATCAGTCGTGCGGGCGTGGGCCAGGCTGCCGAGCGCGAGCGAGATCTCGGCCGTTGCAGCGGGTGCCTCCAAACGGAGGACCGCCTCGTCGCCAGTGGTGCTCAGGTGGATTCCGATCAATGCATCCGGGTGTGCTTCAGGTGGTAGGCGAGCGGAGGACGGAGACAGAGCCTGATTGTCGGCGACCGTGAAGCCAGCGTCGAAACGGGTGCCCTGAAGTTCGGGCAGTTCGAGGATCCCTGAGGATGGAGACCAGCGGTATGCGCGGTAGATCAGCCACGACAGGGCCATGCGTCGCAGTTGGTCGTATTCGCCTGTGACGGTCACGGATGTCGTCAGGGGGTCGATGCGGATCGGCACATCGTCGATGATGACGCAGCCCTCGAGCTGGTCGGCGCTGTCGAAGAGCACCTCGGCGATGGTGATGTGGCTGAGGACCGCGCCGAATCCGAGGCACAGTCCAGAACCTGTCTGGAGCGTCTTCCTGTGATCGGCCAGCCGTGATGCCAGCTCCGCGCGGGCGCGGTCGCTGGCTGCCTGACGGTCGATGACGCATTGGTGAGAGTCCCGGGCGAACCGTCGTTTCTCCATGGCATAGGCGATGTATCCGGAGACTGGAGCGGACACGCTGAAGAGGAGGAACCACCACATTCCGGTGACGAGGGCGAGGACTGCGCCGATCCCGATGGGGATGAGGAACGCCCACCATTGTGGAGGCTTGGCAGGGCGAGGGTCGTCGACCGCAGTCGGAGCCACATGGATGGGATCTCGGTGCCGGTGCGGCCGATGTCGGTTCAGTCGCGCGGGGGCTCCGGTCCGCAGTGCCTGTCCGGTTCCAGAAGACAGTCCTGACCGAGGGAATTGTTCGACATGCGCATCGCTGGGCAGGCTCGGGGAGAAGACTGTCGTTCCCAGATGAGCGAACGACTGCCGTCGGGCAGGAGCGAGTTCGAGGTCGGCAGGCTGTCGGGACATGCACGGGTCGACGATGATCAGACTGCCCGGCGAGGCGACTCGGCTGAGCTGCGGCGAATGAGGATCGATGTCGATGGCGAATCCGGAGTCGGGCCCCGCCAGAACCCAGATTGGGGCGGAACCTGATCCGCGGTGGAGGGCATGAGCGCCGAGCACTGTTACAGGATTGAGGGACTGCCACTGTCCCCACGTCATTGTCAGAAGCGCCGATTCCGGATCGTTCGTGTTCTCCGGCAGTCGATTGTCGGTGAGCAGATCGGCTGTGCTCAGGATGGGGCCGAATACTGTCCGGAGGACAGCGAGTGCGAGTTGGTCCGAATCCGCTTCCAGGACATCGGTGCGGATGGCGGCATTGGCGTCGATTCTGTGCACCAGGCCGAACGTCTTCATACCGCTAGGTTCGTCGGATCGCTCGGGCTCGGCAAGAGCCGAGAAATTCCCTGTGGACAGAGGTTCTGGATCCACAGCTTTTTGAGCACGAGTCTGCGGGGCCGTCCACAGAGGAACACGTTCGAGTGAGTCACGTACTCGGGCGCAGTCGACCCGTCTGACTCTGATCTGGTGATTGCTCTAGTTGATGCGCAGCGAGCCACGCGCATAAGCAGTGGCGTGGAGTTCAAGCAGGTCGGGAACGAATGGGGACAGCAGAGAGGGTGTATACCCGGCGCGCAGTCGGATGACGACCGAATGCTCCCCGTCCACGTCGGCGTTGAGGCGGACATTATGCAGTCCCTGAGGAGTTGGCACCGCAGCGACGTAGCGGCCGGCGGCGCGCTTGGCCGCGGGAGGCGAGAAGACAAGACCTGGCTCGCCGCCGGGGGCCGGCTCGAAGGAATCAGAGGCCGCGAGCGCCGCCGAGTCAGCCACGCTCTGGAGTTCACGTCTGGCCATGTGCAGATCGGTCAGCGCAGCCACGAGGAATGCCAGAAGCAGCGCGATGACGACGAATCCGATCGCCAGCGGGGTGATGGAGCCCTCATCCTCGGGGGCTCTCTCGACTTCGACAGTTCTCTCCACCTTGGTGGGACCCTCGTTCGCAGCAGGTCCGAGCTCGTCAGTGCCCTGGTGTGCGGGAACCGAGGTGAGAATACAGCGACGGCAACGTGCCATCTCAGCCTCTGCCCGTCACGGCGACAACATCGGAATGCGTGGCGCGGAGAGTGATGTGCGGAGAATTCTTGGTTCCGAACAGGAGCGGAAAGCCCGGGAGAGACACCTTCGTCTCGACGCGGGCAGTGATGAGGGACCCCGACCGTCCACAGGGCCCTGAACACGAGTAGTCGATCGTGACAGGGACGTCGGAGAGGCCGAAGTCGGTGAAATGCATGTCCGCGACGTCGCGTGCTCGACGCTCGGACGGGTTGGCGTCACGGGCGGCGATGCGTGATGCAGATATCGCCGTCGACGTGGTGGCGTAGCTGGCTGCTTGGAGCTGGGAGATCGCGAGCATGAGGTAGACGACGGGAATGAGGAGGACGATCGAGGCGAAGATGAACTCGATGACGGCGGTCCCGGAATCGGGTCCGGCGCACTGATCATCTCCAGCACCAGCCTCGGCGCTCGCCTCGGGTTCAAGGTTCGGCTCAGAACGGTCATCAGTCACGGTCGACGTCCTCGGCGATCGATCGACCGCGCAGGTCCCACACCTCGGCGGGGCCCCAGAGCCCGATGACCGGAAGTGGCGTTCGCACGCGGACCTCCACGACCTCAACCTGACCGTGCTGTGTCGTCGACACGCTCACGGACTCGGCATAGCGGGCGCCTACCGACACAGTGATGAGCTCGGCGGCCAGGCGTTGGCCGTCCTTCGCGGTCTGATCGGCGAGGCTGGCCTGACGGGCTCCGGCGATGGCCGAGTCGATGACCGTATTCCTGACGTGGATGACCAGTCCGATCTGCAGGGCTCCAGCGAGGACGAGTGCGAGCAGTGATGCGATGAGCGCGAACTCGGCGATCGCGGAACCGGCGTCGGCCCCGTCGGTCGGCGTTGTCGACCGAACCTTGGAGACCGGCTTGGAACCGATCGGTGTCGAACTCACCCCGCGCCCCGGACCTTGTTCATGGCGTCCTGGAACATGGAGGTGAAGGCTTCACCCGCCAGGGCCCACAGCGCGACGACCAATCCGGCGGTCATCAGGGTGACCGACTGAGCGCACACCCTACTCCCAGATGGGAACAACACTGACTTTCGACTTCGGTCGTTGCGGTTTCACCACCACATGCTTCACAA
>NZ_JALDSX010000119.1 GCF_022748595.1 Brevibacterium sp. ZH18 | reverse complement strand
AAACCCACCGGGTATTCCACTGATTCGGTGGGTCGTCGCAAACGTGTTTATGACACCCCGCGGACCCCGTTCGTGCGTCTGCTGGATTCCGGGATGTCAAGCCCCGGGTTTCGTAGAGGCTCCTATTCTTGGTTTCCTAAGCAGCCGCGGGTTCTGTCCCGGACTGGTTGATCCATTCGGAATGGACCTCGACGGGCGGTCGGTAGTTAATCGCTGAATGCAACCTGGACTGGTTGTACCAAGCCACCCACTTCGACGTCTCCGCCATCACCTCGATCAACCCCGACCACACTTTCCGGTCGATAAGTTCGGCCTTGTAGACCGAGTTCAGCGCCTCGGCCATGGCGTTGTCATACGAGTCCCCACGCGACCCCACAGATGCCACAATTTCGGACTCCGCCAGGGTCTCGCCATAGCGAATCGACCGGAATTGCACCCC
>NZ_JALDSX010000118.1 GCF_022748595.1 Brevibacterium sp. ZH18 | reverse complement strand
ATCTTTGCCCGGGGTGGTGCCGCAGCCGTGGTGTCCTGGCGCCAGACGTGGCCGCATTCGATGCACTTGTAGCGACGCACTCGAATGTGGAGTGTAGTGGGCCTGTCAAGCCCCGGGTTTCGTAGAGGCTCCTTTTCTTGGTTTCCTAAGCAGCCGCGGACTCCACCCCGGGCTGGTTGATCCATTCGGAACGGACCTCGAATGGTGGTCGGTACCCGATCGCTGAATGCAGCCGTTCCTGGTTGTACCAAGCCACCCACTTCGACGTCTCCGCCATCACCTCAATCAACCCCGACCACACTTTCCGGTCGATAAGCTCGGCCTTGTATACCGAGTTCAGCGCCTCCGCCATCGCGTTGTCATACGAGTCCCCACGCGACCCCACAGATGCCACAATTTCGGACTCCGCCAGGGTCTCGCCATAGCGAATCGACCGGAATTGCACCCC
>NZ_JALDSX010000117.1 GCF_022748595.1 Brevibacterium sp. ZH18 | reverse complement strand
GCCGAACACAACCGCCACGCAGTGCGTGCCGCCATGGGTTGGCCGGCCGCTTCGGCTTCGTCGGCGAGGTATCGGTACCCGAACTCGGGATCATCGCGGTGGGCATCGAAGAGCGCATTGGCCCGATATGCCTCAATGACGACTGCTTCAGGGATGGGTGCTGCCAGCCACCGGTAGGAGGGCTGGCGGGAGAGCTTCAAGACCCGGCACGACACCGCGACCGGGGATCCCGTCGGCGGCGAGCTCTCTCACGAGCGGGTAGAGCCTTTTGACGGCAGGTTCGCCTGTGACAGATAGGCGGCCGCGCGGCGTAGGACCTCGTTCTCCTGCTCCAGCAGGCGAGTCCGTCGCCGTAGTTCTCGCAGTTCTGCTGATTCGTCGATGGACTTGCCGGGTTTGTTGCCGGCATCGATTTCTGCTTGGCGGAGCCATTTGTTCAGGGTGCCTTCATGGATCCCGAAGTCCTTGGCGATCTGTCCGAT
>NZ_JALDSX010000116.1 GCF_022748595.1 Brevibacterium sp. ZH18 | reverse complement strand
CGTGAGCGACCGATGCCGTGCCCGGCGGGTTCACATTCCGAATCAGGCAGATTTTTGTAATTCGACGTAGCCCCCTGTGTCCTGATCGAGGCGTGTCGTGTTCGTCGCGTGCTGGTGAGCACGATTGATGGTGCCATCGACGGAGATGTTCCAATCGATGTCACCGGCAGCATCAGCATCGGAAAGCACCCGAGCTAAGACTCGGTCCCAGGTGCCGTCGGCGGCGTAGCGGCGGTGACGTTTCCATACTGTCTGCCACGGCCCGAAATGCTCGCGCGGCAGGTCACGCCAGGCGATGCCAGCGCGGTAGCGGTAGACGATTCCTTCGACGATTCGCCGGTTGTTCTCAAACGGTCGGGCTCTTTTGCCGACGTTTGAGGGCAGGAGTGGTTCGATCTTCTCCCACTGCTCATCAGTGAAGACTCGGTGTCGTTGCTGTGTAGTCACGTCTCCACCGTGCCAGTCCTGGAATGGTCAATAAAGGAGACACGCCCTAG
>NZ_JALDSX010000115.1 GCF_022748595.1 Brevibacterium sp. ZH18 | reverse complement strand
TCGAAGAGCGCATTGGCCCGATATGCCTCAACGAGATCGGTATCAGGGACAGGCGCGGCCAGCCACCGGTAGTAGGGCTGGCGGGAGAGCTTCAAGACCCGGCACGACACCGCGACGGGGATCCCGTCGACGGCGAGCTCTCTCACGAGCGGGTAGAGCCTTTTGACGGCAGGTTCGCCTGTGACAGATAGGCGGCCGCGCGGCGCAGGACCTCGTTCTCCTGCTCAAGCAGACGATTGCGCCGACGCATCTCTCGTAGTTCGGCGGACTCGTCGCTGGTGTTGCCGGGTTTGTTGCCGGCATCGATTTCTGCTTGGCGGAGCCATTTGTTGATGGTGCCTTCGTGGACTCCGAAGTCCTTGGCGATCTGTCCGATCGTCGTCTTCGAGTCCCGGTTCAAAGCGACCTGGATGACGTCGTTGCGGAATTCTTTCGGGTAGGGCTGTGGCATGGTGTCTATCCTTCCAGGCTTGCCTATGAACAAGCCAGATTAGATGTCACCTAACCCTGCATCAG
>NZ_JALDSX010000114.1 GCF_022748595.1 Brevibacterium sp. ZH18 | reverse complement strand
ACAGCGTCGGGCAGTTCCTCAACTGAGGCTGTTTTGAAGCCGGAGAATCCGTCCATCGCGACGACGTCGATGCACTCACGCCAGTCCTTCGGGCGGGCTTTCAACCATTGTTTGAACACCTGCTTCGACCGTCCGGGCACCATGTCGAGCAACCGTGCCGGGCACCATGTCGAGCAACCGTGCCGGGCACCATGTCGAGCAACCGTGCCGGGCCTGTGGCCTTGGCTGATCGGGGTGAGGTCGATGATGACGGTGACGTATTTGTCTCCCCGGCGAGTGTGTCGCCACACGTGCTCATCGACACCAATGACAGACACACCGTCGAAACGATTCGGATCGTTGATCAGCAGCCGGTGTCCTTCGGCCAGGACCGCGGAGTTCGCGGTATGCCAGGACACAGCGAGCTTGTCAGCGATCACGGACACGGTGTCGTGATCAACGACGAGTGCACGCAGTGCCCAATCGAGTCCGGACCGGGAGATCTTTGCCCGGGGTGGTGCCGCAGCCGTGGTGTCCTGGCGCCAGACGTGGCCGCATTCGATGCACTTGTAGCGACGCACTCGAATGTGGAGTGT
>NZ_JALDSX010000113.1 GCF_022748595.1 Brevibacterium sp. ZH18 | reverse complement strand
ACCTGGATCGAGCGGACATATCACCGACGTCGCCGACAAGCCCGGTTGGGTCGATTGACACCAGTAGAGTACGAAGCAATCATAGAGCCAGCTGCACTCGCAGCATGACACTCACGCTGTCACCGATCCTTGCATCAGTCCCTTTGCCATGTGTTCGGTAACGTCTTCGAGCCAGGGACCTACAACATGGAGAGCTGGCGGCCGAACATGCATTGGAGGATGGTTATGACAGTGTGAAGTGGCCCCGGCATGACGGTTTCATCTGGCCCCACCCGCGACTCGCCGATGGTGTTGCGACGGCCACAACTGGCCCCACCCGAACCTAGAAGAACCTACTGGTTCAACAGAACGGGGCCACCACCTTGGAGTCACGAGTGGAACTCTTCGCCACCATCCGCCGCGACGCCCGCATCGAAGGACTCTCGATCCGAGCTCTCGCCAAACGCCACAACGTCCACCGCCGCACCATCCGCCAAGCCCTCGACAGTGCTGAACCACCAGCCAGAAAGCCCCCGGCTAGGGCGTGTCTCCTTTATTGACCATTCCAGGACTGGCACGGTGGAGACGTGACTACACAGCAACGACACCGAGTCTTCACTGATGAGCAGTG
>NZ_JALDSX010000112.1 GCF_022748595.1 Brevibacterium sp. ZH18 | reverse complement strand
GCAGCTGGCTCTATGATTGCTTCGTACTCTACTGGTGTCAATCGACCCAACCGGGCTTGTCGGCGACGTCGGTGATATGTCCGCTCGATCCAGGTCACGATCGCGATTCTCAACTGGTCGCGAGTGACCCACCGGCGACGGTCGAGAACGTTCTTCTGCAACAGGGCGAAGAACGATTCCATGGCCGCGTTATCGCCCGCTGCGCCGACTCGTCCCATCGACCCGATGATGCCGTGACGGGCCAAAGCCCGAGTGAATTTCTTCGATCTGAATTGGCTGCCGCGGTCGCTGTGCGTCACGCATCCGGCCACGTCACCGCGCCTGGTCACAGCCATCTCGAGGGCATCAACGGCCAGGCGCGCCTTCATCCTCGAGCTGATCGAATAGCCGACGATGCGTGACGAGTAGGCGTCCTTGACCGCGCAGAGGTAGAGCTTACCCTCATTCGTATGGTGCTCCGAAATGTCGGTCAACCACAGCTGATTCGGTCCATCAGCTCTAAACTCGTGCCTGGTCCGTCCGTCGGCATCGACAACCGCGCACAGATCGTCGTGGACCGGTGGGCCCGGCTTCTTCCCGTTCTTGGCCCGGCCCTTGCCGAAGGCGGAGAACCAGTCATTGGCCGAACACAACCGCCACGCAGTGCGTGCCGCCATGGGTTGGCCGGCCGCTTCGGCTTCGTCGGCGAGGTATCGGTA
>NZ_JALDSX010000111.1 GCF_022748595.1 Brevibacterium sp. ZH18 | reverse complement strand
GTCGTGTCTATGTCCCCGGGTGAAGAGCCTGGCGGGGAAATTTATGTGAGGCACGACCCTTGGCTACGCGGGGACTATCTATGAGTCTCGTCGACGAGTTGCGTATAGTTGAAAACTCAACTATAGTCATTCTTGTACTTCAAATTTCAACGAAACGGAGAAATCATGACTGCTCTTCCACAGGGACTCACCGCAGGAACCTGGAACATCGACCCCGTCCACTCGGAGTTCACCTTCACCGCACGCCACGCCGGCGTCTCAAAGGTCCGCGGTCAGTTCGAGGACATCGCAGGCAGCGTCAATGTCGGTGAGACCCTCGAGGACAGCTCAGCAACGGCTGAAGCCGACGTCGAGTCGATCACCACTCGCAACCCGCAGCGCGACGGTCACCTCAAGAGCGCCGACTTCTTCGAATCCGAGAAGAACCCGAAGCTGACCTTCAAGTCCACCGCTGTCAAGGCCAAGTCCGATGAGGAGTTCGACCTCGTCGGCGAGCTCACGATGCGCGGAGTGACCAAGGAAGTGGCCTTTGCCGCTGAGTTCAACGGTGTAGCCACCGATCCGAACGGAAACCAGGTTGCCGGCCTGTCCGCAGCGACCACTGTTGACCGCAAGGACTACGGCATGGAATTCAACGCTGTCCTCGGCGGCGGCGAACTGCTCGTGTCGAACAAGATCAAGATCGCTCTCGAGCTCGAACTCGTCAAGGCCTGAGCCGACTGAGTCGTTCGACGCCCATGTGAGTGCGCGTCACCGAACGCAGGAGGGG
>NZ_JALDSX010000110.1 GCF_022748595.1 Brevibacterium sp. ZH18 | reverse complement strand
CACTGCTCATCAGTGAAGACTCGGTGTCGTTGCTGTGTAGTCACGTCTCCACCGTGCCAGTCCTGGAATGGTCAATAAAGGAGACACGCCCTAGAACCAGAGTCGTGTCGGGTCTGTGATTCAAGAGCGGCGATCCCACCGGTCTTGTAGTGCTGGTGCCAGCGTTGCAGGGTGCGCAAGCCGAGACCGGTGTCTTGGGCCAGAGTTGTCAGAGCGATGTCGTCTTCAACGTGGAGCCGAAGGATGCGCCACTTCTCCGGCCCGTCCATCTCACACCGGCTCCGCCAGTGTGTCGTGAGTGCCGGCGGCCTGACGGTGTCGATACAAAGTCGCTCTTGACCAGCCCACCAAGCGTGCCGCGTCTTCAGCAGTGCGTCCTTTGGCGCGGGCGTCTTCAGCGATAGAGAGCTTCTGGGCGATCTCGTCCGGGTCTACCGGCGGCCGCCCGAACTTGGTGCCGTTCTGCTTAGCTGCGGCAATGCCTGCATTGACGCGTTCAGTGATGAGTTCACGCTCATACTCGGCCAGGGTAGCGAGCATTCCCAACATCATCCGACCCGATGAAGTCTCAGGGTCGATGTTGTCCGAAACGGAACGGACCTTCACTCCCTGGTCTCGGAGATGGTTCACGGTTGCCAGAACGTCCAGGAGTGAGCGGCCGAGCCGGTCGATGCGCCACACGACGACAGTGTCGCCGTCTTCGGCATAGTCGAGCAGCCGCCTCATTCCAGGTCGCTGTTTCGCCGTCTTACTCCCAGAGGTCACATCTGAGAACACATCTCGTTTCTGGACTCCCGCACCGAC
>NZ_JALDSX010000010.1 GCF_022748595.1 Brevibacterium sp. ZH18 | reverse complement strand
GAGATGGCGGAGAAGGTCACCTCTGAGGGCGTGCAGATCCATGGTGGTGCCGGGTACACGAAGGACTTCGCGGTGGAGCGTCATTGGCGTGACGCGAGGTTGACGAAGATCTTCGAAGGCTCGTCAGAGATCCAGATGCGCATCATCTCCGACGAGCTGCTTGGACGTTAGAGAGCTCCTTGGGCGCTGAGCCACCACTTTTGAGACACTGAAACCAACTAATCCCTTCCCAGGAGGAAGAATGTCGAAGAATATAGTCATCTGTGAGCCCGTGAGATCTGCCGTCGGTGGATTCGGCGGACAGTTCAAGAACCTGCCGCCCGAAGAGCTCGGCCGTCAGGTCCTCGAAGCTCTCATCACGAAGTCCGGGCTGAATGTCGACGTCGTCGACGACGTCATCCTCGGCAACTGCTACCCCACGATGGAAGCTCCGGCCATCGGCCGTGTCGTCGCGCTCAACGCCGGTCTGCCGATCACCACACCCGGACGTCAGATCGACCGCCGCTGCGGATCCGGCCTCCAGACCATCGCCGACGGACACGCGATGATCAACGCTGGCTTCGCCGACGTCGTCATCGCCGGCGGTGTCGAGACCATGAGCCGCGGTGCCTTCTTCAATGAAGAGATCCGGTGGGGCATCAAGGGCGCAGGAGTCGAACTCAAGGACAGCTTGGCTCGTGGCCGCGTCACCGCAGGCGGCACGAACTACCCGGTGCCCGGCGGCATGATCGAAACCGCAGAGAACCTGCGCGCCGAATACAGCATCAGCCGCCAAGAGCAGGACGAATTCGCTGTCACCTCACACCAGAAGGCGGCCAAGGCCCGCGACACCGGACTGTTCAACGACGAGATCGTGCCCATCACGCTCCCGGCGACCAGGAAGACCCCGGAACAGGTCATCACAACCGATGAGCACATCCGCCCGAACGCGAGCGTGGAATCCCTTGCCAAGCTGCGTCCGATCCTCGGATCCTCCGACGCCGAGGCGACTGTGACCGCAGGCAACGCCTCCGGCCAGAACGACGGTGCCGCGCTCTGCATCATCGCCACCGAAGAGAAGGCTCGTGAGCTCGGTCTGCGCATCTTCGCCCGCCTCGTCGGCTGGGCCGTCGCCGGCGTTCCGCCGAAGACGATGGGCATCGGTCCCGTGCCGGCGGTGGCCAAGGCACTCGAACGTGCCGAGCTCAGCCTCAACGATATGGACCTCATCGAACTCAACGAGGCTTTCGCATCGCAGGCACTGGCCTGCACCCGCGAGTGGAAGCTGAGCGAGAGCGACTTCGCCGAACGCCTCAACGTCAACGGCTCGGGTATCTCGCTGGGACACCCTGTGGGCGCGACTGGCGGGCGCATTCTGGCCACCCTGCTGCACGAAATGAAGCGCCGCGACTCGCGCTACGGCGTGGAGACCATGTGCATCGGCGGCGGCCAGGGCATGGCAGCAGTCTTCGAAAACCTCGCCGGCTGATCCTCGACCGAACACCGAGCGGACCACTTAGCGTCGAGCGGGTTAGTTATAACTGGTCCGCTCGAGGGTAAGTGGTCCTCTCGGAGGAGAGCCATGCTGCCGCGCGGCCCGGCCCTCAGGCCTTCGACTCCACGGGGTCCTTCTCGAGGATGACGCGGTAGCCCAGGCGGGCGTCGTAGCCGTGGATCTCACGAGTGTCGAGCGCGGACATGAAGTCGAGCACCTCGGCGGTGATGATCTGTCCGGGCACGAGCACCGGGAATCCTGGAGGGTACGGCGTGACGAACCCGGCGGAGACCGGCTTCTCACCCGACTCGACCCGGCGCCCCAGCTCCTCCGGAAGGACATGCTCGATGTTCCACCGGCGCAGTCCCGCGTAGTAAGCGGTGCGCAGGTCGCCGTCGGGCAGCTGCTTCGACGGATCCTCGGCAGGCACCTCGGCGGCGTATGCCGGGGCGAAGGCGCTGAAGTCGGGCAGCGGCGGCATGATCGCCGCGGGCTCGTCGAGTGGATACTCGGACTGGATCTCGTGCCGATCGTTGAACTTCTCGGCCATCTTGACGAGGACCTCGATGAGGTAAGCCACGGACGAACGCGAGGTGCCGATGTTCGTCATGAACAGCACCGTGTTGCGGCTCGTCTTGTTGACCTGGATGCCGTAGCGGTCCATGAGGAAATCGTGCTTGAAGGTGTCCCCGTCGACTCCGGTTCCGCTGATCTCGATCGTGATGCGGCTGGGATCGACGACGAACTCGTCGGTCGTCCACGCGTGCCAGAACGTCGCCAGACCATCGCGCAGAGGCATCGTACGCTCGGTCTCCCGGTACTCCTCGGGGATGAGGTCGGCGGCGGTGAGCACCTTGAAGGTCTTCTTCAGCAGCGGGTGGCGAGAGACAGCAGAGGCCAGACTCATCGCCAGGTCCAGCTGCTTCTGGACGAGAGCGAAGCCCTCCATCTCGACCTGACGGCGTCCCAGATCCAAGGACGCGAGGATCTGATAGTTCGGCGACGTCGACGTGTGCGTCATGTACGCCTCGTGGAACGATTCCTCCGCACCGTGGGAGAACTCCTGATCGAAGACGTGGATCATCGAGCCCTGCCGCAGTGAGGTCAGCGTCTTGTGCGTCGACTGAGTCGCATACACGCGCAGGACCGCATCGGGCGGCGGCAGCAGAGTCTCGTTCAGCCACACCTCGTCGGGAGCCGGCACGCCGGTCTCCGGATCGAAGAGCCGCTCGCGCTGTTCCCGATATGCCTTGGCATGCGCGTCGGTATCGAGCAGAGCTTCGAGGTGCTCGGCCGCGACCATGGCCGTGCGCTTGCGGGTGACCGGATGGAACCGGGCGAAGGCGAACCAGGCCTCATCCCAGAGGAAGACAAGGTCTGGCTTGATCGCCAGACACTCGGCCATGACCTTCTCCGGGTCGTAGACGATGCCGTCGAACGTGCAGTTGGTCAGCGTGATCATCCGGACCTCGTCGAGGCGGCCGGCAGCCCGGTAGTCCAGCAGGAGCTGCTTGATCCGGTTGAGCGGGACCGCACCGTAGAACGCGACATCGTTGAGTGGGTACGCCTCGAGGTACGCGGTCCTGGCACCGGTGAGCATCAGCGCATGGTGGTGCGACTTGTGGCAGTTACGGTCGACCATGACGACTTCGTTGGGCGAGACGACGGCCTGATGGACGATCTTGTTCGCCGTCGACGTCCCGTTCGTCACGAAATAGGTGCGCTTGGCACCGAAGGCCCTCGCCGCCAGCGACTGCGCCTTCTTGATCGTGCCGACCGGCGCGAGCAGGGAATCGAGCTCACCCGAGGTGGCGCTGGTCTCCGCGAGCAGCAGGTTGAGGCCGTAGAAGTCGACGAAGTCGCTGATCCACTTCGATCCGACAACCGAACCGCCGCGGGAGACGGGCAGAGCGTGGAAGACGCCGGCCGGGCGGCGGGCGTGCTCGCGAATCGCGGTGAAGAACGGAGTGTCGTAAAGGTGCTGGACACGGCGCAGCAGAGACAGGTGGAGTTCGAACTGGTCCTCGCGGCGGAAGACACGGCGGAACCGATGAGTCAGCGCCCCGGCCAGGCTCTCAATGTGGGCACCGGCCATGAGGTAGAGGTCGAGCTCGGGACGCAGACCGGCCAGGGTGTCGGCCAGACGCAGCACTCGGCGAACCGAGTTGAGCGGGCTCATCGGCATCGTCGGCGAATCGGTCGTGCCTTCGTGGGCGAGCTGGACGGCATTGCGCAGATCGCGGCTGAGTACCTGTCGGGTGCGGTCGGTGAAGCCGGGACGGATGACACAAGCGAGGAGGTTCGGGTTCGTCAGCGCCGCGACGACCGCGTCGTCGGCGGTGGGAACGATGACGTAGTCGTAGATGAACTGGTCCGAGGCGCTGCGCAGCTTGAGCAGGTCCGTGTGCAGCTCATCGCGGCCGCCTTCGGTCGTCTCGTCGACGATGAGGACCTCGAAGCGGGGACGTGGATCCTGGCGGTCCTTGTGCTCGGCGCGCTCGTCCTCGGACAGGCTGTCCTCTTGGACATCGGGGACCGTTGTCCCGCGCAGACGGTAGACGGCCCGCGTGATCATGTCGTGGGCCTTGTCGAACTCACCGTCGGAGAGCAGCTCGGCGATGTCTTCGACATAGCGCTGGCCGAAGCCGCCCCAGTACAGTTCGATCGTCTTCAGTGACCGCAGCGAGCGCCAGACCTCACCGTCTGCGGCGATCATCGAGAAGTCACCGCCGCTGATGGCCAGCCGTTTGATCGCGAACTTCAGGTACTCCCAGGCGTCCGAGCGCAGTCGCCACGTGCTCGCCGGCATGCCGGGATCGCGTTCGAGCCTCGACTTCTGCGGTCGAGAGCGGAAGCTTGAGCTGCGATCGGAGTCCAAGCGCGCCCGCCGTCTGCCTCCGGCGGCTGCCGGCCCGGGCGTGAAGGACGCCTGTGCCGAATGGTCGTCGGAGTCGATGCCGGTCATACTTGAGCCTCCTGGCGGTGTAGAACCTCTCTGCCGAGCAAGTCCCTTGGGGAATCCGTTGTGCACAGATCATACGGCGTTCGTCGTTCGAATGTTCATCGGTCCGCCCACTTGAGACAAAAGAGTGATAAGCATGGAGCCATGGACAACACCGAGCCACTTTCCGCCGGCCATCTCCTCGTCAAGGAGCTCGAAGCCCACGGTGTCCAGCGTGCCTACCTGGTCCCGGGCGAATCGTACCTTGACGTTCTCGACGGCCTCCACGATTCGACCATCAAACCCATCGTCTGCCGTCAGGAGGGCGGGGTCTCCTATATGGCCGTCGCCGAGGGCCGGATGACGGGCATTCCCGGAATCGCCATGGTCACCCGCGGGCCCGGCGCCTCGAACGTCATGGTTGGCGTCCACACCGCCTTCCAGGACGCGACCCCGCTCGTCGTCTTCGTCGGGCTCATCCCCACCGCGCAACGCGGTCGGGAGTCCTTCCAGGAATTCGACCTGAACGGCTGGTTCTCCACCACGACGAAGAAGGTTCTGACCCTCGACGACCCCGACAAAGCCGCCGAGGTTGTCGCCGATGCCATGCACACCGCCGTGACCGGCCGGCCGGGTCCCGTCGTCGTCGGTCTGCCCGAGGAGATCCTCGTGCAGGCGAGCGCCGGAAAGGTGTTGCCGCCGCGCACACATGGATCCGCCGCCCCGTACTCCGGCGACGTCACCGAGCTGCGCGCCCGCATCCTCCAAGCCGATCGTCCCGTGCTCATCATCGGCGGCGAAGACTGGTCACCGGCGACCTCGCGGAGGATCGCGCAGTGGTCACGCGACCGTGGACTCGGCGTGATCGGCACCTTCCGCGCCTATGACGGCATCGACCACGACTCCCCCAATTTCCTCGGCATCCTCGGCTTCGGTGCCTCGGAAGTCGCGAAGAGGACCTTCGCCGAAGCGGACCTGCACATCTTCCTCGGCTGCGTCCGCACCGATGTGGCCACCAACGGCTTCACGATCGGCACCGAGGCCAAGACCGTCGTCATCGGGCCCGATCCTGACGCGCACGGACATTTCGGCAGCCTCGACCAGCACATCGTCACCTCGGTCAATCGATTCGCACAGGCCCTGTTCACCAAGGACGGGATCCGCGCCTACTCGGTCTCCTCGGACGGGTCCATCGACGAGCCTGCCCCCGGGGATGAGCACCTGACATCGAACGACGAACCAGTGCCGCTGCCCGAGTGGATTCGCGACGCCCGGGCCGAGCTCGAGGACTGGAGAGTCCCGGTCCCCCGGAGCACCGCCTCGGCGGGGTCAGGTGAACGGAGCTCCGCCTCGGTGGGGTCCGGTTCTGACGTTTACGAGGACGGCTTTGTCGACATGGACGAGGCCTTCGTCCATGTGAAGGAGCTGCTGCCGGACAACGCGATCATCACCTACGGGGCGGGAAACTTCTCGGGCTGGGCCACCAGGTTCCTGCCCACTCACGGCTTCCCCTCGGCTTTGGGCCCGCGGAACGGGTCGATGGGCTTCGGCCTCCCCGCCGCTGTCGCCGCTGGTCTCGTCCACCCCGAGCGGGCAGTGTTCTGCATCGCCGGCGACGGGGACTTCCTGATGAACGGCCAAGAGCTCGCGACCGCAGCGCAGTACGGGGTGAACCTGACGATCGTCGTCAACGACAACTCGGTCTACGGCACGATCCTCGGCCACCAGGATCGCGAGTACCCGGGCCGCGCGACGGGAACGACTCTGCGCAACCCCGACTTCGCAGCCATGGCTACGGCCTTCGGCGGTCTCGGCATTACGGTCGAACGCACCGAGGACTTCCGCGCCGCCTTCGAACAGGCACTTGCGCACAAGGGACCCGCGCTCGTCCACTGCCTCACCGACCCCGCGATCCGCGGAGCCCGCGTGTGAGGGCAGGTGCCCCACCCCGATCAACCCCACGAACAATAAGGTGACTCTATGAACATCGACGCGATCTTCACCGATCTCGACGCCCACACCCTCGACCCAAACCGGCCGCGGGCGCAGAAGATCGGGGTCTTCGCCGGACGCATCATCGGCTTCGACGAGGAGCTCGACGGCGTCACCGCCGATCGGGTCGAATCGCTGGGCGGGGCCACGGTGCTCCCCGGCTTCAACGACGTCCACTGCCACACCGCCTGGTTCGGGCTGACCCTGGCATCCATCGACGTCACCGCGCTGCCGGGCGGCCTGACCGATGTCTACGCGGCCCTCGAACAGGCGGCAGCGACGACTCCGGCAGGCGAATGGATCAACGCCACCGGCTACGCCCACCGCGACTACGACGGGCAGTACCCTGAGCTGTCCCGCCTCGACGAGATCACCGGCGACCGTCCGCTGTTCATGCGCCAGACCTCCGGCCACGCGGCCATCGTCAACACCGAGGCCATGCGCCGCGCGGGAATCCTCGAACCGGACTTCAGCGACCCCGTCGGCGGCAAGGTCGTCACCGATCCTGCCGGCCATCCGACAGGTCTGCTCGAGGAGACCGCGCAGGAGCTCGTCCAGAACCTCATCCGCCCCTATTCGCTCGATACGATCGTCGAAGCACTCGACCTCGCGACCACGTACTACGCGAAGGAGGGCATCACCTCGTTCGGCGAATGCGGCATCGCCTATGGGTGGATCGGCCACTCCCCCATCGAGATCTCCGCCTACCTCCGCGCCCAGGAGGAGGGCAAGCTCCACGCTCGAGCCCAACTCCTGCCGCAGGCCGACGGCCTCCACACGATCGCGGCGAACTCCGCCGACGGCTTCGGGATCGGCCTCGACGCCGGACTGCGCACCGGCCTCGGCGATGATCTGGTCTCAATCGGCCCGGTGAAGTTCTTCATGGACGGTGCCCTGAGCGGGGAGACTGCAGCCCTGCGCGAGAATTACACCGGCAAGGATCACCCCGGCTACCTACAGGCCGACGTTGAGGTGCTGCGCAAGCAGATCCTCGACACCTACGCCTCCGGATGGTCCGTGGCCGTCCACGCGATCGGCGACGCAGCCGTCGACGCAGCGGTGAAGAACATCGTCGACGCCCAGGCCCGTTTCGGCCGTCGAGCCGTGCCCAACCGCATCGAGCACGCGGGCATCGTCCACGACGAGCACGTGGCCACCCTGGCTGCCAACGGCATCGTCGTGACCCCACAGGCCGCCTTCGCCGAGGGCATCGGCGACGGGATGAACGCCTCGGTCGGCCCTGCCCGCCGTCGCCTGCTCTACCGCGCGAAGTCCTTCGTCGACGCGGGCGTCATGCTCGCCGGCAGCTCGGATCGCCCCTGCGCCGAGGGCAATGTGCTGCGCGGAATCGGGGCCTATGTGACCCGGACGACCCGTGACGGCGACGTCATGGGATCAGCCGCCGAATGCCTCACCCCCGCCGAGGCTGTCGCCGCCTATACATCGGTCGCTGCGACCGCCTCGGGGCAGGGCGAGGATAAGGGCACACTCTCACGCGGGAAGCTTGCGGACTTCGTCGCCCTCGACGCCCACCCTGCTGATGTGGACCCGGCGGAGATCGCGCAGATTCCCGTCCGCGCCACTGTCCTCGGCGGAAAGTTCACGCACGACGCCCGCTGAGGCCCGGGCTGTCTGCGGACGTCTGCGGCCGCCTGCGGATTCAGCAACCCTCCGGGCATCGAGCTACCCGCAGACGGGTTGCTGAGCGCCCGGAGGGTTGCTCGATCGGAGTTGTGGTGGCAACCCTCTGAGTTTCAGCGGGAGAAGTCGAGGTCGGTGAGCACCTTCTCGAAGACGTTGAGTCCCCTCTCGAGGTCCTCTTCGCTGATGTTGATCGGCGGGACCACGTGGAGACGGTGGTAGTTGTTGAAGGGCACGACGCCGAGTTCCTTGAGCGATGACACCACCGAGGCGACCTCGGGTGAGCCTCCGCCATACGGTGCCAGCGGCTCGCGGGATTCTTTGTCCCAGACGAGTTCGATGGCCCAGAATGCGCCGACCCCGCGGACCTCGCCGACGTGCTTCGAGTTCTTCGCGATCTCCCGCAGCCGAGGTCCGATGATCTCTTCGCCGATGCGAGCGGCGTGCTCGATCATGCCCTCCTCGTCCATGGCCTTCATCGTGGCCACGGCTGCCGCGCACGCCAGCGGGTGGCCGGAGTAGGTGAGTCCGCCGGGATAGGCCTTCTGCGCGAACGAGCCGTAGATCGCCTCGTTCATGATCACTCCGCCCAGCGGCACGTACCCGGAGTTCACGCCTTTGGCGAAGGTGATGATGTCGGGCACGACGTCGAAGTGCTCGAACGCGAACCACTTGCCGCTGCGGCCGAACCCGGCCATCACCTCGTCGGCGATGAAGATGATGTCGTGCTTGTCGCACAGTGCGCGCACGCCCTGCATGTACTCACTGCTCGGCAGCATGATGCCGGCGGTGCCGGGAATGGTCTCGAGGATGATCGCGGCGATCGTCGAGGGGCCTTCGAGTTCGATGGTGCGCTCGAGGTGGCGCAGAGCGCGCTCCGTCTCCTCTGCCTCGGTGGTGGCCGAGAACTCGGTTCGATAGAGGAAGGGACCGAAGAAGTGGACGACGCCGGAATCGCCGCGATCGTTCGACCAGCGACGGGGGTCGCCGGTGACGTTGACGGCCGTCTCCGTGCCACCGTGGTAGGAGCGGTAGCGGGAGAGGACCTTGTGCTTGCCGGTGTGCAGCCGTGCCATGCGGATCGCGTGCTCGTTGGCATCGGCGCCGCCGTTGGTGAAGAACACATGGTCGAGCCCGGCAGGGGTGCGTTCAGTGATGAGGCGAGCGGCCTCCGACCGGGCGGCATTGACCGTGGCGGGACTGATCGTGCACAGCAGATCGGCCTGGTCCTTGATCGCTTGGACGACCTTCGGATGCTGATGCCCGATGTTCGTATTCACCAGCTGCGAGGAGAAGTCGAGGAAGGACTGTCCCTGGCCGTCGACGATGGTCGAGCCTGCGGCCCTGGAGACGGTCATCGGATCGATGAGTTCCTGGGCCGACCACGAGTGGAAGACGTGTGCTCGGTCGAGTTCGTAGGCTCGGGCGGATTCGTCCTTGATCGCTGAGATTTCAGCATCGCTGAGCTGGTGCATGCTCGTCACCCTTTCATCGTTGAGAAGGCCGATGCCGCGCCCGTTGTGCGCGGTCATTCGTCGCGCAGATTGTGCGCGTGTCCGCTCATCGTAGATCACATTCCAGCGATTGCCGACCGCACGACCGAACCGTGGGCGACACACTCCTGGTTCGGCACCGAAAGCCGCCGCACACTCGGCCTTCGGTAGAGTGATTCGCATGCCCTACCGGACGATCGCTGCCCCCGCCGAAGCCGAGATCGAAATCAAGAAGTCCCGCTTCATCGGGTACCTCGCACCGGTCGCCACCGAGGCTGAGGCCAGAGAGGTCATCGCCGAACGGCGCAACGCCCACCCGAAGGCCCGTCATCACTGCACGGCGTTCGTCCTCGACCCGGATTCGCGCACGCAGCGCTTCAGCGATGACGGTGAGCCTGCGGGAACGGCCGGGGCGCCGATCCTCGACGTCGTCTCCGGCCATGATCTGACCTATGTCGTCGCGGTCGTGACCAGGTACTTCGGGGGAACCCTGCTGGGCGCGGGAGGACTCGTGCGCGCGTACGGTCAGGCCACCTCGGCGGCGGTGGATGCGGCACGCATCGTGACGAAGCATGAGCTGGTGCCGGTGAGCGCGAACGTCGACTACGCCCAAGCCAATGCCCTCGACAGGGCGGCGGGCAACCGGGGATGGTCGACGCGGGCCCAGTACGGCGCGGACGTGGCGTTGGACATGATGGTCCCCGTCGCCGAGGTGGATGTTGCCCTGGCGACGTACGCCGACCTCACAGCCGGGCAGGCAGAACCCGAGGTCGGGGACGTCGAATGGGTGTGACGCTCAGTTCTGTGTGATCAGTCCAGGGCGGCGATCTTCGCGACCTGGGCGTTGGTCAGCATGACGAGATCCTCAGGACGGATCTCAATTTCGAGGCCGCGACGGCCTGCGGAAACGTAGACCGAGGGATGCTCGAGAGCGGTGCGGTCGATGACGACGGGCACGGCATGGCGCTGGCCGAATGGGGAGACTCCACCAACCGGGTAGCCGGTGCGACGTTCGGTCTCGGCGACGCCTGCCAGCTGCGCCTTCTTGGCACTGCGCGCGGAGGCGAGGCCTTTGAGGTCGAGCTGACCGGAGACGGGGACCAGTGCAGTAACCGGTTCACCGTCGACCTGGATCATGAGGGTCTTGAACACCTGGTCGGAGCCGACGCCGAGCTTGTCGGCGGCTTCGGAGCCGTAACGTCGCGTGCTGGGGTCGTGATCGAAGCTGTGCAGGCTGTAATCGATGCCCGCCAGGTTGAGAACACGAACGGCCGGGGTAGCCGCGCTTGTCGGTTTGGATGCCACTGTCATAAAGGGGTCGTGCCTCCTGCCCGTAACTCAGCGGGGACACATGGAGCATTTCTGCCCGGGGTGAGGACCCCAGTGTTCCCGCGTCGATACGGACGGAATGTTGTATCGAATGCTGATAGGTACCCGCCCACAATAGGCGAAGTCCAGGCTTGAGCGCCAATCAATGACGGTTGATGAAACCCGCTGACAACTTCCGCTGAAGCCTTTTCAGCGGCACACGGAGCACGCGCGCGCAGCCTGCCGCGATGACCGTTTCCGCCGACGCCTGCTCAGCCCCAGCCGATCTCGTGGAGGCGGTCATCGTCGATCCCGAAGAAGTGCGCGATCTCGTGGACGATGGTGATGACGATTTCGTCGCGCAGGTGATCGCGGTCCTCGGCGAAGGCAATGAGGTTGTCACGGTAGAGGAAGATGTTGTCCGGCATCTCCAGCCCGGAGATGCCGCGCTCCCCCACCGGGGTCCCTTCGTAGAGGCCGAGCAGCGAAGTGTTCCCGTCCTCAGGCTGGTCCTCAACGAAGAGCGCGACGTTGTCGAGCTCGTCGGTCACACCCGCGGGGAGCAGGTCGATCGCCTCGTCGAGGATCGCTTCGAACTCTTCTGCGCTGAGGTCATCCATACCTGACAGCCTATCTGGGCGCTCTCCCGCAGGCCCCAAAACCAGTGTGACCGAGGACACGGGAAACCGGTTTGCACTCTGCGAAATGGTTGGGATAAGCTTAACGTCGTTGCCCCGGGGAATCCGAGGTCAACCTGGGCCCCCATCGTCTAGAGGCCTAGGACACCGCCCTTTCACGGCGGCGACACGGGTTCGAATCCCGTTGGGGGTACGGTGTAGGATTGTAATGGTTCAACACACAATAGAATCACCAGTTACACCAGTTTGGCCCTGTAGCGCAGTTGGTTAGCGCGCCGCCCTGTCACGGCGGAGGTCGCCGGTTCGAGTCCGGTCAGGGTCGCGGAGCACAAGGCTCTTCTTCGGAAGGGCCTTTGTTTCTCTCAACATACTTCGGTATGTTGGCGGCCTGGCTCTGTAGCTCAGTTGGTAGAGCGTTCGACTGAAAATCGAAAGGTCACCGGATCGACGCCGGTCGGAGCCACCACCAAGAAGAACCCCCGGATTTCTGCGGAAATCCGGGGGTTCTCTGCGTCTCCGGACTCAGCCCTCGGCGAGCACCGGCCGGGAATCCTCGAGCACCTGCCGCCGATTGCGCGATGGAAGGATTGTGCCGCGTCGATGAGCCATCCAGACGAAGATCGCGCCTGCGAGAATACAGATTGCAATGGAGAACACGCTGCCTTCGGGACCGAAGTCTCCGCCGGTAAGGAGCACCGGGCCTGACATCGTCGCGTCCAGCAGCCCCTGTGGTGTGTTGGCTCCAGAGACTTCAGTGCTGAAGATTCCGCCCGCAGCTATGTTCCAGCCGAAGTGCAGACCGATCGGAACCCACAGCCGTCTTGTCGCCATGTAGGCGGCGGTGAGCATGAAGCCGGCCTCGACCGCGATGGCGATCGCACCGAAGAGTGAAGCGTTGGGGTTGAGCAGATGCATGAGGCCGAACACCAGTCCGGTGATCGCCATGGCGATCCATGACCCGGTCCGCTCTTCCACGACTCGGAACAGGACACCTCGGAAGATCACTTCCTCAGTGACCGCGGCTGCCGCCATAAGACCGAGCAGCCCCAACAGCGCTCCCGGAGATCCGAGTCCATCGACCGCGTACCCGCCGAGGAGCGCAATGGCGGCGATCGCAAGAGAGAACAGGCCGATGCCGATGAGCGCTCCGAGGCCCAGCGCCCGGACCGCACCTGTCGGCGACACCTCGGCGACCGGGCGATTCTCCGTGCGCCGCACGACAACGCGGTAGACGAGGAGCGTAAGGGTTGCAGTAATGAGCCCTGCCAGGAGAGCCAACACCCCGTTTCCTCCGACGATATTTGCCGCGACTCCGCCGAGGACGGTGACTGCTACGACGGCGACTAGCTGTTTGATGAGACGCACGAGATCAACTCCATTCACAGGATGACCGGAAGCGTTTGCCTCGGCCATCCGTGACGATAGGGGGCACTCGCCTGGGCCGACATCACTCTGGAGGGTGAAAACAGATGAGACAAACTGGTTACGCATCGGTAACCATGGCAAGTAGTGTGATGTCGGTAACAGGTTTCCCAGTCGAACCATGCGCTGAGACTCACGATGCAAAGGAGCAGACATATGACCCGCGGTACCCAAATCAAAGGTGCACGAGTGCTGATCACCGGTGCAGGCAGCGGAATCGGACGCCTGATGGCCCTGGACGCTGCGGCCCGCGGAGCCGCAGAGATTCTCATCTGGGACCTCTCGGCTGAGACCGGCCAGGCCGTTCGCGATGAGCTCGTGGCGAAGGGATCGCAGGCCCGCTCCTTTGCAGTCAATGTCGGTGACTCCAGCCAGGTCGCAGCCGCCGCAGAAGATACCGGACCAGTGGATGTCCTCATCAACTGCGCGGGAATCGTCACCGGCAAGAAGCTGCTGGAAGCCGACGAGGACGCCGTTCGACGTGTCTACGACGTCAATGTCTTCGCCCTGTATTGGACGACACGTGCCTTCCTGCCTGGAATGCTCGAACGGGACCGCGGCAGCGTGGTCACCATCTCCAGCGCCGCAGGCCTCACCGGCGTGGCCAAACAGACCGACTACTCGGCCAGCAAGTTCGCCGCCCTGGGCTTCACCGAGTCGCTGCGCAACGAGCTGCGCACCGACGGCAGCAACGTCGAAACTCTCGTCGTGTGCCCGTTCTACATCAATACCGGCATGTTCGAGGGAGTGACGACGAAGTTCCCTCGCCTCCTGCCCATCCTCGAGGAGAACTACGTCGCCACCAATGTCCTGGATTCCATCGAAGCAGGACGAGAACAGCTGATCATGCCCGCACTGGTTCGCCTGCTGCCGGCTATGCGGATGCTGCCGACGCGGGTCTTCGACCGAGCGTTGGACTTCCTCGGCGTCAACAAGACCATGGATCATTTCACCGGTCGACGGCCCGTGGCCGCCGAAGCCGATCCCTCCCCCGCACGGCGCTGACGAGGGACGCGAGCTCCTTCCCTCGTTGCCTCCACGTCTACTGGGTGGACAATGAGAGGAGGAGCATCGACGCGGTGGTCACCAGCACACCGAGGCTGCTGAGAAGGAGGACGCCATGGCCCTCACCGATCTGGTCCTCGAAGGCGGAGGAGCCAAACTTCCCGGACTCATCGGCGCGATCAATGAGCTGACCTCGGCCGACTACTCCTTCAACCGCATTGCCGGAACATCGGCCGGTGCGATCGTGGGCGCGCTGACCACCGCGGGCATTCCACCGGAGCAGCTCATCGAGACGATCCTCGGCAAAGACTTCACCGACTTCGAGGACCTCTCCCCTGCTTTCAGCCTCGCGCCGTGGCTCGGGAAGATTCAAGGACTCCTATTCCACAAGGGAATGTACCTCGGTACTGCCCTCCACGATTTCCTGGACGATATTCTCTCCGCGCAGGGCATCCGCACCTGGGGCGACCTCCGCCTGCACGACCCGGAGAGCGCGTTGCCTCCGGAGCGGCAGTACCGCCTCGTCGTCATCGTCTCCGATGTCTCCCGCGGTCGGATGCTGCGCCTGCCTTGGGACTACCGTTCGGCTCTCGGTGTCGATCCGGATTCTCAGTCGGTCGCCGAGGCGGTCTGCGCCTCTGCCGCGACACCGTTCTTCTTCCGGCCCCGATCGCTGCGAGCAGACCCGAGCGCGGCAGGCGGTGCCTCGGTACTCGGCTCCGACGGCGGGCTGCTCTCGAACTTTCCCGTGGACATCTTCGACCGCAAGGATGCCCAGCCTGCCCGCTGGCCCACGCTGGGGGTGATGCTCTCGGCCCGAACGACAGCCGAGTCAGAGTGGCGACCGAATGCGAACACCTACGAGTACGCCGTCTCGCTCCTGTCGACCATGATCAATGCCCACGACCGGCGCCATATCGATGAGCCCTCGATCACCGACCGAACGATCTTCGTCGACACGGCCCATTACAGCAGCACGAACTTCGCGTTGACGCGGCAGGACAAAGCCGCTCTCATCGAGTCGGGCGAGGACGCAGGACGAGAATTCCTCAGCACCTGGGACTGGCAGGAGTGGAAGGAACACTACGGCCGGGCGTGATCGACAGGCGTCAGACAGTAGGCAACAGTGGGCTGGGATCAGGCGGCGGATGACCACAATTGTGACCGAAACGGGGACTGCGGAGGTGCATCTGCCCGTGCAACAATGTGGGCATCGACGATGAGACCACGTCGACCACGAGCGAAGGAGAGATCATGAGCGATAATTCCAACGAACCGACGCAGTGGCAGGACGGCCTGGAGACAGACGACCCCACGCTCGAAGAGCCGACGGCCGCTGAACTCGACGACCCGGAGCTCAACGCCGCCGAGGACGAGGCCGACGATATCGACGCCGACCTGGGCACCGTGCCCGAAACCGCATCCGATCCGTTCGTCGAACCCGGTGCCGAAGGCCCGGAGGGGACCGGAACCGAGGGCGCCGACGACGCTCTCATCGAAGACGCCGGCTGGGAGGACGAGGCCGATGCCCCTGCGCTCTCGGGGGAATACTCGTCAGATTCCATGACCGCCGCTGAGCTGAGCAATCGCCCCGGAGACGAGATGGTCTCCGACAACGAAGATGAGTCGGAGGTTGCTCAGCTCTCCGGCGACGACCTCGACGTCGATGCCCTTGCCGATGATGGGATCGAAGAGGTCGCAATCATCGACGGAATGCCCGAGATCATCGACGACAATTTCGACGAAGACTGAGGCCAGCCTCGGCGAGGGTTGAGGCCAGAGCGTCCTACGGGAGCTGCGAATCCAGCCCCGCAATGTCCTGATAGGACAGCACATTCTCAGCGTCTGCCGGGAGATCGCGGTTCAGCCCATCCAACGCCGCCAGAGCGGCCGAGACCGCCGTGCGGTAGAGCAGCGAACCCGTGCTGATCCGCGCGACTCCGGCCTCTGCCAGTTGAGTCCGCGAGAAGCGCGGGCTCGCGAGCACGTTGAGCGGCAGCGGGCTGGCAGCGGCGATCGTCTCGATCACATCCAGATCGAGATTGCCGGGCACGAAGATTCCGTGGGCACCGGCATCGGCGTAGGTGCGGATGCGCTCAAGAACCTCGCCGAGGTTGTCCTGCCCGATCCAGAACGTATCGATCCGTGCGTTGACGAACAGATCGGGAACCGCATCCCTGATTGCGCGCACTTTGGCGACCAGCGTGTCCGGCGCGACCATCTGTCCGCGAACAGAGTCTTCGATGTTGATTCCGTCGACCGCGAGCCCGGCGTCCCCTCGCGATGAGACTGCGTCCCGCAGGATATCGACGACCTCAGCCGGATCGTCACTGTAGCCATCTTCGAAATCACAGGTGAGCAGCGCTTCGGGCAGGGCTCGGGAGATGTTGCCGATCAGATCGGGCATAGCGGTCAGGGTTTCACGGTCCTCATCGGCAGCGCCGATGCCGGCAGCCACACCCAGACTGGTCGTGCCCACAACCGGGTGACCCGCCTCGGCGAACAATCGGGCACTTGCCACATCCCAGGCGCACGGCAGAAGGAACGGCTCCCCCGGACGGTGCAGTCGGTGGAACGACTGGCTGCGGGAGGGCTGACGCTCGGAGGCCAGGATCTGATCGCTCATACCCCCATGCTAGGTCTCGCGCTCGCCTCACCCCTCACTCCAGCACACGACGACTGACTATGTTAGAAACGAGAGGGAGAAGGGAGTCATCCATGTCTGTTTCGCCTTATCGCTCCGAGAAGCAGTTCGACCTGCCGCATGCGGGTGTGGGTCGGCCTGTGCATCGCCTCGGCGTCATCGCCACCGTGGCCACCTTCGGCGGGCTCCTCTTCGGCTATGACACGGGCGTCGTCAACGGTGCCCTCGAACCGCTGAGCCAAGATTTCGGTCTCACGCCGCTGTCCGAGGGACTCGTCGTCGCCAGCCTCATGATCGGTGCCGCATTCGGTGCGGTCTTCGGCGGTCGCGTCGCCGACGCCTACGGCAGGCGTCACACGATCCTCCTGCTGGCAGGTGTCTTCATCATCGGCACGCTGGGCTGTGTGCTGGCCCCGGGCGCGGAGTTCCTCATCGGTGCCCGCTTTGTTCTCGGCATCGCGGTCGGCGGAGCCTCCGCCACCGTCCCCGTCTATCTGGGCGAGATCGCCCCCTCAGAGAAGCGCGGCTCCTTCGTCACCCGCAATGAGCTGATGATCGTGGCGGGGCAGCTCGCAGCATTCATCATCAACGCCGTGATCTTCAACGTCTGGGGCCATGTCGACTCCATCTGGCGCTGGATGCTCCTCGTCGCCCTCGCACCGGCCATTGCGCTGCTCGTGGGCATGATCTTCCAGCCGGAGAGCCCCCGCTGGCTGATCTCGAAGGGCCGCACCGAGGAGGCTCTCGAGGTGCTCAAGCAGGTCCGCTCCCCCGAACGCGCCGAGGCGGAGGTCGCCGAGGTCACCCACCTCGCATCCGAAGACGCCAAGCAGGCCACCGGTGGACTCTCCGATCTCGGAACCCGTTGGGTGCTGCGATTGGTCATCATCGGCGCAGGCCTCGGCTTCTTCCAGCAGCTGACCGGCATCAACTCGGTCATGTACTACGGCACGCAGCTGCTCACCAATGCCGGGCTCGATTCCGGTGTCGCGATCATCGGCAACATCGCCAACGGAGTCTTCTCCCTGCTGGGCATCTCGCTGGGCATGTTCCTGCTCAACAAGCTGCCGCGTCGGGTCATGTTCCTCACCGGCTACGCCCTCATCGCGTTCTTCCACGTCCTCATCGCGCTCACCGCCGTCGTCATCCCGCCAGGACCTGCTCAGGCGTGGACGGTCCTCGTGTTCCTCGTCCTCTTCGTATTCTCGATGCAGGGCACGGTCGGGCCGCTGACCTGGTTGATGCTCTCCGAGATCTTCCCGATGAAGATCCGCAGCTTCGCCATGGGCATCTGCGTGTTCGTGCTGTGGATCATGAATGCCATCGTCGCCCAGTTCTTCCCACCGCTCATCGAGGCGATGGGAATGACGGCGACATTCAGCATGTTCGCCGGTTGTGCCGTAATCGCCTTCATCTTCCTGTTCCTCCTTCTGCCCGAGACCAAGGACAAGGATCTGGCGCAGTTCGAGCGGGATTTCAAAGCGAAGTACGGGCGGAAATGAAAGAACAGGAGCCACCATGTCAGTTGCAGTAGCCGTCACCGACAGCCCTGAGGGTCGCACAGCGTTGGAGAGTGCCGTCGCCGAAGCGCGGGCTCTGGACACGGGCCTGCTCCTCATTAATCTCACTCTCCATGACTTCACCGATGATGAGATTCCTCGTGACCTCGAGGTGACGCTGATCAACAGGTCCGGGCGCGGGGATCGTGATCCCGTCACCGCGGTCCTGGATGAGCTTCGCGATCACGTCGCCGAGGTGGATCGCCTTGTTCTCGGTGTGCGCAGTCGATCCCGTGTGGGCAAGGTCCTGCTCGGGTCTGTGGCCCAACGCCTCATCCTTCGCTCCCCTGTCCCGGTGCTCACCGTGCAGGTGCCGGAGGCTGCGAAGAAACGCTGAGCAGCGAAGGGCTGAACAGCGACGCCGACACCCACACCATCATCCGTTCCGACTCACGGAAGATCTGCTGCGCGTTCGCCTCGGTCACGACGACCGGGAAGTTGAGGACCTGCGGCCAGCAGAACGACTGAGAGCACAGCGGTCGCGATCAGCGTCGAGCGTCGGATCCGCTTGGTGACGGTTCCGGTTTCGAATGTCATCGCATAGTTCTGTTGCCCCACCATAGGACGATCGTACCTGGCAGCATCGGACTGGTTTGGGCTGGTCGTCTCACTGTCGCATATGGTGGGGGCGAACGGAGAGGCCGTACGCGCAGAGGAGCAGCCATGACTGACATGACGGTGGAGAACTCGGCGGCAGATCGCCTCGAGTCCGCACTCTCAGGACGGATCGACCGGTCCGCCGTAGACACGGTTTCGACACTCGCCCACCAAGTGCCCCTTCCCGAGCTCACCCGCCTCGTCCACACAACGACGCCGCTGCAGTCAGCCGTCCTCTTCCGAGTCCTCGACAAGGACGAGGCACTCGCCGTCTTCGAGAATCTGACACCGGGCTACCAAGCAGAACTGATCCAGAATCTCCGCGAACCAGAGGTCGCGCACATCGTCGAAGGCCTCGACCCCGACGACCGCGCAGAGCTCTTCGGTGAGCTGCCGGCCAATGTCACCCGCAGACTCATGAGCGGCCTCGACTCCGAGGAACGCGAGATGACCACTGCGGTCCTCGGATACCCGAAGAAGGCGATCGGCCGATACATGTCACCCGAGGTCCTCAGCCTCCACGAGGACTGGACCGCCGCCGAGGCGATGGAGGTCGTGCGTGCCCGCATCGACGGTCCCGAGACCGTCTACCTCTTGCCCGTCGTCGGCGTCGGTCGTGTCCTTTTGGGGGTGGTGTCCCTGCGTAACCTCATCGCTGCCGAACCCGAGGCTCTCGTCGGGGACTTGGTGCGAGAATCGATCAGCACGCAGGCGCTGACCGATCGAGAGGTTGCTTCCCGTGAATTCCTCTCCCACCGGCTCATTGCGATGCCGGTCGTGGACAAGGAGGACCGCCTCGTCGGGATCCTGACCATGGACGATGTCCTCGACATCGTTGATGAGGAAGACGCGGAGGACATCGCCCGGTCCAGCGGTTCCGAACCACTCGACCGCTCCTACCTCTCAAGCACCATCTTCCGGCTGGTCAAGAGCCGCATCGTCTGGCTGCTGGTCCTCGCGGTCTCCGCGATTCTGACCGTGCAGGTCCTCGAAGTCTATGAGGACCGGCTCGACCAGGTCGTCATCCTCGCCCTTTTCATCCCACTGCTCACCGGCACAGGAGGCAACACCGGCAACCAGGCTGCGACGACCGTGACTCGGGCGCTGGCCGTGGGCGAGGTGAGGATCCGCGACCTCGGAAAAGTCATCTGGCGCGAACTGCGGGTCGGCGCTCTGCTGGGAGCCGTGCTCGGGCTCCTGGGATTCACCGTCGCCGGTCTCGTCTATGGGTGGTCAATCGGGCTGGTCATCGGCCTCACCCTGCTGTCTGTGTGCATCATGGCGGCCACCGTGGGCGGTCTGATGCCGATCATCGCGAAGCGCGTGGGTGCAGATCCGGCGGTGTTCTCCAACCCGTTCATCTCCACGTTCTGCGACGCCACCGGCCTGATCATCTACTTCACCATTGCGACGACGGTGCTCGGGCTCAGCTGAGAGCCACCGAAACCCGAGCCCAAACGCCAGAGGCCAGACCCCAGACGCCAGACCCCAAGGACTGTCAAGATTTCATTGACACACGCGATGTGTCAACCTATGGTTGACACATGACCTCATTTGAATTCTTTGCAATCACCGAAGACCACCCCTCCACCCGCTGGCAGAAACTCTTCGATGCCGTATGGCCTGGCTACCGGGCGTGGTATCTCCGCGACGGGGACCTCGCCCGCCCCAGCCTGGCCACGGCCGAGGCCAAACTGCGCGAACACATGCCCGAACTCGTCCCCACCTGGCAGCGCCTGGTCGAACTCGCACGCGGGGACGAGACCGCGGCGCGCATGCTCACACTCTGGAATCCGCCGCGTTTCCTACCCGGGTGCTCACAGGTTGCCCTGCAATCTCCTGAGCCCGCGCTGGTGCGCAACTACGACTACGGGTTGGAACTGTTCGAGCAGGTCCACGCCTCCACTCGCTTCGGCTCACGCCGGGTGATCGGGACCTCGGACTGCCTGTGGGGCCTACTCGACGGGATGAACGAGGACGGGCTCGCCGTATCCTTGGCCTTCGGCGGGCGCCCCGGCGACGGTGACGGCTTCGCCGCTCCACTGGTCGTGCGCTTCCTCCTGGAGGTCGCCAGCTCCGTGCCAGAGGCTCTGCGCCGACTCGAGACGATACCGGTGTCCATGTTCTACAACCTGACCATGATCGATGCCGAAGGCACGTCGGTGACGGCCTACGTCGGTCCGGGGATGGCCCCTGAAGTCATCGACGATCCGGTGGCTACGAACCACCGCGGTCGCCACCCGGAGTTCCCCGACCATGCTCGACGATTCCGCAGCCTTGAGCGACAGGACCTGCTCACCGAGGCGATGGAACGGGGATGTGATGCGCAGGAGATGGCCGAGACGATGCTCGCCCCGGGAGTATTCAGCGACGACTACGACAACGCTTTCGGTACGCTGTACACTGCCGTCTATCTGCCGCTGCGCGGCGAAGTCGAATACCGCTGGCACAACCAAAGCTGGACCCGCAGCCTGAACTCACCCGAGGAGATGATCATCGTGACCCTCGATGAAGACAGTCCCGAACCGTTGCCTGTCGACGGGCAGCCCGAGAACCAGCCGATCGCGGACCCGGTCAGGGAATTCGCGGGCCCCGCTGTGGCCGATCTGGTCGACACAGCACGGCAGGCCGTCCACGATCTGTCCCATTCGCCGGACCCCGAGGCGTTTTCGGCGCTGCTCAGCCTCTCCGCCGAGGTCGGTGAGGCCCTGGGGACCAGTGCTCGCACGATGGCCGAGCACAATTCCTGGGCCCGGGTGGCCGAGATGGCCGACGTCAGCCGTCAGGCAGCCTGGCAGCGCTGGCGCTGAGCGTCCACGCGCCCCGGCCGCAACATCACGCCGACCACGCCGACCACAGTTGGGCGTAACGGCCACCTGCCGCGACCAAGTCCTCGTGCGGGCCCTCTTCGACGACCCGTCCATGCTCCATGACCAGAACCCGATCAGCGGTCTCGGCTTGGCTGAGGCGGTGGGCGACGACGAGGGCACCACGTCCGGCGAGGGCGGAACGGGCAGATGCTTCGAGCACGTGGGCGCCGGCGGATCCGGCCTCCGCGGTCGCCTCGTCGAGGATCGCGAAGTCGGGGTCGGCAAGCACCAGCCTGGCCAGGGCGATCGACTGGTCCTCAACGGCGCTGAGGCGTGTGCCGCCGTCACCGACCTCGGTGTCCAGCCCGTGCGGCAGTGCGGTGGCCCAGCTGGCACCGACCGTGTCCAATGCCGCGATGATCTGCTCATCCGTGGCCGCCGGGACCGGCAGCGCCACGTTCTCACGCAGGGTCCCGGTGAACGTGTGCACCTCCTGGGCGACCATCGTGATGTGCCCGCGCAGCCTGTCGTCGGGCAGCTCGGTCAGTGACACCGACCGTTCCGTCTCCCCCGCCGAGGTGGTTGTGCCCCTGGCGAGTTCAGATCGGCCGCGGGTGGGTGCGGAAAGTCCCGCAGCGATCCGGGCCAGCGTCGACTTCCCGGCCCCGGTGGTGCCGACGACGGCGACGACCTCACCGGGGTTCAGACGCAGACTCACACCCTTGAGGACATGATTGCTCGATTCGGGATCCTCATCGTAGGAGAACCACAGGTCCTCCAGCACCAGGGACGGACGGTCGATGCTGATGTCGTTCGTCCGCCTCGGCGAGCTTGCTGCTTCATCGATGACGCCGACCATGCGGGTCAGTGAGGCACCTGCGGATTGGACCTGGTCGAAGAGGCCGACCAGGGCACCGATCGGGTTGAACAGCCGGTGGAAGACCAGTGCCGCGGTGGTCACGGCACCGGCGGTCGTCTCCCCGAAGTAGACAAGGGCGAATCCGGCGATGAGGAGCAGGGAGAGCACGACAGCCTCGGCGCGGTTGTTGCGTGAGAAGGCGCGGGTGAGGAAGCTGAACACGCCGATCGAGAGGTCCCGGGCCTGCCCGGAGGCGGAGTCGATGCGGGTAAGCTCCCCGGATTCCGCGCGGTAGGCACGCAGGGTTCGGGCACCGGTGAGCCCGCCGAGGAGACGACCGGCACGGCGCCCGAAGGCAGCGCGTTCCTCCTTGTAGAGCGGTTCCGACCTGGGCAGATACCAACGCAGGGTGAGCCAGTACATCGGCAGAGCGACGAGACCGACGATACCCAGGCGCCAGTCGATCGCAGCCAGACCGACAGCGGAGACGATAACGATGAGGAGCGATTCGACGACGAGGGGCAGTACCTGTGCTGCGGCCTCACTGATCTTGCGGGAATCGTCGGCGACGCGCGAAACCAGGTCACCCGTTCCCGTCGATTCGATCCGCTGTGCTTCGAGGGTGAGCGCGGACTCGACGACCTGTGTGCGCAGATCTGCGACAACGGGCATCGCGATATGGGCCAGCGCCCACGCACTGATCCAGGTGCCCAAGGCCATGACCACGCCGGCAATAGCTACGGCGATCGCACACGTCATGACGACATCTGATCCGGCTCCGGCAGGGAGTTCGTCGACGAGGCGGCCGATCGCCCACGGTCCCACGAGCCCAGCACCGGCGTTGGCGATGCCAGCGAGGAAGAGGACGATGAGCCAGTTCCAGCGAGCCCGCAGCAGCGGAGCCAAGTGGCCGAATGAGCGACGCCGGGAGGCGATCGCCAGTGTGGTCTGCGGAGACTGTTCGCTCATCGGGTCACCGCGTTTCGGTAGGCTGCGGCGGCGTCTGCAGCAGAGTCGTCCGCGGCGGCGAGGAGCTCGGCGTGCTTGCCCACGAGGCTGGGGCCGGTGGTGGGCACGAACACGACCGAGTCGGCGGCCGCGAGGAAGGCCGGTGAGCTGGTGAAGATGAGCGTTGCGGCACCACCGCGTGAGCTGCGCAGGTCCTGGAGACCGGAGGCTATGCGTGCCTCGGTGACGGCGTCGACCGCGGTCGTGGGTTCGTGGAGGACCAGGACCTGAGGGTCGGCGTGCAGGGCCCTGGCCAGGGCCACCCGCTGGCGCTGCCCACCAGAGAGGTTCCCGCCGAGTTCCTGGATGCGGTGATCGAGTCCATTCTCGACGAGATCGAGGAGTTCGTCGGCACCCGAAGCGGCCAGCACCTCGGCGCTCACAGGGGCATCGCCGGCACCGAGGATCATGGTGATGTT
This sequence comes from Brevibacterium sp. ZH18, assembly GCF_022748595.1. Classification (GTDB taxonomy): domain Bacteria; phylum Actinomycetota; class Actinomycetes; order Actinomycetales; family Brevibacteriaceae; genus Brevibacterium. Next base: position 76,342 of record NZ_JALDSX010000010.1, on the reverse strand, counting down.
GGAGCGGATGGTGCCCTCGAACAGGTCAACTGTGTGCGGTGAGACGAGCATCTGGTCCACCGTGGTGCCGCGGGCGTGGGTGCTCAGCGCGGCCAGGAGCGCCGATTCCGGTGCAGGGTCCTCTGTGACGATGCAGGTCAGGGTGCCGAAGCTGGTGGTGACGTCGACCGTGCGCTCCTCCCCCACAGCCCAATCGCGGATGCTGATCGCCTCGTCGTCGATATCGACGGTCGGTACGACTGCGGTCGCAGGCGTCGTCGGCTCAGCAACGTCGTTCGGTGCTGTTATCGACTCGGTATCGTCGATGTCGGTCAGCAGCTGGGTGATCCGCTGGGCGGCTCCGTGGGATTGGGCAAAGAGGCCGACGATCTCGGCCAGAGCGCGCATCGGCTCGGTGAGGAACGCGGTCATGCCGAGGATGCCGATGAGTGCGCCGACGCTCATCTGTCCGTCAATGAGGCGCAGGCCGGCGACGATGAGGACGATGGCGAGCACGACCGACATGACGAGTGCTCCGAGGCCGGCGAGGCGGCCGGTCCTCTCACCGGTGGCGATGCCGGCGGTCGCGGCCTCGTCCGAGGTGTGACGGTAGCGGTCCACGGCCCAGGTTTCCCCACCCATGGCCTTGATCACGCGCAGCCCGTGCATGAGGTCGGAGGCCGACCGGCCGGCTCGCGCCACGGCCTCGAGCTGTGCGTTGGCCTTGGCGGACACGGATCGACCGGGCAGTGCCACGATGAGCAGCCCGATGGGCACTGCGATGAGGACGACGAGTCCGGTCACGGGGTCAGCGATGAGGAGGCAGACGGCGGCTGTGATCATGCCCAGCACCGAGGCGATTCCCCGTCCCAGCTGGGCGAATGACTGGGCCGCCGTGTCCGCGTCCGCCGAGGCGATCGAGAGGACCTCACCGGAGGCGCGGTCGGGTGGAAGGTTCGCCGAGGTGAGAGCCGCGTGGGTGATTTCAACGCGCAGGGCGTGCGCCTCATGTTCGCGGGCAGAGTTGCACAATCGTGCACCGAATCTGTAGCCGAGGCTGAGCACGGTGAAGAGCAGGGCGATGCCGAGGATGGAGACGAGGAGCATCGGGAGGGAGAGCGGGATGATCGCGACGTCGACGACGATGCCGATGGCCACGGGGACGAGTGCCTCACAGACCTGCCACAGCGACATCGTGATGACGCCGGGAAACAGGAGACCGAGCCGCCGGCGGACGGCTCTGCGGAGAAGCATCGAACCTGATGAGGGAGTCTGCGGCACGAAGGCTACCCTAACATTTTGCGAGGAGTCATGAACGTCTCACTTGGGCTTACGATGGCCTTATGGGCAATAGGCTCGATGGCAACATCGCATCAGCGGCTGACCGCACCATCGTCATCACCGGTGGCAACAGCGGAATCGGCCGAGGCACGGCGTCCATGCTTGCGGGCATGGATGCACATGTCGTGCTGGCGGTGCGCAACCTGGACAAGGGACGGGCCGCGGCGAAGTCGATGCGCAGACCTGTCGATGTGCGAGAACTCGACCTCGCCGATCTCGCTTCGGTGCGTGCCTTCGCCGAGGAATTTTCCGACCCGATCGACATCCTCATCAACAATGCGGGGATCATGGCCCCGCCCCTGGGGCGCACTGCTGACGGGTTCGAATCCCAGTTCGGCACGAACCATCTGGGCCATTTCGCCCTGACAAACCTGCTTCTTCCCCAGATCCGAGATCGGGTGGTCACCGTGTCCTCGATCGGACATCGAATGGGGACCATCGACTTCGATGACCTCAATTGGGAACGCAGGCCGTATAAGCCGATGCCGGCCTACGGGCAGTCAAAGCTGGCGAACCTCCTCTTCACCTGCGAACTCCAGCGACGGCTCACCAAGGTGGGCTCGTCCGTCATCGCGGTCGCGGCCCATCCGGGACTGGCGGCGACGAACCTCTACCGGCTGCAGGGCAACCGCCTGCTCGCGTCTGTCACCGAGGCTGTGATCGGTCTGATCTCGCAAGACGAACAGCAAGGAGCTGTGCCGACACTGTGCGCAGCCACAGCCGACATCCCCGGCAACAGCTATGTCGGGCCGCGCCGCTTCAAGGAGACTTTCGGACAGCCGAAGCTCGTCGGCCGCTCTCGCGAGGCGCAAGACGCCGAGGTGGCACGGCGCCTGTGGACCGTGTCCGAGGAGCTGACCGGGGTGGAGTTCCCCGAACTCTGAGGCGGGCCACACCCTGATGATGAACTTGTCGCGCTCAGCCCAGCCGGCTCATGCGCTTTGCAAGATCATTCATCTGAGTAGCGATGGATCGTGCTGTTTCACTCAGATCGGTCGCATCAGCCGCACCGTTTTGCGGAAGTGAAGTCTGCTTCGGCGTCGATAAAAGTCGGCTTCCGGGGGGATCTGAAATCGCCTCAACGTCGAAGACCACACGATCAGCGCGATGCCAGGTGCAGAAGTACTCGATGGCATTGCCTTGGTCGTCACAACTGGTGCCTTCGAGCACCAGGAGCGGCGCGGCCAGCGGCACCGCGAGCGACGCGGACAATTCTGCCGACGCCGATACAGCCCGGACTTGACGATGGCCTGCTGTCACAGGGATTCCGAATCGCGCGCGCAGGGTCTCATGCAGAGACGAGTCCACCAGATCTTTCGCTTCGAGTCCTGGCACAAGGCTGAGCGGAAGCCAAGTATGAATAATGGCAATCGACTCGCCATCGACACTGCGGCGGCGGTTGAGCGCGAGCAGTTCTGAAGTACCCAGCGCCTTTTGGGCACGTGGATCAGCTGCACGTTCGAGCGAGATGATCTCCGTCGTGACGGAATCGCCAGAGTTCGAGAATTGAGCGGAGAGGCCAGACATCTTCTGCACGGCCCGGTGGTGTTCATGCTGCGGAGCAACGACGCTGCCACGACCACGTCCGCGCTGGATGAGGTTGTCATTGGTCAATGCCGCCATCGCTTGTCGAACGACGGATCGTGAGATTCCGAACTTAACCTGGAAGTCTGCTTCCGTCGGCAGCCGCGTGCCCGGAGGAAGCGCACCTTCCGCTATGCCTTGCCGAATCACTTCGCTCAGCTGCCGGTGAAGAGGCTCGTCCTGCGAAGAATCGAGCACGCCCGAAGGTAGGCCATCGATCCACATTGTCGTTCCTCTCCATGCGCGCAGACTCAGCGTAACAACAGTCTCACATTGCTTGAGCCGCGTCCCAGACGACGCCCCATTCAGGTGCCAGAGTCGCAGCACGCTCGATCGACAGAACGAGGCTGGCCTCGCGGGCGATGCCCTCTCCGGCAATGTCGAATGCGGTGCCGTGGTCGACTGAGACTCGCACAACCGGCAGACCGACGGTGATGTTGACTCCGTCATCACCATAGACGGCTTTGAAGGGGGCGTGTCCCTGATCGTGATAGCAAACGACCACGAGATTGTAGTTGCCACGCACAGCGGCCGGGATGAGTGCGTCTCCTGGCAGCGGGCCGACGACATTGAGTCCGTGTTCCTGTGCGGCCTCGACTGCGGGAGTCAGCACATCAGCGTCCTCATCACCGAACAGGCGGTTCTCACCTGCATGCGGGTTGAGGCCCGCGAGCCCGATGCGCTCTTCGGGTGTGCCCATTGACTCTGCGAAGGCACCGGCCAGCTTGAGGACACTCAAGGTGCGGTCGAAGGTGATGTTCTCAATCGCCTGCTTCATTGAAACGTGAGTAGTGAGGTGGAAGAAATAGAGATCGCCGGCTGAAAGTACGAGCGAATAGTCTTTGACGCCGAACTCATGTGCAAGAAGTTCAGTGTGACCGGGGAAGTTATGGCCTCCTGCGTGCATGGCTGCCTTATTCAGCGGTGCGGTGACGATTCCATCGACTTCACCTTCTCTGGCGAGGCGGCAGGCCTCAACGACGAAACGGTAGGAACCGTCTCCTGCTGCTGCACTGAGTTCACCGACACCAACCTCCGCGAGAGAAGGGCCCACCTGGATAACCTCGATGGTCCCGGGAATGTTCTTCGCCTCCCCCGGGGCGCTGATCTCACGCACTGCTTCAACGTCACCGCCGACGAATGCGACACCGCGCTTGACCGAGGCGATGTCACCGATGACAACCGGAGTGCACTTTGTGCGCAGATCATCATGGCCGAGAAGTGACTTCGCGGTGATCTCCGGTCCGATGCCTGCGACATCGCCGAGTGTGATTGCCAATACGGGGAGAGTCATTGCGTTGATCCTTCGTTGTTGTGCAGAAGCTCTGCTGCGATTTCTAAGACGTCTGATCGGCGGCCAAAGCCTCCGGCTTTTGTGATGACAGTTGCGCCATGGGCCCTGCCGCCCTCAATGGCCCCGATTGGCATACCTTCGCGCACCGTTGAGTGGATGTGCAGGCTCACGGCGCCGAGGCGGTTGAGCACGGCGCGTGCTCCTTCCCCGCCCAGCAGCATAAGACTTGTGGGAACGGAATCGCGCATCAGCGTTGCGGCCGCTCCGGCAAGCAGGTCGGCGACGAGGTCCGTGGAACTCGTCCTCTCCTCCGGGGCATCGACGATGACGATAGGGGTCGATGCTGTGGATGACACGGTCTCCAGCCAAGCAGACCGAGCCGCCTCGTCAGAGAGTGCGGTCAGATCGGGAGTCAGGACTGTAACCTCGGTGGCCTGAACTTCAGGGGGCTCGACGTCGACGAGGGCCTGCACCTGTTCTCGAGTGACAGTATGGAGTGAACTGGCGACGATGATGACTCGCTCGCATGTGCGGTCTGATTCGGCCGGGGCAACGAGGCCTGTCCCCCATTTGACAGACAACGCGGCCGCGAGACCTGCCGACCCGACGGGGACGACGTCGTCACCGAATTCGACAGCCGCCTCGGCGATGACATCAAGATCTGCCGATTCACCGGCATCGATGATGATGATCGGCGAGGATGCCCGTGCAGTTCGGATCGATGCCACCAAAGCCGCAACCGTGAACGTTTCACCGTGCGGCTTTGTCACGGTGGCAGAACCGGGGAGAAGCTCGGAAAGAGAACTCGTCGACACTGGCGTGACGGGATCACGGCCAATCACAGTGTCCTGCACCGGCGTCCCGTTGACCAGCAGCTGTCCGTCGCTGACGGTGCGCCCCATGGCAGGGTAGGCCGGACAAACGAGGGCAAATGCTCCTGGATGATCTTGTTGCCAGGCTTCGAGAGCGCCATCTATTTGCGATGAGATCGTGCCTCTCATGGTTGAGTCGATCTTCAGGTAGAGGCGAGTCGCAGCATCGTGTCCTGACAACACGGCGGCACGTGTGCGATTCTGCGCCTCGGCTCGGGTGAGAGCTCGCGCATCGGTCACCAGTGCGCTGACGGCGCCAGGTTCCCGGTGCGTCACGCTGTCCTCAGACAGCAGGAGCTGTGTCTTCCACCCAGCGTAAGCGAACTGGACGGAAGAGTCCGTGGCTCCGGTGAGGTCATCGGCCACAACCACCACAGAAGGCGCATCGGGCGACTGAGGCTTAAGTTCTTGGGTCACAGTCCTTCAGACCTCAGGGGTGACGTGTCCTCGGCTCCCGATTCGGTGTCTTGTTTCTTGATTCCTCCCTGGCGCTTGAGCACCCAGGCTGCCAGCAGTGGAGCCAGGATTGCTGAGACGAGAACGGCGGAGGCGACCTGAGCAGTGGCAACTTCCATGTAGGGCTCGAAGGCCGGATCGGCCCCGGCAATAATGGCTGGCGTTGCGATCGCGTTGCCTGCGGTCGTTGCCGAGGCGATGCCGATGCCCGACTGGTTGCCACGGCGAAGAATCCAGCGGTATCCGAAGTAGGCAAGGGTACCGGTGATGACCGTGGCGATCGCGCCGACGACGAGACCGGAGAGTCCACCGGTGACGACATTGCCGAGGTCGATTCCGGTGCCGAGCGCGAAGGCGAAGAACGGAATGACCATGTTCGGGATCGGTCGCATGATCTCGGTCCACTTCGCGTCAAGGTTTCCGACGATGATGCCGATGATCAGAGGGATGACAGCCGCGAGCAGAAGGGTGTAGGGAATGTCGGCCAGACCGGCTGCTCCCAGGAAGAGCATCGAGAAGAACGGTCCGTCATTGATCGCCGACGCCATGTAAGCGCCGCGGTCGCGTGCGTCTCCATAGCGACCGGTGAAGGCAAGCCATAGTCCACCATTGCTGTTGTCCATCATGACGATGAGCGCCAAGATTGAGACGCCCAGAATTCCCTCGATGCCGACGAACTGGCCCAACAACACGACGAGGCCAGCTGGGATGATCGACTTCGTCAACAGGATCGTGCCGGTGGTCGCAAGCACGGGGCCCGAGGTTTTCAGGGTGATCTGCATGCCCGTTGCGAAGATGAGTATGCCGATGAGAGGCAATGCACTGTCGCGGAACAGCGCCGAGGTGAAGTTTCCCAGTTCGAGGAAGCCGGGGAAGAATGTTCCGACGATGGATCCCAGGATGAGCGGAATCAGCATGATGCCGCCAGGAATTCTGTTCATCCCGTCGAAAAGCGGAACGCGACTGGTGATCTGTGATTCGGCAGCCATGACGAATCCCCTTTGTGTGAGCAGTTGTGAGCACATAGTCGTCTATGTAGGTACTTAGTGTACGTACATATTTACGAAGCGGCAAGAGTCTCCTGCCGTGGCATGAGGTGCACGAGGCGAGTTGCGTCATCTCGTCTGTGCCCCTACGCAACTGCGATTGCTATCAGAACTGCTGTCGATCAGTGGGTGCGATCGCTGATCACCCGCGCCACCTCGCGCAGTACACTGGAAGTAAGCGCGAGGGGGCGATGATCATGGTCAGCGGGTGCCAATGGAGTTCGATCCGCAGCATGGAGAGCGCACAGCTGTTCGTGGACGAGGCTCGTATGCAGACGGAGCTGCGTGACGAGCGAGCACAGCGCCGGCGTGAGGCTTTCGACTATTGGTGGTCGCGTTTCCGAAGCCTCATCTGCAGATCCGCCTGATGCGACTCTGCCGCGCGTGGAAAGCTCGCCCTACCGGAACGCCTGCTCACCCGTGATGTGACGACCCAGAATCAGAGTGTGCACCTCATCGGTTCCCTCGTAGGTGCGCACCGATTCGAGGTTGTTTGCATGCCGCAGCGGTGAGTATTCGAGGGTGATGCCGTTGCCGCCGAGCATCGTCCGGGCTTCCCGGCAGATGGCGATGGCCTCTCTGCAGTTGTTGAGTTTGCCGACCGAGATCTGGACAGGGTCGAGCGTCCCGGCATCCTTGAGGCGGCCGGTCTGCAGTGCCACAAGAATTCCCTTCTGGATCTCGAGGACCATGTTCACCAGCTTCTGCTGGGTGATCTGATAGCCGGAGAGTGGCTTGTCGAACTGCATCCTCTCCTGCGCATACTTCAGAGCCACCTCGTAGGAGTCACGTGCGGCACCCATCGCGCCCCACATGATTCCATAGCGGGCCTCGTTGAGGCATGAGAACGGCCCCTTGAGTCCACGCACCTCGGGCAGGACCGCCTCGGCGGGCAATTGGACATCGACGATGTCGATATCGCACTGGATGGAGGCGCGCATTGACAGCTTCTGCTCGATCGGGGTCGCTTTGAAGCCTGCGGTGTCGGTGGGGACGAGGAACCCGCGGATGCCTTCGTCGGTCGCGGCCCAGATTACGGCGATATCGGCGATGGAGGCCAGGCCGATCCAGCGCTTAGCCCCGTTGAGTGTCCACGAACCGTCGTCATTGCGTGTTGCTGTCGTCGCCATCGATCCTGGGTCGGATCCGGCGGTGGGTTCGGTCAGGCCGAAGCAGCCAATGATCTCGCCCTTGGCCATGCCCGGCAGGTACCGGTTCTTCTGCTCTTCGGAACCGAACTTGTGGATCGCGGACATCGCCAGTGATCCCTGGACGGAGACGAAGGTCCGCAGCCCCGAGTCACCGGCTTCGAGCTCCATGGCTGCGAGGCCGTATTCGACGGCGGATCGTCCCGGGCAGCCGTAGCCGTGAAGGTGCATGCCCAGCAGTCCGAGCTCGCCCATTTCGCGCACGATCTCGACGGGGAAGTGCGCGCTTTCATACCAGTCGGCGATGTTCGGACGGAAACGCTCATCGACGAATGCCCGCACCTTGTCGCGAAGTTCGATCTCGGACGCGCTGAGGAGGCCTTCGAGGTTGAGGAGGTCGGACTTGTCGAGGTCGACTGTGTCCTGTGCAGTGGCGGTCGTAGTCATTTCAGGCTCCTGTGGTGGCTGGGTGTGGGTGGTCGGTGGCGCCGAGGATGTCCTCCGTATCGGCTCCGAGCTCGGGTGGTGCGGAGCGCACGGGTGGGCGGACTCCGTTGAAGTTAACGGGGAATGCCACCTGCCGCATGGGTCCGGCGGTGGGATGTTCGACCGTCTGGACCATCCCGAGGGCTTCGGTCTGCGGATCGGCATAGACCTCGTCGAGGTGTTTGATCGGTGCGGCGGGAACGCCAGCGGTTGAGAACTTCTCGCACCAGTGCTCGACGGTGTTCGTGCGCAGGGTGCGGGAGAGCTCCTCGTTGAGGTATTCGCGGTGCTCGACTCGACCGCGGTTGGCCGACAGGCGTTCGTCATCGCCGAGGTCGGGTCGCTCGATGGCGGTGCACAGGCGCTGCCACAGGGAGTCGTTGCCAATGGCGATGACGAAGTAGTCATCGGCGGCCGGATACGCCTGGTAGGGCACGAGGTTGGGGTGCCCGGATCCCAGCGCATGTGGGCGATTGCCGTCGGCGAAATAGTTCGTCGCCCAGTTCACGTGCAGTGCCAGCTGTCCTTCGTAGAGCGAGGTCGTCAGGTATTGGCCCTTGCCGGTCCGGCTGCGTTCGAAGAGTGCGGAGACGATTCCGATGATGCCGAACAGCCCTGCACCCAGGTCACCCATGGCGAACCCGGCCTTCATCGGCGGTCCCCCTGCCTCACCGGTCAGAGACATGAGCCCACCGCGAGCCTGGGCGACCATGTCATAACCGGGTTCGTCGCGCATCGGCCCGTGATCGCCGTAGGCGGAGATGCGGAGGATGACGAGGTGCGGGAACTTCGCTGCCAGTTCCTTGTAGTCGAAGATCGTCTGCAGTGAGCTGCCGGGTCGGAAGTTTTCGACGAGGACATCGGCCTCGGCCAACAGCTCGTGAACCTGGGCCTGTCCTCGTTCGGATTTGAGGTCGATCGTCACGGACTTCTTGCCATGGTTTGCTGCGTGGAAGTACGTGGCATCGGCACCGACCATGGGTGGACCCCAGGCACGAGTCGGGTCTCCCCCATCGGGGTGTTCGACCTTGATGACCTCGGCACCGAGGTCAGCCAGAGACATCGTGGCATAGGGCCCGGCGAGGATCTTCGAGAGATCGATGACGCGCACACCGGCAAGAGGGCCTGCGAAGGACCCACCTGCCGCGGTACTCGTATCGGGCGTGGATTCTGTTTCTGTGGTTCTCACGACTTACTCCAGTGTTCTGTGACTTCAGGCCACGGGTGCGGGTGTGGGGACGACGTCGGTTGAGACAGCATCGCGGGGCACCGTTTCGCCATCGACGATGTCTTCGAAATGAGTGAGTGTGTCGACCACAGCATTCTCATCGGCAGTGATGTTGCTGCCGATGAAGGCCCTGGCGACGAGCAGCTTGCGGAAGTTGTCGTCACGGCTGACTTCGGCATCGGCCTGCTCGAGCAGCAGGGCAGCCATGATCAGGTGCGCCAAATCGTCGGCATAGCCGCCGATGAGCGCCTCGGCAGCATCCGACTCGACGCTCAGGATCACGTCACCGCGATCAACGATCGCCGTCCACCTGGTCAGGAGCTCACGGATGTCAGCGGCCGCCTCGGCGGTGGTCATGGTTTTCAACTTTTCGGTCATCGTCTCTGCCAGGAGGCGGTGGGTGTTCTGCTTGCGCATGCAGCGCAGGACGTCGAGGGCGATGACGTTGCTCGAGCCCTCCCAGATGGATCCGAGGTGGGAGTCGCGGACGAGGCGGGCGTCGGGGAATTCTTCGATGTATCCGCGGCCGCCGCGGACCTCCATGGCCTCACCGGTGACGAAGCGCGCGCGTTTGCAGATGTAATGCTTGGCCAGCGGGGTGAGCACGCGGATCTGGGCGGCCGCGGACTCGTCACCTGCGTCGGCTTTCTGGAGCGTGTCGCCGGCGAAGAAGACGAGACCCAATGCGGCTTCGGCTTCGGCCTGCAGCGGCAACAGCGTCATCCGCATCAGAGGTGCTTCGATGAGCGGCTTGCCGAAGACGACGCGCTTTCGGGCATGGGCGAGCGCTTCGTTGACAGCTCGGCGCATGAGGGCGGTCGCACGCATCGCGTTGGACAGTCGGGAGGTATTGACCATCTCGGCCATCTGCCGGAATCCGCGGTCGAGCGTCCCGACCTGGACGGCATAGGCGCCGTCGAGGGTGACTTCGCCGCTGGGCATGGACCGAGTGCCGAGCTTGTCTTTGAGTCGGTCGATGACATAGGAGTTCTTCGTGCCGTCCGGACGTTGCTTGGGCAGCATGAAGAGGCCGACTCCGCGGGTGGTGTCGTCTCCGCCGGGGTAGCGGGCGAGTGTGAGGATGATGTCGGCGTCGGGGTTCGAAGTGAACCATTTGCGACCGGACAGGGCCCAGTTCTCACCGTCGCGTTCGGCCACGGTCGAGGTCTGGGCGATGTCGGTGCCTGCCTGGATCTCGGTCATGAACATCGCTCCGGTGAACCGCCGCTTGGGATCGGTCGAGATCAGCCGGTCGATCGCCTCGGCGATTTCCTCTCCCGCACCGAACTTCCGCAGGGTTCGGGCAGCGGCGTCGGTCATCGAGACCGGGCAAGCCAGGCCGAACTCAGCTTGGACGAAGACGTAGGAGAGGATGTACTTCACCAGGTGGGGCGGTACGTCGTCCCAACCGTGGAGGCCTCGATGCGACAGTGCGGAGAGGCCGTATTCCTCGTAGGCGGCGCGCTGTAGCTGCTGGTAGCTGTGGTGGTAGTCGATAGTGTCGACGCGATCGCCCTCGCGGTTGAACTGCTCGAGCGTCGGCGGGTTCTTGTCCGCAACGTCGGCTAAGGGTGCGAGCCTGTTGGCGGCGTCGGCGCCGAGGGCGGAGAGCACCGGGGCGAGCAGCTCCCGGTCGGCTACGTCGAGGTAGGACTCGATGAGCGGCTGCAGGGCGGGGTCGAGATCGACGTAGTTCATAGGTACTCACTGTTCCACTTGTATTACGCGGTGTCCAAGACGTAATCTCATGGTTATTATTTGAGTTTCTTTATCAATCACGGGTGGCAGTGTCGTCACTATCTCAAACGGAGGCAACCGCTATGGAGCTGCGACACTTCTCGGCATTCCTCGCTGTGGCGCAGGAGCTGCACTTCGGGCGGGCCGCAGAGACTCTGCACATCGCCCAGCCGGCATTGAGTCAGATGATCCGTTCGCTCGAGAAGGACTTGGACGTCCAGTTGTTCGAGCGGACCACCCGACGGGTGCGACTGACCTCGTCGGGCGAAGCACTGCTCGAGCCTGCTCGTGCGATCCAGGCGCAGGTTGAGGGTGCGCGACGCATCGCCCGCGCCGCCAAGGAAGGCGTGGTGGGTCGGGTGCGGATCGGCTTCGGCGGCACGAGCGGCTATTCGATCCTGTCCCTGCTCGCTCGGGAGGTTGCCCACCGACAACCTGGCATCAGCTTGGAGTTGCACCCGCAGACGTATTCCGGGGAGTCGGCCCTGGCCGTTCGCGACGGGACGATGGACATGGGGATCATCTCCCCACCGGCACCGGCAGGCATCGCCGTCCACGTCATCCGGCAGGAGCGCGTCATGGTCGCGGTCCCCACCAGCCATGAGCTCGCCGAGGCGGAGAGCGTGTCCATGGCGGACCTGAAGGAGCAGCCGTTCATCACATATGCGCCGTCACACGGTTCGCAGGTGCGGGAGGCGATGATGCGCCTGGCCGATCAGGCCGGCTACCTCCCCCACATCGCGCAGGAGGCGCCGGATCCATACAGTCTGCTCGCGCTCGTGGGCGCGCAGGTCGGAATCGCGATCGTCGTCGAGTCCTCGAATCACATCCGCATCGACGGCGTCACCTATGTTCGCCTCGCCGAGGGTGGGGATGCGTTCACTTTGGCGCTCGGTTGGCGCCGCAACAATCCATCGAAGGCTCTGGCCCGTGTCGTCGAGATCGTGCGGGAGATCCTGCCCGAGGCGGTGTCTTCCAAAGCCAGCAACCCTTAGAGAGTTCAGCAACCCGTCGTGGGATTGCTGAACGCCCTAAGGGTTGCTGAGCCGGCGGAAGCTGCTGCGAGGACTGAGGCTGCCGCGCATTCAACCGAGGTTGTCGCGCATTCAGGGGCGAGATTCCATCGGCGAGTGCAGCCTGGAGTCGAAGTACTGATACAACTGGGAGCAGACTGCCATCACCCAGGACCAATAGGAGCACCCGCATGAAGGCCCTCTTCCCCGAGAAGCACGGAGCAGTGCCGGGCTCCCGTTTCGGGTTGGTCAGCTGATGCCCGCGCCGCGCAGACTGGGCAGGACGGGAGCGTTCTGGGCTTCGGCCTCGGTGCTGGCGCTCGTGCTGTGGTCGAGTGGGGCGCCCAGCGTCCTCTACCCGATCTATGCCGAGAAGTGGGGACTGAACTCGGCGGTCATCACCTTGGTCTTCGCGTCCTACCAGCTTGCGCTGATCGTCGTTCTTCCGCTGTTCGGCAATCTCTCCGATCAGTTCGGACGTCGTCTCGTGATGATCTGGGGCGTGGGACTGATCGCAGCCTCCGCCATTGCCTTCGCCATCGCACCGAACGTCGCGTTCCTGTTCCTGGGACGCGTACTCCAAGGCGCCGGCTCCGGACTGGCGATGGGCGCCGCGACTGCGTCCCTGGTCGAGAACAACACGACGGGCAATCCCAGATTGGCCAGTTCACTGGCGACCGTCTCCACCGCTGCCGGGCTCACCTTGGCACTCGTGCTCAGCGGGGTGTTCGCTCGCTTCGCACCCATGCCCCTGCTCTGGAGCTACCTTCTCCTTGTGGCGCTGACAGTCATCACCGTGATCGCACTTGCTCTGACCCCGGACGATCGCCCCGTGCAGACGGAGAAGTGGCGACCCCGAGCGCTGCGCCTTCTCCCCGAACTGCGGCTGAGCTTCTCGATCGCGACCCTGTCGGTGTCAATTGCCTACTGCGCGGGGGCGATCTTCCTGTCACTGGGGGCACACATGATCGGCCAGTTCTCCGGCACCACGGACACCGCGCTGGTGGGAGTGCTGCTGGGCTGTTCATCGGCAGCCATCGGGGTCACCGGCCTATTCCTCGCCCGAGTTCGGCCGCACGTTTCCCTGCTGGTCGGAACTCTCCTGACGATCATCAGCTTGGCACTGATGGCCGCCGCGGCGGCATTCGGCTCAATCGGAATCTTCCTGGCCTGGTGCATCGTCGGCGGAGCCGCTTACTCGTTTGCATTCACCGGCGGGCTGGGCGTGATCAGCCAAGCCACACCGGTCCGCCACCGTGGTTCGACCCTGTCACTGCTCTACCTGGTCGCCTATGTCCTGCAGGCCGCGACCGCAATCGGCATGGGCGCACTCGCCACCGCCAGCACCTTGGGAACAGCGGTCGGTGTCGCCGCTGCGGCGTTGGTGGGGCTGTGCCTCGTACTTCTGGCGCTCAGCTTCGTCGATGCGCGGGCCCGGCGCGGGCGCTGAGGCTCAAAGTTGCTGAGGCTCAGAGCTGGCGGAAGAAGTCGTCCGTCGTCGCATTGGGGTGCTTCGCCAGTGGTGTGACCTTGACGTTCATGTAGGCGAACATCGGGAAGCCCTGGAACACCGAGTGCAGGTAGTCGAGGTCATCGACCTCGTACATCGAGTAGTTGGAGTACTCCCCCACGACCCGCCAGATGCCCTTCATGATCCCGCGCTCCTGGAGATCGCCGGAATATGCCTTCTCCTTGACCTGGAAGTCGGCTTTGGTCTCGTCCGACATCGATTCGGGGAATACGACGTCCATGCGTGCCAGAAACAGCATTGTGCCTCCTGTGTTGATCGAATTGGCGGTCTGGCTGCCACCTTAATCCCTTAACCGAAGCTGCCAGGATATCGTCCGCTCAATCGACAAGTCGTTGAGCGCCAGGGCAGTGACCGCTCCCTGACTTAGTCAACTGCTACCTGACGGCGGCCCAGCAACCTGGCGCCAGGTTGCTGGGCTGCCGTCAGGTAGCAGTTGAGGGCTGGTAGTCTTCGGTTCCATCGGCCGGCACGCGAGCGAGGGGGTATGTGAGTGAACGAAGCAACCGATTCACCAGCTGCCACCCAAGAGCTTCTGGTCACTATCGGCGCCGGGCTGCTCGCGGGCGGGATCTCCTCCGTCGACGTCGAGGACGCCCTGACGGGTCTCGCACGCACCCTCGGCATCAGCAAACTCCGCGTCGCAGCCCTTCCTCGCGGGCTGTTCCTCACGTCCGGTTCCGGGGATTCCACAAAGTTCGAACGCATCGGCCCCGACCTGCGATTCGATCAGACGGCGAATCTGCTCGACATCGTCGACGCCCTGCGTGCACGCCGACTCACGGTGCCTGCCGCCAAACAGAAGATCGAATCCGAGGTCTACGCCGCACCGCCGCGCTGGCCCGGTTGGCTCTCCCACCTCGGCGCCGTCCCCATCGGCATCGGGCTGTGCCTGCTGCTCGAACCCGGACTGGTCAACCTGGCCTTCGCCGCCTTCGGCTCACTCATCGTCGCCGGTGTCCTCGCAATCAACGGCCGCTGGCCCAATCTCAATCCGCTGCTGCCGGTGAGCTCGGCGTTCATCGTCTCCCTCATCGTCCTCATCGGCTACCGACTCGACTGGCTCGAAAGCCCCCTGCGCACGATCGTCGCCACTCTCGCGCTGCTGCTGCCAGGCAGCGCCGTGGTCACCGGACTGACGGAGATCTCGGCCGGAGCACTCTCGGCCGGCAGTTCCCGACTCGTCTCGGCTTCGGTGCAGCTGGCGATGTTCATCGCGGGAGTCGCCGGCGCGGCCGCGATCACCGGCACCGGCGCCGAGGCGATGCGGAACTCCCAGCTCACCGACTCGGCTTGGCAGCTCTCCGCCCTCGGCGTCCTCGCCGCCACCGTCGGACTGATGCTCTACCTCTACACCCCGCTCGAGCACACGGTGCCGATCGTCATCACCATCGCTGCAGCCGCACTGGCTCAGCTGGGAATCGGTGCCGAGTTCGGCGCCGCCGTCGGCGGGCTCGCCGGTGCTCTGGCCGCCTCGCTCGTGGCCGTCATCCTCTCCCGCCTGCCGCGCGGACCGATCTGGCGCATCAGCTTCGTCCCCGCGTTCCTCATCGTCGCGCCCGGTTCGTTCGGCCTCCTCAACGCCTCGCAGCTCGAGTTCGGCGAGGGCAGCGGGGTTGCCGGCAGCCTGCTCGCTGCGGGCGCGACGTTCTTCTCCATCGCCATCGGCACGGTCATCGGTGCAGCGGTCGCTCACACCGTCGAGCCCAAGGACGAGATCGTCGCCTGACAGACCAGCGGCGCATGACACCATGGCTCGGGTCGACAGCGGCGCTGCTCAGGCGAAGGGAGACGAGGCCTGATCGAGGCGTGAGAGCTCCTCGGGACTGAGTTCGAGGGCCGGGGCCGCCATCAGAGCCTCGAGCTGTTCGGGTGTGCGCGCCGAGACGATCGGTGCGGTCGTACCCTTGGCCATCAGCCAGGCGAGCGCAATGGTTGCCGGTGCCGCATCGTGGGCCTTCGCCACAGCAACCAGCTCATCGATGGCCTCGAGGCCATCGGCGTTGAAGTACCCCTGGACCATGCCACCGCGGCTGGCTCCTGCGAGGTCGGCCTCGGTGCGGTATTTTCCGGTCAGGAATCCGGCGGCGAGGCTGAAGTAGGTGAAGACGCCGAGATTGTGCTCATCGGCCAGCGGCTGAAGCTCGGTCTCGTAGTCGCGGCGGAACACGAGGCTGTACTGGGGCTGAATCGCTACGGGCTTCACCAGGTTCTCCTTCTCGGCCACGGCCAGCCACTCGGCTAGCCGGTCCTTGGAGTAGTTGGAGACGGCGACATGCTTGGCCTTACCGGCACGGACGATCTCATCGAAGACCCGGGCCACCTCGGCGATGGGGGTCACCTCATCATCGCGGTGCGCGTAATAGAGGTCGACATGGTCTGTCTGCAGACGCTCGAGGGAGGCATCGATGGCGGTGCGGATGTATTCGGGGTCCTGTGTCCTGTGCTCCGGATGGTCACCGACCTTCGTGGCGATGACGACACTGTCGCGGTTGCCGCGAGCGGCGAGCCAGGTGCCGATGATGGTCTCGGACTCGCGGCCGGTATTGCCGGGCACCCACGCCGGGTAGGACTCGGCCGTGTCGAGGAAGTTGCCGCCGGCGGCGACGAACGCGTCGAGCACAGCGTGTGATCCGGCTTCGTCGGCGGTCCAGCCGAAGGTGTTCGTCCCCAGGTTGATGGGGAAGATGGTGAGGTCTGTGCCGGGGATCTGTACCTGCTGCGTCATGATGCTCCTGTATCGGCTCGGGGTCGGGTTGCCTGCACGGTGCAACGATGACCGCGGGAGGATTATTTCCGCCGCTCAGCTGCGGAGTCGCCGCTCAGCCCACCGCACCTGCGGAGGTGCCGCTCAGCTGCGGACGGCGTCGAGGGCGGCGAAGACGATCGATTCGGTGTCGATGCCGTGATAGCGGTAGACGTCGTCGATGTCACCCGACTGCCCGAAAGTGCTCACGCCCAGCGCCACATGCTCGACCCGATTGATCGTCGCGAGGAACGACAGCGTGTGCGGGTGGCCGTCGAGGACCGTGACCATGGGCACCGCGCTCGAGGCAGGGAACACCTGGTCAAGGATCCAAGCGCTCCCGCCAGCGGCAGAACCGACTGCACCGACTGAACCAACCGATTCCATCGCTGGCGAACGGCGCTGACCGGCTCGCAGCGCACGGTAGAGCAGACCGGGACTCGTCACACACACGACGTCGGCCTCGATTCCCATCTCCGCGAGCCGATCGGCGGCCGCGAGCACCTCGGTCATGAGCGCGCCCATTCCCACGAGCTGCACGACCGGTCGGGCCGAGGTCCTGATCCGGTAGGCCCCGGCGATGACCTGCTGCCGGCGACGTTCCCTGGCGGCAGGATCCGCGGGCACGCGGGCCAGGCTCTGGTCGACGGCGCGCGTGGACAGGCGCAGATAGGCGGACTCGCCACCGGGCCTGCCCATGAGCGACATCGCATGCAGAAGCGACCACTCGACGTCTTGCGCGAATGCCGGTTCGTAGGTGACCAGCCCCGGCACTTCGATGCCCGTCGACGGTGTCGTGATCGACTGGTGCGCCCCGCCTTCCGGCGCCAGCGTCACTCCCGACGGAGTCCCGACGAGGATCGACTGACCGCCGGCATAGATGCCGAATGTCCACGGTTCGAGCGCACGATTGACGAACGGGTCGTACATCACCCCGATCGGGAACAGCGGCTCACCCCAGCGACTCCACGTCGCGCCCAGTTCACCGAGGAGGCCGACGAGGTTCGTCTCGGCGATGCCGAGCTCCATGTGCTGGCCCTGCGCCGACTCGTTCCACTGCAGAATCGTCTCCGCACCGTCGGCGAACCAGTTCTGCGCCGCAGCCGCGCTCCACACGCCGACCTTGTTGACCCACCCGCCGAGGTTGGTCGTCGATGACACATCGGGACTGACGGTCACGACCCGGCGGGCTGTCTCCGGGGACTGCCGGCTGAGGTCCATGAGGACCCGACCCAGCGCCGCCTGCGAGGACGATGTCCCCTTATGCGTCCGCTCCAGATCATGAGGCAGCTCGACCGGAGCAGTCGGAGCGAACTCGGGGCGGGCCAGTCGCTGCGCGGTCTCGGCCACGATGCGACCGGCAGGGGTGTCGGGATCGAAGCGCGACCACGGCGCCTGCGGATCCTGACCGCTGAGTTCGGCCAGTGCCGCGTATTCGTCCGCGTCGATGAGTGCCGAGTGGTTCTGCGGATGGCCGGAGCTCGGCAGTCCGAACCCCTTGATCGTGTACGCGATGACCGCCGTGGGACGGGAGTCGTCGATCTGCGCGAAGGCCTTGAGCAGGGCGGGAATGTCATGACCGCCGAGGTTCCTGATCGCAGCCAAGAGCGTGGCATCATCGAGGTCGGAAATGAGGGCCCTCAGTGCTTGACCGCTCTCGTTGTCACCGTCGCCGTCGTTTCCTGCTTCACCGGGCAGACGATCGCGCAGCTCCTCTGCAGTGCAGCGCAGGATCCGCTGATACTCAGGGTTCGACATCGTGAGGATGCGCTGGCGCAGTGCATCCCCACCCTCACGGGCGAAGAGGTCTTCGAGCAGACGCCCGAACCTGACCGTAATGACCTGCCACCCGGCAGCATCGAACGTCGCCTCGATCCGTCCGGCGGCGATGTCGGGGACGACGCGGTCGAGGGACTGCCGGTTGAGGTCGATGATCCATACGATCTCGCCGAGGTGCTTGACCCCGGGATCGTTGACAGCTTCCCAGACAGCTCCTTCATCGAGTTCAGCATCGCCGACGAGTGAGTACTGGCGTCCGGTGCCGATGTCTCGCAGGCTGGAGTCGACGTAGCGGCGGGCCACGGCGCCCCAGATCGGCGCGGTCGCACCGATGCCCACTGAGCCTGTCGAATAGTCGGCCGGAACCGGGTCCTTCGTGCGACTCGGGTAGCTCTGGAGGCCGCCGAACTCCCGCAGCGTCGTCATCTGGGTCTCGTCGAGCTCACCGAAGAGGTAGTTGATGGCATGCCACACGGGACCGGCATGCGGTTTGATGCTCACACGGTCTTCTGCCCGGAGTTCGTGGAACCACAGTGCGGTCATGATCGAGGCGATCGATGCACAGGAGGCCTGATGACCGCCCACTTTGAGCCCGCTTCGGTTGGGCCGGACCCGGTTGGCATGGTGGATGATCGAGGTCGAGAGCCACAGGATGCGGTCATGGATCTCATCGAGTGCAGAGTGGTCGGGCACGTATTCCTCCTTGAATGAACTGTCTGGCGCGTGCGCCGATCCATGTGACCGTTGGGCGAATGGACCGGCGCGCGCAGGGCAGTTTCGCCCGAGGGGTGCCGACGGTGTATGTCGAACCGCAGGTCGGTCCAGATCCGGACCGACTCAGAACGATCCAAACAGACTTAATCGGAGTGCTCAATATGTCGCTTTGAAATTGCGCACACTGCTCAGTACCTCGTTATACAGTTGAGCAACTGGTGAGCATTTCGATGAGGAAAGATGGTGGTGTCATGGTCGAGGAACAACGGCGACGAATCGCAGATGCGCTGGATGCGAAGATCCTCCTCGAACTCATCCGCGAACCGCGTGCGACGATCGCAGGACTGGCCCATCGCCTGCAGGTGGCCAGGAACACCGCTCAGGCACGGCTGGGCAGGCTCGAATCCGAAGGGCTGCACCCATTCGGCCATCGTGTCGACACGACTGGGCTCGGCTACCCGATCAGGGCGCACGTGCTGGCCAATCTCAAACAGTCACGACTCGACGAGATCGGTGAAGCGCTCAGCCTGATCCCTGAAGTTCTCGAGGTCATCGGGGTCTCCGGCACAGCCGACACCCTCATCCAGATCGTCGCCCGAGACACCGATGACCTCTATCGCGTCGCCGGGCAGATCCTCGGGACTCCCGGCGTCAAACGCACACGCACCCTGGTGTCGATGAAGCAGATGGTCGAATACCGCGTCACTCCGCTGCTGCAGAGGACGATCGAGACCGGCTGAGCCGCCGCTTCGTCGTTCTGCCGCTGCATGAGTCTGCCGCTATTTGAGCAGCCGATCCATCCGACGGTCGCTGAGCTTCTTCCCGTCGGTCTGGCAGCCGGGGCAGTACTGCAGCGACTTGTCGGTGTACGAGACTTCGGCAATGGTCGACCCGCAGACCGGACAGGTCTGACCAGTGCGGCCGTGGACTCGCAGCCCGCGTTTCTTCGCGGCTTTGACCTTGCTCGGCGGCAGACCTGTCAGCGTCTCGCGGGCAGCACCGAGAACTCCGCGGATCACGTCGAGCAGTTCTGGCGCGTCAACACCGGATGCGGGGGCGAACGGGGAGATCTTCGCGGTGTGGAGGATCTCGTCGGAGTAGGCATTGCCGATGCCGGTGATGATCTCCTGGTCCTCGAGCACGGTCTTGATCCGCGACCGGGACCCGGCCAACAGCCGGGAGAATTCGTTTGCTTCGATCCACAGCGCATCGGGTCCGGCCCCGGCGACAGCAGCCACCTCGGCGCGGTCATGGACGAGCGAGACCGAAGCGTTCTTCTTCGTCCCCGCCTCGCTCAGGTCGAAACCGGCACCCGAGGCCAGGTGGACGCGCAGACCCAGCGGTCCCTTGCCCATCTTGACCGGACCGGTGGGCACGAGATCGTGCCAGACTATCCACCCTGCGCGCGCGAATCGACAGACCAGCTCAAGGCCCTCGAATTCGATGATGAGGGCCTTTCCCGAGCGCGCGACGCCGGTGATCTCGAGTCCGGCGAGCGCCTCGAGCGGTGGATCGACGGTCTTGAGGATGCTCAGCTCTCCGACATCGGTCCGCGTGACGAAGTCACCGCTGACCTTCGGCCGCAGAAACTCGACCAGTGCGTCCACCTCGGGCAATTCCGGCATACATCCAGTATGCGCCGGTTGTCCACCGCCGCGAGCACGCCGATGTCTCTGCCCGACCCTTGTGGGTCCTCG
This sequence comes from Brevibacterium sp. ZH18, assembly GCF_022748595.1. GTDB lineage: Bacteria > Actinomycetota > Actinomycetes > Actinomycetales > Brevibacteriaceae > Brevibacterium. Next base: position 55,694 of record NZ_JALDSX010000010.1, on the reverse strand, counting down.
TTCCGAGGGCTAACGTGGATTGACCACGTGAGAGCGTGCACACCAGCAATTCGACCACTTCATAAGGAGGGTGACGATGGCTGAGAATGTCGCTCAGAAGCTCATCGGCTCACATCTGGAATCCGGGACGTTCGAGCCCGGCACCGAGATCGGGGTCCGCATCGATCAGACGCTGACTCAGGACGCAACGGGAACGCTGGTGATGCTCGAGCTCGAAGCGCTGGGCATCGACCGGATCCGCACGGAGACCTCTGTCCAGTACGTTGACCACAACCTTCTGCAGACCGATGAGAAGAACCCCGAGGACCACATGTTCCTGCGCTCTGCCGCGCAGCGATTCGGTTTGTGGTTCTCCCCCGCCGGCAACGGAGTCTCCCACCCCGTCCACCAGTCACGGTTCGGGAAACCGGGCATGACTCTCATCGGCTCAGACTCCCACACCTGCGCTGCCGGTGCCTTGGGAATGCTGGCCATCGGCGTCGGCGGTCTCGAGATCGCCATGTCCATGGTCGGCGAGCCCCTCTACATCAGCGCGCCCCAGATCATGGGCGTCGAACTCACCGGCACACTGCCGCCGTGGGTCTCGGCCAAGGACGTCATCCTCGAGATGCTGCGTCGCCACGGCGTCAAGGGCGGAGTCGGCAAGATCATCGAGTACTACGGTGAAGGTCTCAAGGGCCTGACCGCGATGGATCGCCATGTGATTGCGAACATGGGTGCCGAGCTCGGTGCCACAGCCACTGTCTTCCCTGCCGACGACGCGGTCCGGGACTTCCTCGAAGCCAGCGACCGAGGCGAGGACTTCACTCGGATCGAAGCCGACGAAGGCGCGCAGTACGACCTACACGACTCCATCGACCTCTCACAGCTCGAACCGCTCATCGCCGCACCGTCGTCACCGGGCAATGTCCGCCCGGTGCGTGAGGTCGTTGGTGAGGACGTCTTCCAGGTCGTCATCGGATCCTCTGCGAACCCGGGTCTGCGGGACTTCGCCGTCGTTGCGGAGACCCTCGAGGGTCGGCATATCCATGAGCAGATCTCACTCGACGTCAACCCGACATCGCGAGAGATCCTCGCCGACCTCATCACCGGCGGATGGCTGACCTCACTGGTCGGATCAGGCGCTCGCATCCACCAGTCGGGCTGCATGGGCTGCATCGGCATGGGTCAGGCTCCGGCTGTCGGCCGCAACAGCCTGCGCACGATGCCGCGGAACTTCCCCGGACGCTCGGGTACCGACGAGGACGCGGTGTGGCTGTGCTCGCCGGAGACCGCCGTGGCCGCGGCGCTGACGGGCAAGATCACGGACCCGCGCGATCTGGGCATCGACTATCCGCAGGTCACGCTGCCGGAGAAGTTCTCCGCCAACCGGTCGATGCTGGTTCCGCCGCTGCCGCCCGAGGAGGCGCGCAACGTGGAGCTAGTCAAAGGTTCGAACATCTCGACCCTGCCCGATTTCGATCCTCTGCCAGGCGATATCGACCTCGAAATCATGCTCAAGGTGGGCGACAACGTGTCCACCGACGAGATCATGCCCGCCGGCTCCCGGGTGCTGCCCTACCGGAGCAACATTCCCAAGATCTCCGAGTTCGTCTACATCCAGGTCGACGACACCTACGCCACTCGCGCCGTCGAGCACGAAGGCGGACACGCGATCGTCGGCGGTGAGAACTACGGCCAGGGCTCATCCCGTGAGCACGCCGTGATCGCACCCCGCTACCTGGGGCTGCGGGTCGTCGTCGCGAAATCGCTGGCCCGCATCCATTGGCAGAATCTCGCGAACTTCGGTGTCCTCGCGCTCGAATTCATCGACGAGAAGGACTACGAGGCACTGTCCCAGGGCGATGTCCTCGAGTTCAGAGGACTGCGCGACGAGTTGGCTGACGGCAAGACCGTGAGCGCCGAGGTGGGCGGACGGACGTTCGAATTCCGCCATACGCTCTCGCCCCGGCAGATCGAGATGGTCCTCGCCGGAGGACGCATCGCCCAACGCGCCCAGCAGGAGGCAGCCGAGACGATCTGAGTTCGGCTCGAGACCACTCGTGATTACGGCTCTGCGAGGAATCCGCGCAGCAGCGAGGCGGTGCCGTCGAGATGCTCGGCCATCGCCGCGCGCGCCGCGTCAGGGTCTCCGGCGAGGATCGCGGTGTGGATCCGCTGATGCTGCTCGTGGGAGTGGACGAGGTTGGGTTCGATCATCGGGATCCGCTCAAGCAGTTTGTTCGCCCGGGTCCGACTCTCGACCATCGAGCGCACCAGACTGGGCGATCCTGTGACCTGCGCCCAGGTCAGATGCAGTTGGGAATCCAGGCGCCGATACCCGGCCATGTCCGACTGTCGGCTCGCCTCCATCGCCGCCACCAGCTGACCGCGTTGGGGAGCGGTGAGATCCTGCCCGGCTGCCACCTCGGCGACGCCCATCTCGATGATGCGCCGCCAGGTCAGAGTGTCCTCGACCTCGACGGCGGAGAACCCGGCGTCGGAACCGGACGCGCCACCCGAGGCACGACCCGAGGCGGTCGATGAGCCCACGTGCCCGCCCGCGGCTGCACCGTGGAGGGCACCGGTCGCCGGAGCTCGCGAGACAAACGTTCCTCCGCCCCGACCTCGGCGGACGTTGACCCATCCGGCGCTCTGCAGTTCGGAGATCGCTTCGCGCAGGGTCGCCCGGGAGATGCCGAGCTGTTCGGCGAGCTCACGTTCGGGCGGGAAGCGCTGCCCGGGCGGGATGATGCCAAGGCGCACGATCTGGAGCAGGCATTCGATCGTCTCCTCGAAGATGTTGCCCGAACGCGCCGGAGCGATCGCCCGCAGCGCAGTCACCTGGCCGCTGGGGGCGAACGCTTCGGTTCCCTCACTCACAGCGGGGTCGTGTAGGCGTTGGTCAGGCCACCGTCGACGGTGAACGACTGGGCGGTGACGAACGATGCGTCGTCGCTGGCGAGGAAAGCCACGGCTGCAGCCATCTCAGAAGCGTCGGCGAAGCGGCCCATCGGCACGTGCACCAGACGCCTGGCCGCCATCTCCGGATCCTTGGCGAACAGTTCGCGCAGCAGTTCGGTGTTCACTGGCCCCGGGCACAGCGCGTTGACGCGAATGCCCTCCTTCGCGAACTCCACGCCGAGCTCACGCGTCATCGCGAGCACTCCGCCCTTCGACGCCGTGTACGAGATCTGCGAGGTCGCCGATCCCATGAGCGCCACGAACGAGGCCGTGTTGATGATCGAGCCGCGGCCCTGCTTGCGCATGTGCGTCAGCGCCGCCTTCGAGCACAGGTACACCGACGTCAGGTTGATGTCCTGGACCTTGCGCCACACGTCGAGGCTGGTCTCCGTGATCGAGGCGTCCGCCGGTGGGGAGACTCCCGCGTTGTTGAACGCGACGTCGACGCTGCCGTAGGTGTCGAAGGCGGTCTGGAACAGGGAGTCGACCTGGGCCGGATCGGTGACGTCGGTGGACACGAAGAGGCCCCCGACCGCCTCGGCGGCGATCGCACCGGAATCCGCGTTCGTGTCGGCGATGACGACATTGGCCCCTTCCGAGGCGAGCCGTTTGGCCGTCGCGAGGCCGATGCCGCTAGCACCGCCTGTGACCACGGCGGTCCGGCCGGGCAGGCGGCGGCACACGATCTGGGCCGAGTCGTACGTGTCTGACATCTGTGGTGAGTTCATGTCATATCTCCTTCGTCATAAGAGCTGTGGGGCAATTGGTATCGGCTGGAGTGGTCGATTTGTGTCGAATTCCCGGCGAAATTCACCACAAATCGACCACTGATCCGCGTCGCGGAGCGATTTCCCCGCTGAGTGTGTCGGGCACCGCTCCACCGGGTGCAGCTCAGTCGGTGGCGATGAAGAGGTTCTTCGTCTCCGTGAACGAGTCCATCGCATGCGGGCCGAGCTCGCGGCCGATGCCGGAGCGTTTGAACCCGCCGAACGGAGTCGAATACCGGACTGCAGAGTGCGAGTTCAGGGACAGGGCGCCGGAGTCGACGCCGCGGGCGACCCTCAAGCCCCGGCCGACATCGCGGGTCCAGATCGAACCGGAGAGCCCATAGGGCGAGTCGTTGGCCATCGTGATCGCCTCGGCCTCGTCACGGAAGCGCTGCACGGTGACCACGGGTCCGAACACCTCGTCGGTGACAATGCGGTCGGAGGGCGACTTCGGCAGAACGACCGTCGGCGCCATCCAGTATCCGGCACCGCTGGGGGCGCTGCCGGTGAACGCGACGTCGACGCCGTCGAGGAATCCGGCCACGCTCTCCAGGTGTCCGGCGGAGATGAGCGGTCCCATCTCCGCGGTCTCGAGGCTGGGGTCCGTGACGACCACCCCGGCGACCGCGGGTTCGAGGAGTTCCATGAATCGGTCGAAGACCGAGTCGTGGACGAGGATGCGCGAACGTGCGCAGCAGTCCTGACCTGCGTTGTCGAAGACTCCGTAGGGTGCAGTCGCCGCTGCCAGTTCGAGATCGGCGTCATCGAAGACGATGTTCGCCGACTTCCCGCCCAGCTCGAGGGTCGTGCGCTTCATCGACTTCGCGGCATCGGCCAAGATCGTCTCGCCCACCGCGGTCGAGCCGGTGAACACGATCTTCGCGACCCGCGGGTCGTCGGTGAACGTCTGCCCGACGACCGATCCCTTGCCCGGGACGACTTGGAACACGTCCTGCGGGATACCCGCTTCCAAGGCCAGCTCGCCGAGGCGGATCGCCGTCAGCGGCGTCAGCTCAGCGGGTTTGAGGACCACGGTGTTGCCTGCGGCGAGCGCGGGCACGAACCCCCACCCGGCGATGGGCATCGGGAAGTTCCACGGCACGATGATGCCGACGACTCCGAGGGGTTCGTGGAAGGTGATGTCGACGCCGCCGGCGACGGGAATCTGATCGCCGAGGTGGCGCTCGACGCCGCCCGCGTAGTAGTTGAGGACGTCGCGGACGTTGCCGGCTTCGCCACGGGCGTTGGAGATCGTGTGCCCGGCTTCGGCGACTTCGAGCTGCGCGAGGTACTCGATGTCGCCCTCGACCGCGCGGGCGAAGGAGCGCAGAAGCTCGGCACGCTGGCCCGGAGCCATGGCGCGCCAGGCGGGGAAGGCGTCGGCGGCGCGGCCGATCGCATCACGCGTCGAGTCGACGCTGTGCGCGTCGACGGTGGCGACGCGTTCCTCGGTCGCGGGGTTGAGTACGTCGGTCATCGGCCGGCCTCCATAGTCGTCTCGGGTGTGTGCTGTGTGGTCGTTGTCGCAGACGTTGTGGTCGCATGCCGCGATTCGGCACGTCTGGTCGCGGCCTCGACGATGCCGGCGAACAGGCGCAGATCGTCGAGGGTCTCCTCCGGGTGCCACTGCACCGCGAACATCGACCCGTCCGGCGCTTCCAGCGCTTCGATGCAGCCGTCCTCGGCCGATCGGGCACTGACGACCAGGCCCCCGCCGAGGCGGTCGATCGCCTGGTGGTGATGGCATCTGACCGTGGTTCCGGATCCGATCAGCGCGGACACGGCGGTGTCCGGTGCGGTGGTCACAGCCACCTCGGCGAATTCGTCCTTCTTCTCCGCCTCATGCGCGCCGAAGCCGCCGACCTCGGGCAGGTGCTGATGCAGTGTTCCGCCATGGACGGTGTTGACGATCTGGGCGCCGCGGCAGATGGCGAAGACCGGGACACCGGTGATGCGCGCATGCCGGTAGAGGCTGGTCTCGAAGGCATCGCGGCGTGTGTTCGGGGTCTGGGTCTTCGGCCCGAGTTCGGCACCGTAGAGCGCAGGGTCGACGTCATCTCCCCCGGTCAGGACGATGCCGTCGAGTTCGGCCACCTCGGCCGCGGTCCACGGATCTTCGGGCGGCAGAAGGACGACGCGACCGCCGGCCCGCGTCACCGCGGTGACGTAGACGCTGGGCAGGAACGCGGAGTCGCGGTCCCACACACCGAACTGTCCGCGGCCGTAATACGTGGGCAGGCCGATGAGAGGCCGGCGGCCTGATGCTTCAGCGACAGGCCGCGTGCTCGTTTCGAGGTCTTCGTGCGAGGGTGCCTCAGAGTCGTTCGAAGCCACGCCGGACCTCCCAATCGGTGACTGCAGCGTCGAAGGCGGCCATCTCGACTTCTCCGGCGTGGACGTAGTGGTCGACGACTTCGTCGCCGAAGGCCTGGCGCGCAACCTCGGAGGAGGAGAACGCGGCCACTGCGTCGTGGAGGCGGCGCGGGATATTCGGCACGTCTTGGGTGTAGGCGTTGCCGGCCAAGGGCTCGGGCAGTTCGAGTTCGTTCTCGATGCCGTGGATTCCCGCCGCGATGAGGGCGGCGGCCGCGATGTAGGGATTCGCGTCGGCGCCGGGAACGCGCTGTTCGAAGCGCAGCCCAGGTCCGTGCCCGACGATACGCACGGCGCAGGTCCGATTGTCCCAACCCCAACCGACTGCGGTGGGAGCGAAGGAGCCGTCGGCGAAGCGCTTGTACGAGTTCACATTCGGTGCGTAGAGGTAGGTGAAGTCGTGCTGGGTGGCCACGACTCCGGCGACGAAGTGCTTCATCGTCTCTGACATCTCACTTCCGTGGCCGGTCGAGAACACGGGTGCACCCTGGGCATCGTTGAGGCTCATGTGGATGTGGCAGGAGCTGCCTTCGCGGTCGTTGGGCTTGGCCATGAAGGTCACCGACTTGCCCTCTTGGTCCGCGATCTCCTTCGCACCGAGTTTGTACACGACGTGGTTGTCGCAGGTGGCGAGCATGTCGGTGTAGCGGAAGCCGACTTCGAGCTGACCAAGATTGCATTCTCCCTTCGCGCTCTCCGTGTAGAGACCGGCGGCGTCCATCTCATTGCGCAGGCGACGCAGGTAGCCTTCGACCTGGCCGGTGCCGAAGAGGGAGTAGTCGATGTTGTAGGTGCTCGCTGCCTCGAGGTTGCGGTAGTCGTTTGCCATCGCCTCGCGGTAGCCAGTGTTGTAGAGGGCGAACTCGAGCTCGGTCGCGCCGATCGGCGAGTATCCGAGCTTCTCGAGTCGTTCCAGCTGAGCCTTGAGCACCTGCCGGGGCGAGACGCTCAGCGGTGACCCGTCGAGGAAGGCGAGGTCGCACTGGACCATGACCGTCGAGGGATGCCAGGGGATGCGACGCAGCGTCGAATAGTCGGGCACGAACATGAAGTCGCCGTATCCGCGTTCCCACGAGGTGAGTTCGTAGCCGTCGACGGTGTTCATCTCGACGTCAGCGGCCATGAGGTAATTGCAGCCTTCGGTGCCGTGGTCCATCACCTCGTCGAGGAAGAATCTGCCGGTGATCCTCTTGCCCTGGAGTCGGCCCTGCATGTCGGTGGCGGCGACGAGCACCGTGTCGACATCGCCGGCAGAGATCTCTGCCTTCAGCTGGTCCAGTGTCAGATCTGATGGAGTGACGCTCATGGTTCCTCTTCTCGGTAGTGTCGCACCGGTGATTCGTTCGCATCGTTGCGGGTTCAGGAGCTCTCCCCACATAAGGTATGTCAGCGAACCATTTATGCGCAATACCTCACCCGAAATTCATCGCAACCCGGCCTTATGGTTCAAGAAAATACCTATTGACAAACCAATTGCCCGGTGACAGGCTCAGCTTCAGAACAGAGTTGTGAACTGCATCACGCACGATAGGTTCGTGCCTGCCGCAGATGATCCGCTCCGGGATGTGTTCTGTTCCGGACGCATATCGTCCCTCGCCCCCACTCGGCCGTGACGGCCGGGCCGATGCCCATCAGTCAGAGCCGACTGATCCAGTCGGTCGGACAGGTTCGCGGGAACTGCGGAAGTATTCGCTTCGAGAAGAACGGTGTTCTCCATGAGCAATGAATCCTCTCCACCCAATGACCCAGCATCCGGGCCGACGCCGCATGATGGCGCAGGCCCTCACGAAGCTGAGGCCCCGGCGCTGAGCGCTGACGAGGCCAGTCTTGCCGAGCTCGGCTACAAACAGGAGCTCAAGCGCGGAATGTCGGGCTTCGGCAATTTCGCGGTCTCCTTCTCCATCATTTCGATCCTCGCAGGCTGCATCACCTCCTACAGCATTGCGCTGGGATCGGGCGGACCGGCAGCGATCACGATCGGGTGGCCGCTGGTCGGTATTTTCGTCCTCTGCGTGGCTCTGGCCATGGCCGAAGTCTGTTCGAAGTACCCCACAGCGGGTGGGCTGTACTTCTGGGCCGGCCGTCTGGCCAAACGCAACAAACGGCATTGGGCCTGGTATGTCGGATGGTTCAACTTCCTCGGCGAGGTGGCTGTCACCGCTGCCATCGACTACGGCGCCGCCACGACCATGATGGCCTTCGCGGCACTGACCTTCGGCGTCGTGCCCACCGCGCTCAACACCTTCATCCTGTTCCTCGTCATCATCACCCTGCACGGTCTCCTCAACACCTTCGGCGTCAACCTGGTCAACCTGCTCTCCGGAGTCTCCGCCTGGTGGCACATCGTTGGTGTGCTCGTCATCGTCGCCGCACTGTGGATCATGCCCACAAAGCACCAGTCGTTCAGCTGGACCATGACGGCCTGGCACAACGAGACCGGGTTTACGTTCATGCCGTTCGTCTTCCTCATGGGCCTGCTCATGGCCCAGTACACGTACACCGGCTACGATGCCTCGGCACACGTGGCCGAGGAGACGAAGAACGCTTCGACCGCAGCCCCCAAGGGCATCGTCATGAGCGTCCTGATCTCGATCATCGGCGGATGGATCCTGCTGTACTCGATCACGGCCGCGATCCAGGACGGTTCCGAGGCAGGGCTCACCGCTCTCAACGCCACCGCAACCGGCCTGCCTCCCGCTCAGGTGTTCCTCGACGCTCTGAACAACCCGACGATGGCGAAGTTCCTGCTCTTCATCGTCTGCGGCGCCCAATTCTTCTGCGGTATGGCCTCGGTGACGGCGAACTCGCGGATGAGCTACGCATTCTCACGCGACGATGCGATCCCCGGATCCAAATACTGGAAGAAGGTCAACCCGCGCACCGGCACACCCACCAACTCCATCTGGCTGTGCATCGTGCTGTCCTCGATTCTGACCGTGCCAGCGCTGTTCAATGAGACCGCCTACCTGGCCGTGACGAGTGTGGCGGTGATCGGGCTCTACATCGCCTACGTTGCGCCCGTGCTGCTGCGCCGACTCAAGGGGGACAAGTTCAAGCCGGGCCCGTGGCATCTGGGCCGGTGGAGCGGAGTCATCGGGTGGGTCGCCGTCGTCTGGGTGATCTTCATCTGCATCCTGTTCGTGCTGCCACCGACTCTGCCGATCACGATCTCGACCTTCAACTACTCCCCCATCGCAGTGCTCGCAGTGCTCGTCCTCAGCATCGTGCTCTGGTACGCCCGAGGCAAGAAGCACTTCATGCAGCACCTCGACAAGGAGCAGTTGGCCATCGACGAGAAGAAGCTTCTCGACGAGATCGACGACTGAGGGAATCGGGCTCTTCCACTCACGGGGCCGGTCACTACAGCTAGTCGACGGTGCGAGGCCCAGGGCCAGCGACGCCGCGGTGCCCCGAACCGACGCACAGCAACCCTCCGGGTGCTGAGCAACCTTCAGTGGGGTTGCTCAGCGCCCGGAGGGTTGCTGAGTGGTCAGGCGGAAGCGGGCGGGTGCATCTAAGTGGTGCGGATGCCCCGCGCGCAGATCCCTAAGCCATCTGGATCACGCGGTCTCGGACCTGTACTTGTCCTCGATTGCACGGCCGACCTCTTCATCGATGTTGCGCCAGTACGTGAAGACGTTGGTCAGCACCGGCTCTTCGACGCCGTCCTTGAGGGCACCGACGACGGTCTCGATGAGGCCCTGGCGTTCCTCTTCGGAGTAGACCTCGCGGATCAGGGTGTGTGCCTGGCCGAAGTCATCGTCCTCTGCGTGCAGAGTGGCGGCGCTGCGGACCAGCTCACCGTCTGATTCCCAACGAGCTTCGACCTGGGTCTCCTCCGCCTGGTACGGGCGACCATAGGAGTTCGGGGCGTAGTTGGGGGCATCACCGGCATGGTGGTACTCCATCTGCCCTTCCTTGTCGTAGGAGTTCGTCGGCGTCACAGGAGCATTGACCGGCAGCTGGTTGAAGTTCGTGCCGATGCGGTTGCGCTGTGCATCCGGGTAGGAGAACACGCGGCCCATGAGCATCTTGTCGGGCGAGATTCCGGTGCCCGGCACGGTATTCGACGGGCTGAAGGCGGCCTGCTCGATCTGCGCGAAATGGTTCGACGGGTTCTTGTTGAGCGTGAACTTGCCGATCTCCATGAGCGGGTAGTCCTTCTTCGACCAGGTCTTCGTCAGGTCGAAGGGATTGAACCGGTAGGTCTTGGCCTCTTCGTAGGGCATGATCTGGACGCTGACGGTCCATGACGGGTAGTCACCGCGCTCGATCGCGTCGAACAGGTCGCGACGGTGGATGTCCGCGTCCTCACCGGCGAGCCTGCCGGCTTCCTCATTGCTCATGTTCTCCACACCCTGGTCGGTGTGGAAGTGATACTGGACCCAGAAACGCTCGCCCTCAGCATTGGCCCACATGTAGGTGTGCGAGGAGTAGCCGTTCATGTTCCGCCAGGTCTTGGGCAGACCACGCGGTCCCATCAGGTAGGTGACCTGGTGCGCCGACTCAGGCGAGAGCGACCAGAAGTCCCACTGCATGTTGTTGCTGCGCAGGCCGGAGTCCGGGGTGCGCTTCTGCGAGTGAATGAAGTCGGGGAACTTCATGGGATCACGGACGAAGAACACGGGCGTGTTGTTGCCCACCATGTCGAAGTTTCCGTCTTCGGTGTAGAACTTCAATGCGAATCCGCGCACATCGCGCCAGGAGTCGGGTGAGCCGAGCTCACCGGCGACGGTGGAGAAGCGGGCGAGCATCGGAGTCTTCTTGCCCGGCTGCAGGAACTTCGCCCGGGTGTACTTGGAGACGTCTGCAGTGATCTCGAGTTCGCCGAATGCGCCGGAGCCCTTGGCGTGCGGGCTGCGCTCGGGAACGCGTTCGCGGTCGAACCGTGCCAGCTTCTCGACCAGCGCGACGTCGTGGAGGAGGAGCGGTCCATCAGGTCCGACACTCAATGAATGCGCATCGGATTCGCGCTGCGCGCCGGATTCGGTCGTCGATGGCTTGGTGCCGTCGTGACCCGGGTTCTCATGATCAGCGTGTTTGGTCATTTGCATCTCCTTCAACCGATTGATTGTCAGGAACTGTAGGCGCACACCACGCCGACTCATCGCACGATGACCATCACTCACCGTTGCGTGATGAGGCGGAGGGGCAAGCGCCACTCTCCTGATATCGAGCTCCTGGCATTCAGCTGAACGCGGTCAGAGCCGCTTTCAACCCAGCCAGAGACCCTGTTGGCTACAACCAAGGCGATCCTCCCAAAATTCCTGGAAGATCGTCCTGGTCGACCCACTTTCTACCATACCAGTCAGCCTTGGGCAGTCGCAGCGCTCCCGCTTCCGCTGGAGGCGGAGCCCGACCCGGCGCTCGATCCGCTGCCGCCGGAGCTCGATCCGCTGCCGCCCGAGTTCGTTCCTCCACCTGAACCGCTGCTTCCCGAACCGGATCCGCCGGCAGAGCTTGAGCTCGAACCGGACCCGCCCGAGGAGGCAGAGCTGCTGTCCGCTCCCCCGGTCGTCGACGAATCACTGCTGCCAGAGGCGCTTGATCCGCTGCTGGTGCTGCTCGAGTCGCTGTTCGAACCGGTTGTGGTGCCATCCGAGGCGTCGGTGCCCTGCGCGGTGCCCGACTGACCGGTGCTCGCCGACGAGTCCGTGCTGCTTTCGCTCGCCGAGGCGGATTCCCCTTGGCTCGACGTCGAGTTCTCGGTACCGCTGCCTTGGTTCGCGCTCTCGCCCGAGTGGGAGCCGGAGGAGCTCGAGCTTGATTCGCTGCTGCCGTCCTGGCCGGTGCCGGATTCGTCGCCGGTTCCCGAATTGCCCGTCACTGACCGGGAGAGCTGAGAGGTTCCGGGTGAGATGTCAGAACTGGTGACCGATTCGGCCATGACCACGGCACCCAGGCCGATCCCGAACGTGGCGACACCGATGGCCACCGGGTACATCACGCGCTTGCGGCGCAGCTTCTGCCACCAAGTCTTCGGCTCTTCGTGGTTGGTTGCGGAAGCGACGTCGTCGGCGTCAGTGTCGACGCCGCTTCCCGCCACTGCACCAGAGCCCCGACCATCGCCGAGGTTGTCGTCGGCTGGGAGGCCGAAGGTTCCGATGGCACGGTCGGCGGCCGATGCCCCGGTGCCTGCTGCCGACCCCGTCCCCGTCGCATCGCGGGCGCCGATCGCGATCGTCTTGGCCGACTTGGCCTTGACCGCTGGGGCGAGCTGCTTGATCTTCTCTTTGCCCTTGTCGAGGCTGCGACTGTAGAGGGTCACCGCGAGACCGGTGATGATGCTGGCGACTCCCGCCCCGACGACCGTTCCGGCCACGCCGAGCTGGCCGCCGATGATCGACGAAGTGGCCGCGGCACCGGCGCCGGCGATGAGCTGAGTGGCCGAGATCTTGCCCTCGGACTTCTTCTCCTGCTTCTCACCCTGGTCATCGAGGGCCTCGGCGACGGGACCTGCGATGGTCGAAGCAGTCTCATTCGGACCGTCGGCCGAGGACTGCGCGGGGGTGCTCTGCTGCTGCGTCTGCTGCGTCGAGTAGTTCGCCGCTGTCTGCGCCTCGTCGCGCCTGATCGGGTTGGGCGGCATGACGGGGGTGGTCACATGCGGTGTCGTCGAGGGTGTGGAATTCGAGCGATCGGTCCGAGCGTGGGTTGCGGCAAGCTCTTCGGTGATCAGAGGCAGAGTCTGCGACGGATATGTCGCAGCCCGGTGCTCACCGTTGCTCACTGCTGGGCGGTCTTGCCTATCCTGCGTGGTCGACTTGTCTGATTCGCTCTGATTCGATGCCAATTCTCCTCCAAAGATGATGCCTCCAATCAGTATCGTCGACTCATGTTCGGAGACCCTGACCTCTCTGCCCGCAGCCTGAGACAGCGCTGAGAGCGGTGCCACTCAACACCGCCTGTGACCAGCAACGATGCATTCTTCTGTGACGGAGGCGACACCCGACTCGCACGATACTGTCAGGCTCGGAAAGTCCCGTGATCGGAGTCGAGGAGAGACCGGAGATCAGGCACGATCTGACGACGTAGACGTCACTGCAGAAACACGGCGCCGAGGTGGTTCGGAAGATCGTCCGCACCCTCGATTTCGATCAATTGGAACCGGGGATGGTCGGCATCCGATTCCACGGTGAGTGCGAACTGCCGGCGGGCTCCCCGAGCTTGCCCGTGCCCTGGTTGAGCGAGTTCGGCTGCTCGGGTCGACATCTCGAGTGCGTCGCCCTCGCCGTCTTCGACCATGTGGTTAATCGCGAAGCACGGGGATTCCAACTCGATGAGGGAAACGTCCTGCTCCCCACGGAACTGTACGGGTGCGCCCGGGCGCACCCGGTGCACGTGTCCATCGATCTCGAGGACCACCTCGGCGCCGGTGGGAAGGAATGTGCGTGCCAGGCCGGGCAGGGGTGAGAACGGAGCGGTCCGCTCCAAGCGGGCGATGCTCAGTCGCCACCGTCGCAGGTTGGGAGTCAGCACTGCGGAGGCTTCGAGCGAGACGAGTTCGGTCGTCTGGCCCGCGCCGTTGGCCCACGGCACAGGAGTCAGTTCGTCGAAGGAGGTGATCACGCGCATGGGATCACTGTAGCCGCGCTGCCTTCACAGGCCGCGCCTCGCGATCGGAGAGGGTGGTCCTCAGTTCCGACGAGGCTGCTTCAGTTCGCGCAGAGGCAGAACGGGTGGCCGGCGGGGTCGAGGAAGACGCGGAAGGTCTCCCCCGGCTGTTCGGCCGCTTTGCCTGCTCCGAGTTCGATCACGGCCGCCTCGGCGATGTCGAGGTCGTCGACCATGACGTCGATGTGCATCTGCTGCGGGTGAGCCTGACTGGGCCAGCTGGGTGCGTGGTAGTCCTCGACCTGCTGGAAGCAGATCGGCGGCCACGAATCGGAGGTGATCTCTGCCCAGGTGCCGTCGTCGTCGACCCTGACCTGCCAGTCGAGGAGATCGGCGTAGAACTGCGCGAGCTCACCGGCATCTGGCGCATCGAGAACGATGACGGGTTGCTTTGCGATAGCCATGGCCTGAGTCTACGCCGATGTTAGGGTCGAAACACGACAGGGGAGCGCCGGGACATCAGGCGCTGAGAGTGCAATCGCAGACCTTTTGAACCTGATCCGGTGAACACCGGCGGAGGAAGTTGGGAGACACAACCATGGCAAGGCTCCATCCACGTGATCTGCATCCACGTGATCTGTGCGAATCGCAGGATCCGCCTCAATCGACGACAGAGCACATCAGCACCACCATCCGGTTGGCACCAGGAGGTGCGGTCGCTGGTCTGCGGGCCGCTGCCGATCGCTCGTGGAATGCGGCGGTGGATCACCGCTTCGTCGACGAACTGTTCGCCGGAACGGTTCCCGAACCGGTGATGGCGAAGTATCTGGTCCAGGACTATCAGTTCTTCGAATCGTTCCTCTCGATGCTCGGCGCTTGCGTCGCCCATGCGGACAGCGTGGCCTCGAAGCTGCGATTCGCCAAGCAGCTCGGGTTCCTCGAGGCGGATGAGGACTCCTATTTCGTCCGTTCCTTCGCCGAGGTGGGGGTTCCTGAGTCCGACTACGCCGATCCGGAGCTGACCGTTCCGACCGCCGGGTTCAGAGAGGTCATGGACGAAGCCGTCGCCTCAGCCTCGTATCCAGAGCTGCTCGTTGTGCTCGTCATCGCCGAATGGCTCTACCTCGATTGGGGCGAGCGCTCGGACCCGATGCCTGATCGTCGCGTCCACCGCGGCTGGATCGAGCTGCATCGCGGCGATGATTTCCGCGCGTGGGTGCAGTTCCTCGTCGACGAACTCGAGCGCGTGTTTCCGACTGAGGAGGGCCCAGCTCTCGAGGACGGCCCAGCCGTCGAGGATGGCCCAGGTTCCGTCACGGCATCCGAGCGCCTGACTCGAATCTGGCACCGAGCCGTCGGCCTGGAGCTGGCCTTCTTCGACGAGGCGTATAAGTGAGAGCACGCCACGACGTTCTTCGGCAGCTCCTGGCCGGGATCTGTGAAGTTCGCCCGAGACAGCGAGTTCTCATCGCGATCGACGGGCTCGACGGGGCCGGCAAGACCACGCTCGCCGAGGAGCTTGTGGCATTGGGCATCGAGGCATCGGTCCCCTGCACCCTCGGCAACGCGACGCCTGCGACGGGCCATCGATCCCTGGCCCGCGTGAGCATCGACGGATTCCATCACCCTCGTGCACGCAGGTACGCCAACGGCCGGGGTCCGCAGTCCTTTTACCGCGATTCCTATGACTACGAGGCCTTTGCACGTTCCGTCGTGACCCCGTTCAAAGACGGGCTGCCGATCGTCCCGGCCGTCTGCGATGTCGATGCCGATGCCCCGCTCCCGCACACAGAACTCGACTTGCCACAGGACTGCATCCTTCTCATCGATGGGGTCTTCCTCCACCGACCCGAACTGCGCGACTTGTGGGACGCCAGCGTCTGGGTGGACGTTCCGTTCGAGGTATCTGTGCCACGTGGCAACCAGCGATACCCCGAGGCATACGATCGAGATCCCGAGGCCGAATCCAATCGTCGCTATGTCGAAGGTCAGCGCCTCTACTTCGCGCAGTGTTCTCCCTGGGATCTGGCAACCTGGCGGCTGGACAACACCGATCTGGACGAACCGGTACTGAGAAGCATCAACCCGCCCTGACTACTTGACTGCACCTGAGCACCGGCACCCGAGAGTCGACACTGCGTTCGGGACCACTGCTCTCCTTGGCCAATACACCTAGACTGGATCCATGAGCAATGCTGAGGTAGATGCCGTCGTCGTCGGATCCGGCCCCAACGGTATGGCTGCGGCCGTGACCATGGCTCGCGCGGGCCTGTCCGTGCAGGTCTTCGAGGCCCAGTCGACGATCGGCGGCGGAGCCCGCACCCTCGACTTGGGACTGGCACCTGGGATCACTCACGACATCTGCTCAGCCGTGCACCCCCTGGCGATCGCGAGCCCGTTCTTCCTCGACTTCGATCTGCGTGCCCGCGGTCTCGAGCTGACCACACCGGAGATCTCCTACGCCCAGCCCCTCGACGATCGCCTCGCCGCGCTGGCCTTCCACAACCTCGACGAGACGGTCGACCACCTCGGGGAGGCCGGCCCCGAATGGCGGCGATTCTTCGCCCCGCTCCTCGACCGCGTCGACGATGCAATCTGGCTCTCCCTCGGTGACAAACGGTCGATCCCGGAGACCCTGCGCGATGTTCCCGGCATCGCCAACGTCGTGAAGTTCGGCCTCCGACTGCTCACTCAGGCCAGTCCCGCCTGGAACATCCCGCTCTCCCACGAAACCAGCAAAGCCCTATTCACCGGCGTCGCCGCACACGCGATCGGCGGGCTGCCGAGCATGGGCACGGCAGCGACGGCCACCATGCTCGCGACCATCGCCCACGCCGGCGGCTGGCCCTCACCGGTCGGCGGATCGCAGGCGATCATCGACATCATGCTCGCCGACCTCGAAGCCCACGGAGGAACGGTGACGACGAATGCGCGCATCGACCACGTCTCCGATCTGCCCGCGGCTCGTGCGTACCTGCTCGACACCTCGGCGCTGAATGCCGCTCAGATCTTCTCCGGGCTCATACCCACCCCTGTGGACAAGTCGCTGCGCAGCTTCAAACAGGGCAATGCCGCGGCGAAGGTCGACTTCGTCCTCAACGGCCCCGTGCCCTGGTCCGATCCGAACATCAACCGCGCCGGAACCGTCCACGTGGGCGGAACCAGGGCACAGATGGCCTCGGCCGAGGCAGACGTCATCGCCGGACGCATGCCCTCCCACCCTGTCTGCCTGGTCTCAGACCCGACCGTCTTCGACCCCTCCCGCGAAGTCGACGGCCTGCGTCCGCTGTGGACCTACGCCCACGTGCCCTTCGACTGCCCCATCGACCCGGCCGAGTACATCATCAGCCAGATCGAACGCTTCGCCCCGGGCTTCCGCGACACCATCGTCACCTACAATTCGATACCCGCCTCCGAGATGGCCGATCACAACCAGAACCTCATCGGCGGCGACATCGCCACCGGACTCGTGAGCTTCTACCGGATGATGGCCCGACCGCGGACCTCCTGGGACAACTACAGCCTCGGCGTCCCGGGTGCCTTCCTCTGCTCGGCCGCGACCCCACCGGCCCCCGGCGTGCACGGTATGAACGGCTGGTTCGCCGCCCGCAGAGCCCTGAAGACCCGCTTCGGTATCACCGAGGCCCCGAACCTGGCCCCGTAGGCGCTGAAACGGTCCCTCCCCCGCCGAGGCGGCTCGACCACACGTGCCACACGCCGTTTGCCACGGACACCGCCACCAGCACGATGACAGCGCCGATGACCTGGGCCACGGTGAGCTTCTCGGCGAGGATGAGCGCCGAGAGCACGAGTGCGAACACAGGTTGGATGAGCAGCAGACTCGAGGTCACCGACGGCATCAGACCCGTGCTTCCGCGGTTGATGAACAGCCACGCCACGACCTGCCCCAACAGCGCCAGGGCGATGAGCAGCATCCACGACCGCGGGCTGATTCCTGTGAAGTGCAGCCCGCCGGTGAACATTGCAATGATCGATGCGGTCACCGCCGCCGAGGCGCTCGCCCAGATCAGCGGCTGAATCGTTCCCTCGGCCTTGCGCCTCGTCGCCCGCCGGGTGAGGAACAGGTAGATTCCGTACCCGGTTCCCGCGATGAGCGCGAGAACGGTGCCGAAGACGGCCCGATCCCCCACCTCGGCGCCGGAGAGCACACCGCCGACAAGGCCGACGCCCACGAGCATCAGCGGCACAGCGATGATGAAGCGCCAACGCACACGTTCACGATCGATGATCAGGGCAAGCAGCGGGAGGACGATGACCTGAACGTTGACGAGCACTGTCGCGACGCCGGCTCCGACGAGGTAGATCGACGCCGTCCATGCGATGTAGTCGACTCCCAGAGCCACGCCGGCAGCGATCGCCCAGAGGATCCCGGACCGCGAGAGCCCACCATGGCGAGCCCGCTCGGCAAGGGCCAGCGGTACGAGGGCGATGACCGCAATTGCGCACCGCAGCACGGCGGTCGTGGCTGCATCGACACCGGCGAGTTTGACGAGGATCGCCGAGACCGACAGACACAGTGCACCGGCAAGGACCGCTGCGATCGCGAGCGCGGCGGACGGCTCGGGCCGCCTGGCTCGCGCAGACCGCCGAGCTGTCTCGGGTTGCGGCACTCGTTCGGGCCGCGGTTCGGGTGGAACTGGTTCAGTGGGATCTGGTGTGCTCATCGACTGCCATTCCGATTCCGCCCTAGATGTGCTGTCGCAGGATCGCACCCAGCCGGGTCAGGGCGTCGACCATCTCATCGTCGGACTGTCCCGAATAGCTGAACCGGGCATAGTTCGACCGTTCCTCGGTCGGGAAAAACGAACCGCCCGGGACGTAGGCGACCTGGGCTTCGGGCAGAGCGTGCTCGGCCATGAAGGCCGCCGCGTCGAATCCGTCCGGGAATGTCACCCACGTGAACAGCCCGCCTTCGGGAGTGGTCACGACCGCCTCGGCGGGGAAATGCTCCCTCATCGTGGCGAGCATGAGATCGCGCTTGGCGCGGTAGACGGCCTGCGCGCGTTCGATGTGGGCGTCGATGTCGAAGGACTCGAGGAACCGGGTCACCGCGGTCATGTTCAGGGTGGACGACTGGGTGTCGGCGGCGAGCTTGAGCAGGCCGAGCTTGTCGAGGATCTCCGGGGCCGCGCTCACCCAGCCCAGGCGCACACCGGGAGCGAGGATCTTCGAGAAGCTGCCGAGGTGGATGACCCGGTTCTGTGTGTCGAGTGAGCGCAAGGTCGGCAGGTGTTCGCCTTCGAACCTGAGCTCACGGTAGGGCGAATCCTCGAGGATGAGGACGTCGTGTTCGTTGGCGAGTTCGATGAGGCGTTTGCGCCGGGCCAGGCTGAGCGTGACTCCGGTCGGGTTCTGGAAGTCGGGGATGACGTAGATGAACTTGACGTTGTCTCGCGTGGACAAAGTCTCCTCGAGGGCATCGACGTCCATGCCCTCGGAATCCATGTCGACTCCCGCGTACTCGGGCTGGCAAGGGTTGAAGGCGATGAGCGCACCGAGGAACGTCGGGTTCTCCGTGACGATGACGTCGCCGGGATTGATGAGCAGCTTCGCCACGAGGTCGAGTCCCTGCTGAGCCCCCTGAAGGACGAGGACGTCGTCGGCATCGGTCGCCGCGCCCTGGTTGGACATGCGCTTGGCGATCTGAGCGCGCAGTCCGGGCAGCCCCACCGAGGCGGTGTATTGCAGAGCCGTCGCACCTTCGTTGGCGAGGACATCGGCGAACACCTGCTGAAATTCTGCGACCGGGAACAGACTCGAGTCCGGGTATCCGCCGCCGAATGACGTGATCGAGGGGTCATCCCCGTATCTGAGCAGCTCACGGATGGCTGAGGGCTGGACCCGAGCAATGCGATCGGCGAACTTCGATGACACTGTTTCTCCTTTGAAGACTCAGCCATGAGCACTGGCGACATGACAGGTGCTGACGGTGCGGACACCACCGGTGATCCGCTGAGCATACAACCGAATCAGAGTGGTCGGGAACGGTGTCCGTGCAGCGCCGGCGGAATCGGCACCCACTGCGCTCAGGTCATCGTTCGACGCGTCCCCGCGGGGACGTCTGGGACCGACCGACCGGCGGCGGGCACGACTGCCGGTACCGGTGCCGGCACCACCTCGGCGAGGATCTTCGGTCCCTTCGCCGCCCGCATGCCTGCGCCGAGGACACCGATGATAACGAGGACTGCCCCGCACATCTCCCCCACCGACACCGTCTCACCGAGGAAGAACCAGGCGGCGCTCATGCCGATGATCGGGACGAGCATCGAGAACGGAGCGACGACTCCGGCGGGGTTGCGCGACATCAGCCACGACCAGATTCCCGAACCGAGGATCGTGGCGATGACGACCGTGTAGGCGAGTCCGGCAAGGCCCAGCCACCCGGTCGGGGTCATCAGCGTCGTCAGAGAGTGGCCGATCAGGTTGGGGCCTTCGACGAGGAGGGAGAGCAGGAACATCGGCACGGGCGGGATGACGGACATCCACATCGTGAACTTCACCGGCTCGACGGAGTGCGCCTGACGGTTGCAGATGTTGCCGATCGCCCATCCCAGACCACCGGCGAGGGTGAGCAGGAACGGCAGGAAGCTCGCGCTCGAATCGAAGCGCTGCCAACCGACGACTCCCAGACCGGCCATGGCCACGATGAGGAACGCCATCTGCGATCCGCGGACCCGCTCACGCAGGAACGTCATCCCCAACAGCACCGTGAACGGCCCCGATGCCTGCAGCACGAGCGAGGCGATCCCTGCCGGCATCCCCGCCGCCATCGCCCAGTAGAGGAAGAGGAACTGCAGGAGACCGAAGCCGAGCCCGTAGCCCACGATCCAGCGGAACTTCACGTCCGGCTTCGGGATGAAGAGCAGTGCAGGGATCGCGAGGACCGCGAAACGCAGTGCCACGAGGAAGAAGGGCGGGAACTGATCGAGGGAGAGATCGATCGCGAGGAAATTCAGACCCCACATGACCGCGACCGAGGCGGCGAGAAGACAGTGTTTGAACGACATGACTCCATTCTCGAGCCACACCTACACTTAACACAATCGATATATTCTTCACAGACTGTGTAGCCAGGCTTCAGACTTGTACGATGGCCCCATGGATCCCAGGTACCTCGAACTGCTGTGCCAACTCGACGAGCGCGGCAGCGTCACCGCCGTCGCAGAGGCCACGTTCCGCACTCCTTCGGCGGTGTCCCAGCAGCTCAAGCAGGCGGCTCGGGAAGTCGGACATACTCTCGTCGAACCCGATGGGCGCGGGCTGAGGCTGACCTCTGCCGGCCGGCTGCTGGCAGCCGGCGGGCGTGACGTGGCCTCGGCGATCGCCCGCGTGCAGGCGGACTGGGAGGACTACCTCGGCGACCCTGCCGGTGAGGTCAGGATTGCCGGTTTGCCTAGCGCTCTGACCTACCTCGTCCCTGCGGCGCTGCGTCAGCTGCGCGATACGAGCCCGAACATCATCCTGCGCACCGTCGACATGGATCTGGCCGAGCACGAGTTCGCGGCCCTGACCTCCGACGTCGACATCGTCGTCGCCCACAGCCTGATCTCCGAACGACCGGCAGGAGCCGAGGGGCTGAGCGTCGAATCCCTGGCGACCGAACCCATCGACGTCGCGGTCGCGAACTCCCATCCGCTGGCCGGTCGACACGAGCTGACGCCGGGAGACCTCGTCGATGCTCAGTGGATCGGTGTGCCCCACGGCTTCCCGTTCGCCACGATCCTGTCCTCGATCGAACACGTCACCGGACGTGAGCTCGAGGTCACCCAGCGCATCCGAGACAACCGACTCATCGAGGCGATCGTGGCCTCGAGCGACCAAGTTGCCCTGCTGCCGCGATTCACGACCCCGCGGGATGCGGGGCTCACGCTCATACCGCTGACCGGAGTCGCCACGACCCGCTGGGTCGTGGCGGTGATGCGCCCGGACACCGCTGAGCGGGCAGCGATCAAGCGTGTGCTCGATGCCCTGCGAGGCGGTAACGCTCAGCGAGTCACCTAGCGGATCGCGAAGCGCTTGGGAATCAGCTTCTCCAACGGCAGGAACGCGGCCCAGCAGATGACGGTCGGCAGGAAGTGGATGCCCAGCGCCAGGTAGGTCATGAGGTGGAAGAGCATGAAGAACGCGACCACCCCGTAGAGCCATCTGCCCTTGACGAAGAGTGCCACAGGCGAGAGGAACTCGAATGCCAGCGTCGCCCACTGCCCCGCAATGAGCAGACCCGGCCATTCGAGGAACGGCTTCGACCACTCGGCACCGCGGCGCATCAGAGCCCAGATGATCACGGCCCCGTTGGCCCAGTGGGTGATGTTGCCCGAGGCGATCCACTTCATGAGCACCGAGTAGAAATACGTGAGGACCACGGAGATCTGGACGACGCGGAATGCCCATCCGGCCTTCGCCGAGGTGACGCCCCCGTCTCGGAATCGAGCGACGCCGATCGTCGGCAACACAATTGCGGCGATGACCAGCGCCATATGGTCGTGGGCGACGTAGCCGTACCCCTGGGTGTAGAACATCCACAACCCGAAGGTGATCGTGACGATCCAGCCACTGATGCGCTGGAGGATGCCGACGGCGGCCAGAAGGCAGAAGACGATGATCGCGGCGAGCAGGATCTGCGCGCCGAGGACGCTGACCGGCGGAATGTGGAGGAACCTGGCCAGCCACAGCGGCTGGTAGAGATCGGGTGTCCAGCCATGCGGGATGACGTCACCGGAGATCGTGAGCACGTCGATGATGATGAAGACGTAGATGAAGACACGGAAGACGGCGACGCGGGCCAGAGGGATCTCGGGCGTGAACCAACGGATGAACGCATTGCGCCTGCCCGCCTCGGGGGCGGTCGCCTCGGCGCCGGTCGTCGACAGGGTCTTTGTACGCATCGACCGGGCGGTCTTCGGGTCGTTCGCGGGCATGCTCACTTGACCTCCCACGTCGCCAGGATCTTCTTCGTCGGTTCGCCCACACTGTGTCCGTTCTCAAGCTGGGTAACCGTGCGGCAGAGGATCATCTCTTCGGGCTTCGGGTCGTCCGGGTGCAGTCGCTCGTAGGAGTCGGCCAGGGTCTGCAGCAGTTCCGGATGGGACACGACCCGGTCGAGCTGAGATTCGATGTCTCCGCGTTCGATGCCGACCGTGGCCGCGTTGAAGCCCAGCCTGCGGGGCTCGTCCTCACCGGGGAACTGCGCTTCGAGGCACGTTGAGTTCACTGTTCCGTTGAGATCCTTGGCCGTCGCGTACTGAGTCAGCGAGCCGAGCGGGAAGAAGTCGTTCGTATTGAGGAACTGTCCGCAGGTGAGGATCACGAGCGCAACGAGGGTCGCGCCGAGTCGCCAACCAATCGACCAGCCCGACAGCGGTTCCTTCGCCGAGGCGGTCGGACGTCCCGTTGTCGGGTCGACTTCAGCTGTGAGATCGGAGTCGACCATCGCCGACGGCCGGGTGCTCGTCAGAAGTCGTCGCTTCTTCTCTTCCATGGGCTGTGTGATTCATTCTCTCGACGCCGCGGGTACGGAGACTATCGTAGCCGCCCGCCTGCCCGACTCAGCTACCTTCCGGGCGCCGAGCAACCTCGCGGCAGGTTGCTGGGCGCCCGCAAGGTTGCTGAGAGAGGCTCAGGATCCGCGCGCGTAGAGGTTGAGCTGCTCCCACATCGCGGCGTACTTCTGGAAGGACGCGACCGCGGACTCCGGGTCCTCGTTGCTCAGCGCGGTCACCCACGAGTCGACGAGTTCGGGGGCCTCATTGGGCCAGAGGACATCGCTCATCCCGCCCAGGTCGAGTTCGAGGATTGAGTTCATGTCGAAGCTGTCGACCCACTGCGCCAGTGTCGAGGTCTGCTCGACCATGTCGACGACCTTGGACCGATCGGCGACGGTTTCCGCTGCCCATTCCATGCGCGCCGAGGCGGCCAGGATGTCCGTGCGGATGAGCACCCGCAGTCCGGCGTCGGTCTCTTCGGTGATGACCTGGTCCTCGCTCAATGAGAAGAACAGCCACCACGACGGCGGCACGTCCCAGGCCGAGACCCGGGTGAAGATCCGAGTGTCCTTGGCGTCCTGGAGCCACTCAGCGCGACGGCTGGCAGCACGCCTGCGCGCGGACTTCGGAGCGATGATGTCGAGCGTCGCCTTCGAGGTGTGTTCGCTCAGGGATTCGAGCGCTTCCCACCCGCGGATGTCCTCCTGGGCAGGGCAATATCGGTCGACTCCGTCCGCTGTCTGAGACGCCGGAAGGAAGATCGGAGTGTTGCGGAACGATTCGGCTACAGGGCTCGGCGGCAGGGAGATCAAGCGCTTGTCGGCGTCCCGTGACACCTGCTCCTGGACGCGAGCACGGTTGTCTTCCACCTGGCTGTCTTGCAATTCGGAATGAACCGCCGTGGGCTCGAAGATCCGCAGAGTGACAACATAATCGCGACTGTAGGACATTCCTTCAGCCTATCCAAGGTCCGGCCGCAAAATGGAACTTCCCACTGCGAACAGGTAGGATTTAAGCGCATAGCAGAGATCTAGTCCGGGGCTGATCGCCCCACATGACGACGGAGGGGGTCACGCCAGTGGGTCGCGGCCGCGCAAAGGCAAAGCAGATCAAGGTAGCCCGGAAGCTGAAGTACTACAGCCCGGACACCGACCTTAATAGACTCCAGCAGGAACTGGGTGCCGAGTCGCAGAAGTCCGGTTCGTCAGATCCGTATGATGACGAGCCTGATTACTCCGATTACGCCGACAAGTACAACGTCGACGACGAGGACGAATTCGGCAACTATTCGCAGCGCGAATCGTAACCATTCGGCCCTGTGGCCAGCACTGACTCACTGACATTGAGGCTTTGAGCAGTTCGCAGCATTGAGCAGAGCAGCAAGAAGGCGGAGACTTCGGTCTCCGCCTTCTTCGTGTCTTCACTCACTCTCAGAGCAGGATCGCTTAGAGCAGGATCGCTCAGAGCAGGATCGCGGCTCCGCCGTCGACGCCCTTGGCGCCCTGAACGTAGTCGAGTTCCGAGGACAGTGAGCCGTCATCGGCGCTGACATCGCCGAGCACCCATGAACCAGGGCAAGCAGCGAGCACGCTGTCGGCCGCCTCGACGGAGGTGACAAGCACCATCCCGACACCGAGGTTCCACGTCCGTTCGCGATCTTCCTGCGGAACGCCGCCCAGATCACCGAGAACGGAGAACACCGGAGGGATCTCCCACGAGAACCGCGTCATCTTGGCCACGAGTCCCTGCGGCAGCACACGTGCCACATTGGCGGAGAGCCCTCCGCCGGTGACGTGCGAGACCGAATGCACGGCATCGGGCAGGGAGTCGAAGAGCGCATTGAGCTCAGCGGTGTAGACGTGGGTGGGGACGAGCAGCTCCTCGCCCAGGGTCCGACCGAATTCGGGCACGTTCTTCTCCAAGCCCCACCCCGCCTCGGCGATGATGTGCCTGACCAGGGAGTACCCGTTCGAGTGGATACCTGAGGACGGCAGTGCGATGAGCACATCGCCGGCAACGACCTTCTCGGGGCCCAGCAGCTTGGCGGCATCGACGACACCAGTGGCGGCACCCGCAACGTCGTACTCATCGACGCCCAGCAGACCGGGATGCTCAGCGGTCTCGCCGCCGACGAGGGCCACATCGGCGCTCGCGCAGGCTTCGGCGATTCCGCGCACGATGTCGGCGATGCGTTCGGCGACGACCTTGCCGCACGCGATGTAGTCGGTCATAAACAGCGGCTTCGCACCGCACACGATGATGTCGTCGACGACCATTCCCACCAGGTCGTATCCGATGGTGTCGTGCTTGTCGAGAGCCTGCGCGATGGCCACCTTCGTACCCACGCCGTCGGTCGACGAGGCAAGGAGAGGGCGGTCGAAGTCCTTGAGCACGGAGACATCGAAGAGTCCGGCGAAGCCGCCCACTCCCCCGATGACGTTGGCATTGTGTGTGGCTGAGACCGCTGACTTCATCAGCTCGACGGCGCGGTCACCGGCCTCGACATCGACGCCGGCAGCGGCATACGTGGTGGACTTCGGGTTCACGTCGGAACTCAACTCAGCATCCTTTGTCGGCAGGGGTGTTGTTGACTGGAATCGGGTATTCGCCGGAGAAGCAGGCGGTGCACAGCTGGCTGCGCTTCTGCTGGGTGGCTTCGACCATCCCGTCGAGGGAGATGTATCCCAGGGAGTCGGCGCCGAGGTTGTCGCGGATCTCGTCCATGTTCAGGCCGTTGGCGATGAGTTCGGCCCGGGTCGCGAAGTCGATGCCGTAGAAGCAGGGCCACTTCACTGGCGGGGAGGAGATGCGCACGTGGATCTCCTTTGCGCCGGCTTCGCGCAGCATCCGCACCAGCGCCCGCTGGGTGTTGCCGCGCACGATCGAGTCGTCGACGACGACGAGGCGTTTGCCCTCGATGTTCTCGCGCAACGGGTTGAGTTTGAGTCGGATGCCGCGCTGTCGCAGGGTGTCCGAGGGCTGGATGAATGTGCGGCCGACATAGGCGTTCTTCATCAGACCCTGGCCGAAGGGGATGCCGGAGCGTTCGGCATAGCCGACAGCGGCCGGAGTTCCCGATTCCGGGGTGGCGATGACGAGATCGGCATCGACGGGAAACTCGTCGGCCAGCTGGCGGCCCATCTGAGTCCTGGCCGAATGCACGGTCTTGCCGTTGAGCACGCTGTCCGGGCGGGCCAGATACACGTACTCGAACACACAGCGGGCCTGGTCCTGTTCGGCGAACCGGAAGGAGCGCAGCCCGTCCTCGTCGATGGCGATGAGTTCGCCCGGTTCGACGTCGCGGACGAAGGAGGCACCGACGATGTCGAGCGCCGAGGTCTCGGAGGCGACGACCCAGCCGTTCTCCATCCGACCCAGCGACAGGGGGCGCACGCCGTGCCTGTCGCGAGCAGCATAGAGGGTGTTCTCGTCCATGAAGGCCAGCGAGAACGCACCTTCGACCTTGGGCAGAAGATTGAGAGCAGCCTCGGTGAGGTTCTCACCCTCTTCGGTGGCGAAGAGCTCGGTGACCAAAGAGGTGTCATTGGAGGAGTCACGGAAGGGTCGGGTGCGGCTGACCTTCTTCGTCGCGTCCTTGACGACCTGATCGGCGTCATCACGACGACCATCGGCCATCGCCTCGAGCTCATCGAAGTTCGTCAGGTTGCCGTTGTGCGCCAATGCCACTGTCCCGAACGGGGTGGGTCCCAACGTCGGCTGTGCGTTCTCGAACGAGGGCGAGCCCGTCGTCGAGTAGCGCGTATGCCCGAGCGCGATGTGCCCCTGCAGAAGTTCGAGATCCCGCTCGTGGAAGACCTGCGAGACCAGGCCCATGTCGCGGTAGATCAGGATCTGCTTGCCGTTGCTGGCAGCTATACCCGCGGACTCCTGTCCACGGTGCTGCAGAGCGTAGAGCCCGAAGTAGGTGAGTTTGGCGATTTCCTCGCCTGGCGCCCAGACTCCGAATACTCCGCAAGCATCCTGAGGTCCGCGGTCCAGGGGGTCAATTTCGTGCGTTAGTTGCCCGTCTCCTCTTGCCACGTGAAAGATTGTCTCACATGACTGAGCCCACCTTCACAGGATGTTCAGACTCCGGTACTCGGCGACCCGTTCCGGGGCTCGTCATCGACACTGCCCTCCGCCTCGGCGACGGGATCGGGCGACGTCTCTGCGGTGGTATCGGGTGACGTCTCAGCGCCGGCCTCCGGTGCTGCCTCGGCGCCGGCATCGGGATCCTCACCATTGGCTTCGGCGATGCGACGGCGCGCGATCTCCTTCGGATCATCGACCATGTCGATCTCTGCACCGACGCGGTACTTGCGTGCTTTCCGCCGGCCCGACCAGTCGAGGATCAGTGCCAGCAGTCCGCCGAGGAACAGCCCGCCGACGCCGAGGATGAGCAGCAGCAGCCCGGCTCCCTTGCCCACGGTGTAGCCGGTGGGGATCGCTTCGGGATCGACGAAGAGGGTGAGCGCACCCGCGACGAGAACGCCGAGAATCGCACCGAGTCCCATGAATACCGAATACTTGGGGCTGCGACGAACGGCGACGTCGATCTGGTCCTTCATGATCTCCTCGGGCATCGGTGTCAGTGGCGGGTCAGAGGCGCCCGCATTTCACGTCGCGGACAGTCTAGTCGAGATCACCTCCGTCGATTCCCAGGCAGTTATCCGACCGATCCCATAAGGTAGAGGCAGGCACAGTAGGACTTCTCACATAGGGGTGGACATGTCTCATACGATCATCGTCGGAGTTGACGGCTCCGCCAACAGTCAATGTGCGCTGCAGTGGGCGATCAAGCATGCACAGCTGACCTCCTCCGAGATTCGCCTCGTCGCGGCCTACACCGTTCCCGGCGTCAACATGAGCCAGGCCGACATCGTCTACCCGGCCGATTTCGACGTTGCGATCAAACGATCGGTGCAGCAGCTCGTCGACGACAGCGCCAGAACCGTCACCGATGCCTCGGTGCCGGTCTCGACCGTGGTCTCCCCCGGGGATGCCTCAGGTGCGCTGGTCGACAACTCGAAGAACGCCGACCTCGCCGTCATCGGTGCCCGCGGTCGCGGCGGTTTCGCCGGTCGCCTGCTCGGGTCCGTGGCCTTGGCGATGCCCGCCCACGCACACTGCCCCACCGTGGTCATCCCCAGCACGTGGCCAGAGCGCCCGCTGCCGGAGAGGCCGCTGCCGATCGATCTGCCCGTGCGTTCCTCCTCCGCGCAGACGTCCGCCGCCGAGTCCGGGGACAGGCGCCCGGACTTCACCGGTGAGATCGTCGCCGCGATCGACCCCTTCGAAAGCGACGGCCCTGTCCTGCGAGAGGCGGCAGTGCAGGCTCGGATCTACGGTCTGCCCCTGCACCTGATCGGCATCACCGCCGCCCATGTGCTCTCGCCGGAGTGGATGCCCAGCGAAACACACCTGGAGAAGATGTACGACGAGGCCGTGACCTCGCGTGAAGAGGCGGCGAAATCTCTGGCGGAGGAATTCCCCGAGGTTGAGGTCCGCTGGTCGATCTTCGATGCCCCCGCCACCGAGGTGCTCATCAGTGCCACCTACACCGCCGAGCTCATGATCATCGGCTCCCGGGGCCGCGGCGGCTTCGCGTCCACCATTCTCGGTTCAACCTCGCAGGCAGTCCTCTCACACTCGGCCTGCCCCACCCGAGTCGTGCGCGTGCTCCGCCGAAAGGGTGGGAGAAAGCGCTGACCCTCCACGAGGAGAACTCAGCCGAGGGCGATGAGGCCGATTCCGGCGACGACGACCACGGCACCGGTGAGCTTCATGGCGATGTTCTTCTCCCCGAAGAACCACCAGGCCAGCAGTGTGCCGACGATGATCGAGGTCTCCCGCACAGGGGCGACGAGGGACACCGGTGCCTGCTGCATGGCGAAGAGGACGAGCAGGTACGCCAGCGGGGAGAGGATGGCGACGGTGACCAAGGCTCGTTTGTGGCCGGACACGATCGACCTGAAATCCGCGCGCCGTGACGGACCGCCGGGGATCGTCACGATGCCAAGGGCCATGATGATGGCGACGCAGGCTTCGGAGACGGCGAAGTAGAGCAGCGGTGAATCGGTGATGTGGTTGACGGAGAAGTCATCCCAGAGCGTGTACGAGGCGATGAAGGTTCCGATCAGCCCGCCCCAGGCCAGACCACGCCCCACGCCGTGGCTGCTTGTTGCGTGACCTCCACCGGCTCCCTTCGGGCGCACGGTCACGACCGCGATTCCGGCGATGACGACGAAGGCGCCGATGGTCTCCGGCGGTGTGGGCCGCTCCCCCAGGAACAGCACGGCGATGATGATCGTGATGATCGGGCCGACTCCACGCGCCGTGGGATAGACGACGCCCAGGGGTGCATGGTCATAGCCGGACTGGAGGGACACCGAGTAGGCGATGTGGAAGATCGCGCTGAGTGCGGCGGCACCCAGCAGACTCGGACTGAACTCATGTGCCCCCGACGCGAGCAGCCAGATCGCGATCGGGGCCAGGAGGATCGCCGAGAGTCCGTGATAGGCCAGCACGAAGGCATAGCCCTTGCCGGAGACGGACTTCGCGGCGATGTTCCACAGGGCATGGGCCACCGAGGCGAAGAGCACCAGCCCGAGGACAGCAGGGGTCATCGAGGACCGTGACCAGACCGCGTCACAGCGTCAGGACCTCACAGCTTCACGACGACGGTCTTCGTCTGCGTGTACTCGTCGAAGGCTTCGATGGACTTCTCACGGCCGTAGCCGGACTTCTTGAACCCGCCGAAGGGCAGTTCGACTCCCCCGCCGGCACCATAGGTGTTGACGAAGATCTGCCCGGCCTCCACCTCGGCGGCGACCCGGTGGGCGCGCGAGATGTTCTGCGTCCACAGCGCCGAGACCAGACCGTAGTCGGTGCCGTTGGCCAGGGAGATCGCCTCTGCCTCATCGCCGAAGGTCATGGCCACGACGACGGGTCCGAAGACCTCTTCCTGTGCGATCTTCGACCCCGGGGACACATTGTCCACAATCGTCGGGGTGATGAAAGCACCCCCGGCGAGGTCGGCGGCGAGCCCCTCGGGACGGGTGCCTCCCGTGACGATCTGGGCGCTGCCGATGTCGGAGAGGAACCCTTCGACACGGGCCTGCTGCTTCGTCGAGATGAGGGGCCCGAGCATCGGGTCGTCGGAGCCGTACCCGATGGTCACCTTCTCCATGGCGGCCGCCATCTTCTCGATCACCTCGGCGTGGATGTCCTGGGCGACGATGAGCCGGGACCCGGCCGAGCAGGTCTGACCGGCGTTCTGGATGATCGAGCGCACCAACGACGGGATGGCAGCGTCGACATCGGCGTCGGAGAAGACGATGTTCGCGGACTTTCCACCGAGTTCGAGCACCGTCGGGATGACCCGATCGGCAGCGGCATGGGCGATCTGCGAACCGGTCTGGGTCGAGCCGACGAAGCCTAAGTGGGCGATGCCCGGATGCGCGGCCAACGCCGCCCCCGCCTCGGCGCCCAGGCCTGTGACCACGTTGAACGCACCGGCGGGGAAGCCCACAGAGTGGATGAGTTCGGCCAGGCGGACCGTGGAGCGTGGGGTTTCGTCGGCGGGTTTGGCCACGGCGCAGTTGCCGGTGGCCAGCGAGGTCGCGGCGGCACGGCCGATGAGCTGGAGCGGATAGTTCCAGGCCACGATGTGTCCGGTCACGCCGTAGGGCTCGCGCCGGGTGTAGACGTGCATGTCCTCGGACATGGGGATCGAGTGCCCGTAGTAGGACTCGATGGTGTGACCGTAGAACTCGAAGTAGCGGGCGCAGACGTCGACGTCGGCGTAGGCCTGGGTCAGGGGTTTGCCCGTGTCCTCGGATTCGAGGCTGGCCATCTCATCGCGGTTGGCCCGGATCACTTCGGCGGTGGCGACCAGCAGCTTCGACCGCTGCTCGGTGCTCGAGCGCTTCCATTCCTGCTGTGCCCGGGCCGCGGCCTTGACCGCCCGGTCGACTTCGTCGGCTCCGCCTCGGGAGACATCGCCGAGGTGTTCCCCGGTGGCCGGGTCGATGTTGGCGTAGGTGGTCAGCGAGGGGACGTGGCGTCCACCGATGAATGAGGTGGTCTGGGTGATCTGGGCGTTCATCGCCGGCCTTCCAATTCTGCCGATGTGTACAGCGGGACGAAGTCACTGATGTCCGCGCGGGTGCCCGAGGCGTCAACGGCGCCTTCGGCCAGTGCGGCGGAGAATTCTGTCTTGCCGGTCACGATCTCCAACCACACCTGCGCCGAGGTTTCGACGACGTTGGGCGGTGTCCCGCGGGTGTGGCGGGGGCCGGGAATGCACTGGGTGACGCCGAAGGGTGGGACGCGGACCTCGACGCTGTTGCCCTCCGCCCGCGACGCGAGTTCCTCGAGCGTGAAACGCACCGCTGTGGCCAAAGTCGACCGGTCTGCCGGTGCCGCATCGGCCTCGGAATGGGCCACCCACATCTCGAGGGCGTTGCGGCCCTCGTCGGGGTCTATTCTTCTGCGAATCGCCATCAGTGACTCTCCCTCTTACCTGATCCTCGCTATATCTTCACCCACGTTGACCTGCCCGACAACCGCCGTCCGCCCCTCGGAATCGATTCCGCCGGTGACGGACTCGGTGATCTCTGCG
Source organism: Brevibacterium sp. ZH18 (assembly GCF_022748595.1). GTDB lineage: Bacteria > Actinomycetota > Actinomycetes > Actinomycetales > Brevibacteriaceae > Brevibacterium. Next base: position 23,931 of record NZ_JALDSX010000010.1, on the reverse strand, counting down.
ATGACCTCGCCGAGGAGATCGTCGCTGATGTCTGGAATCGCTCCGGCCTTGCGCAGCAGGGTCAGAGCCACGAGCCCCGTAGCCCGGGAGGACCCGTCGAGGCACTTCAGGGCCACCGAGTACCCGGCTTTCGTGGACATGACGATCACGCCCTCGGCCCCGCCCTTGGCGAAGATGCCGAGACGGTCGATGACCGTGGAATTCGGTCTGCCGTGGCCCTCGATCGCCCAGGGTTCGGCGAAGACGGCGCCCATGAGGGTGCGCGCCTCAGTCGCAAAGGAGGCAAAGGGTTCCGTCGCCGAGGTGGCCCCCGAGTCAGCGTCTGTGCAGCCCAACCGCACAACACGGCCGATCCCCCGCGCCAGGCCGGTGAGGCTGAGGGCGAAGACGGGAGCCCCGCAGCCGTCGGTGCCGAGCGCGGCCGGAGTTTCGCCGGCGAAGGCCTCGACCACCTCGGCGATCCTCGCCTGCACCGGATGGGCAGGTTCAAGGTAGGTCGCGGTCTCGGCACCGAGGGCGGTGGCGGCCATGAGGAACGCCGCATGTTTGCCGGAGCAGTTGAAATACAGGCGCGATGTCGGGTCGCCGGTGCCGGCTTCCTGCAGGCTGCGGCGGAAGGCACCGTCGGCGGGATGAGCAGACGGACAGCGGAGGTCGTCCACGCTCAGGCCAGCGGATTCGAGCATCCCGGCAACCGCCTCGGCGTGGCCGGCCTCGCATTTGTGGGACGCGGTCGCCAGTGCCGCCCAGGTGCCGGTCACCTGCTCTGTGAAACTCATCGCGGCAATCGCCTGCAGCGGCTTGAGGCTCGATCGGGTGAACACGGGAGCCTCCGGTGCGCCGAGGCTGATCAGGGGTGATCCATCCGGGTCGAGGACGACGGCGGAACCGATGTGGCGGGATTCGACGAACCCGCTGCGCTCGACGAAGGCCAACTCGGCGGCGTCGGCGGAAACGAAAGTGGAACGAGTCACGCACTCAAGCCTACGACCTTATAGTCTGGTGGGGTGAAGGTTCTTGTCATCGGTTCGGGCTCCCGCGAACACGCCCTCGTCCTAGCTCTCAGTCGCGACCCCCAGGTCGACGCCGTCATCGCCGCACCCGGCAACCCGGGAATCGCTGCGATCGCGCACACCGAAGACGTCGATATGAACGACGCTGCCGCAGTCACCGCACTGGCGGAGACGCTCGACGTCGACCTCGTGGTCATCGGCCCCGAGGCACCACTGGTCGCCGGTGTCGCCGACGCCCTGCGTGAATCCTCGTTCCCGGTCTTCGGCCCCAGCGCCGAGGCCGCGGTCCTCGAAGGCTCGAAGGCGTTTGCCAAGGAGATCATGGAGTCCGCGAACGTGCCCACCGCACGCGCAGTGGTCGCCTACACCTCCGACGAGGCGGCCGCGGCCCTCGACGACTTCGGTGCCCCGTACGTGGTCAAGGCCGATGGCCTAGCCGCGGGCAAGGGTGTCGTCGTGACCTCGGACCGCGCCGAGGCTCTGACCCACGCCAGCTCCTGCCTTGAGGTCTCCGACCGGGTCGTGATCGAGGACTATCTCGACGGCCCCGAGGTCTCCCTCTTCGTCCTCTGCGATGGCCAGCACACTCTGCCGCTGGCTCCCGCCCAGGACTTCAAACGCATCGGCGATGGTGACACCGGCCCCAACACCGGCGGCATGGGCGCCTACTCGCCCCTGCCCTGGATCCCGGCAGGCACGGTCGACGACATCGTCAACACCGTCGCCCAGCCAGTCGTCGATGAGATGACCCGCCGCGGCACCCCGTTCGTCGGTCTCCTCTACTGCGGACTCGCCCTGACCTCGAAGGGAATGCGGGTCGTTGAGTTCAACGTCCGCTTCGGCGATCCCGAAACCCAGTCCGTGCTCTCCCGCCTGCGCAGCCCCCTGGGACAGACCTTGCTCGCCGCCGCCGAGGGCCGCCTCGACGAGGTCGGTGAACTCGAGTGGGATCCGCGCACCTCGGTGACCGTGGTCATGGCAGCCGAGAACTACCCGAACACTCCGCGCACCGGAGACATCATCCTCGGACTCAACAGCGCCGACGGCCTCGAGGACATCAACATCCTCCACGCAGGCACGGCCTTCGCCAAGGACACCGGGGCCGGATTCGCCCCCGAGGACGTCGTCATCAGCGAAGACATCGCCGAGACCGGAGACATCATCACCGCCGGCGGACGCGTGCTCTCCGTCGTCTCGCTGGGCAACGGCCTGAACGAGGCCCGGGCCAAGGCCTATGCCGCTGTGGACGAGGTCAAATGGGACGGAGAACAGCACCGCACCGACATCGCCGAGGTGGCTGCCCGGGGACAGATCGCCGTGGCCGACATCTACCCGGCCCCCGAGGCCGTGGACGAGCCGACGCTGCCGTTCGCGGTCGAAGAATCGACGACGTCGGCGGCGGACGATGCCGTGGCTACAACCGCCTCGGCGATGGGACTCGATGCCGGCGCTGCCGAACTTCCGGGCTGGACGCACGTGTACTCGGGTAAGGTCCGCGACCTCTACATCCCCGACACGGCGTCAGACGCCGCCTCCGCTGAGCAGCTGCTCATGGTCGCCTCGGACCGCATCTCCGCCTACGACTGGGTCCTCGACTCCGAGATCCCGGACAAGGGCAAGGTGCTCACGGGGCTGAGCCTGTGGTGGTTCGACCAGCTCTCTGACGTCATCGGCAACCATGTCATCAGCTCCGACGTCCCCGACGCCGTACGCGGGCGCGGACTCATCGTGAAGAACCTCTCGATGATCCCGGTCGAATGCGTCGCTCGCGGCTATCTCACCGGATCGGGCATGGCCGACTACAAGGCCACCGGATCCGTGTGCGGCATCCGACTGCCCGCCGGTCTCATCGAGGCCGACCGCCTGGAACCCGCGATCTTCACTCCGGCCACGAAGGCCGAGCTGGGCGATCACGACGAGAACGTCAGCTTCGATCAGGTCGCTGAGACAATCGGCGCGGACCAGGCTGGAACGATCCGCGATCTCACCATCGAGATCTACCAGCGGGCAGAGGAGATCGCACGCGAGCGCGGCATCATCCTGGCCGACACGAAGTTCGAGTTCGGCACACTGCCCGACGGTACGATCGTCCTCGGCGACGAGGTGCTCACTCCTGACTCCTCACGCTTCTGGGATGCTTCGAGCTACGAATCGGGCCAGCCTCAGGCGAGCTTCGACAAGCAGTTCGTCCGCGACTGGCTGACAGGTGAGTCCGGCTGGGACAAGTCCTCGGACACTCCTCCCCCGGCACTGCCTGCCGAGGTCGTCGAGAAGACCCGAGCCCGCTACATCGAGGCCTTCGAGAAGCTGACCGGGGAGACCTTCCCCGGCTGAGACTGGTCACAGCCTCACCGCTTCACAGCCTCACCGTTCCATAGCCTCACCAACACAACGCCGCACCTCCGAGACCACGCCGCACACTGTGGCCTCGGGGGTGCGGCGTTGTCTCGAGACGCAGGTTCATTCGTGCGGCAGCCAACGGCCTCGCGCGAAAATCGCATATGCGACTACTGATTCAGCAGGGAAATATGCTGGGTGGTAATTGTTTTCAACTCAAAGCCGTCTCATGCAACGGAATCAGTGGATTCCACCCACTGATTCCGATACTCTGTGTGACCAGGCCCACACAGACGTGCAACTCGGTTGGAAGTGAAGATATGCATTATTGGAATGGCAGCTATCACGAAGGCAGCGGCAAACCCTTCACCCTCGTCAACCCCGCCACCGGTGAGAAGACCGGCGAGTACAGGCTCGCGAACGCCGAGGACGTCAACCAGGCAGTCGCCGCAGCCAAAGCCGCCTATCCGGCATTCAAGGCACTCACCCCGGGCGAGCGTGCGGAGCTGATGCTCGGACTCGCCACACAGCTCGAGGCCCGTGCCGATGAACTCGCCGAGCTCGAGTCGCAGCAGACCGGCAAGTCCATCCGCCTGGCCAAGGAATTCGACGTCCCCGGCTCGATCGACAATGCAAACTTCTTCGCCGGCGCCGCCCGCCAGCTGACCGGGCTTGCCGCTGGCACGTACTGGGAGAAGTCGACGTCGATGACTCGTCGCGAACCGCTCGGCGTCGTCGGTTCGATCGCCCCGTGGAACTACCCCCTGCAGATGGCCGCATGGAAGATCTTCCCCGCCGTCGCTGCCGGGAACACGATCGTGCTCAAGACCTCAGAGATGACTCCGGGCACCTCGCTCATCCTCGCCGAGGCGGCCACCGCTGCGGGCTTCGCCCCCGGCGTGATCAACATCGTCGCCGGTGACGGGCTCGAAGCAGGCGAAACGCTCATCACCCACCCCGACGTCGTCATGTCCTCGTTCACCGGGTCGACGAAGGTCGGCCGGCGCATCATGGAACTTGCCGCGGCGAAGGGCTCACGAGTCCACCTCGAGCTCGGCGGCAAGGCCCCGTTCGTCGTCTTCGACGACGCCGACATCGAAGCCGCGGCCCGCGGCGCCGTAGCCGGGTCGCTCATCAACTCCGGCCAGGACTGCACCGCAGCGACCCGCGCGATCGTCGCCCGCGAGCACTTCGAGGCGTTCACCACCCGCGTGACCGAGCTGATGAAGGGCGTGCGGGTCGGCAACCCGTCGAACCCGGCCACCGACATGGGCTCGCTCATCTCCCTGACCCACCGGTCACGGGTCGCCGCCATGGTCGACCGTGCCCGGGAAACCGGCGCCATGATCCACTGCGGCGGTGAGATCCCGACGACGAACCACCTCGGCGAGGCTCTGCCCGGGGATGCCGAGACCACGGCGTACTACGCGCCGACGCTGATCAGCGGGATCGACACCGACGCCGAGGTGTGGCGCGATGAGATCTTCGGACCCGTCCTCGTCGCGATCGCCTTCGACACCGACGATGAAGCCATCGAACTGGCCAACGACACCCCGTACGGTCTGGCGGCGAGCGCCTGGACGACGACCACGAACCGGACGATGCGGGCCGCGGCCGACATCGAAGCCGGCTGCGTGTGGATCAACGAGCACATCCCGATCGTCTCGGACATGCCCCACGGCGGATACAAGGCCTCCGGGTTCGGCAAGGACATGAGCCAGTACTCGCTCGAGGAGTACACGCAGATCAAGCACGTGTTCATCGACCAGCACGAGGACCCGCACCACGAATGGCAGGACACGATCTTCACGTCCTGAGGACCACGCCGACCCTGTGCGGTCGCAGCCCAGCCCGCCGAACAGGGCTGCGACCGCAGCAATCACCCGGACACGAACCGATAACAGCTGGTCAGGTCTCTATGACCAGCTGTGTCGGCAGACCTACAATGACATCCAGCGGAGCGCGCCCGGCGCGTGTCCGCCCACCTTCGACAAGGAAGTCGGGAGGCATCAGTGGACCTCGACATTCTCGACGTCAGCATCTTCGACGGTCACTCAGTCCTGCCTGCGAACCGGATCAGCATCCGCGACGGCATCATCACAGACATCGGCACCGGCGAGGCCGCTGAACCTGCGGCACGCACCATCAGCGCCGCCGGAGCGCTCGTCACGCCGGGGTTCGTCGATGCCCACGTGCACACGACGTTCGGCGGGCAGGAATCCCTGGCCTGCGACGTCAGCGGGGCCGACGGGCTCGACGCCACACTCACAGCGATCCGGGACTACCTCGCCGCAGATGCGGACGCTGCGAACGCGCACGCCGCGGACTCCTGGGTCACCGGGGGCGGCTGGTCGATGGCCGACTTCCCCGGCGGAGCACCCCGAGCCCGCCTCCTCGACGAACTGGGTACGCAACGGCCCATCATCCTGCTCAGCGCCGACCACCACTCGGCGTGGGTCAACTCGAGAGCCATGGCCATCGCCGGCCTTGATGCGAGCACACCTACCCCGGCCGGCGGTGTGATCGAGAAGGACGAGGCCGGATCACCAGCCGGTTGTCTGCACGAATCAGCCATCGACATCATCTCCGCTCACGTCCCGCCGGCCACCGATGCCGCCATCGCCACTGGGCTGCTCGCCGGGCAGTCCTACCTGCACTCGCTCGGCGTGACCGCCTGGATGGACGCCATCGTCGGCGACTACTCCGGGCACCGCTCCCCCTTCGACGCGTACGTCGGCGCAGCTGAGTCAGGGGATCTGCGCGCCGAGGTGGTCGGCAGCCTGTGGTGGCCCCGTGACGTCGAGGACATCGACGTCCAGGTCGCCGAACTCGTCGAACGCCGCCGGACCGAAGGCTCGTTCCGCACCACCTCGGTGAAGTTCATGCTCGACGGCATCGTCGAATCCCGCACCGCCGCCATGAGCACCGAGTACAGCTGCGCATGCGGCGGCTTCGGCACGAGCTACTTCACCCGCGAGCATCTGCACCGGTCATTCGAAGCTCTCGACGCGGCCGGGTTCGACATCCACTGCCACGCGATCGGCGACGCCGCCGTCAAGGCCGCACTCGACGCCTTCGAAGCCATCGGACGCGGACCCGATGACAATGACCAGACCGGCAGCGGTCCCCGCCCCGACGCGCGACACCACATCGCCCACGTCCAGGTCGTCGACCCTGTCGATGTCCCACGGTTCAAGACGCTCGGAGTCACTGCGAATCTGCAGGCACTGTGGGCCTGCCGCGACCAGCAGATGATCGACCTCAACATTCCCTACCTCGGCGATGAGCGCACTGCATGGCTCTACCCGTTCAAGTCCTTCGCCGAGGCGGGCACCCACTTGGCGATGGGGTCGGACTGGCCGGTGTCAACCGCTGATCCGTGGCAGGCGATCCATGTGGCCGTCAATCGCACGCATCCTGACGGAGGCGATCCCGCTCCGCTCCTGCCCGAGCAGGCCATCGACCTGACCACGGCGCTGCGCGCCTACACCTCCGGGTCCGCGCATCTGCTGCGCTCCTCGGCCAACGGCGCGATCCGCATCGGCGGTGTCGCCAATCTCGCGCTGGCAAGCACGAATCCCTTCGACGATGATCCGTCGGGCCTCGTCGACGTGCGCACCGTCCTGACCGTTGCCGGCGGCCGGATCGTCTTCGACGAAACCGGCACAGATTGCACCACCGGCACGGCCGCAACCACCGGCACGGCCGCACCCACCAGCCACACGAAGATCCCAGCCACACACGCTGAAAGGCAATCATGACCACGACAGCCACAGCCGACACGACGGCTCCCCCGCAGCTCGAACACCTGGAGATCCAGGGCGTGAAGAAGGTCTTCGGAGACAACACTGCGATCGAGCGCCTCGACCTCTCCGTGCGCAAGGGCGAGTTCCTCTCACTCCTCGGCCCCTCAGGCTGCGGCAAGACCACACTGCTGCGGATGATCGCCGGATTCGAGGCCCCCACCGACGGCGCGATCCTGCTCTCGGGCAAGGACATCGTCAGCCTCCCGCCGCACCGGCGCCCGGTCAACACCGTGTTCCAGTCCTACCTGCTGTTCCCGCACATGAACATCGCCGACAACATCGCCTACGGCCTCAAGCAGTCGAAGACTCCCAAGTCCGAGATCGCCGACCGGGTCCGCGAGGTTCTCGCACTGGTTCAGATGGAGGACTTCGCCGGGCGCAAACCCGATCAGCTCTCCGGCGGTCAGCAGCAGCGCATCGCCCTGGCCCGCGCCTTGGTCAACCGCCCGCAGGTCCTCCTCCTCGACGAACCGATGTCGGCCCTGGACCGGAAGCTGCGCGAAGAGATGCAGCTCGAGCTCAAACGCCTGCACACGCGACTCGACACGACCTTCGTCTTCGTCACCCACGACCAGGACGAGGCGCTGGCGATGAGCGACCGGATCGTCGTCATGTACAACGGCGTGATCCAGCAGATCGGCTCCGGTGAGGACATCTATGCGAACCCCGTCAACGGGTTCGTCGCGGGCTTCATCGGCAAGCAGAACTTCATCCCCGCCGAGGTGACCGCCACCGACGGCGGCACCGCACGGCTGAAGACGGCGAACGCTGTGATGGAGACGCCCTCGCTCGACGTCAGGCCCGCCTCGGCGACGGGGACGGCCGGCACCCTGAGCGTCGGCGATCAGGTGCGGGTGGCCATCCGCCCCGAACGCATGCACGTGGCTCCGGCCGCACAGGCCGAACCGGGTACGAACTCGGCCCGCGGGAAGGTCCTGTCGGTGTCGTTCCTCGGCGACGTGATCCAGTACATGATCGTCTCCGGCGACAATGACGAGATCCTGGCCCGGATGCCGGCGGCGGGCAATGAGATCCTCCCGGACGGCGCCGATGTGGACCTCAGCTGGGACGCCGACGCCGTGAGCGTCTACGGCTTCGAGGGCGGTGCCTGAAGTGGCCAGGACGATACCCGATGTGCGTTTCCTCGCGCCCAGATCTGCCTCCGCACTGCTGAGCCGGCGAGCGCTGCTGGCCGGTTTCGGCGTCGTCGGCCTCGGGGCGCTCAGCGCCTGTGGGCGGAATACGACGATGGCGGCATCACCAGCCACGGACGGCACGCTCGAGAAGAAACTCAACCTCTATTCGTGGGGCGACTACGACAATCCGGACCTCATCGACGCGTTCAAGAAGAAGTACGACGTCCTCGTCCAGGTCGACTCGTATGGATCGAACGAGGAACTCGTCGCAAAGCTCTCGACGTCTCGCGGCACCTCCGGCTACGACGTCGTGGTTCCGACCGGATCGAACATTCCGCAGATGCTCAAACACGACCTGCTCCAGGAGCTCGACCTCAGCCTCATCCCGAACTTCAAGCACATGGACCCGAATTTCACGAACCAGTACTTCGATCCTGACAACAAGTACTCCATCTGCAAGGCCTGGGGCACGACGGGGTTCGTCTACAACACGAAGAAGATCAAGCGCAAGATGACGAGCTGGCAGGACTTCATCGACACCGCGCAGAAGGAGGCGGCGGGAACCACCTCGCTGCTCGAGGACCCGTGGGAGGTCAGCGCGATCGCCCTGGCAGCGTTGGGCTACAGCCTGAATACACAGGACGAGAAGGAGCTCGATGAGGCCAGGACGATCATTCTCGACAAACTGGCACCGAACACTAAGGCCTACATCGGCAACGTCGCCACCGGCATGATCCAGGGCAGCTTCACACTGCTTCAGGCATTCAACGGCGATGCCCGCCAGGGCCTGGCCGAGGCGGCTGAACCCGATGACTGGAAGTTCGTGTTCCCGACGCCTTCGGCGAATCTGTGGATGGACTGCTGGGCGATCGCGACGGGTGCCCCACACCCTGATTCCGCCCATGCCTTCATCAACCAGATGATCTCCCCGGAGACCGCCGTCGAGCAGCTCGACTACATCGGATACCCGATCGGCACCAAGGGACTGGCTGAAGCCGCAGCCAAGGCTGACCTCGACGAGCAGGAACTCATCTTCCCCTCACAGAAGGTCCTCGACCGGCTCGAACCCAGCAAACAGACCCCTGCCGATCAGATCCGCACGAAGATCTATGCCGATGCGCAAGCGAGGAGCGGAGCATGAGCACGCAGACGACACCCCAGAAGACAGAGAATTCGAAACCACAGAGGACAAGGAAGTCTTCGAAGCCTGTGAAGCCCGGCGGAATGTCGGCACGGTTCTTCGGAGCCTCAGCGATGTCGTTCCCGACCTGGGCGTACGCACTGTTCTTCTTCGTCATCCCGGTCGCTCTCGTCATCTTCTACAGCTTCGGCTACAAACCCGACGAGTTCACGGCCGTGGCCACCGACCACCTGTCCTTCGACCGCTACCCGGAGGCGATGTCGGCAAGCTTCGTATCGACGTTCTTCGCAACCCTGCGGATCTCCATCGTCGGGACGATCCTGTGCCTGATCATCGCCTTGCCGTTCTCGTACTGGCTGGCCATCAAGGTCTCCCCGGCGAGGCGGTCTCTGGCCTTGGCACTCGTCATGGTGCCGTTCTGGACGAACTTCCTCGTCCGCACCCTCGGATGGCAGATCATGCTCTCCCCCGACGGATTCCTGTCGAAGTGGATGCAGGGACTGGGACTGCTCGATGGTCCTCTCGACATCCTCTATACGCGCTCAGCGGTGCAGATCGGCGTCGTCTACAACTACCTGCCGCTGATGATCCTCCCGCTCTTCGTCGCGATCGATGCCTCGGGCCAGAAGCTACGCGAAGCCAGCTACGACCTCGGCGCGGGCAAGGTCACGACGTTCCTCCGTGTGACGCTGCCGATGGCGATGCCGGGTGTGGTCTCCGGATGCCTGCTCGTGTTCATCCCGCTCAACGGCGACTACGTCACGGCAACCGTGCTCGGCGGCGCCAGCGGGTCGATGGTCGGCCAGCTCATCGCCAACCAATTCAATACCGCTCAGAACTGGGCGGTCGGCGCGGCGATGGCGGTGATCCTCATCCTCGCCACTCTTGTGGTCGTCGGGATCGGGTTCGGGCTGCTTAAGCTCGGACAGATGATCGCGGCAAAGCTCAACAGCGTGCCGCTGACAGACGGAAGGGCCTGAGATGTCGAAGAAGAACACATTCGCCCGGCGGACGCCGACGGACATCGGCCTCAACATCTGGGGCGTCCTCGTCTTCGCCTACCTGTTCATCCCGATCGCGGTCATCATCGCGTACTCGTTCAACACGGGCAAGGTGCTCGCGAACTTCCGCGGCTTCGGCTTCGACGCCTACATCAGCGGAGTCAATAACGACATCATCGTCTCCTCCATCGTCACGAGCCTCCAGGCTGCGGTGGGTGCAGCACTCGTCTCGACGCTCTTCGGCACCTTGGGCGGCGTGGCTCTGGCCCGGGCACCGAAGGGCGCATGGTGGGCGCTCGGCCTGACCGCGATCCTCGGCCTGACCCTGGTCACTCCTGAGATCGTCGACGGCATCTCGTTCCTGCCCTGGTTCGTCACCGTCGGAGTCGACTGGGGCATCACCCCGCTCAACAATGGTCTGGTCCGACTCATCATTGCGCATTCGATGTTCTCCATGGCGATCGTGACGTTCATCGTCCGCGCCCGGCTTGCGGGCATCGACTCGCAGCTCGAGGACGCCGCAGCCGACCTGGGTGCGACCCCGTGGAACCGGTTCAAGGACATCACCCTGCCGATCGCGGCTCCCGGCATCCTCGCCGGTGCGCTGATGTCATTCACGGTCAGCCTCGACAACACGATCCTCTCAAGCTTCGTGCAGCAGCCCGGCTACACCCCATGGCCGGTCTACATCTTCTCGGCGGTGAGGGTCGCACTGCGACCTGAGGTCGCCGCGATGTCGACCGTGATGTTCCTCCTCACCCTCCTGGCCTTGGCCATCGTGGGCTTCGTGCTGCGCAAGGCAGGTGGAAGTTCGACGGAGATCATCAAGACGATGGCAGGCTGATTCACCCCGCAACTCTGCACTGACTGTTACAAGACAGAACTCGAAAGTCGTCAGGCCGCGCACGAATGCGACTTGGCAGAAGGAGAAAAGATATGGACGTCACCGCCGCGTTGGCCGACGCTTCCACCGTGCCGTTCTGGCTCGATTCCGATCAGCGCCCAGAGCCGCTTCCCCCACTGACCCACGATCTCGAGGCCGACCTCGTCATCGTCGGGGGCGGTTTCACAGGACTGTGGACTGCGCTGCAGGCAAAGGAGCGCGATCCTGACCGTCACGTCGTCCTCCTCGAGGCCAACACGATCGGGTGGGCCGCTTCGGGACGCAACGGCGGTTTCTGTGCAGCCAGCCTCACCCACGGATACGACAACGGTGAGAACCATCTTCCCGACGAGAACGAACGTCTGGCACAGCTCGGGCTGGACAACCTCAACGAGATCGAAGCCGCCGTCGCCCGATACGGCATGGATGTCGAGTTCGAACGCACCGGTGAACTCGACGTTGCCACCGAGGACTACCAGGTTCCCGCGCTGCGTGAGGCCCACGATCCGGAGAGCGGCTTCATCTTCTACGACCAGCAGGAGCTGGCGCAGCTCGTGAAGTCCCCGACGTACAAAGGTGCCCTCTGGGACTCCCGCGAGGTCGCCATGGTCAACCCGGCAAAACTGTGCTGGGAGCTGCTGCGGGTCATCCGCGAACTCGGTGTCGAGGTCTTCGAAGGCACGAAGGTCACCGATGTCAGCGACCAGAAGTCCACAGTCAGGATCACAACCTCGGCGCAGGTCGACGGTCAGCGCGCCGGGGACTCGGCGACGATCTCGGCCAAGCGCGTGGCTTTGGCGACGAATGTCTTCCCGTCACTGCTCAAACGGGTCAGCCTGCACACTGTGCCGGTCTACGACTACGCGCTGATGACCGAACCGCTGAGTGCTCAGCAGCTCGCGGCGATCGGCTGGGACGGACGACAGGGCATCGGCGACTGTGCCAACCGATTCCACTACTACCGACTCTCGGCAGACAATCGGATCCTCTTCGGCGGCTGGGACGCCGTCTACCACTACGGTCGACAGGTGTCATGGAAGTACGACCAGCGTCCCGAGACGTTCGAGACCCTGGCCGAGCACTTCTTCGAGACCTTCCCCCAGCTGACCGGTCTGCGATTCAGCCACAAATGGGGCGGACCGATCGATACCTGTTCACGATTCTTCCCGTTCTTCACCACGGCCTACAGCAAGAAGGTCGCGATGGCGGCAGGATTCACCGGTCTCGGTGTGGGGGCATCGCGCTTCGCCGGAACTGTCATGCTCGACCAGCTCTCCGGGCTGGAGACCGAGCTGACCCGGTTGGAGATGGTGCGGAAGCTGCCGTTGCCGTTCCCGCCTGAACCGGTGGCCTGGCTGGGTATCCAGATGACGACGAATGCGATGATCAGAGCCGACGAGAACCAGGGTAAGCGGGGTCCGCTGCTCAAGGTCCTCGACGCCGTCGGGATGGGCTTCGACTCCTGACAGTGCCAGTCACGTCCGGACGGCGGACGGTGGGCCGGGTCGTCCGGACGGCGGACGGTGGGCCGGGTCGTCCGGACGGCGGACGGTGGGCCGGGTCGTCCGTTCGCGCTTGGTAGACTTTGTGCGAGCACGGGAGGAATTCCCGAACACTTTCATGAAGGAGCAGAACACGCATGGCACGTGTCGTCGTTGAGGTTATGCCCAAGCCTGAGATTCTCGATCCTCAGGGCAAGGCGATCTCCGGTGGATTGACCCGACTCGGCTTCACTGGTTTCGGTGAGGTCCGGCAGGGAAAGCGCTTCGAACTCGAAGTCGAGGGTGAGGTCACCGAGGAGGTCCTCGCGCAGGCTCGCGAAGCTGCGGAGAAGCTCCTGTCGAACCCGGTCATCGAGAACGTCGTTGCCGTGCGCGTCGCCGAGGACGCCTGATGACTGCTGTCGCCGTTGACTCCACCACCGCCGAGGCGGGCGCTGGGTCCGGAGTCTCGATCGGTGTCGTCACGTTCCCCGGAACCCTCGATGACCGTGACGCGGCACGTGCAGTGCGCTTGGCCGGAGCGAAGCCGGTCAACTTGTGGCACGCTGATTCCACGCTGGCTGGTGTGGACGCGGTCATTCTGCCCGGCGGGTTCTCCTACGGTGACTACCTGCGCTGCGGTGCGATCGCGGGATTCGCTCCGATCATGGAGTCCGTCGTCGCGGCTGCAAACGCGGGCATGCCGGTCCTCGGAATCTGCAACGGCTTCCAGATCCTCTGCGAGTCGCATCTGCTGCCGGGCGCACTCATCCGCAATGACCACCAGCACTTCATCTGCCGCGATCAGGACCTGGTCGTCGAGAACGCGAACACCGCGTGGACCGGCGACTATGCCCAGGGGCAGACGATTCGGATTCCGCTGAAGAACGGTGAAGGCGGATTCGTCGCCACCGACGAGGTCCTCGACGAGCTTGAGGGCAGCGGCCGTGTGGTATTCCGCTATCAGGGGCTCAACCCCAATGGTTCTCTGCGCAACATCGCCGGCATCACGAATGAGGCTGGGAACGTCGTCGGCCTCATGCCTCACCCCGAGCATGCCGTTGAGGCTGGGTTCGGCCCCGAAGACGGCGGCGGAATCGACGGTCAGGGATTCTTCTCCTCAGCTGTGCGCGCGCTCGTCAACGGTCGCTGACCTCACCGACTGTTACGCGAATGGGCCCCGAGGCTCGGCATAGTGCCGAGTCTCGGGGCCCTCAGCAGTTCCATCCTCACTGCCGACCGAAGTGACCTCACTGCTGACCGGAGTAACCTCACTCCTGAGGTTCGGTCGGGTTCACCGTCAGTGGTGCCGAGTCCTCGAGATCACCGCACGTGGCGACGGCCTCGTACTCGCCTGTATCGGGCATGTTCTCCCTCGGCATGTATCTCACTGATGCAGACTCGTCCTCACCGGCGAGCTGTCTCTTCTCCCAGACCTTCGGCCTGCCTTCTTCGTCGGTCTTGAACACTTCGAAGAGGACCTGGTCCTTGCTCGAGCAGTTGACCATCGTCAGGTTGAGCCCCTCCTGGTACAGCGACTCGTCGAGCATCGTCGAATTCGGGTCCATCACGAGCGTGCCGTCATTGTATTCGCCCCGATCACCCTCGATGATGTGGACCTGGGCGTGAAACAGGCGGTCCGGCTCATCACCGCGTTTGACCGTGATCGTGAACTTGACGTTCGTATCGTCGGGCTTCTCATCCATGACAACCGACCCGTCGTACGGTCCGTCCTTCTCCACTGTCCACAGCTCGTTGTCCAGGCTAGTGGTGACGGTGTCTCCCTTCTTGAGCCCGTCGATCGTGAACTCGATGCCCTTGCCGTGTGTGACCTCAAGAGGCGTCATCTCACGGTACTTCAACGCCAAGTCCGCTTCCTTCATCACCGAATCCTCATTCGAGGCATCATCGCCCGAGGCCGCGGTCTGGCTCGAATGAGTTCCGCCCGACGGCGCAGAGTCCGATGCTGCCGCGCCGATCCCTGAAGCTGTCGCCGGTCCGGCTCCGAACGCGGAGAGGCAAAGAGTGATTGAAGCTGCAAGTGTGAGCCTCTTCATTGTGATCATCCTTCTTTCGAATCATGGATTCTTACCAAGTGCTCTTGCCGTCTTCGGTTATGCCGCTGACGCTACACAGGCACCACAGGAGCTGTGGAGTTCTGTTCATTGTGGTCATTGCGAAACTGTCATAGATGCCGTGGCCACACCGTGACGACAACGCGACATGACGGTGTCCCTACTGAGCCGAAGTCCCGAATTCGTCTCGGCACACCAACACCTGCGGGTAGTCGGTGATCTGAAGCCGTCCCTGCTCAGCGTCCTGCCCCAGCACCTCTCGCGCTGTCGTCAACCGGGTCAGTGGGAGCACGGTCTCCTGTGCCCGTTCAGGCCATGTTCAGCTGAGCGATCACAGAGATGTGAATTCGACTGCTGCGTGAGCCTGAATCGTTATCACCGATTTCGCGTCGCTCGGAGAAGATCATCAGAGGCCAGCGGATCTTCCAACCGGCGCCCCCTGTCGGGCCGGGACGCATCACCGACCCGACAGGGCACCGATCACGACGTGGTCTGCTTGCGGCGTGCGAACATCACCGTGGCCGCTCCCCCGAGGATGAGCAGAGCACCAGCGCCGAGCCCGGTCAGTTCAGCACCGGTTCGGGGCATCGACCCGGCGTTGCCGGAATCACCCGTGCCGCTCGAGCTTCCGCCGGAACCGCTGTCCGTGACGACGAATTCATCGCTCAGACTCTGGTCCATGCAGTTCGCCATCGCCTGGTAGGTACCGACGTAGGCCTCGGGCCTGTCCTCGAGACCGTAGACCTGAATTGATGCCGTACCGCTCTCGTTGGCTCTCGCCGTCCTGTTGTAGAGCTTCTCGGCAGGGTCATGGCCCCAGACCTCGAACTGGACATTGCTGCCGGGCTTGCAGTCGGTGACGGTGATCGTCACGCCTTTGCTGCGATCGACGAAGTCCTCACCAGAGAGCTTCTTCGGGTCGACAGAGAGCGTCGGATCGACGACGCTGCTGTCGTCGGTCACAGTGAAGGTCGCCTCCGCAGTGTTGTCCCCGCATGAGGCCATGACGAGGTACTCGCCTACCCAACTGACTCCGCTGTCTCCATCGGGGACGAAGTTCGCATACCCTGCCGCGTCCTCGCCGGCCTTCTGCGTTTCCTCCCAAACGGTGGTGTCAGGGTCATGTTTGGTGCTCACTCTGAACTTCACATCATCGCGGGCGACGCAGTTGACGAGCGTGATGTTGACTCCGTTCTTGAAGAACTCCTGCAGCCCTTGAGTCTTCGGCGTCACTGTGAGATCCGAGTTCGGTTCGTCGTCATCGTCGCCTGTCACGGTAAACGTCGCTTCGGCGCTCTTATCACCGCACGAGGCCGTGACGACGAAGTCACCGATCCATCCGTCTCCTCCGGTGCCAGGCATGAAGGTGGCGTTTCCGGCGTCGTCCTCACCGGTGTTCTGAGTTTCCTCCCAGATCGTCGTCTCCGAGCCGTCCTTGCGCGTGATGCGGAAGCTCACGTCTTCGTCTATTCCGCAGTTGACCAGCTTCATCTGGACGCCACCGGTCAAATAGTCACCCAGATTCTGGGTCTTCGGCGAGACCGTGAGGTCGACATCGGATTCTCCGTCGTCGGGTGCCACGACGTCGACACTGCCAGTGAAGGTCTTCGACTCCTGGCCCTCTCGGGCAACGGTGACTGTGACGTCCAGGGTGTCACCGGTTTTGAGCTCGGTATTGCCCAGAAGTACTCCGGTGAAGGCACCGTCACTCTCAACGGTGGTCGAGTTCTCTTCACCAGGCTCGGCAGTGACGACGTCCCCTGCTTTGAGGGACTTGATGGTGTAGCGGATGCCGCTGTCGGGATCTCCGATCTCTTCAGCAGTCATCGTGTGATCAGCAAGAGAGAAACTCGCATCGATCGGCTCGGACGCTTCGGCGTCGTCGGTTGCACCGTCCTTTGCAGCACCGTCCTCCGCCGCACCGTCCTTCGCATCGCCTGTCGGATCAGCAGCATCTTCGGCAGGAGGGGTGGAGCCGCCTGGGTCACTCGACTCGTTCCCACCGCCCTGACCGCCGCCCTGACCCGGATCGGCAGAACCGGGATCACCTGAGCCGGGATCGGCGGCAGAGTTCCTCGGAGACGTTGCGTCCTCCTGCGCCGCGAGTGCTTCGGTCGTGGTCAATGTGTTTGCAGCCGCAGGTCCGACACCGAGTGCGGAGATTGCCAGAGCGACGGTCGCTGCAAGTGCCAGCCGTTTCATGATGATCCTTCCAGATATCTGGGTGGTTCCCATTTCCGGTTATGAAACTGACCGTACGTCCGTAGTTAGTTTCCGGCTATTTTTGGTCAATTAGTTCATGACGGATCTGTGATCAAATTCGTTCGAAATGTTTATCGGCCTGAGACTTCGCAGAAGCCCACGGAATACACGGGGCTGAGGATTGCGGATGTCGCGCCTCAACCACCTCGGAGTTCACCTGTTTCACATGGTCTCCGACCACCAGAATCGGCACATCGCCGCTCTGTCACGATTGCGTAGCAGTGTCCGTTTCCACTCGAGAATCGTTACCCGGATCAGAGACGATTTCGGCCCTCGCATTCCAGATGCGAGGGCCGAATCGGCAGTGCGAACTAATCAGGAGTCGGTGCTTGGGCCGTCATTTGGTGAGTCTGGCGTGCGCGTTCCCTCGTCGGAAACCGGTTCGCCTTCGTCCTGCTCAGCCTCAGCCTCGGCCAGCACCTCGGCGGTGAACTGCTCCTCAGCATCCTCACCACGGAACTGCGACATGTACAGGCGATAGTACGGACCTCCTGCCGTCAGCAGTTCGTCGTGGTTGCCGTGTTCGACGATGGCACCGTCCTCCATCACGAGGATGGTATGAGCATCACGGATTGTCGACAGTCGATGAGCGATGACGAACGACGTGCGGTCGGTGCGCAGCGCTGCCATGGCCTGCTGCACGAGCACCTCGGTGCGGGTGTCGACCGAAGAGGTCGCCTCATCGAGGATGAGCAGTGACGGATCCGCCAAGAACGCACGAGCGATCGTGATGAGCTGGCGCTCACCGGCCGAGACGCTTCCGCTATCGGCATCGATGACCGTGTCATAGCCGTCGGGCAGCTGTCGGACGAAACGATCGACCATGGTGGCCTTCGCTGCGTCCATGACCTCGTCGTCGGTGGCATCGAGCCGCCCGTATCGGATGTTGTCCCGAATCGTGCCCTCGAAGAGCCAGGCATCCTGGAGGACCATGCCCACATGGGAGCGCAGATCCGCACGGGTGAGGTCCTGAATGTCGGTGCCGTCGAGGTAGATCGCTCCGCCGGTGATCTCATAGAAGCGCATGACGAGATTGACCAGGGTAGTCTTTCCCGCGCCAGTGGGTCCGACGATTGCCACCGTGTGTCCGGGATCGGCGGTGAACGAAACCTTCTCGATGAGCGGGACCTCTTCGGAGTAGCGGAAGCTGACCTCAGAGAACTCGACCTTGCCCGGAGTGCGCGGCGGCAGTGCCTCGTGGGCGTCGTCGGGATCCTCTTCTTCGGCGTCGAGGAGTTCGAAAGTCCTCTCCGCCGAGGCCACACCGGACTGCAGCATGTTCGCCACACCAGCCATCTCGGAGATCGGCTGGGAGAATTCGCGGGAGTACTGGATGAATGCGGTCGCATCGCCCAATGTCATCTGCCCCGAAGCCACTTTCAGCCCACCCGCGACAGCGACGAGGACATAGCTGAGGTAGGACACGAACTGCATCGAGGGCATGATCATGCCGGACACGAACTGTGCTCCAGCGGAGGCTTTGAATAGTGCCTCATTGCGACGGTCGAATTCTTCGAGCATGACCTCGTCGCGCCCGAAGGCGCGCACGATGTCGAGACCTGAGAACGATTCTTCGACGTGACCGTTGACGTCACCGGTGTGCTTCCACTGGGCTTTGAACATTCTCTGCGACCGCGAGCCGATGACTCCAGCGATGATCGCCGACAGGGGGAGAGCGATGAGAGCGAGCAGCGCCAGCTGCCAGGACACGACGAACATCATCACGCCGATGCCGATGATCGTCAGACCGGACTGGACGAGCTGTGAGAACGCCTGCTGCAGCGCCTGCTGGATGTTGTCGACGTCGTTGGTCACTCGCGACATCACGTCACCGCGCTGTCGGGTGTCGAAATAGCGCAGCGGCAGTCGATTGACCTTGCGTTCGATGTCTTCACGCAGTCGGTACACAACGCGCATGACCAGGGCGTTGAGGATGTAGCCCTGCGCCCACATGAGCATCGAGGCCACCAAGTACATGAGGAGGACGATGATGATGATCTGGCCCAGGGCAGTGAAGTCGATCCCCTGCCCGGGGACCACACCGGCGGTGGCGAGCATATCGGCGAAATCGTCGCGTCCCTGAGCACGGGCACCGGCGATGACGTCTTCGATCTTCGCCCCGGCCGGCAGCTGGGACCCGATGACGCCGGAGAAGACGATATCCATCGCCTTGCCGAGCACCTTCGGAGCGATGACCGTGAGGACCACAGATCCGATGACGAGCAGGACCACATTGATGAGACCGAGCTTCTCGGCCGCCATGAGGCCGAACAGGCGTTTGACCGAGGGCCAGAAGTGCTTGGCCTTGCGCGGCGGTGTTCCGCCGCTCATTTCGACGTCCTCGCCTGAGGGAATGTAGTCCTCGTCTGCTTCAACACCGGTGGAGGTGTTGGCCGCGGTGTCGGTGGAGAGTTCGTTCGCCATCTCAGTTCACCTCTTCCGCTGTCAGCTGTGATTCGACGATCTCCTGGTAGGTCGGGTTCGACTCAACCAGTTCGTCATGGGTTCCCTGACCCACGATCTTCCCGTCCTCGAGGACGATGATCTGATCGGCCTCGCGAATCGTGGATACGCGTTGGGCGACGACCACGACCGTGGCGTCGCCGGTGGTGGCGGCCAGCGCCTCGCGCAGGCGCCCGTCGGTGGCAACGTCGAGGGCGGAGAACGAGTCGTCGAAGACGTAGATTCGTGGTTTCGCAGCCAAGGCCCTGGCGATGCACAGACGCTGTCGTTGGCCGCCGGAATAGTTCGTTCCACCCTGTGCGACGCGTTCGTCGAGCTGATCTTCCTTGGCCGCGACGAAATCGTCAGCCTGAGCGATCCGCAAGGCGTCCCAGAGTTCCTCATCAGTGGCGAATTCGCGGCCGAACCGCAGGTTCGAAGCGATCGTTCCGGAGAACAGGTACGGCTTCTGTGGGACAAGTCCGACGAGCTGCGCCAGCTGGTGCCGGTTGAAGGCGGTGACCGGGATGCCGTCGATGAGGATCTCTCCGACCTGTGGGTCGAGCAGTCGTGGGATGAGGTTGACGATCGTCGACTTACCCGCCCCTGTGGATCCGATGATCGCCGTGGTGGTCCCCGGCTTCGCTGTGAAGTCGAGACCCTCAAGGACGGGAACCTCGGCGCCGGGATAGCCGAAGCTGACGTTGCGGAACTCGAGTTCGCCTCGGCGCGGGAGTTCGTCGACTCCTTCGGGGATCACCATGGATGACGTGGTATCAAGGATTTCTGAGATGCGTTCGGCGCATACGACGGCGCGCGGGATCATCATCATCATGAACACGCCCATCATCACGGCCACCAGGATCTGGAGGAGATACTGGAGGAACGCGGTCAGCGATCCGACTTCCATCTGCCCGGCGTCGACGCGGTGGCCACCGAACCACAGGACTGCGGCCGTCGCCAGGTGAAGGATCATCATGATCGCAGGGAACATGAGAACGAAGAGGTTGCCGACCTTGACCGAGGTCTCGGTCAGGGCGCGGTTGGCATCGGCATAGCGGTCGGTCTCGAACGGTTCTCGCACGAACGCGCGGATGACGCGGATGCCTGTGATCTGCTCACGCAGGACTCCGTTGATGTCGTCGACCTGGCCCTGCATGCGTCGAAACAGCGGCATGAGCAGGTAGACAAGGATGCCGACGACGATGAAGAGGGCGGGGACGGACACCCACACCAGCCAGGAGAGCCCGGCATCTTCGCGCAGCGCCATAATGATGCCGCCGATGCACATGATCGGTGTCGAAACCATGAAGTTCATGGTCATGAGCACGAGCATCTGAACCTGCTGGACGTCATTGGTGTTACGGGTGATCAACGTGGCGCTGCCGAACTTCCCGACCTCGAGCATCGAAAGCTCATCGACCTTGCTGTAGATCGCTCTCCGCAGGTCCCGGCCCACGCCCATTCCAGTGCGAGCTCCGAAATAGATCGCCGTGACAGCGGTGACGACCTGGACGAAGCAGACGATGAGCATCGTCATCCCCGTCGACCAGATGAAGTCCGTGTCGCCTTTGGCCACGCCCTGGTCGATGATCTGGGCGTTGAGGCTCGGTAAGAAGAGCGCGGCGATGGTCGCGGCCAGCTGCAGGGCCACGACGAAGACAATGAAGAGCCGGTAGGATCTCGCGTATTTCAGGGACAGGCGCAATAGGGCCACGTTGAACGTCCTGGGAGTTGTATGTCTGACGGTGTCGTCATAAGAACCGAATCCGTGCGGGATTCGTGAGCGCAAAAAGCTATCCTACATCGTTTCGCCTTCCTCCTGCGGTCCGAAATCTGCGGCCTCTGAACTGTTGCCGCTGTTCTCCTGCGTCTCACCACCAAGCACACCACGAGGCACTGACACAGCCGGAGCGATCCGGGTCCGACCTCGGCGGGGCTGGGCGTGCCTCCTCGCATAACCGGCCCATACCTCTAGTCTTGAAATCATGAGCACAACTTTGCAGGACCTGGTCAATCGCGCCGTCTTCTTCTCCACGGAGATGCAGACGCATTTCGGATCCCTCATTGCCGACGCCTCCTGGGATGTCGAATTTACGGCCGATCCGCAGCTGACCTTCAGCTCTGAGGAGGGGGTCGTCCTGCGCGGCCGCCCACATCTGCTCGGCTCGGAGTCGAGTGGGCAGAACACGTGGCTATGGGGGTGGGAGAACATCAACGAGTTCCCCGAGCCGGTCGTCAGCCTTGCTCATGACGTCCGTAAGTTCGGCGCCGCCGAGGATGTCACTGAGCTGATCGCCGAGGAGCTCGAGCTCGACGAGGAACTCGCACTGCGCCTGACTCTGGCGTCCAAAGAGGTCACCGGGAAGTGGGCGCACTACCCTGCCGCCGCGGGGGCTGGAACGACCGTGTGGCTGCTGGTCGATGCACCCGAGCTCACCCTGCCCGAACCGCAGGTCAAGACCACAGTGCGTGCCCTCATGCAGGGGCTGACGCAGACGACGGTGACCGATCATCGTGGTGCTCTCGAGTCGTATGTCGCCAAACGAGGACTGGCCACAGCACCGCTGCCCGAGGAGGGTCTGCGTCTGCTCTTCGCCGATGGATGCGCGGATCTGTCGTTCGACGACCAGCGCCGGATCTCCAACTGCGAGATGCACACTCCGCTCGAGGGCGAAGCCGCCGAACAGTACGCACAGGCGACTGGTGCCGGCAGCCCCGCCACCACGGATTCTGCGGATGCGGCGACTTCCGCACAGGTCCCTGCTCCATCCTCCGCCGCAGGATCATCAACCGCCGCAGCGCCATCTCGCGACCGCGACGCCGCTCGAGCCGAGCCCACCCGCACGAACGAGCCCGCTGCGGCTTCGGGTCCAGCGGCAGACACCTCGAGTTCGGCCACGACCACCAATGCCCCTGCGGAAGCAACGCCCGCGTCGCACGGTTCGACTGATACGCCGGCGACTGCGGACTCAACGACCGATCGTCGCGAGTCCACAACCACAGGCACCTCCGCCGAGGCGACCGCCTCCGAATCTGATGCCGATCGTTCCGCACCCGCTGGCGGACCCGGTGCCGGTTCGGAACCGACAGACGAGAGCCCGCGCGAGGACGAGTCGGAGACTTCCGACGAAGCGCAGCCGAACGAGCCCAAGAAGAAGAAAGGCCTCTTCTCGAAGCTCTTCGGCCGCTAAGGCCTCGTCGGCCACTGACGCGACCAGGTTCGACGACCTGGAACTGAATGCGCTCGGTTCGGCCGAGTAGTCACAGACGAGCCCTTGCGCACCGTGTTGCACCGCGTTGCACCGGGAAGTGGTTGAGAGTCACCTGGCTGTAAGCAACCTGTCTCAGCGACAAATCCGGGAACCGGGTCGTGCCATGCCGGCTGTCAGCGTAGACGCCGGCGAAAACACTCGGCTTCTCGAGCCGGGCCTGTGAGGTTTAACGGAAAACGGCGGTGTTCTCACACCGCTCAATGGCGGCCAACCCGAACTTTTTGTAGTTTGACAGAGCCCCTGTGGTGCGCGGACGGGTGGTGCCGTGCTGATGCACACGGACTATCGTGGAGTCGATCGACGCGACCCAGTCTAGGTCTCCGGACTGATGCGCGAGGGACTGCACCTTCTCCAGCAGTCGCGCCCACACTCCTTGCCCGGCCAACCGGTTGAAGTTCTAGTAGATCGTGTTCCAGTTCCCCGAACCGCTTTGGCAGCTCCCGCCATGGCGCGCCCCTGCGGAACCACCGCGCCGTCGCTTCGACCATCGTGCAGCGATTCACCGGAGACCGCCCGGTCGATTTGGCGTTCGGGAGAGCGGACCGATCACCGCCCATGCCTCATCAGAGATCACATCACGCGACACGACCTCAAGCCTGGGTCGATGAGGCCAAAACCACCTTTAGAAATACGCCCTAGCTGTACTTCCTCGACACGTTGTGAACGGTCCACGCCGGGGCCAAGGGGTCGCGCGGATATCGGTTCCTCTACCGGCTGTCGATCGCTATTCGAGGCTCGCCTACCCCGAAATTCTCGATAGTGAGCGCAAGGGCACTGCTGCCGGGCTCTGGCGGCGCGCGGACGATTTCTTCGCGAACATCGGTGTCGAGGTCGCCGAAGTGATGACCGATAACGGATCCTGCTACCGGCCACGGGCCTTTGCTAAGGCTTTCGGTGAGGGCGCGAAACACCGTAAGACGAAACCCTATCGATCGTAGACGAATGGTAAGGGCGAGCGATTAACCGGACTCCTCATGCCAAATGGGCTCTTCGTAAACGAGAGTGTAGGTCAGTGATCTTCAAACACAGCGAGTCGCTGCCCGGATAGACGTCGAGGTCTTCCGATGATGGAAGTTCCT
>NZ_JALDSX010000109.1 GCF_022748595.1 Brevibacterium sp. ZH18 | reverse complement strand
CACTGCTCATCAGTGAAGACTCGGTGTCGTTGCTGTGTAGTCACGTCTCCACCGTGCCAGTCCTGGAATGGTCAATAAAGGAGACACGCCCTAGTCGTGTAATAGCAACATCCGTCTTGACGCTCTCCACGCTTCTGCTTGCAACCGCGATCCCTCAGGCCGCACAGGCGGATCCTGCCGACGATTGCACAGGCGCGATCGATGCAGCAGAACTCGCTGACTCAACTTGCGCGCAAGAAGGAGACGTCCTGCTCCTTGACGATGGCCGAGAGATGACAATTCCAGCGCTGGGAGAAACTGTCGAGTCCAGCGTGGTTTCAGTCGAAGGCGAACCGGAGACACCTGATGCCTCAGTCTCGAACAACACCAAGGGAATCGTGGTCGACATCGGCGGCGAATGGTCCGGTAATCGAGCGGCCGTGACCATGCAGAAGCAAATCGAAGCGGAAAAAGCTGAAACCATCGCACCAGACGGTGTGAGTATCCAGGCTAGCTGCTCGAGCAGCGCATATAAGCTCAACGGGTGGAGGCAGCCAGCTACCTTCAATTGGTACTACAACTCAAAGAATGCCAAAGCATCGAGCCTTGCAGCGTTTAAGGCTGGCGCGAAGACGTGGACGGGGACCATCAAGCGCTGCGGGAAGACGATCAACTCAGGTGCGAAACAGTCATATGTTGACGGAACGTCGAAAACGCCGGCGGTGACGGCAAAGAACGGCTGCGGAAAGCGTGACTCGAGAAACGTTGTCGGTTGGGGTTCGGCGACTTCCAGTAATCTCGCAACGACCTGCACGTGGTCAAACAATTTCGGTGA
>NZ_JALDSX010000108.1 GCF_022748595.1 Brevibacterium sp. ZH18 | reverse complement strand
TTCGGCCTCGGCCACGTTGCGATGTCGACTAAACAGGTAATGAAGCCTCAATCGAATACATGTGAAACTTCGCAGCGCACCCTTGGCAAGGGTGATGTAGCTGGAATCAATCTCATCTACTAGGAGCACCTGTGAAGCATGTTTTTACTCGAACTGCGGTGGTTCTCTCTGCGGTACTGACACTAGGCTTCACGGTTGCCTGCAGCTCTGAGCCGGAGGGAGGCCAGGTGGTTTCGTGCGGGGCATATGCACAAGATCCTGATGTTGAAGCTTTAATCGATGAGTCAGTTGCAGTCATCGTCGGGGACCTCAATGAGGCCGGTGAGAGTTCGGCAGAAACTCACGTAAAGGATGTTTTCAAGGGAACGATAAACCCAGGTGACACGATCACTTTCTCGTGGGACAACGCTTGCGGAAGCCCAACGGACTTTCTCACCGCACCCCCCGAGGACAAGGAAGAATTCGTATATTTCCTCGGTATGCAGGGAGAGCAGTACACGCTCGTAGACGGCGCTTACGGCATGTTTAATGCATCCGATGCTCTACTCGGTGAAGTCTCTACCGCAACTCGCAAGTGAGCACGAGTCTATAAACATCCCGTCCGTGTCGACGATGCGGAGGGGGCCGCCAACAAGGACGAAGCAGCTAACGATGGATGTCTATCGGGTATGCGAGCTCACAAATCTGCTAAACGGTTGGCTGCGTTCGCTGACAGATCTGTCCAGCCCAGCACCGCTTTGACTCTTGCCTAGTACTACTAAGACCTACCATTTGGTGTGCGGGTGAGGCGAATACCGAACTTCACCACCGCGGCGCCGACAAACCCAACTACACCCAGGACCGTCGCAATGACAC
>NZ_JALDSX010000107.1 GCF_022748595.1 Brevibacterium sp. ZH18 | reverse complement strand
GCCGTCGAGCTCGTCATCCATGCCCAGGCCGACCCCGACACCGCGAACGGAGCGATCACCCGTGTTGCGAACGAACTCGGTCTGAGTAAAGAAACCCTGCGAGTCTGGGTGCGAAAGCACAAGGACTCCGGCAAAGCCACACCGGCCGAGTCGGTCGACCTGGAAGCGGAGAACCGTCGGCTACGGGCTGAGCTGGCCGAAGCGAAGCGGGCCAACGAGATTTTGAAGAGAGCGTCGGCTTTCTTCGCGGCGGAGCTCGACCGCCCATCGAAGTGATCGTCGCTTTCATCGACGATCATCGTCACGAGTTCGGAGTCGAGCCAATCGTGCGCGCCCTGTCCGGGACTGCTGCACGAATTGTTGTGAGCTCGTATTACGCCTACAAGAAGCGTCAACCATCAGCCAGGGCCCGTCGGGACCAAGCACTGATGGTGGTCATCCAGGATGTCTATGAGGCGAACTATTCCTGCTATGGAGTGCGGAAGATGTGGAAGGCGATCAACCGCGACTACGCCGACCAGTTCGGTCCGGTGGCCCGCTGCACAGTGGAGCGGTTGATGCGCCAGTTGGGCATTGACGGGATCCGGCGGAAGCGGAAGCGGCCGAAGACGGCCTCAGCACGTGCTGAGGAGTGTCCGGATGATCTCGTCGAACGTGAGTTCGCAGCACCGGCACCCAACTGTTTGTGGGTTGCGGACATCACGTATGTTCCGACGTCTGCTGGGTGGGTGTACACGACGTTCATCCTTGATGTCTTCCACCGGGAGATCGTCGGCTGGCAGGTGACGAACCATATGCGGGAGTCGCTGGCCAGGGACGCACTCACGATGGCTCTCGCTGCGAAGTATCGGGCCGGCGAAGACGTCTCCGGGCTGGTGCATCACTCGGATCGCGGGGTGCAATTCCGGTCGATTCGCTATGGCGAGACCCTGGCGGAGTCCGAAATTGTGGCATCTGTGGGGTCGCGTGGGGACTCGTATGACAACGC
>NZ_JALDSX010000106.1 GCF_022748595.1 Brevibacterium sp. ZH18 | reverse complement strand
GCGTCACGCCAATGACGCTCCACCGCGAAGTCCTTCGTGTACCCGGCACCACCATGGATCTGCACGCCCTCAGAGGTGACCTTCTCCGCCATCTCCGCCGCGAGGTATTTCACCATCGCGGCTTCCTTGTCACAGCGGGCACCGGAATCAATCTGTGTGCACACGTGATACATCAGCGCCCGGCAGGCCTCGATCTGGGCAGCCATGTCAGCAACCTTGAACCGCAGATGCTGGAAATCCGCCAGAGGGTGACCGAACTGGACCCGTTGCTTCAAATACGCGATCGAGTCCTCCAGTGCCGCCTGCGCCAAACCGATCGAACGAGCAGCAGTATGGGCTCGCCCCACTTCAAGACCGGACACGGCCTGGTAGAAGCCACGGTCTTCCTCACCCAGCAGGGCCTCTGCAGGCAAATGGAAGTCATCGAAGTTCAAATCCCAGGTCTTCCATCCGAAGTACCCGATCTTCTTCACCGCAGTCCCGCTCATACCTTCAGGGAACTCGCCGCGGTTCTTCTCCACGAGGAACGCCGAGATCCCCCGGTGACGCTTCTCTTCATCGGTCGAGGTGCGAGCGAAGAGGATGATGTAGTCGGCCTGATCAGCAAACGTGCACCACATCTTCGTGCCATTGATGACCCACCCACCGTCATCGGCGCGGGTGGCTTTGCAGCGAATGTTGGCAACATCGGAACCGGCTTCGGCCTCGGACAGGGCGAAGGCACCGAGATACTCGCCGGTGGCGACCTTCGGCAGCAATCGTGCTTCCTGCTCGGGTGAGAACCCGCCACCCATCCCGTTGCCACGGGCTAGGAGCCCACCAACGGACATCCAGGCTCTGGAGAGTTCTTCGGCCACGAGGCAGTACTCGAAGACACCGAGTCCCAGGCCACCGAATTCTTCGGGGATGAGGATGCCGAAGAATCCCATATCGGCCATCTGCTTGATCATCGAGTCGGGGAACTGTCCCTCAACGGGGTCGAGTTCATTGGCGATCGGCAAGACAACATC
>NZ_JALDSX010000105.1 GCF_022748595.1 Brevibacterium sp. ZH18 | reverse complement strand
GGCTCTTCGTAAACGAGAGTGTAGGTCAGTGATCTTCAAACACAGCGAGTCGCTGCCCGGATAGACGTCGAGGTCTTCCGATGATGGAAGTTCCTACACAATCCACACGGAAGACCTCGACGTGGCCAAGCCTACTTTCTCGACCCCGGACCTCACGACATTTTGCCGACTCAACGACCTCGACCTCACCTGCATCGGCCAACACATCACCGCCAAAAACGCCATCCTGAAATGCCGGCCGAACACCACCGATAACTGGTGCCGCCGGTGTGGCGGCCACGGCGAAATCCGCGACACCGTTCTGCGGCGGCTGGCACATGAACCCTTCGGCCACCGGCCCACGACACTCCACATTCGAGTGCGTCGCTACAAGTGCATCGAATGCGGCCACGTGTGGCGCCAGGACACCACGACCGCGGCACCAGCCCGGGCAAAGATCTCCCGGTCCGGACTCGATTGGGCACTGCGTGCTCTCGTCGTTGATCACGACACCGTGTCCGGGATCGCTGACAAGCTCGCGGTGTCCTGGCATACCGCGAATTCCGCGGTTCTGGCCGAAGGGCACCGGCTGCTGATCAATGATCCGAATCGTTTCGACGGTGTGTCTGTCATTGGTGTCGATGAGCACGTGTGGCGCCACACTCGCCGGGGAGACAAATACGTCACCGTCGTCATCGACCTCACCCCGATCAGCCAGGCCACGGGACCTGCACGCCTACTCGACATGGTCCCTGGACGGTCGAAGCAAGTCTTCAAGCAATGGTTAGCCGCACGCCCGAAGGCCTGGCGTGATGGGATCGAAGTCGTCGCGATGGACGGATTCTCTGGATTCAAGACCGCAGCCGCGGAGGAACTTCCCGATGCTGTGGAAGTCATGGACCCCTTCCACGTCGTCAAGCTTGCTGGTGATGCCCTTGACGAAGCTCGTCGTCGCGTCCAGCAGGAGACAACTGGGCATCGGGGACGAGCTGCGGATCCGTTGTATCGGGCGCGGAGGACTCTGCATACGGGTACCAGTTTGCTCACGACCAA
>NZ_JALDSX010000104.1 GCF_022748595.1 Brevibacterium sp. ZH18 | reverse complement strand
GCTCGACGGCAACTGGTCCGCTCGACGAAGGGGGCTCAGCGCAGGACGACTGTGCGCTTGCCTGAGAGGAAGACGCGTCCGTCGCAGTGCCACTTCACGGCATTGGACAGCGCCTTGCATTCGGCGTCGCGACCGGCGGCGACGAGGTCCTGCGGCCCGAACGAGTGGTCGACGTCGACGACCTGCTGGGCGATGATCGGGCCCTCGTCAAGTTCACTGTCGACGAAGTGCGCGGTCGCCCCAACGGTCTTGACCCCGCGCTCCCAGGCCTGGTGGTAGGGCTTGGCACCCTTGAACGAAGGCAGGAACGAGTGGTGGATGTTGATGGCCCGGCCGGTCAGCTCGCGGGCCAGATCGTCGGAGAGGACCTGCATGTAGCGAGCGAGGACGACGAGGTCGATCTCGAAACGGTCGACGAGTTCGAGCAGCTTCGCCTCGGCGTCGGGTTTCGTCTCCTTGGTTACCGGGATCCGGAAGAACGGAATGTGGTGCCATTCGACAAGCTCGCGATGATCGGGGTGGTTGGAGACCACGGCCACAATCTCGATCGGCAGCTCCCCTGCGTGAGCCCGGAACAGCAGGTCATTGAGGCAGTGCTCGAACTTCGAGACCATGATGAGGACCCGACGCTTCTCCCCCTGCGGCCACAGCCGAGAGTTCGCATTGAACTTCGCACCGATCTCGTCGAAGTCAGCGCGCAGAGCCTCAACTGCCTCCGCAGATTCGTCCTGGAGGCTGAAGTCGATGCGGAGGAAGAGTCGTTGGGAGTACTGATCGTCGAACTGCTTGAACTCCTTGATGTCACCGCCGTGGTTGAGGAGGACTCCAGTGACCGCGTGGGTGATACCCGGCCGCTCGTCGCATTCGAGGGTGAAGATGTAGTCCTGCATGTCCGATGCTTCCTGACTCGAGAGGGGTTTCATCCATCATTGGGCCTGCTGCACGGCTGGTCAACTCCTCGACCGGAGCAGTGACAGCACGCGCGGTGAGCGAGGAGTCACGTCGCAAACCAGGCACTCTGCGCCGACAGCACAAACGACAGCACAAATGACGAGGGGCCG
>NZ_JALDSX010000103.1 GCF_022748595.1 Brevibacterium sp. ZH18 | reverse complement strand
GATACGACAAGCTCGCCATCACCTATCGAGCGGCCGTCGTGATCAGCGCGATCCTGACATGGCTCCGCCAATAAAGGAGACATGCCCTAGTTCTCTCGAGCAAGAAGACCAAGCAGTTATATCTGGCATCGTTCCCCTCGGCGCTGACGGATGTCGTGCGGGTGTGCGAGTCAAGAAGGGTGAGTTTCGCGGGCAAATCTTTGTGAGGCATCCGAAACATTTCGCGGGCATATCGACATGGGGCATTACAAAGGGGTGTAGTGGTGTAAGCCTGACAAGCTCTGGAAGTTGTTCCGGTAGCGGTCCAGCCGCGGAGGGATGCGGCCCAGGTCTATCGTAGCTGCAGGCTCTCGGTCACATCCCCATGGCTCCGATGGCCCCAGTGACGTAGGGAATCAGCCAAATCGCCCACACAACGAGACTGAACTTGTGAAAGCTCACTTTCTCGGTTTCGCGGTTTCGGACGAGAACGAGGACCGCCCAGATGAGATGAATCGCCATCAGGGCAATCGCGAGACCGCCGGTCCAGATCATGATGGTGTTGAAAGCTCCTGCCGAACCGGTTGTTTGATCGGCGATGCGACTCATAAGGAACGTGCCGAAAGCATCGCATCCCAGACCCGCTCCGAAAGCCGCAGCGTGCCAAGTTTTTAGGGTGCACTGCATCCGTTCCGCCCAGACTCCGAGCGTGTAGAAGACGAGGGCGAGGGTGATGACAACGATCGCGATTGCTAACATGTGAATGACCGTACACCATTGATTGTTAAAGGTGAGATCTTCGATCCAGCCCTGATTATTGCGCGGACGATGGCCGCAAGCCGCGAACTTATGCCACCTCTTAAACTTCTACATCATCAGACTGTCGAGACGGTTGGTACAAGACAATCGATTTCTCCTGCGCGTCGGTAATATTCGATGTGTGGTCGCGATGCGTCATGGTCGGCGAAAACAAAAAGTACGTCGAAGGATGGGTGAAGTTGGCTCGCAATGAGCCGGACGCGTTGATTACGTGGTTCGACGAAGAGTTTTCGCTCGTCGAACTTACCCGCCGGCAGATTACAGCGACCTACGACCTCGGCGAGGGACTGATGCAAAGAAGGGTGACAGCGTGAGTGTCATGCTGCGAGAGCAGCTGGCTCTATGATTGCTTCGTACTCTACTGGTGTCAATCGACCC
>NZ_JALDSX010000102.1 GCF_022748595.1 Brevibacterium sp. ZH18 | reverse complement strand
ATCCCGGAATCCAGCAGACGCACGAACGGGGTCCGCGGGGTGTCATAAACACGTTTGCGACGACCCACCGAATCAGTGGAATACCCGGTGGGTTTCTTCGTCGGAGTGAAGTAGTTCAACCGGTCATTGACCAGTGCCCAGAGCGTCGTCATGAGTCCGAGTTCGGTTGTCGTGTCGTAGCGGTAGTAGAACCCGTACCGACGCACGAGATGGTTGTTCTTTGACTCGATCGTGGCCTGGTCATTCTTCGTATAAGGCCTGCCGCGAGTGAAGAAGATCTTCCGCTGGGCCGCCCAGTCGATGAGGTCGTGATTGATGAACTCTGAACCGTTGTCGAAGTCGAGCCCGGTCACGAGATAGGGCACCGCTTCAACGAAATGAGTGCACGCGGCAACAATGTGTACGGCAGCATTGTTCTTGACTGCTCGGGTGTAGACCCACCCGGTGTGCATATCGGTGTAATTGACCGAGCGGATGAACTCGCCCTTCAACGTCGGTCCGCAGTGGGCAACGGTATCGACTTCGAAGAATCCGGGTTCGGCTTCGACTTCATCACCGGCCTTACGAACCTGGATCGAGTTGCGCAACAGTGTGCCAGGCTTCGTTGCCGACTTCCCACGCAGGGTGTCTCTCGCCCGGGCTGGTGCCAGGTATCGGTCGATCGTGGCTGGACTCATCGACACCAGCTCGTCGCGTACGTTCGTGCTGTAGCGGCCCTGGCCAGGCACGAGGTGGTTGTGGGCTTCGAGGGAGTTGAGGAGATCGACCATAGCTTGGGCGAGGTATTTGCCGCAGATTCCACCGGCAACTGACCACACATACTGCAGGATCTTGATCGCGTCGTAGGAGTACTTACGGGCCTTAGTCTTGCGTCGATCGATCACGGCCACGGTGGCGTTGGCTCTGCCCTTGGGCTGGCGAGTCCGACGCATGAGCTGTTGGCGAGCGTGGTCGCGGTTCCAGCCAGTGATGTCGGTGACGGCATCGAGGATGGCCGACTTTTGTTGCCTGCCGGCCTTGGCATACGCGGTGGCGTATTTCTTCGTGATCTCGATTCTGGTGTTCATGGAAACGTCCTTGTCGACCATGACCCCATCGTCGTCGTGTCTATGTCCCCGGGTGAAGAGCCTGGCGGGGAAATTTATGTGAGGCACGACCCTTGGCTACGCGGGGACTATCTATGAGTCTCGTCG
>NZ_JALDSX010000101.1 GCF_022748595.1 Brevibacterium sp. ZH18 | reverse complement strand
GATGGAGTCTTGAACACCTACATCATTGCACCCAGGGTCCCGTTTCTTGCGCTGCTTGAGGGTGGCTATCGCACCGCCCTATTTATGAAGAGCCGGATTTTCGACACTAAATGCCTGAAGAAGGGTGCGGATTCCGCGGACCGCTGGGCACTTTGGGTTTACGTGATCGACGAATGACCTGACATCGAGATTAATGCCGCTATAATATACTTCTAAATATTCGTAGAAAATCGCTAGGAGACACTTGTCAGCAGGTGAAGAAATTGTATATGCGATTGGATATGTGAATGTCACGGTCACTGGAGCTCTTCTCATGTTGCAGTCAACGACTCCCGATGGCTCGCGCGCTCCTGACGCTTCCGGTGAACCGTGGCCCAATAGATACACGAAAGAACCTTCAGCGATCCTGCTTGATCGACACGCTTTCAGCGGCGAGGTGCACTCTGGTCGCTTAGGCGTAACCGGCTATGTCGGAGCAGATGCAACTGCCGGAGCGTGCGCTCCCGTGATAAGAGTAAAATCTGTCGATTCAACTCCCGGTAATGATGCAAATGTTTGGAGAACCAGAGATTTTACGATGAAAGGCCCGTTTCGGCCTTGCGAAAATAGCTCTGCTCTGGAGCATGAATTTTCTGCTGGTTCGGTGTCGTGGACGAGCGGAAAGACTCCCGAAAATCTGTACGCGGCTCATGTTGCGAACCTGGAATTCATGGAAAGTCCAATGGGTAGGGACGCATTTGCTGCGGGAATGCTTCACTCTTCAGATAATGGTTTTCTTGCAGTCGTGGACGTTCCAATCGTCACAGATGTTATGCGGGCCTGGCTCCGGACTACCCCGCATCGCATCTCTTTGGTTCCCATTGCCCGCCGCCAGAGGCCTTGAGGATTCGGGGAAACGAAGTCTAAGCGAAATAGGAGTCCGCTATGCCCTCCCGTAGCGTTCCAAAGACGCATCACTTTCGCAGCGCTAGGTGTACTTCCCCGTGAGGTTGTGAACACGAGCTGAGGGTGTGCGGCCACCGATACCGGTATGGGGCGTTGGAAATTATAGTCATGCACCCACGCCTCGTAGGCTTCCGCACGGTCGGCTTCGCTGGCATACACCCTCGCATAGGCCCATTTGGCGGCTCATCGTAAATAAGAGTGTAGGACTGTCCTGAATCCGCCGGATTCGAGTAGGCATCTGGCGATGTAATGGGTGAGGTTGCGGAATCCTAGT
>NZ_JALDSX010000100.1 GCF_022748595.1 Brevibacterium sp. ZH18 | reverse complement strand
GGGTCGATTGACACCAGTAGAGTACGAAGCAATCATAGAGCCAGCTGCTCTCGCAGCATGACACTCACGCTGTCACCCTTCTTTGCATCAGTCCCCATCATGGGGGATTCTCCTGGGCCGAAGCCGAAAGGTCGCAGCGACGGTGTCTCAGGTGGTTCGTAGCGGGCGTGGGCCAAAAGATCGGGAGGGATCCAGTCTCAATTAGGCTTCCACGATATGCGCCGCACAGATGCTAGCCAGATCAAGTGCTCACATAAAGGTCGTCCAACACATACACAGTGATGCGTAGATGGCCACGATTATCGACGAGTATTCCGCCTTTTCCATCCCGATCTGGACCCGGGCGCGGAGGCTTTGGACGCTTGTAGACCACAACATTCGAAAATGGAGTGTACACAGATTGGCCAAAGAAAAGGGCTCAACTTAAGGAATCCTTCTCGCCGGGACATCTATCAAATGCTCAAAGGTGGGCCCAGAGGGACTCGAACCCCCGACCCTCTCGGTGTAAACGAGATGCTCTAGCCAACTGAGCTATAGGCCCCACTGCACGACCGAAGGACAGAGCCAGGCGTACGTGCTTGATCAGTATGCCATAAGCGGTGTCTGCAGGCGAAACCGAAGAACGGTCCGGCTGACCTCGCTAGATATAGCCATGCTACTGACCTGGTTCACGGGCAAATGCCATGTTTCATTCAGCTGGGCTCTTGAGCAGTCGTCCTGCGGCGGCGGCGAAGAATTCACCGCTATCTGACGTTTCGATGTCGAACAGATTGCGGTTCTGTTCGATGGCGACTGCGCCCAAAGCATGCGCCATGATTCCCTGCGAGGTCTCAGCGCCGAGAGATTGAACAGCCAGTGATGCAGGCGTGACCTCGTCGGGGGCGATTGAATACCCGAGCAGCATGATCTCTGCCCCGTCGCGGTAGGTAAGAAGAATCTCACGCAATGCCAGCACCGCAGCCAAAGGATCGGAGGGGGCAGGGCACCGAGCGTCCACTTCCGTGTTCATGCGTTTGGCGATGAGGACGAACAGCTCCTGCTTGTCCTTCACATGCCAATAGAGCGCTGATGGTTGAACGTCCAGTTCACGAGCCAGCCTGCGCATCGACAGATCGCCGAGTCCGTAGCGCGAAAGGATGTCGAGGGCTGTTGTCGTGATGCTCTCGGCAGTGAGTGCCAATGAGACGTTCCTTCCACTTGCGGGCGATCGGCCAACCCGATTTTTCGAATCGGGCTACCCTCGCTATAGTAGTTCCTGGCCACGGGATATAGCGCAGCTTGGTAGCGCGCCTCGTTCGGGACGAGGAGGTCGTGGGTTCGAATCCCGCTATCCCGACCAAGGTGATGTGCCGCGACATCG